>NZ_SGIS01000026.1 GCF_004208535.1 Sphingomonas populi
CCATCAATCGCTACCTCAAGGAACACAACGCCGACCCAAAGCCCTTCGTCTGGACCAAGTCCGCCGCTCAAATCCTCGACAAGCTCGCCAGACTGCCTGCATCTTCCCTCTGAATCAGTGCACTAGGTGTCGCGGCGGCTTTCAAGCCGCGATCGCACGCGATCGTCGCCTCCGCATTCGTATAGCGGACCGAGGCGCATGATGGATGACAGGTTGGGGAACGGCCTCAGGCTGGGGTGACGTCGCTCGCAGCCGTCCCGCCGTTTAGCGCGGTGGACGGCTTGCGCGCCGAGTCGACGGGCGCGCCATCTGGTAAGCTGCCCGCCAGCATGCCGTTAAGTGACCCGCCGGTCATGCCCAGTTCGGCCATCAGACCATCGATCAACGGGCCACCGACGCGGTAGCGCATCGCCGCTGCGACGGCGGCATCGGCGAGGTTGGTCTGGCCTGCGCTTCCAGCCGCATCGGCGCCTGCTGCTTCACCGTGTAACCCGCGGGCATCGAGGATGCTGATCCTGTCGATATTTTCCATCGGCTTGCTTGCTGCGGCGATGATCGCAGGAAGCGCATCCAACATTGCCTTACGAATTAGCAGCGCGGTCTGCGCGTCGCTGAGAAGGTTTGTCGCTTCATTGAGAAGGGCCTGACCGGCGGCATCGACCTTGAACGCAGCATCGCGACCCTCGGCACGCGCCTTTTCGGCATCTGCCTCTGCGGTCGCCTCCGTGCGCAGCGCAATGGCGCGGGCTTCCGCCGCTTCTTTCTCAGCGGTAGCAGCGACGGTGATCTGGACGGCTTCTTCCTGCGCGCGCTGGGTAGCGGCGATGACCGCGACATTCTTGTTGCGGTTGGCGATCTCAGTCGCCTTGGCGGTGGCGACGCTCTCCTCGGCGCGAACAGCCAGCGCGCGCGCCTCGTTGGCAGCGGCGGTTGCAGTCGATTCCTCTTCGGATTTCTGGGCCGTTTGTACCGCCGTCGTGATCCGCGCGATCTCGATGGTACGGTCCCGCTCGATCGTCGCGGTCTGAATTGCGCCATCTCGCGCGATGGTTGCCGTCTGAATGATCTTGTCGGCCTCGGTCTGGGCGACGGTCTGGGCCTGGCTGGCGGTGATCCGCGCAATCTCCGCGAGGCGCGTCTGCTCGGCTTCCGCAGTTGCGATGGCCGTGGCCTGTTCCGCACGGCGCGCAGACAAAGTCTGTTCCTGCGTGAGGCGCGCTTGCTCTGCGGCCTGCGCGATCTCGAGCGATTGGTTGTTCGCTTCCAGGTTGCGTTGCTCGATCTCTACGCGGTTGGTCGCGACGATGTCGTTTCTGATCTTCTTGCGCTCCTCGATCGTGCGCGTGAGAACGGTCAATCCCTCGGCATCGAAGGCATTGTTCTCGTTGAAATGCTCGAACGCGGTCTGGTCGAAGTGGGTGATGCTGACGGACTCGAGCTGAAAGCCGTTCATGTCCAGATCGGTCATCAGCGCCTCCTGGACTTTCTGGATGAAGTCGGCGCGGTTGGCGTGAAGATGCTCCATCGTCATCGTGGCGGCTACCGAGCGCAGCGCGGAGACGAGCTTGCCGTCGAGCAGCGATTTGACAGCGTCGGGGCTGTTGACCGAATCGCCCAGCGTCTGCGCTGCGGCGGCGATCGATTCAGCGTCGGGCTTCACCTTGATATGAAACAGCCCCACGACATCGACGCGCAACTTGTCGAGCGTGATCAGCGCATCCTTGTTGAGGCGTGATACCTCGAGCTTCACCGTTGTCAGGCGAACCTGCATCAACTCGTGAAGAACGGGTATGACCATGATGCCGCCGTTCAGCACGACTTTCTCGCCACCAAAGCCGGTGCGGATGAGCGCCACGTCCTTGGTCGCGCGGCGATAAAGACGTGTCAGGATGATACCGATCACGACGAGCGAAAACAGAACGATTCCCGCATAAATCAGTACGTTCACAAGTGCTGCAGGCATGATACCCTCCTCGGGAAGCCGAAATCGATATGTCTCAGATGGATTGAAGAAGTCTGTTTTCGTCGGGCACCACAAAGAACACTTTGCCTTCGCGTCGAACGATCAGCGCGGTTTCGCCAGCCGGGATCGCGTCGGCATCATCATGGGGCTCGACCATGATGAAATGGGCTTGGCCATGGTGATCGAGCACCTTTGCGCGCGCCGGTGCGCCGCGACGAGCCGTGCCCTCCAAAATTGTGCCACGGCGGCGGAGCAGGTCATCCGTCGAGATCACCGTCGTCTCGAACCCCGGCATGATTCGCGCGAGACCGCTGGCGGCGAGCGTGTTCAGCAAACCGCCCGCAATCAACGCGCAGCCCGATGCCGCACCCCACGGCAATGGCCCCCCCGACATTGCCGTCGCGCCCTGTTGTATGGCGATGCCGACGATCGTGAAACAGCCGAGCAGTGAGGTCAGCCAGATCAGGATAGGCAATTCGCTGCCGAGTCCCAGCCAGTCGAGCACGCCTTGATGTCCCTCGATGCCGGAGTTTCCGTCGATATTGAGATGCCCGAGTCCCAAGCCGACCGCCTCAATCAAGCCGATGCCGATCATGACAACGAAGGTGATCGCAAAGGGCAGATAAGCGGGAGTGAGGAACTGCTCGAACATACTTTGGTGACTATCATGCGGCCCGCGCCATGTCAGGCCGAACCGTGGCAGATATCTTTAATCCCCCATTGCCAGTTCCGCCGCGATTTCAGCGCCCGATTTTCACGAAGGAGTGACAGTACATCGACGATTTTGTGAAGGGTACGGGCTTCATCGCGTTCATCGCAGGGGCAGGCCGGATCGTTGCAGACGAAGGGCATGTCATCGGCCTCCCCTGGCGTTTTCGCTTACGCGGAATCGCAGAGGTTGTGGCGTGACATCGAGAACCGCAATCTCGATGTCGACGGTGCGGATTTTTGCGAAAGAGGGAAGCGCATGGTCTGGGCGCTGTTGGCATGGACGAGATCGTCGGTGCTGTAGCAGCGCTGGTCGAAGGCCAGTTCCTCCTGCTCGATCCTCATGTCGGCTATGCGGGAGCGCTAGGCGAGGTGGCCCACCTCAGTCCCGCAGCGCGCCCGGCGCCGTTGGGCGCGGCGGCAGGCTCGTGAAGAACGCGAGCTTATCCGCGCTCGGCCAGTCGGCAGTCCGCACCGGCGTTCCGAGTTCCAGCAAGCGCGGCTGCTGCGCTTGGAAGATCGGCCAGCGCAGCGCCTTGGTGTCCGGCTTGCCGGTACGAGCGAAAGCCACCAGCGAATCGAGCATCTCGCGGCTGAACGCCCGGTCCGCAGCCGACCAGTCGCGTGTCTTGCGGTACAGGTTGAAGCTGTCCAGCGTACCCAGCCAGAACGGCACTTCCGACGTATGGTACGAACCCGCTGTCGCCGGATCGAGGTCCGGGAAGGTCACGCCCGCCGCATAGGAATGCGGGTGCGCGAACATGTAGGAATAGACCGGCGCGCGGCCGCGCGCGCCCTGCGCCGTCGCCCACGCCTTCATCGCCGCGACCATCGTCGCGTCGCGGTCGGCGAGATGCGCCTGCGCGCGCGCCTCCGCATCGCTCGAGGCTGGGTACAGTTTCAGGAAGGCGTCGGCGCGATCCCCGAATCGTGCGGCCGCGCGGGCGCGGTAATCGGCGAGATCCTTGATGGGGCCGAAACCGCCGAGCGCTTCGTCCTTGGCGAAGCCGAGCAGGAGCGGAACATCGTTCTGCTCGCCGCGCGCGAAGATCGAATCGATCGGGGCGGGTAGCACATAGCCGTCCTGGACTGGGCCGACCCCGGGCGAGCCGGGCGTGCGCGGCACGATCAGCCGATCTGCGGAGAGGCGTCGCATGTCGGCGATGCTGCCGAACTTCATGACCTGACGATAGCGTTCGCCGTCCCGCTCGCCCTCGGTCAGCGAGCGCATCGCCGCCGGGCCGGCACCGCCGATCAACGCCCCGCTCATGCCGACCGCGCGCTGGAACAGCCCGCGCGCGAGCGGGCTCGCCTGCAAGGCCAGCACCGACATCGACCCCGCCGACTGGCCGGCGACGGTCACGTTGTCCGGGTCGCCGCCGAATCTGGCGATGTTGCGCTTGACCCACTTGAGCGCGGCGATCTGATCGAGAAATCCGTAATCTCCCGATGTCTTGTGCGGCGATTCGCGAGACAGATCGGCGTCGGCCAGGAAGCCGAGCACGCCGAGCCGGTAGTTCAGATTGACGAACACCGCGCCGCGCTGCGCCACCGCCTCTCCACCATAAAGCGGCATCCCGCCGGACCCGATGAAGAAGCCGCCGCCGTGGAGGAAGACGATCACGGGCGCCTTTTTGGTGCCGGGTTTCGCCCAGACGTTGAGGTACAGGCAGTCTTCGCTGGTGACTTCGGCGCCCGAATATTGGTTGGTGTTGAGGTTCCGCTGCGGCTGCATGCATTGCGGGCCGTACCGGTCCGCATGATAGGTGCCGGGCCACGCCCGTACCGGCTGCGGATCGCGCCAGCGCAGATCGCGCACCGGCGGCGCCGCATAAGGCACGCCGAGATACGCATCCACCCCCGACGCCGTCTTGATACCATCGAGCCGCCCCGCGTCGATCGCGACGACGGGTGCGGCGGGCTGGCCCTGAGACAAGACTGGCGCCGGCAACGCGGCAAGGGCGAGCGCGAGCGCGAGAAGGCCAAGCGGCGCGGCGCGGAATGAACTCTTCAAGGGCAACTCTCCTCGGGATTTTATGGTTTTACGATATCTCTTACGATGCGGTGGCAGCCGTTGCCGCGCGCCGCGCCGACGCGATCCCGCGCTCCAGCCCACGCAACTCGGCAAGCCCACGCATCCGGCCGATCAGCGAGTAGCCGGGGTTGGTCGTGCGCGCGAGATCGTCGAGCATCTGATGCCCGTGGTCGGGCCGCATCGGGATCGAGCGCCGCTCGCGCGCCGACAGCGCGACCGCCGCAGCGACCACGGCCGGCATGTTCGCATCGCCTTCGAGATGCGCGGCCTCGTGGAAAGCGCCATTGGGCTCGCGCTGGACCGAACGGAGGTGGAGGAAGCCGATCCGGCTCCCGAGCCGCTCGACCATTCCCGGCAGGTCGTTGTCGGGGCGCACCCCGAACGAGCCCGCGCAAAAGCACAGCCCGTTGGCCTGGCTCGGCACCCGCGCGAAGAGCTGCGCGACGTCGTCCTCGGTGCTCACTACGCGCGGCAGTCCGAACATCGGAAAAGGGGGATCGTCCGGGTGAACGACCAGTCGAATGCCGACCTCCTCGGCCACCGGGCACACCGCCTCCAGGAACGCGACGTGACGATCACGCAGGCTTCGCGCATCGATATCGGCATAGGTTTCGATCGCGCGCAGGAATTGGGCGGAGGTGAAATGCTCCTCGCTGCCCGGCAGCCCGGCGATGATCGTGCGTTCCAGGCGGGTACGATCATCCGCGCTCATCGCGTGGAAACGTCGCTCGGCGGCGGCGAGGATCGGCGCGGTATAATCCCGCTCCGCATTGGGCCGGCGCAGGATGTGAACATCGTAGGCGGCAACCGCCTCCAGCTCGAAGCGCAGCGCACGCGCACCGTCGGGTAATTCCCAGGCGAGGTCGGTCCGCGTCCAGTCCAGCAGCGGCATGAAATTGTAGGTGACGACGGTGATGCCGTTCGCGGCAAGGTTGCGCAGGCTGGCCTGATAGGTTTCGATCAGGTGATCGTAACCATCACCGCCGGTCTTGATGGTCTCGTGGACTGGCAGGCTTTCGACCACCGTCCAGCCGAGTCCGGCGGCCTCGATCATGGCCTTGCGCGCTCCGATCGCCTCGTCAGTCCATAACGCGCCATTGGGGACGTCGTGGAGCGCGGTGACCACCTCGGTAGCACCGGCTTGCCGGATATCCCGCAACGCCACCGGGTCGGCGGGGCCGAACCAGCGCATCGTTTGCGTCATCGGATGGAATGTCATCGTGCAACCTCGACTGCTGAGACGATCGCTTCGCCCTTGCTCGGCCGGAACGCCAGGGTGAGCAGTCCGCCGCGCACCGTGACCGGAAAACTGCGGCGAAGCGCGGTCAACGGCGCACCGGCGGCTTTCGCCACGTCGAGCGCGCGCAGCGTGGGAACGCCATTGGCGAGGACGTCGAAAATCCGCTCGCCGGGGTTCGCGGATGGCTCCACGAAGGTGAGCGTCACCGTGTAGCGCCCGTCGTCGAGCGGCACCCGATACGCGAAGTCGCCCTTGCGATAGGTCGCTGCGATCGCGCCGTCGGCTGTGCCCGCGATCGGGGTGGCGACGGTCGGTTTGCCATAATCGGCTGGCTTGTCGACCGTCGCCGCCGCGCCGCCGGTGAAGAACGTGTCGGAGCCGAAATGCCCGGTGGCACTGGCCCCCGCGACCAGCGCGCCGCTGTCGATCCGAACGGCGCGCGCGACATCGTCGCCGACGTGCCACGCGATCGTGTCCTCGATCGGCCCTTGCGGGAACGCGCCGCGCGCGACCACCTGGTTTGCACCGCTCGCCAGCCGCACTGCCGGCCATATGCAGATCTTCTGCGGACATGCCGCCAGCGTGCCGATCGACCTGCCGTTGACGCGCAATTCGGTGCTCGGCGCGTTGCTGTACACGCGCACCTCGGTGGTCGCGTAAGCGCGATCGACATAGCGGCGGCCCGTCACATGGACCGTTGGCGTTGCCGACCAGTTCGCCTTGTAGAAATAATAGGCGTCCTTGCGGACCTTGCGGTCGAACGTCACCAGACCCTTGGTATTGATGTCCGTCGCGTCGCCTTCCTGCCGGACGGTGCTGGCGAAATCGAAACCGGCCCACAGCCAGCTTGCCCACAGATAGGGTTTGCTCGCCAGCACCGCCCAATTGCCTTCGTGAATCCAGCTCTCGACCTCCTCGGGCTGCATCCGTCCACGCGAATCGACCGGGCCGCCCAGCACGTTGTCGGTGTGAACGGTCGTCGCGCCGCCGCCGCCGAACTCCGTCACGGCGAGCGGCTGATCCGGCCGTTTGGCATGAAGCGCGTCCAGCGCCGGGCCGAGATCGCTCGGGCTGCCGTAATACCAGCCGAAATAGCGGTTCGCGCCGCCCAGATCGGCGGCGGGGGCGGTGACAGGTACGTCGACGCCGGCTGCGAACAGCCGGCCTTCGCAGCATGTCGCAAGGCTGCTCGGCCGGCTCGGGTCGAGCTGATGCTCCAGCGTGTTGAGATCGCGCAGGAGCGGCATGGGGTCAGGCGGCGTTCCGGTCGCGCCGGCAAGGAAAGCCGGAAGCGAATTGCCGAAATCCACCTCATTGGCGATTCCCCAGTTCGCCACCGAAGCGTGATTGCCGTTCTGGCGAATTTCCTCGGTGAGTTGCTGGCGCGCATTGGCGAGCAAGCCGGGCGATGCCTGCTTGGCACCGCCCAGCGTCCATTGCGAAACGAGCGGGATTTCGTCCCACACGATCAGGCCGTAGCGATCGGCGAGATCGTGGATCGGTTGACCATGCTGATAATGCGTCAGGCGGATCGTGTTGGCGCCCATTTCCCGCAGGATCGCGACGTCCTGTTCGGTGTCCGCCGCGTCGATCGCCCAGCCTTTGCCCTCGCGGTCCTGATGATAGCCGACACCATGCAACGGGTAGGGCTTGCCGTTCAGGAACAGCCCGCGCGCCGGGTCGAAGCGCATTTGCCGGATACCAAAGGCCTGATCGACCCGGTCGAGCACCCGGCCGTCCGCCGAGAGCACTTCCACCAACAGACGATACAAATACGGATCAGCGGTGCCCTGCCACAGATGCGCGTTGGGCACGGCGAGCGACTGCCGCGCATTGCCCCCGTCTTTCGCGGCGAGCGAGAGCGTTTGCGTGGCGTCTGCGGCAACGTTGCCGGCGGCGTCGATCAACCGCGTGACGATCCGTACCGGCGCCTTGGCGCTGCCGTCGTTGCGCAGCTTGACCTCGACGCCGACGGTGGCGTGCGCGCCGTCGATCGCCTGCGTCGTCGCGTACACGCCGGGGCCACCGGCATCGAGCATGTCGACATGAACCGGGTCCGTGGCGATGAGCCGCACCGGGCGGTACAGTCCGCCATGAACGAAGAAGTCGCCGTTCAGCGGTAGCGTGTCGGCGGTGGTGGTGCCGGGGGCGGGCTTGGTGTTGTCGGTCTTGACGACCAGAAGATTGCGCTCGCCGGGGCGGAGCGCATCGGTGGCGTCCAACCGAAATCGTGAGAACCCGCCCTGATGCGTGCCGAGCAACGTGCCGTTGAGCCAGACCGTCGCAACGCGGCTGGCCGCGTCGAACTCCAGCCAGGTGCGCTTGCCGCGCAGGTCCGCCGAGGGTGTGAAGGCGAGACGATACCAGCCGATCCCCAGAGCCTTGTTGATCGTCTCGCGCTGGTTGAGGTGCGTTGCCGGATCGGGAAGATAATAGCCGACCCGGTTCCAGGTGTGCGGCACGCTGACGACGGCCCAGTCGGCATCGCGAAAGCTTTGCGATTCGACGCCACGCAGCCCGTCATCCTGTTTGAAGCGCCAGCCATCGCTGAGCTGAACGGTCGGTCGCGCGTCGGGCGTCTGGCCGGTTGCGGCGACACTCCAACATAACGCGGCACATGATGCAGACGCCCATAATAGCCTCACGCAGCTCTCCTCTTGTCCATGCTTTCGCAGCACGTTCTGAGATTGATTAGGCCAATAGCAAATAATTGGCCAGTTCAATATTTTTCTGACGTGCCGATTTTGCCGTCGTGGCGCACGGGAATCCGCTCGCAGCCTGTCACCGATGCATCTGCATACGAGTAAGCGCAAAATATTCCTAGGGAAAAGATAAAAAGACACCCGAAGCGCGTCGCACGGCGTCGTAACTGTACAGATAAAGGCGAGGATGACACGGAGGGCGGGGCAGGTGGCCGGGCTTGAACGCCCGGATCGGCTATCAAGCCATACAAAAAACAAATGATAAGACACTCGTGAGAGTGATTTGACTAATCACCTCTGAGAGTGTCCAATTCAATAAAGCTGGTCAAACCAGTAATGAGGGAGACGGTGTGTGAAGCGAGGATTGTTTCTGTTGTGTTCCGTGGCCGGCATCGGTCTGGTCAGTCCTGCGCTGGCGCAGACCGCTGGCGGAACCGCCGCACCCGTTCCAAACGCCGACGGCCAGGCCCCCACGGATGCGGCGCAAGCGCCTCGGGGCCCTGACGGTCCGGTCATGCAAACCGCCGCGCCCGATGACGCGAACGTCGCTGACATCGTGGTCACCGCCTCCCGCATCGGCAGGGCGGGGTTCAACGCACCAACGCCGACGGTTGTGGTCGGTGCCGCCACGCTCGAACAGCGCGCTGCCGTCAACGTCGCCGACGTGCTCAATGAAGTGCCGTCCTTCCGCCGCACCGCCGCGCCGGAATCGGGTGGCATCGGCAACGTCGGCGCCAACAACGTCGATCTGCGCGGCCTGACGCCGGTCCGCACGCTCGTGCTGCTCGATCGTCTCCGCTTGCCCGGCGTCACCGTGCCGGGCCAGACGGTCGCCGGCGTTCCCGATCTCAACATCATCCCCACCGCGTTGATCAAGCAGGTCGATGTCGTTACCGGCGGCGCCTCGGCCGCTTACGGGTCGGACGCGGTCGCTGGCGTGGTCAACCTCCAGCTCAACACGAAGCTGCAAGGGATCAAGGCGAACGCGCAATATGGCGCGACCCGCTACAACGATGCGCGCGAATTTTACGATTCGATCGCCGCCGGCACCGGCTTCGCGGACGGCAGGGGGCATATCGTCGTCGGCGGCGAGTATCAGCACAACGACGGCACCGACCTGTTCAATGACAAGCGCGCATGGGGCCGGCAGAACGCTGCGCTGGTGTCGCTCCCGGCCAACCGTGCCGCCGGGCTTCCGGCCAATCTGGTGGCGAACAACGTGACGTTCGGCACGCTCACCACTGGCGGACTCATCACCCCGACGGTCGCGACCAATCCGGTCGCTTTGCGCAATCTGCAATTCGTGGTCGGGCCGAATGGCGCGACCACCACAGCGCCGTTCGACGCCGGCGCGTATCAGGGCCAGATCGCGACGCAGATGATCGGTGGTAGCAACGTCAGCCCATATCAGGTGCTGCGTGGGCCGTCCGAGCGCTACAATCTGCTCGGTCACGTAACCTATGACTTCAGCGATCATGTGTCGGTGTGGGCGCAAGGCCTGTACTCGAACGTCTACACGCACAATGTCAGCGCGCAGATCCGTGCCGCGACCGGCGGCACCGGACCCTTCATCACAATTCGCCGCGACAACGCCTATCTCCAACAGGCGCTGACGCCGGGGCAGCTCGCGCTGGTGCCGGCGGGCGGGTTGAGCATCGGCTATCTCGGCAATGATTTCGGTCCGCCCAACCTCGATACCACCAATGAGACGACGCGCTTCGCGGGAGGCCTGAAAGGCTCCTTCGGCAGCGGTTGGCGATGGGACGTGAGCGGCAATTACGGCCGCAACAAGAGCGTTCAGCTCACCTCCAACTCCGCCATCACCGGCAATTTCAACAACGCGGTCGATGCGGTTCGCGTCACCGCCGCCAATGTCGGCGCCTCCGGGCTGCCGATCGGGTCGATCGCCTGCCGCTCGACGCTGGCGACGCCAGCCAATGGCTGCGTGCCGATCAACATCCTCGGCCAGGCGAGCTATTCGCCTGCGGCATATGCTTATGCGTTCGGTACTTCCCGCGCACAGACGGTCAGCACGCTGCTCGAAGGATCGGCGAACATCAGCGGCGAGCCGGTATCGCTCTGGGCCGGCCCGGTCACGGTCGGCGCGGGCGTCGAGATCCGCCGCGAAACGCTCGAGACGAGCGTCGATGCGACCAGCCAGGCCGGGCTGTTCGCCGCGCGCGTGGCGCGGAACTCGCCCCACGTCGGCCAGACCGTCAAGGAAGTGTACGGTGAGGTCATCATCCCTCTCCTGAAGGACGCATCCTTCACCAAGTCGCTCGAATTCAACGGTGCCGCGCGTTATACCAACTACACCACGTCGGGGTCGGTCGGCACCTGGAAGGTCGGCCTTACCTGGAAGCCGATTCAGGATATCCTGTTCCGCTCGACGCTGTCGCGTGACATCCGCGCGCCCTCCCTGCCGGAACTGTTCACTCCGTCGGTCGCATCAGTGCCGTCACCGCTCACCAACGGCGCCGCGACCGACGTTCGTCCGGCTTTCGCCAACCAGGCCGCCTATGCGTACAGCGCGATCACCGGCGGCTCTGCGAAGCTGACGCCTGAAATCGGGCATACCTTCACCGCTGGCGTGGTTTTCCAGCCGCGCTTCCTGAGCCGCTTCCAGGCATCGGTCGATTTCTACCGGATCAGGGTCTCGAACGCGATCGGCGCGACCTCGCCGGCGACGATCATCCAGAATTGCATCGGCACCGGCGCCGCATCGGCGAGCAATCCCTATTGCCAGCTCATCAGCTTCGCGAACGCCGATCTGGTGAACGGCGCCATCCTGAGCGTGAACGGCGCCAATGCGAACTTCGCGGAGTTCCGCACCAAGGGCCTCGATATCGCCGCCTCCTATGTGCAGCCGCTCGATGAGATCAGCGCCAAGCTGCCCGGTCGGCTGGCACTGACGGCGCAGGCCACGCACGTCATCGAATACCGCTCGTCGCTCGACGTGTCGTTGCTGTATCCGAACGGGGTCAATCGCGCCGGGCAGACCGGTGCGCTGTTCGGTGGCTCGGCTGGGTTGCCGAGTTGGCAGGTCAACGGCAACATCGATTACAAGGTTGGCCGGCTCGATCTGAACGCGCAGATCCGCCACATCAGCAAAAGTCACCAGAACAACGCGCTGATCGGCCCGGACCAGAGCGGCTACAGCCCGGCGCTGTTCAACAGCATCAGCAACAACGTGATTCCGGCGGTGACGTATGTCAACTTCGGCGCCAGCCTCAACATCGGCTCCGAGAAAGTGCGCAGCGAAGTGTATTTCGTCCTCAACAACGCGTTCGACAAGGCCCCGCCGCTGCCCGCGATCAACAACAACGCCTATTACGATCTGCTCGGTCGCGCCTATCGCATCGGGGTACGGTTCGGCTTTTAACGATACGCAGCCTATTTCGGTCGGATGGCGGACATCCGACCGAACTATGGATCGATTTGAATGCAGGAGGCTGTTTTATTGCAGATAATCTTTTGGAATGATTACATAAAATATTCAAATCCGGGGTCGCTTCAGGGCAAGTCCTGCCCTTGGGGCAGTGTTCGACTCAGCGCGAACAGGGCACCTGCCGCGTGTTCATGAAGTCCTCGAAGCTCTCGCCGCGCATGATCGCGTAGACTTCGAGATTGGTGGTCTTGACGACGCGCGCCCATTTCTCGAGCACGAAGAAATTGACGCCGTATTGGACGATGCCGAGCCAGTCGCGCGCGCGGACCAATGCCTTTTCATCGGGATTGAGGCCCGCCGCCTGCATCGCGGCTTCCTCGTCGGTCCAGAACGCCTCACGCGCCTCGGGACGGATCATGTTCCAGAAGAAGCGGTTGAAGGCGAGCGTGCGGTTGCACGTCCGCAAATCGAACACATAGGTGCCGGTCAGTTCGGCGATGCCGACGGTCTGGGGGTTCTGCGTGAACATCAGACGAGCGCGTCTTCGGGCGTGGCGACGGCCTCGGCAACGCTTTCCTCGTACGCGACGACGGTCATCGCGGTGGTGGTGGCGAGGTAATAGTTGCGGTGGATCTCGGTCAGCCTGGGTGCGAGCGCGCCGCGCATCGCCAGCCACATGATCTGCTCGACGCTCTCGGCGCCGCCCAGGCGGACCCAGTCGGCGTGGCGCAGACCGGTCAGCGCTTCGGGATCGTCGCGAAAGGTCTCGAGGAATTGGTGATCCCACTCGGTATTGTTGAAGCCGGTGCGCTCGCCGTGGATCTGGTGCGAGAGCCCGCCGGTGCCTACCACGACAACCTTGAGATCGAGCGGGTAGCTCTCGACCGCGCGGCGCACCGCTTGGCCGAGCCGGAAGCAGCGGCGCGCGGTCGGCAGCGGATATTGCAGCACGTTGATCGCGATCGGCACGACCGTGCCGGGCCAGTCGGGGACATGCGGCCAGAGCAACGGCAGCGGCGAAGCAATGCCGTGGTCGATCGGCTTGTTCTGGAAGAACGCCATGTCGAACTCGTCATTGACCAGCGCCTCGCCGATATGCGCCTGAAAATCGACGTCGCCGCGAATGTCGGGGAGGCCGCGCAGTCCGGCGCCCTCATCGGCGACGGGGAAGCGTTCGCCCACGCCGAGCGCGAAGGTCGGGTAGAGATCGAAGAACATCGTCGTCGCATGGTCGTTGTAGAAGAACAGCAGCACGTGGGGCTGCTTTTCCGCGAGCCACTTCGCGACGGGCTTGTAGCCGTCGAACAAGGGCGCCCAGGCTGGGTCCGCCTGCCGCCCCTTATCATAGGCGACCCCGATCGTCGGGACGTGCGAGGTGCCGATTCCGCCGATGATGCGTGCCATGATCCACTCCTTTTGCGGTTAAGGGAGGCGAGGGCGCGCCGCGCTCGGTCCGTTTGACCGCCGCACTGCGGCGAAACCCTCAGTTCGCCAACGTCCGTCGCAGCCCTCGATTCGACGTAGGTGGCGCGAACGCGGCACACGCGTTCGCGCCACCGTCTCAGAACCGGAAGCCGATCGATCCGCCAATGTAGCGGTCGGCATCCTTGTTATATGTGCCGACAACGTCGTTGGGGTTGGCCGCCGTCGCCAGCAGCGAATTGTGACCGAGCGAGGTGAAGTAATGTGTGTTGAACACGTTTTTGACGAACAGCGTTGCGGTGAAGCGGTTATCGATCGGATGGAAGCCGATGCTGGCGTTGACCAGCGCATAGGCTTTCTGGATCAGTAACGGATCCTGTTCCAGCGCCATCTGCTGCTTGCTCTGGAAGCTCATATCGACTTGCGCGAACGCGGCATAGCCGGTCGATCCGATGTTCTGGTCGAGGCGAGGGGAGACGACCACGCGATATTCGGGCGAGGACGGCAACTGGGCGTTGCGCAGGTTCTGGATCGGCGTCGCACCCGCCGCGGTGCGATAGCACATATTTATCGGTTTCCCGGTCATGACAGCCGCGGCGGCCTGAAACTGCAGCGGGCAATTCAGGCCATCGATGTTGATCCGCGAATCGGCGAGGGTGAAGGCGGCTGCGACCGAGAAACTGCGGCTCGGACGGATATTGGCTTCCAGCTCGATACCCTTGGTGCGGGATGAACCGGCATTGGTGGTGATGAAACTGCTCGTTCCCGTAACGGGGTCAGATCGATTGGCTTGCACTTGCAAATTGGTGTAATCGGCCAGAAACGCCGCCGCGTTCAGGGTGAACTTGCCGTCAGCGGTGCGCGCTTTCAAACCGACTTCATAGGCGTTGACATGCTCGGGCGCCAGAATGGTCTGGTTCGCGAAGTCGGTAGTGGTCTCCGTGTTATAGCCGACGCCTTTGTAGCCCCGGGTATAGGTCGCATAGGTCTGCAGGTTGCGGCTGAACTCATATTGCGCGCCGGCCTTCCCCGTTACGGCGGTATCGTTGGCGCTCTTCGAGCCGCTTGCGTTGAACTGGCCGGGAAGCGTGGCGGTGCCGGGGAAGTTCGCGGATGGAGTCCGCTGGTATCCGGTGTTGGTGCCGCGTTCGTTCTGCACGCGCAGGCCGCCGATCAGCTTAAACCCACCCGCAACGCGATATTCGAGCTGCCCGAAAGCGGCAATGCTATCTGTTATAAGAGTCGAGTCGCTCTGCGACGACTGGAATATCGGAGTTACGGGGCAGGGTTGCCCGATGATGCCGGCGGTCGCGGGGCACATCGCGCGGCGGCGTTCGAACGGTCGCTCAAGGTTGAGATGCGCGTAAAAGACACCTGCGACATAGGTGAGATTGCGATTGCCGTTCGAGCCAACCCGCAATTCCTGTGAGAATTGGCCAAGTTTAACGATTCCCTCATTGAGATCGTATGCCGAATATGGCGCGCCCCGGCCGACGAAGGGGACGGGATTGGAATTTATACGGTCGATCGGCTGGTTCACGTCCAGCGTATACCGCTGATATGCAGAAATTGAGGTTATCGTCGCCCCACCCAGATCAAGGTCTCCTTGTAGCGTATAGCTCTGTTGACTCCCGCGGACGGTTGTCTCCTCATTCTCGGTTATCTGGCGATTGTGATAGGAGGCAACCACCGGAGCGGAAAGCTGGATCACTGCGGGGGTCACCGCCGACAGCAGCGTCGAGGCGCAGCAGAGCGACGTGTCGCGCCGATAGTCCACGGTTCCCAACAGCGTCAGATTGGACGTCGGCTGCCATTCGAGCTTTCCGCGCACACCCCAGTTCTTCTCACCGTTAACGAAGCGACCCGTCGTAACGTTGTATGTCGTTCCTTGAGCGTCGTTGTAAAAGCCGGTGAGACGCGCACGCAAAGTCTCAGTCAACGGCCCGGAGACCGTGCCCTTCGCGCGATATTCGTTATGCTCGGCGATCGTGACGTCGCCGCGCCCCTCGAGCGTCCCGCTCGGTCGAGCGGTAACGACGCTGACGACACCGGCGCTCGCGTTTGCGCCGAACAACGTGCCCTGGGGGCCGCGTAGCACCTCGATCCGTTCGATGTCAGCGAAGCTGGTGAAACCCTGCGCCTGACGCGCCTGCGGAACACCATCGATCACCGTCGCCACCGACGATTGGGTGCCGAGGCCAAACAACTGGGTGCCGACGCCGCGGATACGGATGCTCGTGTTGGTCGGGGTGGCGCCCTGATTGAACGTCAACGAGGGCACCGCCTGGGTGAGAGTGCTCGTGCTATTGATCTGGCGCGCGGCAAGTGCGTCGCCGCCGACGGCGGTCACCGCAAGCGGCACGTCCTGCAGACGCTCGGTGCGCTTCTGTGCCGTGACGACGATATCAGCGATGCCGTCGGCTTGGGCGACATTTGCTCGGCCGGGCGACGCGGATTGCATCGACGGATCGCTCGACTCGGGCGCGGGATTGCTGGTCGTGGCCGCTTGCCCGGCGACCTGCGCCTGAGCGATTCCCGCCGTCATGACGAACGTACCTGCGGCAGCTCCGGCGAGCCAGATCGACTTGTAACCCTTCACGGTATCCTCCTCCAAAAGCCCCGAACTATGCCGGTTTAGCGCTGCACTAGACCTGCAAGCTCGTGTTTATATTGTCAACTGCAATTCGTTTATTTGTATCGAGACCTTACGCGTCCCCGAGTGTCTCAGTCGCACGCACACCACGAACGCCAATCAGCAGGCAGATCAGCGCGAGTGGCGAGGCCACAGCGCAAGACATCGCGATCGCGAGATGTAGCTTGGCTGGATCATGGAAGACGTGGTCGGTTATCAGCGCGACGGCCATCGGACCAAGCACGCCCCCGATGAGGTTCACCGTCAGCATGTAGCCCGCCGACAACAATGCGCGCATCCGGTTCGGCGTCAGATCCTGCAAACTGGCGAGGCCGCCCCCGAAATTGAAGCCTGCGAAGAAGTTCATCGCTCCGATCAGCGCGAGCGCTACATACGGATTGCCGACGAGCGGGAAGGCGATGGTCACCGGTATCAGCGCGGAGAAGCCAAATATCGCCGCCACCAGATTTCCATGCTTGACGCTGCGGCGCTGCAACCAGCTTGCCGCCACGCCGCCAGCCAGCGCGCCGGCAGTGCCGCAGAAGAAGACGATCAGCCCATAGCGATGCCCGATGTCTGCCGTACTCCAGCCGAAGCGACGCTCGAAGAATGCCGGGATCCAAGCGCCCGTGCCGTTACCGACGAATATCATCAGCGCGAAGCCGAGGCCGATGCCAAGATACGCGCGCTTCCGCAGGCCGACATGTGCGAAGAACGCCGATAGCGGTGCCACGCGGGTTTCCAATGGGCTGCCGCGCCGCGCAGGTTCCTTGATCAGGCGCATGGCTGCGGCAAGAAGCACGCCTGGAACGCCGAGCGCCAAAAACACCAACTGCCATCCCTTCACGGCGCCCACGAGCGGCACGACGACCATCGCGCTAGGCGGGACAACGGTTGAGAGCAGCCCCCCGATGATCAACGCCAACGCTCCGCCGACATATGTGCCCATCACATAGACGCCCATCGCCGTGGGGAGCTTTTCGCGCGGAAAATAATCGGCAAGCAGCGAATAGGCGGCAGGCGACAGACCTGCCTCGCCCGCACCAACGCCGACGCGCGCCGCGAACAAGGCCCCATAGGAGCGCGCCATGCCACAGGTTGCGGTGGCGATGCTCCAAACGAACACGGAGGCGGCGATGATCGTGCGGCGATTGGAGCGATCCGCGAGGCGCGCGATGGGAATACCGACCAGCACGTAGAACAGCGTGAAACTCAGACCGTAAAGCATGCTCATCGCGGTGTCGCTGACGTGCAGGTCGCGTTTGATCGGCTGCACGAGCAAGGCCAGCGCCTGGCGGTCGACGAACGCCATCGTATTGGCCAAAAACAATAATCCAGCGACGCTCCAGGCCGCCCGGGCAGAGGGCCATGCGGTGGGTTCGATCGATGGCCCAGGCTGGCTCTGTTCCACGTCGCTTAATCCTGATGCATAGCGGCGGAGCGGGCAAACACCGGCGGGATCGTCTTGGACTTAAACGGCGCAAAGGTTGCCTTCGCCCGTTGCAGCCGCGAGCGCATGTCAGCGAGCACCTCGGGATAGCGTGAGGCTAGGCTGTAGCTCTCGCTCGGATCGGCGGCGACATCGTAGAGCTGCGGGTACAGCGGGTCGGTCGGAAAGCGCCGCCCTCGATAATAATCAGAAGCTACGAATTTCCAGCGCTGGGTACGGATCGCCACAGGTTCCTCGTTGTCGAACAGGACCAGCTCGTCGTGTGGCGACACCATCGTCGCGCCGCGCAACACGGGCATAATGTCGCGGCCGTCCAGAGTGACGCCCGCTGGCGGCGCCACGCCCGCCATCGCGCAGAAGGTTGGCAGGAAGTCGATTGCCATCGTCATGGTGTTGCTACGGTGATTGGCTGGCACGACCCCAGGCTGGCGGACGATCAGCGGAACGCGGTAGCCACCGTCATAGCCGCCGCCGCCCTTGCGCTGGCGGAGCCCGCCGGCGGAGCCCTCGAACCATGGGCCATTGTCCGACGTGAACAGCACCATCGTGTCGCGGTCGAGACCGAGCTGTTTCAGGCGATCGAGCAGGCGGCCAACGATAGAGTCGATCTCACCGACCACATCGCCATAATCGCCCGCCGGGGACGTGCCGCTGAACGGGGCATGGGGATGCTCGGGAAGATGCGGGGCGCTCAGCGCGAGTTCAACGAAAAAGGGCTTGGCGGCGTTGGCAGTGATAAACCGCTCTGCCTCCGCATAAAAGCGCTGCTGAAGCTGCGGCAGGTCGGCTGGTTCAGAGCGTATCGGCCCGCCGGCATCGACCGAGAAGAGACTGAGCGGCGTCATATCGTGGCTGTACGGAATTCCGAAAAACCGGTCGAAGCCATGATTGGTTGGGGGCCAGGCAGGGCCGCGATGCCCGAGATGCCATTTGCCGAACAACCCCGAAACATAGCCTGCGGGCTTCAGTGCCTCGGCGATCGTCACTTCCGATTGCGGCAGCCCACGATCGTCATCGACCAGAATGACTTGGTAGCCAAGGCCGGTGCGCACTGGGTAGCGGCCAGTTAAGAGCCCCGCGCGGGACGGTGTGCAGAGGTTCGCTGCAGCATAATAATCCGTGAAAACGGTTCCTTCGCCAGCCAGCCGATCGATATTCGGTGTCCGTATGGTGCGGCCACCCGTCGCGCCGATGTCGCCGTAGCCCAGGTCATCGCAGACAATGAGAACAATATTGGAAGGGCGACGAGGCTTGGACGCCGCAGCCGACGAGATCCCCAAGGCGGCAGTGCCAAGCGCGGCGCTCACAACGTCGCGGCGCAGCCAACCTCGCGAAAACTTTGCTTCAGACATGCCGCTCCCTTTCCGATCGATCGTCGGTGTAGCGCTATTCTCGCAATGTGCCAGTCGTGTCAATATTCGCCTGGCCTTTACGAACGGACGCGGTTGCGGTTGTCGGCTGCGTTCGCGATCGACACACAGCAGCGTGCATCTTTTCTCGAACGTTTTAGCGGCTTGTAAAGCGTTCGGCGACGCCGCACGGTATGGTGGTGGGAGAGAAAGTATTATGAGTGAGGGGCGATCGTCCCGCCGGTCCAGCCAGGCAATTACCATGGGAATGGTGGCCGAACGCGCCGGGGTGTCTCCAATGACGGTTTCGAACATCATCAACAATCGCAAGCGGGTCCTCGAATCCACGCGAGCCGCGGTGATGAAGGCGATCGACGAACTGGGTTACGTTCCCAATTTCGCTGCGCAGGCACTCGCCAGCGCCGCGTCGATCCGCGTGGGTTTTCTATACCATAATATCGAAAACGCTTTTCTCAGCGCGCTCCTGGTCGGAGCCTTGTCGGGTACGACGCGCAAGGGCGCACAGTTACTGATCCGTCCGTACGAGACATTGGACCTCGACATCATCAGGAATGAGCTAAAAGCGCTGATCCGCAGCGGTGCGAACGGCATCCTCCTCGGTGCGCCTGTTTGCGAAATGCTCGACGAGCTGGGCCGGGACGCTTTTGACGTCCCGCTGATGGCGATGGCGCCCGGCGCCGAGGTTGTCGGAGTACCGTCGGTGATGATCGACAACGTTGCCGCAGCGCGCGAGATGACGGACCATCTGCTTGCGATGGGTCATCGGCGCATTGCCTTCATTCGCGCGTCGCCCGAGCACCTTGTGCGTGCAAGCCGTTATGAAGGCTATAGTGATGCACTGGCCGCCGCCGGTATCGTGATCGACCCGACCCTGGTCGTCGATGGCACAATGACGTTCGAGTCGGGATTGGCTGCAGCGGCGATCTTGCTGAACCGAACCGACCGCCCATCAGCGATTTTCGCCAGTACGGACGACATGGCTGCCGCCGTGGTGTCAGTCGCGCACCGCATGGGGTTCCGTGTCCCGGAGGATCTGTCCGTGGTGGGTTTCGACGATAGCCCGATCGCCATCAAAATCTGGCCCACACTCACCACGGTGCGCCAGTCGGGATCAGCGATCGCCGAACGCGCGACGATCGAACTGATCGAACGTCTGCGCGCGCCATCGATCCGGTCGCTTGACCCTATCTACCTTCCGCATCAACTGGTTCACCGCGGTTCGGTGGCCGCACCGAGCGCGGCACGTTCGCGGCGTATCGCCCCGGTCCGATGAACCCTGGATTTGACGGAAGGCGGGTATTGCCAGCGCCGTTTAGTGCGGTATAGCGCTACACGGCGATGGCGACGCATGAGCGTGTAAGCGTCTTCCTGAGCCTTGCGTCGGGGAGGAAAATGACCGCAATGACGGACCTGTTGCACGGATCTGCCGATCCGCTCGCCCTTGCGCCAGAAGACCGCGACTGGGTTGAGCGTACCCGCAATTCGCTCGACACCGAGGCACGCATCGCGCAGCTTTTCGTCTTGTCGAGCCGGGAAGACAGCGCGGCCGAGACCGCCGAATTGCTTGCCGTGCGACCGGGCGGCATCCATCGTTTTCCAACGGGCGACCTCGATGCAGCGCTCACCCAAACGCGGATAGCGTTGGAAAGCTCTGAGGTGCCCCCGATCATCACCGGCGACATCGAAGGCGGCGCGATCAGCTATCAATTCACGACGCCCGTCCCAAACCAGCTTGGTCTCGCCGCGTGCGACGATCTGGCCCTTACCGAAGCGGTCGCGGCGGTCATTGCGCGGGAAAGCGTTGCGCTTGGCTATAATTGGTCCTTCGCCCCGGTGGTTGATCTTAATCGGGCGTTCCGCAGCGCGATTGTAGGCACCCGCTCCTTCGGCGCTGACGCTGACCGAGTGCTCAGTCACGCGCGCGCCTACGTTCGTACCCTGCAGCAGCACGGCATTGCGGCGACGGCTAAACACTGGCCTGGCGATGGGATCGATGACCGTGACCAGCATCTGGTCACCTCGGTCAATCCACTCGGCCCGATCGAGTGGGAGCAGAGCTTTGGGCGGATCTTTCGCACGCTGATCGATGACGGTGTGATGACGATCATGTCAGCGCACATCGCGTTGCCGGGGTTCGTGCGATCCCTGCTCCCCGACGCGGGACGCGAGGCGTTCGCGCCGGCTTCGGTGTCCCATTTGCTCAATCAGCGTTTGCTGCGCGATCAGCTCGGATTTCGCGGCTTGATCGTCTCCGATGCTACGGTGATGGGCGGGCTGACGAGTTGGATGGACCGTGCGGAGGCGGTGCCCGCAGTGATCCAGAATGGCTGCGACGTGTTCTTGTTCAGCCGTGATCCGGCCAGCGACATGGCGTTGATGCTGAAGGGCGTACGCGAGGGGCGGCTGTCCGAAACCCGGCTCGACGAAGCGGTGACACGGATGTTGTCGCTCAAGGCACGGCTCGGCCTGCACCGGCGTTCGCCTTCCGAGCGGGTGCGACCAACCGACGAAGTGCGCGCGATGCTGCAGACCGATACCGCAACCGGCGTAGCGACCCGGGCGGCAGGAGAGGGACTTACCCTCGTCAAGGACACGGCCGCGCTGCTGCCGCTCGACCTGGGTCGTCACCGCCGCGTAGTGATCCTTGCAGACCCGGGTTGGAGCTTCGTCTCCGGCGCGCCACCGCGCAGTTTCGAACCCTTAGAACAGGAACTGCGCGCGCGCGGTTTCGAAGTCCGCGCCTTCGACGCCGATGCGCCGCCAACGCGGGACGACACCGACCTGCTCATCTACGCGGTTGGGCAGGAAGCCACGCCCAGTCTTGGCCAGATCCATCTCGATTTCTCGAAGCTCCACGGCGGGTCGCGCAAGGCGATGATGCAGTTCAATCGAGAGATTCCAACGCTCCTCGTCTCGTTTGGCCAGCCATATTATCTTTACGACGCGCCGAACATGGAAACCTATGTCAACGCCTATTGCTCGCTAGCCATCAACCAGCGTGAACTGGTCAAACGCCTTGTTGGCGAGGCTCCGTTCACCGGTCGAAGTCCGGTCGATCCGTTCTGCGGGCAGGAACAGTTGCGGTGGTGACGCAACGGGTTTCCCGCAACAGCGATACCGAAGCGAAACGAGCGGGGCGGCGATGAAAGACTTTTCGGCGACGCGACGGGCAGTGCTCGGCGGATTGGCAACGGCGGTGGCGGGCGGCGCGATGGCGGCCGGTCGCACGGGCGCGAACCGCAAGCCGAACATCGTCATGTTCCTGGGCGAGGGGCTTCGATACGATGAATTCGGATTTGCCGGTCATCCGCTGCTCAAGACCCCCAACATGGACCGGATCGCGCGCGAGGGGGCGTGGTTCCGCAACGCCTTCTGCACCAACGCACTGTGCCTGCCATCGCGCGCGACGTTCCTCTCGGGTGCCTATTCGCACACCACAGGAGCGGTCACCAACGACGCCAATCGCATTCCCGGCGACTACCGCCTGTTCACCGACGAATTGCGCGCGGCAGGCTATGAAACCGCGTTCATCGGCAAGAGCCATGTCGGTGGCGCGTTGATGGACCATGACTGGGATTATTATTTCGGCTTCAAGGGCCAGGCGGACTATCTCCACCCCCGCATCGTCGAGGGGCGCAACGGCAGCTATGCGCCTGAAAAGACCTATGACGGCTATGTCGATGATCTGCTGACCGACAAGGCGGTCGAATGGGTCAACGAGCGTAGCGGCGACAAGCCGTTCTGCCTGCTCTTGTGGTTCTACGCGCCGCATGCGCCTTTCTATCGGCCGCGCCGGATGCTCAACGATTTCAACGGCGTGCCGATACCCATCCCGCACAATTTCGACGAGGATCTGACCGGCTACGCCGGCAAGCCGCGCGCAGTGGCGCAGGCGCAGAACCGGATCGGCACCACCGCCGTATTCACCGACGATCCGCGCACGCTCGAGGAGCTGGTCAAAAACCACTATGCCGGGGTCCAGTCGAACGACGAGGATGTCGGGCGGGTGATGGGCGCGCTCGAAAAGCGCAACGCGCTCGACGACACCGCGATCATGCTCAGTTCCGATCACGGATTTTTCCTCGGCGAGCACACCTTCTACGACAAGCGGCTGATGTACGAGCCGTCGATCCGCATTCCGATGATGATCCGCTACCCGCGGATGATCCGCGCCGGAACCGTGCGCGAGGAGATGGTGCTCAACGTCGATGCCGCGCAGACCCTGCTCGAGATCGCCGGGCTCCGCGCGCCGGCGACGATGCAGGGGCGCAGCATGATGCCACTGGCGCAAGGCCGCAAAGTCGCCGATTGGCGCAAGGACTGGCTGTACGAATATTTCGAATATCCGGGGTTCGAGGACGTTCGCCCGCATCGCGGCGTCCGCACCGAGCGTTACAAATACATCCATTATTTCCTCGAGCCCGAGGAATATGAGCTGTACGATTTGCAGGCCGATCCGAGCGAGGACCACAATCTCTATGGCAAACCGGGGCAGGAGGCGCTGACCAAGCAGTTGCAGGCGCGTCTCGTCGCGCTGCGCCGCGAAACGCGGGATTCGTATCGCTGGAGCGCGAGCCGGCCGGCGCATCAGAAAGCCGTCTATGACCCGGCGCCGACCAATTTAAAGGACGCCAGCGTCTACTGACGCTTATGCATAAGCCGGTCGCCGCAGCGCGGCGTCGCTCGAGAGGATCGCACCGTTGCAGCACAGCCGTTTCGCCAGGACCCGTAGCGAAGCACGCGACCGCGCGGTGGATACCGCCGGCATGCGGGCGATCGCCGGGGGCGTGTTCGTCATGGGATCCGATCACTTCTATCCCGAGGAGGCCCCCGCGCGGCGCGTTCGTGTCGATCCCTATCTGATCGACGAGACGCCGGTTACGAACGCGCAGTTCGCGCGCTTCGTCGCGGCGACCGGGCATGTGACCTTTGCCGAGATCGCGCCCGATCCCCGCGACTATCCCGGAATGCCGATCGAGATGGCACGCGCCGGATCGGCGGTGTTCCACAAGACGCCGCACCCGGTCGATACCAGCGATCCGTCGCAATGGTGGCGCTTCGAATTCGGCGCCGACTGGCGCCACCCCGCCGGCCCCGACAGTTCGATCGACGGACTCGAGGATCACCCGGTCGTCCATATCGCCTACAGCGACGCAGAGGCTTACGCGGCCTGGCTCGGCAAGGCGCTGCCAACCGAAGCCGAGTGGGAATGCGCGGCGCGCGGCGGGCTGGCGGGCGTGGAATTCGCCTGGGGTGACGAACTGTCGCCCGGCGGCAAGCTGATGGCCAATACCTGGCACGGACTGTTCCCGTTCCAGAACCTGCTGCCCGATGGCTGGGAACGTACCTCGCCGGTGCGTAGCTTCGACCCGAACGGCTTTGGGCTGTACGACATGATCGGCAACGTCTGGGAATGGACGAGCGACTGGTATGCCCCGCACAAGAGCGAGCGCAAGGCGAAGGGCAGTTGCTGCATCCCCGCCAATCCGCGCGGCGCGCGCAAGCACGACAGCTTCGAGGCCGGCTCGCCCGCACGCATC
Source organism: Sphingomonas populi (assembly GCF_004208535.1). GTDB lineage: Bacteria > Pseudomonadota > Alphaproteobacteria > Sphingomonadales > Sphingomonadaceae > Sphingomonas > Sphingomonas populi. The sequence goes on from NZ_SGIS01000026.1 coordinate 24,451, forward strand.
CCGCGCAAGGTGCTCAAGGGTGGGTCGCATCTTTGCGCGCCCAATTATTGCCAGCGCTATCGCCCGGCGGCGCGGCACCCCGAACCGATTGACACCAGCACCAGCCATGTCGGGTTCCGGTGCATCGTTCGCGTGCCAAATGGGTAATGGAACGGTCGGACAACGCGACGATCTCGGCATTGCGTCTTGCGCCATGCTGGGGACCGGCTTCTGCAACGCGCAGAGACGCTGTCGCATATGCAATCACTTCAAGAAACTGACGTCGCAAGTTTTACATTAGATATCTGGGGTAACGGATTTCAGCGGAGGGCAACTCCGATAGACGTGATGTTTAAACAAGGGCGTTCTGGCGCGATATTTACGAACTCCAGAATTAATTGCGCTAAACTACACTATAGAGGATGTCTATGCTTGCGCCAACATCGCCTCGACGGTTGCGAATATTCTGCCGTTCTTTACTTATGGGAGCGGCAGCCCTGCTGAACGTCGCGGTGCCGCTGCCCGCAACGGCACGGCAGACAATCGCGCCGCCCGTCCCGGCAGCGCCGTCGCAGCGGCCTCCCAATATCATCATGATCCTCGCCGATGATTTCGGCGTCGAGGGTATCAACGCTTACGGCGGGGAGTATTTTACGCCCAACGTCGATCGGTTGGCCCGCGAGGGAATGCGGTTCGAAAATGCACATGCGATGCCGCTCTGCTCGCCCTCTCGTGTGAGACTGATGACTGGGTTAGACAACCGGCACAATTATCAGGCTTTCGGCTACCTCGCTCCGGGTCAACGGACTTTCGCAAACGTATTGCACAATGCAGGCTATGCCACCGGCATGGTGGGCAAATGGCAATTAATGGGCAATGGCTTCGACGGGCGTGTTGGTATTACGCCCGAGCAGGCTGGCTTCGATGATTACTCTCTTTGGCAACTCAAGGCGCTCGATGCCAAAGGATCGCGGTATTGGGGACCGACGCGCGTTTCGCCGAACATGACGACAATCAGCGAAGAGGGATTTGGCCCCGACCGAGATGTCGATTACGCAATCGACTTCATTCACAAAAACAAAGATCGCCCGTTCTTTCTGTATTATTCGATGGTGCTTGTGCACAGTCCTTTCGTGCCAACGCCCGACAGCATGACAGCACAGGGGCCCAAAGCGCGCTTCGCTGGCATGGTCAGCTATATGGATAAGGAAGTCGGCGCCGTCATGGAGGCGTTGCATAAAGACGGCCTCGACAAGAACACAGTTGTGATTTTCACCGGTGATAACGGTACGAACCGCCAAATCACTACGACGCGAAATGGCTATTCGATACACGGCGGCAAAGGGTCGCCGACAATCAATGGCACTCACGTTCCGATGGTCGCCTGGGCGCCAGGACGGATACCCGCAGATACTGTTTCACAGGCTCTTGTCGGGTTTGAAGACATACTCCCCACCTTTGCGGAGATCGCGGGCGCTCCTCTCGATCCGAAGTCAACGGATGGCGTTAGCCAGTTGCCGGTTATGTTGGGTCAGAGAACAACTGGGCGCGACTGGATTTTCGAACATTACTCTCCTGCCTGGCTGTTCGAACCGGCGCGCTTCGTCTTTGACGCGCACTGGAAACTTTACGGCGATGGAAAATTTGTTTCGATGAATCCTCTCTCGGGCGTCGAGACCGAGGTTAAGGGCGTCACGCTAAAAGCCGAAGCCGCGAGACGGAAAAAGCAATTCCAGAACGTGCTGGCATCAATTCACGACGGTGCGCTAGATCCAACACGCTTCCCCTGGTGCGCCGGCCACCCTTCCATAAAGCCTGCGCAATCGTCCATCATCGCCGGGTGTGATTATCATCCGGGCGGCAACGAATAGGGGTCTGGATGCCGTAAAGGGCCAGCGTTTCGAGCCGTAGATCGGTTCGGTTGCGATCCCTCGGAATTATGGTGTTGAACGGGGTGTGGGCGATCGGCCCCAAACATCCTGAGAGGAACATCCGGCGATCCTTATGCCGAATTGAGGAGTTTCGATGCCGAAAGGACCCGAATGAAGGAATCCCGTAGTTCACGCCGCCAGCACAATGTCCCCACCATCAAAGACGTGGCGGCACACGCGGGGGTCTCCCCCATGACGGTATCGCGCGTCATCAACGACAAGGGCGGCATCCGCCCGGGGACGCGCGACCGCGTCGAGGCGGCAATCGCCGCTCTCAACTACGCCCCCAATACCGCAGCACGGATGCTGGCGGGGGGCGAGGACATGCGGATCGGCGTGCTCCACACCAATCCGAGCTTCTTCTATTTCAGCGAATTCCTCGTCGGCTGCCTCGACCAGGCAAGCCGCCAGGCGGTCCAGATCGTCATCGAAAAATGCGAGCCCGGCACCGAGATCGCGGCGATCGAGCATCTTACGCGCGGGCGGATCGACGGGATCATCCTGCCACCGCCCTTATGCGATTCTGCGCTGATGCTCGAGGCGCTGCATGAGCGCGGCATTCCGGTGATGGCAATCTCGACCGGGCGTGCGCCGGGCTGGGCGCTGTCGGTCAGCATCGACGATCGCCATGCAGCTTATGACATGACGCGGCATCTCGGCGACCTCGGGCATCGCCGGATCGGCTTCATCACTGGCGCGCCCAACCAGACCGCGAGCGCCGACCGGCTCGAAGGGTATCGCGCCGCACTCGCCGATCTGGGTTTGCCCGCCAGCGAAGCGCTGATTGCCGACGGGCTGTTCACCTATCGCTCGGGACTCGACGCGACCGAGCGGCTGCTCGATCTGCCCGAACCGCCGAGCGCGATCTTCGCGGCGAACGACGATATGGCGGCGGCCGCGATCGCGGTCGCGCACCGCCGCGATCTCGACGTGCCGCGCGATCTCACCGTGGTCGGCTTCGACGATTCGGCGCTCGCGGCGACGATCTGGCCCGAGCTAACCACGATCCGCCAGCCCGTCACCGACATGGCACGAAGGGCGGTCGAGCTGCTCGTCGAGGCACTCCGCCTCGACAAGAGCGCAACCCGCGGCGACATTGCCGAACCGCACGTCCAGATTGGCTATGCGCTGATCCGCCGCCAATCTGACGCGCCGCCGCGCAACTGCTGAACCGCGCTCATGCCCGGCATGCCAGCACATCGTCGGCGACCATGCCGAGCGACACCCGCGCAGGGCTGAGCTCCACCGGCCGCGCCCGGGCGCTAGAGCAAATCGGCCGGGCAGTAGCTCCTGAGAAATTCGGGATGCGTCGGCATCGTGAGCGCTTTGGCGGCCACTTCACTGCGCATGCGGTCGAGTGCCTTGCGGAGTTCGCCCGGCGCCATGCTTTCCGCGATCGCATGATAGCCCGCCGGCCAAAGCCGCTGCCCTGTCAGCACGGTCGTCCAACTGTCGACACGGAAGAGGTCGTAGGGAAGCTGATACGCGCGCGCGTCCTCGCGCCACAGCCGGAGGCGTTCGGCAAGCGAATCGGGAATATCCATATCTCTGCACCGCCGCCAGAACGGTGAATCGTCGCGTTCGGTGACATGATAATGCAGGATGATGAAGTCACGGATACACTCGAATTCGCGTCGCGACTTTTCGTTGAAATGGTTGGTCAGCCCGTCGTGGCACCCCATGAACGGAAAATCCTGGATAAGCCGCGTCACGCCCGCCATCATCAGATGAATACTGGTCGATTCCAGCGGCTCAATAAAGCCGTTGGCGAGCCCCAGGCCGACGCAATTGCGGTGCCAGGTTTTCACCCGCATCCCCGTCTTGAAACGCAGCAACCACGGCTCGACCGTCGGCTCGCCCTCGATTTCGGCAAGCAATTTCGCGCGCGCTTCGTCGTCGGACATGAATTCGCTGCAGAACACCAAGCCGTTACCGTCGCGATGTTGTAGCGGAATCTTCCAGCGCCACCCCGCCTCGTGCGCGATCGCCGACGTATAAGGTTGGGACGTTGGCGCAGAGACCGATTGGACCGCGACCGCGCTGTTGGTAGTGACCCACTGGCTCCAGTCTTCGAACTCCACGCCGAGCGCCTGGCCCAACAGCAGCGAGCGGAAGCCGGTGCAGTCGATGAAGAGGTCACCTTCTATCCGCTCTTCCGATTCGAGCACGAGTGCCGCGATATCGCCAGTCGACGGATCGATCTCGACGTTGCGGATCTTTCCCTCGATCCGCTTGACCCCTGCGGGTTCGGCAAGACCGCGTAAAAACCGCGCATATCGCGTCGCATCGACATGATAGGCATAACCAATCCCCGGCGCGACCTTGTGCGACATGCGATTGGCCTCGCCCGCGACCCACTCCAAGCAATATTCACCGAGTTCGCCGCCATAGCCGTTGGCGCGGGCATGTAGCCAGAAGTGGTGAAAATCCGCCATCCAGCTCACCGTCTTGCCGACCGTACCGAACGGATGGATGTAACGGTCTCCGATCCGGGCCCAATTTTTGAACTCGATACCGAGTTTGAACGTAGCCTGCGTCGCGGCCATGAAGCGCGGCTCGTTGATGCCCATAAATTCGTGGAAGCTACGAAAGGTCGGTACGGTGGATTCGCCGACGCCGACGGTCGAGATCTCGTCGGATTCGACCAAGGTCACATCGATCAACGCGCCGAGGTGACGCACGAGGGCGGTCGCCGTCACCCAGCCAGCAGTGCCGCCGCCGGCGACGACGACCCGCTTCACGCGGTGATTATGGGGAATATCGCTCATGCCACCATTTTCCATTTCAGCTTTAAACCAGCGCGTTGCGACATCGACATGGTGCAGCCCGAAGCGCCTGGTGTCGCCATCGGCCCGTTCACGCCCGGTTGCTGCCGCATCCCGACGTCCTCGCGATAGCGGTGATAGCTGTCGTAAGCGATGTCGCCGGTATCGCCATTGGCGACGCGATTGGGCGTGTGCGAAAACCTGCCACCCGTAACACACCCGGACGCGATGACTTTACGGCGATCCATAGTATCTCTCCCCAACCTCGATGACGCGATGTCTATGACAACCTTGTCAATCCAACGCAGCCGAACGGGTCGCGATCTGTCTTTAACGGTTCAGGCGTTGCAGCACCTGCGCGCGAAGCCGGCGCGCCGCCGTCTCATCCAGAGGCGCAAGTGCGCCGCGAGCCGGCTCGGGCAAGTGTGCGATCGGTCGGTCTGCGGGACCAAATATGTAATGATCGAAAATCTCACGCCAGGCCTGCTTCTCGACGAGCGGGCGTTCGCGGAGCGACAGCATGGCGTGAAGCAGTGTCGTCATCGGTGAATCCGCATGCGCTGGCGCATCGTTCCACCAATAGTTGACCATGGCGTTGAACGCATCGAGCGCTTCGACATGGTGCCACCACAACGCCGGATAGAACAGCGCGTCGCCGGGCTCCAATTCGGCAACCTGCGCAACCGCGAGCGCATCGGCGAAACGGGGGAAGCGCGCCAGATCGGGCGCACGGAAATCGACCATGCTCAGCACCTGACCGCCCGGGGTCGGCTCGAGGGGGCCGGGGTAGAGGTTGCTCACTTGCGAGGGCGGGAACAGCGTGAAGCGCCGCCGCCCGACGAGGCAGCAGGCGATGTTGTTCGATTGGTCGTAATGCGCCGTGGCAACCGTTCGGTTGCCGAGCCAGATGCTGACCAACGGGTATTGCCCGGCACGGGTCAAAGGGTCGAGGGCCAAATCGTTCTCGCCGCGGAACCCAGGCAGATAGGTGTCGAGGTCGGTCGAGCCGACATAGAAGCTCGGCGCGCCCGGATCATCGAGGTGCGCGAGCACGCGGTTCAAATATTCATCCAGTTGTACGCGCTCTCGTGCGAAGTTCAGATGCGTGGCGCTGTCGTCATAAAAATACCGACCTCCGAGTTCCGGCGCAGCAGTGTACCCCGCGACCGGCGCGCCGGCATAGAAGCCAAGCAGATACGTAATCGCCGCGCCGGGTCCACGCGCGCCTGCTCGGGTCAACGGCCAGTCTCGCACGACGCCTTTCAGCACGACGGGCCGGTTTTCCGCCACGATGTGTTCAAACGGGATCGCGTCCGAGTCGATGCCAGTGATCTCGGGTACGCGGTCCAGCGTTACTGCGGCGTCAGCATCAGGCGCCCGCACGGTTCTTCATCTCGATCAGCGCGTTGATATTGCCGAGCGACGCGGCAACGGCGAACGCCGGGCCAAGGAAACCCGCGCGGTGGAGACGACCCAGCGCTTCGCCATCGAGCGAAGCGAGTGCCGTGGCGTCGATCGTCAGGAAACCGACGAGATCGTATCGGCGCGTGGCGTCAATTTCGATCTTCAACTGCACCGGTTGGATGAGGTTCTCGGCCGTGAACGCCGCAAACATAGCGGGCTCGATTTCGATCCCCGTCGTGATGGTGCGGAGTACGTCCGAGACGCGCTCAAGGATAGGCGCGTTACCACCCTTAGGCAGGAACACCGGATACCCGCCGCTGCCAACGCGCGGATCATCCAGATCGACATGGATCAAGGCATCGGCTGGCCGTCCGTCGCTCTCGGGCTGGACGCCAATCGAGAACGGTCCGCGTGCATAAACCGCCGGGATGTAGCGCGCATTCCAGCCTTCCCCGCTGAGAAACAGGTTCTCATCGCGATCGAGCCCGAGCAGCACGAGCGCGAACATCTGATTGGTCTCTTCATCCCTGCGGAAAAGGATCGGATATTCGCGCGCCACTTCGGTATATTCGGTCGGGAAGACGCGGACCGAATTCGTCCGATGGCCGAATGCGTCGCCGAACTGCGGCATGATCGTCAGCGCTGCATGATCGACATTGTTAAGCAAAACACGATTGGTCATTCTGCTATCCACGCGTGTTTCAAAGTTTGGTCGACTCGACCCGAGGTTGATATCGTGGCGGCGAAAACGGGTAAAGAGAAGAGCCGGCCTACCGGACGGCTCCTCTCTCCCCCTTTATCGCCCGATGCGATCCGTCAGAACTTGAAGCGGGCGCCCGCGAGATACCGCGCCGTCCCCTCCTGCATGAAGAAGATCTCGTTCGGTGAACGGCCGTAGACCTTCAGCCCGTCCTCGAAGATGTTGATACCCTCGACCGATACCGCGATGTGCGGTGTGATGTCATAGCTGACGTTGAAATCGACCTGGCTGTGCGGCGCTGTAAACCGCGGACTGTGGAACCCGTCGGCATTCACCGCCGAAAGGAACTTGTCGCGCCAATTGTAAGACAACCGGGCCGAAATGCCGTATTTATTATAGATTAGCGTTGCGTTGGCGGTATCCGACAAACCGACGAGCGCGAACTGATCGGCATTGATCGGCGCAGCGACATCGACCGCGATATTTCCCCGGACTAACGTGTACTGGGCTGCGACGCCGATACCCGTACCGCCAAAGAAATACTGTCCAGCAAGTTCGACGCCATAAATTTCCGCGGACTTGTTGTTCGTCGGTTGGCTGACGTTGAATTGGAAGAACGGATCGTTGGAATTGGCGACGACATCATAGGTGTTGTTGACCAGGTTAACGTAATCCAAATTCAACTGGCGATTAGCAACGTTGTAATTCTGTTGAAACTCCTGCGTCGCGGCTGCCGTGCTGCCCTGATACTTGTCGAGCAAAGCGGTGTAGACGAACAAATTGGTGTCGTTGACGTCCGCACCGATGGATTGCAACTGCGTATTCGCGGTTCCCGAACGGCCGCCCGTGCCCGATGTTGGATCGCGGAGACCATAAAGCGACTTCTTCACCACCGACGTGCCGATGAAATTCTGCACGCGCTTATCGAAGAAGCCGACCGAGATGTAGCTGTCAGGCTTGAAATACCATTCCAGCGAAACGTCGAAATTGTCCGAGGAAAGTGGCAGCAAGCCAGGGTTGCCCTGGCTGCCACCGGCCTGCCCCCCCACGAATGTGGCATCGTTCGGGTTCGTTACGCTCGCCGAGGTAAACAGGTTGTTGTACGTCGGCCGGGCAATCGTCTTGCTGAACGAAAAACGACCGATCAAGTTCTGCTTGATCTCAAGCTGAAAATCCAGCGATGGAAGTAGGTTGCTGTACTTACCCGTACCGGACGTCGTTTGCAGATACTTCGTATCGAAAATCAGGTCCTGCGTGAAATCATTGTCCGACTGCCACCGGATATCCGCCGGCGCATAGGTGATTCCGCTCGAATTGACCGTCGTATGTTCGTAACGCGCACCGGCGACCATGCTTGCATTGTGTCCGGCAATCTCGCCCTTCCAGGTGAACTGACCGTAAATTGCCCAAATGTCTTCCTTGATGCGGTCGTTACTATATCCGTTAATCGCGACCGGCTGGCCATGCGCCGCGTAATAGCTACTGAGCGCGTTATACAGTTTTGTCGCATCTTCGGTGCGGAAGGCGACGAGATCGTCGCCGCTGGCCTTCGGATCGAAATGGGTGAACTGGCAGACGAGGCAGAACTGATTCACCTGACCTGGTGCGATCGCCTGAACGTCACGAGGAAAGGAATTCCCCCAGTCGCCGAGCGTCTGGTTATAGACCGTCTGTTGCGAGCGCGTATCGGTGGCGCGGTAATCGCCACCGAAGTCGAAGCGGCTGCCGCCACCAAGATCCCAGCCGGCGTCGAGTCGACCTTCCTTGATGCGCTGGCGCAACGAGGTCGCGATCTGGCGGCCGACCTGGCTGCCGAGATCGCCCACGTCGAGAATGCCGTTGCCATTGCCCTTGCCGCCCGGAGGATCGAGGAACTGCACGGTCTGGACGGGGAAACCGTTGCCGGAATAGTCCCAGCTATGCTGATTGAGGGTCGGGATGCTAATCGACGCGAGCGTCGAACTCATGCCATTCGGATTGTCGGGCGTGCTGTCGGATGACCCGATATGACCGTCGGCCGTCAGGGTGAAGTGATCAGTCACGTCCCACTTTATGTTGCCGCCGAAATCTTTCAGCACGTTCTTCTGAGCGCGATATTGCTGCTCGGCACCCGAGTCCTTCTGGCCACCATTGGTTTCGTGCAGGTACGTCGCGGTATAGACGCCCTGGTAGCCCTTATCGAAGCCGATCACGTCGAACGGCGCCGCCTGGAACCAGTTGGCCTCATCGGACCGGCGTTCGGAGGCGCGGTTTTGGGCGAACAGGCCATCGGCGGTCAGCGTCAGCGTATCGGTGGGCTTGAATTGCAGCGTACCATTTAAATTGATCCGCTGGTTGCTATCCTCGGCAAAATGGTAGCGCGCGTCGTCTGGGCGCGCGACCAGCGCGTTAAGATCGCTCGGCGCGTTCTGCACCTTGGTCGAGGCGCTGACGTGGCTGCCCGATGGTGAAAGCAGGTCGGCGAGCGAACTGATGTTCCATCCGTTGACCGACGCGCTCATCGCAGAGAAATGACGCACTTGATAGCTGCCGAACAGCGACACACCGAAGGTCTGCGCGGGGTTGGACCAGCTCAACAGCCCGGAAAGATTCGGCGTCGCATGGCTGCCGCACTTGATGCAATCATCTGCGCTCGTGTCGTAATCGACCTTGCCGCCGATCGAACCGTTGAACCCGCTTTCGCGCGCGTCGAGCGGGCGGCGCGTGACGACATTGATGGCAGCGCCAATACCGCCCGAGGGTATGGCGGCGCGACCGGTCTTATAGACCTCCAGCGTACGCACGCCTTCCGAGGCCAGGTTGGAGAAGTCGAACGAGCGGCCGGTGCTGCGCGTGAAGTCATTCTCTCCGCCGACCGAGGTTTGATCCGACGCAGCAAGCTGCCGACCATTCAGGGTGACCATGTTATAGTCCGGGCCAAATCCTCGAACAGTGACCTGAGCGCCTTCACCGTTACGACGGTTGATGGAAACGCCGGTGACGCGCTGGAGGGATTCGGCAAGATTGGTATCGGGGAATTTGCCGATATCTTCGGACGAGATCGCATCGACGATGCCCGTGGAATTGCGCTTGATCGAGATCGATCGCTCAAGCGAGGCGCGAATGCCGGTGACAACGATGTCATCAGCCGTCGCCGCAGACGGTGGGCTGGCCTGAGCCTGCGTGCTGGCCATATCCGTCGCAGCGGGTTGAGCGTTGGTCGCCTCGGCGCCTGGGCCGGTCGGCGCGGTCTGCGCTAGGGCGCCTGCAGGCAGCATCAGCCCGATAGCGAGTGCGATGGTCGATGTGGTGCGCGCGAGCGAACTCGAACGGACAGAATCCTTCATGACATACCCCTCCTGATCGCGACCCCTGCGTCGCTGTGCGACTGCCGTCCCTTTTTGACCGCTCGTCGACTTGGTAGCGATATCAAATTGGCTTACGTTGTCAACCGGACTTTCAGGGTCGCTGATGCTTTCGCGGTGATAAAAAACGATTGGGAGCATTGTGCTGTTAATTTGCCACATCGGACCCGCTATCGTCATCGGCGATACACAGCCTGACAGTCCAAAGGTCGCGCGGGGCGCGGAGGCCCGAAGACGCCGTGTCCGGTTTTTGAGCCACGGCGAAGAATTGCATCACGACCCGGAATCATCGCGGGCACAGCTACGAGTTCGCATCTGGGCGGTCCGTCTGGCTGTGGCCCCGCTGGCTGGACCTGAGGATCATTTCGTCTAGGCTCGGGCTTTGCTCCAGGGTCGCCTCCGCAATGTCCGATGCATTTTCACCTCCGCTGTCGCTCGGCGAACCCGCGCCGTGGTTTACCGCGCCCATGCTCGGGCAGGCGACCGGCGCTGATTTCGACAAGGCGGGCGGGCGGCATGTGCTACTGCTGTTTTTCGGCTCCGCAGCAAATCCCGCTGCCGATGCTGCTTTGCGATTGGTGGAAGCGAACGCTGACCTTTTGAAGGATCGCCGCGCCGTAGTCCTCGGTGTCACGATCGACCCGCACGACTTGGTCTCCGGGCGGATCGCCGCCTTGCAACGCTCCGGCATGCAGATCTTCATCGACGCAGACCGGCGGGTCAGCGCACTCTACGGCGCAATTCAGCCAGATGCCCAACGCGTGACGTTCAACCCGTACTGGCTTCTGCTCGACCCGACGCTGCGGGTCACCGGCCTTTTTTCGCTGCGATTTGGCACGGACGCGATGGCCGCCTTGCGTCGACAGCTCGACGCCCCAGCGATCGAGATAAGCGCCCCGGTGCTGATCCTGCCGAACGTCCTCGATCTCCAGTTCGCCGCCGAACTCGTCGATCTCCACAAACGTCACGGCGGCCAAGAGACCGGCGTCATGCGGCAGGTCGGCGATCGAACGGTGGAGGTGCACCACCACGACATCAAGCGTCGACGCGATCACATGATCCAAGCAGCAGCGGTGCAGGCACGGCTTCGGGAATCCGTGATGTCGCGGCTGGTCCCGATGATCGAGCGCTGCTTCCAGTACCGACCGACGGAGATCGAGCGCTACATCGTTTCTTGCTATGATACTGAGGACAGTGCGCATTTCGCGCCTCACCGGGACAATACCACTCGCGCCACGGCGCATCGGCGGATCGCGGTGACGATCAACCTCACGGACGACTATGATGGCGGCGAGCTCCGCTTCCCTGAATTTGGGGCACGTCGGTATCGTGCTCCGCTTGGCGGTGCGATCGCTTTCTCCTGCTCGCTGCTACACGAAGTAACCCGCATGACCGCTGGACGGCGGTATGCCACGCTGCCGTTCCTCTATGGCTCCGCGCCTCGCTGTGATTGAATGGCTGTGACACTTGCGGCGAAACGCCGCTCTGTCGCAGCCTCCCGGAAGATCACGAGACGGTAGACGTTCGGGTGCGTCCGCGCCGCATAGCGTGAGCGTTCGTCGGCAGTCGCTTCAGGTGCCCCGCAGGCCGGGCGGCGGCGCGGCGGACTCACGGATCATCAGCTCATGAGAATGCACAACCTCGCCGAGCGGATCGCGCCCTTCAAGCTGGGCTATCACCATATCAGTGGCAGCTACGGCCATTGCGAACACCGGCTGGCGCACCGTCGTAAGGCGGGGCCAAATGATTCTCGAAACCTCGGAATCGTCAAACCCGACGACGGAAAGCTGCTCGGGTATCTGCATGCCAAGCTCCCGAGCCGCCATCATCGCGCCAACCGCCATGTCGTCGTTCTGGGCAAGAATGGCGGTCGGGCGATTGGGCCGGTTCAGAATTGCGCGTCCTGCGGCGAGGCCACTCTCATAAGTGAATAAGCCGGGTTCGATCTGATCGAATTTCAACGCAATCCCTGCCTGATGGAAGGCTTGAGTATAGCCCAACATCCGCGCTTCGCTTGACGGATGGGTCGCATCGCCACGAATTATCGCAATCTCACAATGCCCCATCGCGATCACGTAAGCGGCAATCTCCCGCGCGGCAGTGACGTCATCGACGAGGTTGCTCGGTGCAGAATCAATCATCCGGGTCGGCGCGATGCGCGCACAGAAGATCCCCGCTTCCTTCAACTGGCGCAGGATCACGGGGTTGTCCGATGCCGGGGGCGCCAATACCACACCATCGAGCGCAGCCGATCGCAGCAATCGAACGACCTCCGCAGCATTTTCCTGAACCGAACGGACCGGGATGACCACCAGTCGGTAACGTTCGCCTGTAAGGCGCTCAAGCACGCCTCTCTGCAGCTCCACTACATAGCTGGGACTTGGATTTTCATAGACGAGCCCGATCATATGCGAACGCCGCCGCACCAGCGCTTGGGCGAAGACATTTGGATGATAATCGAGCTCTTCGGCGGCTGCGCGCACGCGCCGCTGGACGTCGACGCTGACATTGGGGCCGCCGTTGAGAACGCGAGAAACCGTCTTGGTCGACACCCCAGCGAGGCGACCGACGTCCACAATCGTTGTTCGCTTCATCACCGTCCCGACCTGAGTTCTGCCAACTAGACCAGAAAGCGCAGAAGCGCGCTAGGGTCCCTGATAACGTTGACAACGCAGAGTCGAATGGGGGAGGTCAGAACATGGGCCACTTCTCAGTGAAAATTGTGCGCCTCCCGGGTCGGCCCTCGGAGGAAATCAACAGTCGCCGCTGTAAAACGCGAAATTGATGCTGACATATTCCGATCGGCACACCCCTCCGTTGCCTCATAGGCGTGGTCCGGCGAACGGGTTTGCATGTGCGCTCAAACGCTCCGGGTTCAGGCGGCGCCGGGACGAAACGCAGTATCTTGTGTCGGCAGCACGGCTGGTTCGGACCTATATCGCGTGATGTGGAGTCCGCCGTCGACGTGGATGGTTTCTCCGGTGACATATTTTGCCATGTCCGACGCGAGGAACACCGCTACCGGCGCGATATCCTCTTCAGGATCTCCTACGCGACCACTTGGGTTCATTTCAGCCGCAGCAGTTTCGAAGTCCGGTATCTGGTCGACCATCTGATGAAAGCCCGCGCCCTTGGCCACGGGTGCCACGCAGTTGACCAGAATGTTATAACGCGCCCATTCGATCGCGACAGCGCGCGTCAGTGCCTGGATCGCAGCCTTGCTCGCGATATAGTCGGACCGCAGCCATGCGCCTGCATCGGCATCGATCGAATAGAAGTTGATGACGCGGCCCCCGTCGCGACGGCGGAGATAGGGCAGCGCCTCCCGCATCATCAACCAGGTGCCCTTCAGATTGACGTCGAGGACCTGTTGCAGTTCCTCCAAAGATTTGTCCTCGAACCTGACATAGGCCGATGAACGGTATGCGTTGTTGACGATGATGTCGACGCCGCCAAATGTGGCTTCGGTTTCCGCCATCAGACGCTGGACCGCTGCTTGATCGGAAACATCGGCAAGGATGGGGTGGGCCATGCCTCCCCATTCAGACCGGATTTGATCCGCACACAGTTCCGCAGCCGGGCCGTCAATATCGTTGATGATGACCGATGCCCCCTCCCGCGAGAAGCGTCGGGCGATGCCCCGGCCAACGCCGGAGCCGGCGCCGGTCACGATGGCGACCTTGCCTTCCAAAAGTCCCATCAGCCAGTCTCCTAATTATTCGTTCTGATCGACCGCATCAGAATATCAACGGCAAAAAACTGCCACGAGGTCATCCTGTCCTCGTCATTCACGTCAATATCACAGATCATCTGCAAGGACTGTCTGTTGTTTTTCGCTCCAGACGTAATCATGCAGGCGGCAGCGAAGAAATTCGCGGCATCTACTCCCTGCCGTATCGTGCCTTGTTCGGCACCGAGGTCGAGCAGGATTTGCACTCTGCCTACAATTTTATGGATCATTTTCGTGAAAATTGCCTTGGCCTTCTTGTCAGAGCCAGGCAAGCAAGCCTGGCTGACCATGAATGCGGACAAGATTGGTGCCTGATCTGCATTTTCTCCCAGGCCGAGAAGGAGTTTATAGATTGCTGCGTCCGGCTTTTCGCCTTCAAGATCCAAATGGTCAAATTGTTCTACCAACATCTCGGTTTCACGAATAACGATGTCGTAGAATATTTCTTCTTTGTTCTTGTAATAATAATAGACTGATTGCCGTGTTAAGTTCGCACGCGCGGCGATCGTGTCGATTTTTGCCGCTGCCGGGCCAATGGCTATGAACTCAAGGCGAGATGCCTCGATGATTCTCTCCAAGGCCTGACTGCATTGCGCCCGTTTCGACGCGCCGGTGGCGAGCGATTTCGGTCTCTTGGGCGGTCGCTCAGCGGAATTAGGAAGCGGCGCTGTGATGGTTGCATCGAGCATGGCTCACTCCGGCCTTAGAACGGTTCAAAATTCGCTGCGAACTGCGGCGGCGGTGGCGGTCCCCAGAACGAGAAGGCGTCGTCTGGCGTATAATCGGCGGCCGGCCACTCGGCGCCTGCAGGGATGAAATCGATATCGGCGGAATATTCCGCGAAACTCATCCAGGGGTCGCGCACATAGTAGAAATAATTCGCCCCGAGGAGGTGGCGGCCCAATCCCCAACCTGCCGAATGGCCCTTTTCGATCATCAGTTGGGAGGCCAGCCCAACGTCGTGGAACGTCGGCATGTCCCAACTCGAATGATGCAGCCCGGAACGATCGGACGCGGCGAGCGCGATAAGATGATGGTCCGAGCCGTGGATACCGTGCATGAAAGCGACGATGTCGCCTGACCGATCGGACAGGCGCAAGCCAAGGATCTGGCTGTAGAAATCAATCGCGCCAGATATATTGGCGGTGAAGAGCATGATGTGCGCAAGACGCCGCGGTTTCGCCACGGGCGCTATCGCCTTCCTAACGGCACCGGCTTTGCCAGGGGGTGAACTGGTGGCGCTGAACTCGGTCTTTGCAGCCGGTGAGGACTTTTCGCAGGCCTTGATTTGCAGCGGGAGCCCGTCGGGCGAAAGAAACCATATGCCGCCATCCTGTGTCAGCGGCGCGCAGCGTTCGACGTTCGCCTCGTCAACACGCTTCTCGAAATGGGGGAGGTCTCGTTCGAAGGCGCCGAAGGAGAGATAGCGCAGCTTTTTGTGAGGGCCCTGGGTCAACTTGGCCCAGCAATGCGGATTGCCGAACGTGTAGAGTTCCAGGCCGTGGTCGCCGACCCGCTTCACGTCGAGACCGAAATCCGTGTAAAACTGGGCTGCCTCATTCAAGTCGGGCACATCGTACGCGAAATGGTCCAGGGAATGGATCCCGGCGACGACGCGTGAAGCCGCCAGCGCACTCGCCCCATCGGAGCTTCGTTCGAGCATCTGCCCTATCCTCATCCTATGGCCGCGTCATCTGTACTGACACGTTGTAATGCCGAGTATGTTGCCGTTCCAAACCGTTGGTGTAAACCCCTGTTCGAAACATTTGTTTGATACGGTCGTGTGCCGGCAAATTTGAGAACGGGAGACCCGGATGGGAGAGGCATTTGTCGCTGGCGTAGGTATGACGCCGTTCGGCCGTCATACCGACCGAACGCTGCGATCGCTTACGGCGGAGGCCGTGGCGGCAGCGCTTGCCGATGCCGGTGCCTCTCGGTCTGATATCGAGGTCGTTTTTTTCGGGAATGTCGGGCAGGGCGCGATCGAAGGCCAGCATGCCGTGCGCGGACAGACCGCGCTTGCCGCCGCGGGGATCGAGGGAATGCCGATCATCAACGTCGAGAATGCGTGCGCGTCTTCCTCCACCGCGCTGTCGCTGGCCGTGTCACAAGTAGCGCATGGGGCAGTCGACGTCGCGCTCGTGGTCGGCGCTGAAAAGATGTTCGTGCCGGAGCGGGAGCGGATCGCGGCGGTCTTCGATGGCTGCTGGGATGTGGCAAACGCGGAGAAAAACGGCGCGCTAATGTCGGGGATGGGGCGCGGCGTCATCCCCGAGTCGGCGCGTGGGTTGCCGAAGGCGCAGAGCATTTTCATGGAAATCTATGCTGGCATCGCCCGCTGGCACATGGAGACGTTCGGCACGACGGTGGAGCAGATCGCCACTGCCGCCTCCAAGAATCATGGGCATTCGGTGTTCAACCCGCTGTCGCAGTTTCGCGACGCATTCAGCCTGGACGAGGTTCTTGGCGGTCGGCCGGTCGCATGGCCGCTCACCGTTCCGATGTGCTCTCCGGTGAGTGATGGCGCGGCGGCGCTTCTGGTGTGTTCGCCGCGCGCGCTTCGGCGTTTCGGCGCCAACCGAGCGGTGCGAGTCCTTGCCAGCGTCGTGCGCAGCGGCCGCGATCGCCCGGTTGGCGACTATCGCCAGCACGTCTCCCACCTCGCGGCTGTTGCAGCCTATGAGCAGGCCGGCGTCGATCCCAAGGATATTTCGCTCGCCGAAGTTCACGACGCAACGTCGTTTGCCGAGATCCTCCAGACCGAGAACCTCATGTTCTGCGATTTCGGGGAAGGCGGGCAACTGGCGGAAAGCGGCGCTACGCGGATCGGGGGGCGTATTCCCGTGAACCCCTCGGGCGGTCTGGTGTCGAAGGGGCACCCGATCGGCGCAACGGGGGCCGCGCAGATTTTCGAACTGGTAACGCACCTTCGCGGTGAAGCGGGCAGCCGCCAGGTCGAAGGCGCAAGACTCGCGATCGCCGAAAATGGCGGCGGCTTCCGGGCGGTCGAAGAGGCGGCGGTCTGCATCACCGTGCTCGAAAGGCCGCAATCGTGAACGTCGCGCTGCTGCTGTCGCGAAGCGCGTCGATCACGCCATCGGCTCCGGCGTTGGCGCACGGGCGGGAGCTACTGCTGGACTATTCCGGTCTGTGGCGCCGCGTGACGATGCTTTCGGAGGGCCTCGGCCAGATTGCCGAGCCCGGCGATCGCATCGTCGTGGCGATGAAGAACCTTCCCGATTATCTCGTGTTGATCTTTGCGGCTCTGCACCGCGGGCTGATCATCGTGCCGGTGAACTCGGCCCTTCAGGTTCGCGAGGTCGAGCATTGCGTCGCCGATAGCGGAGCGGTCATCTGCTTCAGCGATGCCGATCACGTTGGCGGGCTGGCAACGTTGCTCGGTAAGGTCGATACGCTCAGGGCGGTCATCGACGTCGAGAGCGCGGGATTCCAGGCTCTCTACGTGGAGCCGACCGACCAGATGCCGGCGGAGAAGCAGTCTCAGGATCCGGCCTGGATCTTCTATACGAGCGGGACGACCGGGAAGCCCAAGGGCGCGACGTTGAGCCACGGCGCGTTGCGGGCAATGGCTACGGCGCAACTGTGTGACTATGGCACGCCATCAGATGGCGCTTGTATCGTCCACCATGCGCCGCTCTCGCACGCGTCTGGATTGCTTGCGATTCCCTTTACCGCTGGCGGCGCGCTCCATGTCATCCCGGGACCGGATGATCGTAGCGCCGAAGGGGTGCTTGGGCTGACGAGCCATTGGCGCAACGCCTATCTGTTTTCGGCGCCCACGTTCCTCAACCGCCTGGTTGCCTGCGCTTCCGCCAGCCTTGCCGTCGCAAGCGGAATCGAGACGATCTTCTTCGGTGGCGCTCCGATGTATGTCGAAGATCTGGCGCGGGCGCTTGCCGTGCTCGGCCCGCGTCTGGCGCAGATATATGGCCAGGGCGAGTCTCCGATGACGATCAGCGGTGTTCCGGCGCATGCCTACGGCTCCGCGAGCGGAGAGGCGCTGGGCAGATTGATGGCAAGTGCCGGCTGGGTGCGTTCCGGCGTCGAAGTCGCAATTCTGGACGACAACGGGGAAAGAGCGCTCGCCGGAAAACCGGGCATGGTCGTCGTGCGCGGCGACGTGGTGATGAGCAGCTATTGGAACATGCCGGAAGCTACCGCCAGCACGCTAGTGGGCGGATGGCTGCACACCGGTGATATCGGCGTTTTCGATGAAAATGGGCTGCTGTCGCTGATCGACCGCGCCAAGGAAGTCATCATCAGCGGCGGGTTGAACGTCTATCCGCGCGAAGTGGAAGAAGTGCTTCTTTCCCATCCCGATGTCGGGGAAGTCTCGGTGGTCGGCCTGCCGGACGCCGAATGGGGAGAGATTATCGCTGCGGCGGTGGTTCCGAGGGATGGCCTGACCATCAAGCTCAAGGAATTGGACGCCCTTTGTCTCGAAAGTATCGCGCGGTTCAAAAGGCCAAAGAAATATTTCTTTTTAAATGAACTGCCAAAAAGCGCGTATGGGAAGATATTAAAAAGGGAAGTAGTATCTTTGTTGTTGTCAGAAACGCATAATAACTTCGCAGGATGAGCACGATGATTTTTCAAAAAACACCGGATTCGGCAAAGCAAATTGCGAATGAGCTCGTTCGCGAAGAGACTAGAGAAGTTTCTATGCGCGTAATGAGCGATCCGCAAGTCTATGAAATGGAGATGGAAACGATCTTCCAGAAGACGTGGATCTTTCTTGGGCATGACACCGAAATCCCGAAAGCGGGCGATTTCGTCACGCGCAAAATCGGCAACGATGCCGTGATTGTTTCGCGCGCTGCATCGGGCGATGTTCACGTATTTCTCAACGTCTGCCCGCACCGTGGCATGCGTGTGTGCGGCGTCGATTCGGGAAATTCCGCGCTGCACCGCTGCATCTATCATGGCTGGGCATTCAGGTCGGACGGAAGCTTCTTCGGCGCCCCCGTCGAGCGAGAGCAAATGCACGGTAAGATGACCCCGAAATCTGAGCTTGGTCTGAAAAATGCCAAGGTCCACATCTATAACGGCTTCATCTTCGCCACATGGAACGAAAATCCTGAGCCGTTTGACGACTTCCTGGGCGATATGAAGTATTACATGGATACGCTGGTCGCCCGAACGGACAACGGCCTGGAAGTGCTCGGGCCACCGCAACGGGTGCGGATCCGGGGCAACTGGAAAACCGCCGGGGAGCAGTCCACCGGCGATGGATTCCACACGCTGACGCTTCACCGTTCGCTCATGGAGGCCGGTCAAATGGGTGGGTCGGGGGATTCCATCTACGACAATGCGCCCGCGATGTATGGCCAGAATATCAGTACCGATCAGGGGCACGGTGGACGCTGCATCCCGCCAGAAATGACATTTTCTGCGGTTATGGGCACCGATATCGACAAATGTTCCGTCGAAGAGCGCCTCGATCGGCTGCCCCCGCCGGGCTTGACGCGGGAAATGATTCCCCAAATTTACCGCCACCTGGACGAGGGGCAGATCGAAGTGCTTGCGCGATCGCCGTTGCAGGCAGGGGGGTTGTTTCCCAACGCAAGCTTCGTCTTTCTCTTTGCTCCCGATGTGAACGGCGAATTTGTCGGATTGCTCGGCATGCATCTGTTCCAGCCTCTCGGTCCCGACGAGATGGAACTCTACACCTGGCTTTTTGCGGAAAAGGATGCGCCGGAAGACATGAAGCGCCGGATGCGCGCTGTTGGTGTTCAGGCTGTCGGCTCCTCAGGCGTCATCGAGCAGGATGATACCGAAACATGGTCCGTGATAACGCAGTCTTCGAAAGGCGTCATGGGGTCCCGCGGCACGCTGAAGTACCAGGCCATTACCGGTGAGCACACCAAGCCGGCGGACTGGCCTGGTCCCGGCCATGTCTATGACGGTTTCACCAAGGACGACACGCAATGGAACTGGTGGGTCGCCTACAAGAATGCGCTCGCTTCCTGATGGGCGGACGTTTGCATGCGCGTGAAGAATGGAGGGCCGCTGGCCGGTTGCCTTCCTACAGGAGCGATTGAGATGGTTACGATGTTAAAGCGGTCGGAGACCGATATGGATTACGGGTTCGGCGATGAGCAGCTCCCCCACATCCTGCAGCGCTTGCGCGAGGCAGCGCCCATCATTCGAGAGCAAGCGCCGCTTGGTGAGCGCGGCCGAACGCCCACGGAGAAGGTGGTTGCGATCATTGACGACCTCAAACTTTGGGGGATCATGGTCCCCCGCCGTTGGCGTGGATTGGGGATGTCCACGACGGCAATGTTCGAGATTATGCGCGAAATTGGCCGTGCGGATATGTCTGCTGCTTGGGTTGTGCAAATTCTCAACGGCACCGGCTGGATTGCCAGCCTCACATCCGATGAAATTCAAGAGGAGCTTTTTGGGCCAGGCATCCCCCGGATTTCAAGCGGCGCGACCCCGCCAGGTGTCGCCGTTCCAGTCGATGGCGGGTACATCGTCAACGGGGCCTGGCCTTACAGTTCGGGCAGCCGGCAGGCAAATTGGGGTCAGTATGGCGTCGCGCTTCGATGCGAAGACGGAAGTCTGAAGCACGGCAACATGGTTTACCTCAAGCGTTCCGATTTCGAGATCGAGAACACCTGGTATACGGCGGGCCTGCAGGGAACGGGATCCGATACGTCGGTGGCCAAAGACGTTTTCGTGCCCAAGCACCGATTCGTGCCGGTCGAAAAATCGTTCGAGTATAAGGATCCCGACCGTCGCCATTTCGGCGCTCCATCGGATTACTGGCCCGTTACGACGCTGATCCGTACCACGTCGGCAGGAATGTTTGTCGGCGCCGCCGAGGCTATGCTGGAGTTGCTGAAAGCGCAGGTGGCGGTCAAGCCTGTCGTGACCACGACGCATAATCCGGCGGCGAGTTCGCAGGTTGTCCAAATGGAGATTGGTGCGGCTGCGGCTAAGATTTCCGTCGCGCGCCAAACTATCCTTGGCGCAACCGCGCTTCTGGACGCTACGGCTATCGACCGCGCCGCATTGAGCCTCGAGGAACGGGCCAGGCTAAAGGGCGAGCATGCGGCGGCGTTCGAGTTGATCAGTGCTTCGGTCGAGAAGATGATGCATATCGCCGGCAGCGCGGCTTTTATGACCAAGAATGACCTGCAGCGTTTCTGGCGCGACATCGGTGTCGGGTCGCGGCACATCGCGTTCTTGCCCCAGCTAGGATACGAGGTGTACGGACGCTCTCTGCTGGGCATCACGCCGAACGTCATTCCGCCCGGCCTGTATTGAGAAGCCAACTGGTGTCAAAAGCCCGCGACCGCCCAAAAAAAGACAACCCAGCCCGACAATTGCTTCTCGAGACGGCCGGAGAGGTCTTTGCGGCTTTGGGCTTTGAGGGCGCGAGTGGGCGCGACATCTGCGAACGGGCGGGAGTGAACGCCGCCGCAATCAACTATTATTTCGGCGGCATCGAAGGGTTGCACGCGGCGGTCGTCGAGGAAGCCCATGCCCGCATGGTCGGCCTCGACCCTGTCCTCGAACTGGTCAGCAGCACCGGTACAGCGGAATCGCGGTTGATAAGATTGTTCCAGCTCCTCCTGGAAACTGCGCTGGACAGCGCGGGGCTGACCGCCTGGCCGATGAAGGTCTTGATGCGTGAGGCGCTCGGGAAATCCGATCACCTGGATCTGCTGCGCGAAGCCGACCTCGTCCCCAAGCTCCGCGTCATTCGCGGCTTGGTTGCCGAATTCATGGAGCTACCGGAGAACGATCCCGCCGCCACGGACGCCTGCCTGGCCTATCTTTCCGTAAGTGTCATGTTGCACATGGCCGATCACCAAGCCATCCAAAGGGCGTTTCCGTCGCTTAGGGCCGGCGACCTGGCGGAAAGCCCTATCGTTGCGCATTTCACAGCGTTCATGCTCGGAGGCATCGAGCGACTGTCGGATATTGCCAAACGAAATGCGGTGCAGCCTCCGATCGGGTCAGGAAGTGAGACGTCGGCGGATCGGCCGTGAACGACCAAAATCATTAAAACCGGGATGGGGGGAAGGCTGCACAGATGCAGCGGGCTGCCTTTGCACGGCTTGCACGGGATTGCCCGCCAACGCCGATCGCCTAACCTCCCGCACGCGCAAATTCGTTGGGTTATAGAGCCCTGCCGAGCGGTAGGTTCGCCGGCCTGCCAGGCAAGCTTATCTCCCCCGGTGGACTAAAATCACTACGTCAGCTGCCCACCAATGAAAAGGCTGACGAAGGGGAGGAAAACATGAAGATGAATGTCACCCGGACGGTTATGTTGTGCGGAACCGCGATGTCCCTCGCGTGCCCCGCAATGGCGCAGGAAAATCCCGCCAACGCGCAAGCCAGTCGAACCGAGCTGAAGGTGGATACCGCCAAGACTGAAGACATTATCGTTACGGCCCGTCGCCGGGACGAACGCCTTCAGGATGTCCCCGTTTCGGTGACGGCTTTGTCGGCCGGGGCGCTTGAGCGCAGCACCGTGCAAGACCTTCGCAGCATCAATGTGCTTACGCCTGGCTTGACCTTCAGCAACGAAGGCGGCGCGGGCAACGCGACCCTGTCGCTGCGCGGAATCGGCCAGATTCCGCTGGGCGAAGGAACGCCCGGCGTCGTGATCTATGTCAATAACATGGCCTTGCCGCCAGACGGCTCGAACCTCCCGACCTACGACATTGCGTCGATTCAGGTTCTGAAGGGTCCGCAGGGCACGTTGTTCGGGAAGAACACCCTAGGCGGCGCTGTTCTGGTCAGTTCCAAGGCACCCGACTACAAGTTTGGCGGTTACGCACAAGCTACCTATGGGCGCTTCGATTATCGCGAATTTGAGGGAGCGATCAACATCCCGATCGTGGACGGCAAGGTGGCGCTGCGCGTTGCCGGTCAGATCCGCCGGCAGGATCCGCGCAACTTTACCTTCGATTCCGGGCCTGGTTACGACAATATCCACCAGAATAGCGCACGGGTTACGCTTCTGCTGCAGCCGATCGACAATCTGAAAAGCACGACGATCGCTGAGTATCACAAGACTGATCAGCTTGCTTCCGGGCCTTACCTGTTGCGTCAGAACTTTCCGTTTGCCGCGATTTTTGGTCCCGGACTTGGGGGTGCCCTCGACACGCAGGTTCAATTGCAGCTTGCAAACCAGCGCAGGAATCCGCGCGGCTCCTATGACGATGGCCTCAATGGTTCGACGTCATACACCCAGTCGAAGTCGATCATCAACGACACGTCTTATAATATGGGCAAATTTACCCTTCGCAACATCTTCGGATATAGAGAGATTCAATCTCTTGAAGGCGGAAATACGGGAGCCGTTGGAGGTCTAACCGTCCCGGCTGGTCCGGGCGGTGCGTCTATTCCTTTCACACTGTTTAATGGTATTTCCGGTTCTGATCGTCAATATCTCACAAATGAAACACAGATCCTCGGTACCTTTGACCGTTTCAACTTCATTGCGGGTTTTTACTACAACAACGACAAGCCGCATGGTCGGGGTGGTGCGCTGTTCACCGCCTTCTCTATCGGAGGCGTCCCAGCGCCAGCAGTTACGTCGCAAGTTCAAAATAAGAATACGGCAGTATATGGTCAGGTCGGATTCAAGATCACAGATAAATTGACCCTGAACGTCGGTGGCCGTTACAGTTGGGACAAATCCTCGGCATGTGGTGGCAATGTACCGGGAGTTGTCCGTTGGGCAACCGATGAAGAATGCCGTGCGGTGGCCGCACGCAACGATCCAAATGATGGCGTCGGAACCATCGATAATAATAGCCATCAGCCGTCTTATACGGTTGGTCTTGATTATAAGGTCACGCCTGATTGGTTGCTATATGCCCAACATCGCCGCGGATTTCGCGCTGCAAATGTGAACACACCGCGTTTTGAGACATGGTACACAACCTGCGCCGGCACACCTGTGCCCGGAGGTACATGTTTCGATCTGCGGCCGTTCCAGAAAACCGGAGTGGAGAAGCTTCAGGACTTTGAGCTGGGCTCGAAGTTGACGTTCGAACTTGGCGGCGCGCGAGGCCGTTGGAATATGGCGGCCTTCTACACAAAATATAAGAACGCTCTCCAGTTCCTGAATACGCAGACACTGCTTTCCGCCCCTCCGGGGCTGGGTGTACCCGACGCTCCAAACAAGGGCTCGGTGGGCATCAATGCCGCTGACGAAACGATCTGGGGGGTTGAGGCGGAATTCTCGATATCGCCGACTCCGAATTTCAACGTTTCGTTCAACGGAGCCTACACCCACGTATCGGTTGATGGTGTCACCCTTCCTGCGAATTTCCCTGCGGCTATTTTCAGCGCGCAGGATGTGAACAGGTTTGCGCCGTCATTCTCCGGGACGTTTTCGAGTAGCTGGACGCTGCCCGTTCATCCCCTCAATGGCGACCTCGTTCTGAACGGGGATGTGTTCATGACCGCCGACTTCGGCGGGCAGGGGGGCGAAAAGATGCCGGGCTATAACCTCGCCAATGCGAGGCTCGATTGGAAAAACATTAGCGGTAGCGGGCTCGATGTGGGTGTCTTCGTCAAAAACCTGACCAACGAGTTTTATGCCTCCGGTACGTTGGTGCTTTTGAAGTTCTTCCCAACTTCGTCGGTGTATCTGGGCCCTCCCAGGACATGGGGGGTGACCGGTCGCTATCATTTCTGATCGTTCGATAAACATGCCTGAATTGGCTGGAGCAGCGTATGCTCCAGCCAATTCAAAAGGCAGAAAATTGGACAAGAGCCGGAAGGCGGGAAATGATGGGCAACGCTGAAGGTCCGTTTCTTGCGCTTGGAACGAGCGCACTTCCGGCAATATCACACGCGCGGGTGACGGGGGCATGATCGAGCAGACGTGAGCCGGATGGCTGGCGGGCTCTCAGAGATCGTGGGAAACGGTGCCGCCGATTCAAGAGCGCGCGGTCGGGTCGATAGCGTTGGAAACGCCTGCGCAGCATAGCACAGAGACCGCTATGTGCGCCCCTACCGGCCGTACATTGGCGTCAAAGTAGACGTCCGGCGGGGCTTGCGATTGCCCGTAAGAACCTAAATCCGATACGGGTCTCTGGGCAAACTGTTGAATCCGCCGAGATTCTTCATTTTGATAAGCAAAGTGGACGTCGTCATGCCCACCAACTGCTTTACTCGATCATTGGAACAGCTCGGCGGGCTCACGGCGGGGCCGGTCACCGTCCCAGTTGGCATGCGCCGCGCGCATTTTTTCGAAGCCGACATAGACCTCAGGCGAGCACTGCATCAACTCGACATACACGCCAATGTGTTCGCAAGCATCGAAATGGGTACAGCGACCGCCACCCGGCAAAGTGCTTTCGAGCGCCGCGACGTAGCCTAGTTCCAGGTAGCGCTTGTGCATCGCGTCATACTCGGCGTCGCTCAGCGGGCGGAGATTGGGATATATGTGATGAAATGCCATGTCCCCCCTGGTTTTTAGTATTTCCTGGAAAACAGAGGGTTCGTCGTTGGTCGGTTCGACGAATTCGATCAAAGTGTTGCCAGAGAAGCCCAGCGCCGCCTTGAAGTCGTCCCTGGCAGGAGCTCCACGAAAGCTTCGTTCACCGAAGAAATCGGCGGCGCTGGCCATGACGTAGAAAGGCCCAGCCTTTACGCCCTCGGCCCAATGCTGGACCGCCTTATCAACGTCATGTGTGACGAAGCAAATTTTCGTCATGCCTTCAAACAGGGTCGACATTGGCCGTTCGCTCCCAATTGACATTTTCACCCGATCCTATCGGGGAACGACAATGGGTAAACCTTACGATCCTGACGTACCGTAAGGGGATTGCCCAAGTCGGCCCCGCTGAGCATAACGTCCTGGCCTCAGTGGGCCTGCTGTTCGCGTTTCAGCAGCGTCTCCGCGTCGGCACCAGCCGCGATCCGAGGCGGACAGCTAGGATCGGTTGCCGCACGCCACACCGCTTCGGCGACATCGAGCGGCCGGGTGAATTCTGTAACGTACTGCGCGGCGCCGAACATCTTCTGCGCGATTTCGTGGTAGGCTTCCGGCAGGCCGCCGTTCACCAACTGCTGTCGCGAATGGAAGGGCGTGTCCGTTGAATAGCCCGGCAACACTAAGCGGACCGCGATATTGAACGGCTCGAGTTCCACGGCAAGACACTCGGTGAAGGCGTTCACTGCGGCCTTGCTGGCCACATAAACTGAAATCAGGGGATACGTCTCAAGCGTTGTGCTGGAAGAGAGATTGATAATGGTCCCGGCCATTCGCTCCCGCATCTGCGGTATCACCGCCTGCGCCATCGCGATGGTCCCGAGCGTATTGGTTTCCATGACGGTGCGCGCCATGTCCATCGAGACCGCTTCGACCGCGTTCGTGACCCCCATGCCAGCATTGTTCACCAAGACGTCGATCGGCCCGGCTGCCTCTATGGCGCGCTTGATGCTTTCCGCATCCGTGATATCCAGCGCCAGGATCTGCAGGCGGTCCGAGGCAGGCAGGATATCGGCCTTCGGCGTGCGCATGGTGGCGATGACTCTCCAGTCACGGTCGAGGAAATACTTCGCGATCTCCAAGCCGAACCCGGTTGAGCAGCCGGTAATCAGAACGGTCTTCATGTGAGGTCTCCTGCGGTCGTGGTGTGAATTGATGCGCTTCCGGCATCAGAATTTGGTGGGCAGTTTGACGGCGCACGCCGAATGGGTGGACCAGCTCACCAGCCTGTCGATACGTGTGCGAACGCTTGCGGCGGCGAGCGCTCGCTCAAATGCGCAAGCGGCACATCTTCAAGACTGCGCGTTCATCAGATCCTCGATTTCGGCCGTTTGGGGAAGGTGGGCAAGCAGGCCACCGTCGCAGGCTATGAGTTCGCCATTGATATAGCCGGACTCGTCGGAAGCGAGAAACGCGGCCAGGGCCGCTATGTCTTCAGGTTGGCCCAGCCTCGGCGTCAGGATATGCCGGCTCATAAGGTTGAGCAATTCGGGAGAAGCGCGTTTGAGCGTTTCGGTCAGTATCAGGCCCGGGGCAATCGTGTTGCAGCGGATGCCTTGCTTGCCATATTGCGTGGCGACATATTTCGTAAGCGCCACCACCGCAGCCTTTGACGCGCCGTAGCTGGTCCGCCGCACGTCCCCCGCGAGGGCGCAGCCGGTGGCCGTGTTGATGATTGCACCGCCGCCATTTGCCAGCATGTGGGGAATGGCAAACTTGCAGGCGGCGAAGTAGCTCCCTGCGTTTATCGCCATTAAGTCGTTCCAAACCTCAAAAGGTGTGTCCACGACGGTGGTGTCCTGCGTTACAGCCACTTCGCTTAGCTGGGCGAGATTGTTGTAAAGAACGTCGATCCGCCCGAACCGTGCGGCAGTGCCATCCATCAGCGCGCGCACGGATTCATTGTCCGCCGCGTCGAACGCGCAGGCAAAGGCCTTGTCGCCGTGCCGGTCCGCAACCTCCTTGGCGCGCGCTTCGTCGATATCGGCCACGACAACATGTGCACCTTCGGAAACGAACCTGGCGGTGGCTGCGGCGCCAATGCCTCCGGCGCCGCCGGTGACGATCGCCACTTTTCCTTCAAGTCGTTTCATTTCCGATGCTTTCCGATGGATGGTTGAATGCCAGCGATCTGGGATCTGGGAGGCGTCAAGGTGAAGCGCCCCATGCGAGGATATCCCCTTCCTGTCGGAACGGGAGTTGGCGAGTGGAAGCGTAGATTTCCGCCATGCATGCTCAGAATAACAGGCGGGCGGTTCCGTCGTAAAGCAAACCATCTTTACGTCGTGTCCACCCTGTGCGGGTGCATTGTGGAGACAGGCCCTGTATCCGTCGTGCCCAGAATATGTCGGCACGTGTCAGCCATGGTCGGATCGTTCGGCTGTCGGCAAACTTTTTCGCGCCGATGGTACGCAATAGGATCGAGAGCCCATGCGCGCAGCAAGAATGCTGGAAAGAAACGGGACGCCGGTTTTGCAAGATGTGCCGGAATTCGGAGTCCCCGAAGGGACCTGTCGCATCGAAGTGCTGGCCGCAGGGCTGCAGAACGGCGATCTGATGCGGGCGCAGGGACGGTATAAGGTCCCGGAGGTTCCCTATACGATCGGCGGCGAAGGGGTGGGACGGCTGCCCGATGGCAGAAGGGTCTATTTTGGCCACTCCATACCCGAGTCGGGAGCGGTCTGCGAATTCACGATCGTTCCCGAGGAGGAAGTCTGGCCGATCCCCGACGAGATCGACGATAGCACCGCGATCGCTTTGGCGATCGCCGGAACCGGCGCGCTGGTGCCACTCGAGCTGGCGCGCATTCAACCGGGGGAAAATGTCCTGATCCTTGGAGCCTCCGGGCCGCTCGGCCAGATCGCGCTTCAGTTGAGCCGCGCGATGGGAGCGGGTCGCGTGGTTGGCGCGGCACGGGGATTGGCGGCGCTGGAGCGCCTCAAACAGCGCGGCATCGCCGATGACATCGTTCAACTGGGGCAGGGCGATGATGCGGCAGCCCTGAAGCATGCCTCCGGCAACGGCTTCGATGTCGTGCTGGATTGTCTTTACGGCCCGCCCGCCGAAGCCGCATTGCGCGCCACCGCCCTGGGTGCGCGGATGATGAGTATCGGTATCCAGGCGGGTGAGACCATGACCGTCTCGCTCAAGGACCTGTTTCAGCGCACGCATTTTGGCGTGGGGACCAGCCACCGAAGCGTCGATGAGCGCAGGGCGGCTTACGAACGCCTGCTCGACTTTGCGCGCTCCATTCCCTTGACCGTGGAATCAACGGTGTTCGATCTTGAAGATGTCGGCGGCGCGTGGGCGGCGTTGGAGGCTGGCGGCGTGGCGGGGAAGATCATCGTGAGAGTGAAGAAATGAGCCTGTCGAATACCGCAACCAGCGAACGGGCATCAGCCTCTCGCGACGATGTACGGCTGAGTCTTCAGCAATATCTTCTCGAATTGATCCCTGGCTCCTCGGATATGACCGTGAACCTCTCGGAAGAGGCGATGAAGGCGGGCTTTTCGGCGGAAACCATATTGTTCAAGGCATCGTACCGTCTTGACCAAAAGCTGGTCGAAGAACGGCTTGTTTTTCGGCGCCAGATTCCTGGACAAGAAGTTAATTTCGACGCCAGCCTGATCACGCAAGCGCGGATCATGGACGCCTTGCAGACGCGAACGTCGCTCCCGGTTCCACGCGTTTTCGGCATGGATGAAGAGGAAAATCGCTTTGGCGCACCCTTTCTCATCATGGAGCAGCTACCAGGTCGCATCGTACCACAGCTTCCGAACTATCATCGCGAAGGCTGGGTAGCGTCGCTCGATTTGCCCGAGCGGGCAGCCGTTTGGGAGCGCGCAATCCGCGCGGTTGCCGCCGTCAATCGCGTCGACTGGCGAAACGGCCTTGAATTCCTTGATAATCCAAACCGTGGAACGACGGGTCTGCAGCAATATCTTTCCTGGGTCGAGGAATGGTTGCATTGGGCTCTTGGCGAGCGGTCCCATCCAGTGGCGGAGGCCGCTGTTGCCTATCTTAGAGCGAATGCACCCGTTGCGCCGCCGGTCAACCTGGTGTGGGGCGATGCAATCCCTGCGAACTTGCTGTTCGATGCGGACAATAACGTTTCAGGGATTATCGATTGGGAGTGGGCGTTCCTCGGTCCGGCTGAAATTGACCTCGCCTGGTGGCTCTATTTCGACCGCTTGTTCAGTGAAGACTTCAATGTCCCGCGCCTGGAAGGCTTACCGGATCGCGACACGACGATCCGAACCTATGAAGAGGCGCTTGGACGTCCGGTCTCGGATCTTCCCTATTACGAGATTCTGTGTGGTTTGCGCATGGTGATCGCAACGATGCGTTCCGTCGATCGGCTGGTCGGAGCGGGACGGCTTTCTCGCGCAAATACCTCATGGCTCAACAGTCCATCATGCGCGTGGGTCGCGCGTCAATTGGGACTGGACCCTGTAGCGATTGGACCCGATTTTGGTGAGTTCACTGCCGCCCTGTTCGACGGACGGTAAATCTCGGCGGCTCAATTTGCACGATGACCCGGTCATCGGGGCGGCGGACCGAGGCGTATTCCGAGCGGAAGCTCTTCGACCAGG
Organism: Sphingomonas populi; assembly: GCF_004208535.1. Taxonomy (GTDB): domain Bacteria; phylum Pseudomonadota; class Alphaproteobacteria; order Sphingomonadales; family Sphingomonadaceae; genus Sphingomonas; species Sphingomonas populi. The sequence goes on from NZ_SGIS01000026.1 coordinate 54,384, forward strand.
AGAATCCCGCACCCACTCGGTCTGATCCGACGTGCAGAATTCTTCAGGAACTACCGAGATAGCTCCGCCGGGCGGGAGCCCGGCGAAGGTCTCCCGCCGGTCAGGCCCCCATTGTCGCTAGGTCGCTCATCATCCGTCGTTGATCGGCGTAGACCGAGGCATGGGATCCCATTCCACCATCGACGGGGAGGGTGACGCCGGTGATAAACCGCGCCTCGTCCGAGAGGAGGAAAGCGGCGGCGCTGGCCACATCTTCAGGCCGCCCGAACTCACGCGTCAGATGATGTTGCAGGAACAGGTCGCGAAGCTGCTCCGGGACGTTACCTCTTACCGCGTCGGTCATGATAAGACCGATCTCAAGCACGTTCGACCGGATGCCGTCCTTGCCATATTGGGTCGCGACATAGCGTGAAAGTCCCTCAACGCCGGACTTCGATACGCCATAGGCGGTATATTCGAGATGCCCCTGCCTTCCGCGACCGGACCCGCTGAAGACGATCGAGCCGCCGCCCGCCTTGATCATGGGAGGAATACTGTACTTCGCTGCCAGCGCGAGGCCTCGCAGGTTGATTGTCATCACATAATCCCATGCGGCGAAGTCCATATCGGCCAGCACCACATCGTTGGCGAGGGCCTCCTTGCCGGTCGCTGCGGCATTAGCATGCAGAGCGTGGAGCGCGCCAAAGGTGTCGACCGTGCGCTGCACGCAATCCGCGACCGCGCTTTCGTCCGCAAGATCGACCAGCACGCCGAGCGCGGTGCCGCCCTCTGCCTCGATCTCGCTCACGGTCTTGTCGATATCACTCTGGCCAAGTCCGGCCACGACAACTTTGGCACCACGGTGGGCAAGAAGTTGCGCCGTCTTGGCGCCGATCCCGGTGCTGCCGCCGATGACGAGGGCGACCTTGCCGTCCATGCGATAAAAATCCTGCATTATTCTCTCCTTGATTGAGATATTTTTGTGAAATTTTGCCACGCGCCCAGAGATGCTGGCAGCAGCGCGAATGGTTCAGTACGCCATCTGTTCATGAGGCTGGAAAGCCATCCCCGAGCGATCTGCCCCGCTGGGATTGCAGTCTCCCATACCCTGTACCGTTCTGTTCAAAGCGGCTTCATCTGGAAAAGTTCGGCCAGGCTGCCGCCGACATTGGCGTCTGCCCCATAGGACAGGTCACCCGCCTGTTGCCTCACCGCGATCTTGTCAAACAGCTCGCGATAGCGGTTGCCGGCACCGTCGAACGGCGAATGAAGATCCTTCTTGGCGGCAGGGTCCAGATAGCGCGGATTCTGGGGGCCGAACATGACGTCATCCTGTGCGCCAATCGTGGCTGCGGTGCGCGGAAAAATTGCCTTGTACAGGGCCGGGCTGTCCCATGGATTGATGGTGACGTTGAAGCGGGTCTGCATTTTGTTCTCGCCAACATGCCCGGCGAATATTGGATTTACAAAGCCAGGGGTGAACCGGCCAAAGCCGTGGGCGACACCGCTCCGCAGGATTACGTGCACGATCCCCTGGAAGGAAATATGGCTTTCCTTTATTCCCATCAGTCGCAGGAACTTGGGTGTCTTCTTCCGCTTCTGGTCCCGGATCATCGTCACGGTCTCCGAGGTAAACTCGACGCGGACCTCATCGCTTTCGCACTCATCATCCCCGGTGACATATGTGTGCAGGAAATCGGCGTGCGTCAGATCCAGCAGATTTTCCACGGCCAGGCCCACCGAGCAGCGAAACAACTGGGTCGAGTGCATGTAGCGCGGCAACCCTCCCTTGAAGGGAATATAAGGAATATCCGGCAACAGGCCCGCATCGGCGGATTCCGGGTAGCCGTACCACAGCCAGAGAAAACCGAATGCTTCCATGGTGGTGTACCGGCCCGTGCCGTGAGTCATGGGACTGTTGCTGAAGGATGCGGCGGCGGCGACCTCTGGATGATATTCGGTCGCGTGGATCGAGCCAGAATTGTCGCGCCATAGATAGCATCGCGCCGCGTTAACCGGTCGTGAGATCGGCTTCCTGGTTATAAGATGGAGATGCGAAATACACACCCAAGTGTTGAGCAGGACCGAATTTTTCGGCTGCGACACGCCAGATCCGGCTTCGCTGGCGGCGACATCTACAGCTACATTGCCGATCATGACACTCTCCTAGGGCCTTACGGCTGCTTTTTATTATGATCACTTCGACGTTCGTACGGGATGCATCGTCGAGCGGCACCTGAGCAGGAGGGTTCAGGACGCCTGCTGCATCTCCCCTCTGAATTGAACCGAGACCGTCGGGCGGGTCGCTGCGATGCGACCCACGTCGAGATCGCCGCGCACACGGATTTCTGGCGCAGAACGTCGCAGGCCGGCGAATGGCCGACCTCCCGCTTTGGCGCGCCAGTTTACGGTCGTCGTGCCGCGGGCGCCCGGCGTGGGCGCCAGGTGAATCCTCGACAGCTCGTCCAAGGAATCACTCAACAACTGAACGTTCGTCTCTCCCGTGGCCAAGGCGGTCTGGACTCGCAGGCGGAAAGGAAAGTGGCTTCCCAATCGGCTGGACTTGAGGTGCCACCGGCGCACGCAATGCCGGTCGATCTGCGCGACACCGTCCGCCCATGTCAGTTCAGAATCAAAATATTCGGTAATATCCACGCCGGGGATGTCCAAAAGCAGCGAAGGATCGTCGAAGAGCATTGCGACATAATGCGCATGTCCAAGCGCGACCGGAGTGGTCCCGTGAAGGGGAAGGCGGTCGGCATCCGCCTGAGGCGGAGGCGCGTCCTTATTCAGGCACACCCGGATAAACCCGTCCGCCTCATAAACCCCGTAACTCTCGCCGCGATAGATCAGGGGGAAACGCTGCTTTTCCAGCAGGTTGGGAATGCGCGTGACGCGGCCTGTCCTACCCTCGTAGCACCAGCCGTGGTAACCGCACTGAAGCAACCCGTCCGACGTCACGCGCCCGAGGGAAAGGGGGACACGCCGATGCGGGCATTGGTCGATCATCGCCCGGGGTTCTCCCTGCGCATCCCGCCAGAGAACGATCGGCCGGCCCCCCAGGCTGACTCCGAGCGGCTTGTCTGACTTCAGAGCCTCGCTAAGGGCAAGCGGCCACCATAACAGAGTGCCGTCGCTGGGTTCGGTCGGCTGCGGCGGCTGATCTGCCTGCTCCGCCAGTGCCTCCAGCCAGCCTGCATCCTGAGCGTCTGGATAGGAGGTTGGCGCCATTCCTTAAGCCTTTCGGATGTTGCCGATCCACAATATTATGCAGCCTTGCGTTCTGGATGCTGTCGTCGTTTAACACGCTGGCGTGCCCGTTCGGCGTCTTTTCCTTTACGCCGTGTCGCCTTCTTTGACGTGCTGTAAGTACGGCGGCGTTTACTCTGCCATCACTTTCCGTCGAGTGGCGCATGGTTTTCAAACGTAAGCCAACGGCTCGTTTCCGGGAGAGGATAGCAATGCGTATCGTCAGGTTTGCCAAGGATGGCAGGGAAGGCTTCGGCCTGGTCCAGGGGGATGATGCGATCGCGGTGCGCTGGGAAGCCGATGGCTTCGACGCAGCGGCATTTCTGAAGGCGCTCGGAGAGGGGGCGAGCGGGCTCGCCGCCTTCGCAGCCGAACTGGGCAAGGGCAGCGCTTTACGTCTTGACGAAGTTTCGCTTTGCACGCCCGTGCCGCTCACCGGCAAGATTCTTTGCCTGGGCGCCAATTTCGGCGAGCACGCGTCGGAGGCGCATTTCGAGCATTCGCAGCACCCCGCAGTGTTCATGCGCACACGCGACAGCTTCGTCGCGCCAGGTGAATCGCTCCTGAAACCAAAACTTTCCAACGACTTCGATTTCGAAGGCGAGCTTGCTGTGGTGGTGGGCCGGGGCGGGCGACATATTGCGCTGGATCGGGCGCTCGATCATGTGGCCGGCTATACGATATGCCAGGAAGGTTCGATCAGGGATTATCAGCTCAATGCTCCGCAATGGACCTTGGGCAAGAACTTCTATCGATCCGGGTCGCTGGGGCCGGCTTTCGTGGCGGCGGAGGGATTGCCACCGGGCGGCAAGGGGCTGCGGCTTGTGACCCGGCTGAACGGTGCGGTGGTGCAGGATGCATCTTTGTCCGAAATGCTGATCGACGTCGCGAGCGCCGTAAGTTTCATCAGCGGCGTCATGCTTCTGGAGCCGGGCGATGTCATCGCGATGGGCACATGCGCCGGGGTGGGCCTTTTCCGAAAGCCGCCCTTGTTCATGAAAGCCGGCGACATTTGCGAAATCGAGATCGAAGGTCTCGGTATCCTTCGCAACGACGTGGTCGATGAAGCCTGAGACCTTGCGGGCCGCGAAATAGAGGACTGGAAAAATGGCTACAATCGTTTTGCTGCACGGCGGCGGTGCCGGGGGCTGGATGTGGCGGTATGTCGCCCCTGTGCTTACAGCCGCAGGACATTCCGTATTCACACCGACGTTCACCGGCGTCGGCGACCGGCACCACCTGATCAGCCGGGACATCACGCACTGGACCCATGTGCTCGACGTTGCCAATCTCCTGGAGTTCAACGAGCTCGAAGATGTGGTGCTGGTCGGCTACAGCTATGGCGGGAGCGTCATTCCCGGCGTCGTATCGCTACAGCCCGGTCGCGTCTCGAAGGCGCTCTATCTCGACGCGATCATCATGCACGCTGGTGAACGATTGTCCGAAGCAATGGGATACATGGATACGGAGACGGCGTCCCAAGTCGAGCGGACGCTGGCGTCCGGAGAAGGCCCGCTAGGCGCCGGAACGCTTGAGATTGTGCGCGCAGAGGCGAAGGCCCACCCCCACAAGATGTCGCCCGAGCGCCAGGCATGGATGCTCGCCAAGATCACCGACATCCCGCTTCGTTCCATGGTCGATCCGGTGCGGGTGGGGGCGGACTCCTTGACGATTCCGGTCGAATATCTCGCCGTTCCGGAGGGGTCGCCAGTAGTCAACATGCACCAGCGAGCCCGGGAGCTAGGCTGGAATATCAGCGCAGCGCCCGATGGATGCGATCATACGTTCCCCTTCGGTCAGCCCGAAATCGCGTTTGATTTTATTATGAAGCATATATAATTTCGGATGTAATTCTGGAGATCAGCATGGACGACGTTAAAACCAAGATAGTGGAAGATTTTATTCCGCTGAATGACCCGACGTATAGTCGGGTGGTGTTGTTTCTATATTTGGAGGCGCGCGCTTTAGATCGTCGTGATTTCATTACGTGGAAGTCGATGCTCGCGGAAGACATCCGGTATCGTATGCCGATCCGGGTCACGAAGCATAAACAGTATGACGGCATCGATCACGGCATGTTGCACTTCGACGACGATTATCGGTCGCTCTCCTCGCGCCTCGGTCGACTGGAGTTGAAGAGCGCCTGGGCCGAGGATCCGCCCTCGCGCACGCGTCGCATGGTGACCAACATCCTCGTCAGCCGCACCGACACGGAAAACGAATTCGATGTGTTCAGCTATCTGCACCTCCTTCGCAGTCGCGGCGACGAACCCGATATGTCGCATCTCAGTTGCGAGCGCAGCGATCGCATCCGGTTCGAGGGCGATGTGACGAAGATCTGCAACCGCGAAATCCTCATGGATCAGTCGGTTCTGGGAATGCCGAACCTGGCAGTGTTTTTGTAGCGGTTGCGCCGAGAAGAAGGCTCATGGCAACCGCGAAAGCGGCCGTACCGGCCAGCGCAGCGGCCATGACAGCGTCTCCAAGAGCGATGCTAAGGGGCATTGGCCGATGAACCAAGGCGAGATCGTTTCTCTGCGCGAATAGCTGCGGGGCTTAAGCCCGGGAGGAATGCCGATATCCTCAGGCGCCTTCCCGGGACGCCCCGCCTGAGCTGTGGCGGGGTTTCGACGCGCGGCAGCTTGACGTGCAGAGGCGAATAGCATGGGCCAAGGCCGACCTCAGCTACGGCCAACAGCTTAGAGAGGGAGTGCCATGGCCCGCGGACCGCTTGACGACGAGGCGATGGCTCAACTGTTCCTGGCGGCGCGCACCTACAATAGCTGGTCGGATCGTTCACCGGACGAGTCTATGATCCGTCGCCTCTACGAACTCGCTGCATCCGGTCCCACCGCCGCCAACGCGAACCCGGCGAGGTTTGTTTTCATCACCGGCGCTGCTGGCCGTGAACGGCTTCGCCCGCACATCAATCCCGGCAATTTGGACAAGACGATGACGGCACCCTGCTGCGTTATCGTCGCCTATGACACCAAGTTCTACGAGCTGATGCCGCAGCTCTTTCCGTCAAGGGATTTCAAACCCGTGTTTGAGGGCAAGGACGCCCTGATCGAAGATCTGGCTCGGCGAAGCTCGACGCTTCAAGGCGCCTATTTGATCCTTGCCGCCCGTGCGCTCGGTCTGGATACCGGTCCGATGTCAGGCTTCAATCAGGAGACCCTGGAACGGGATTTCTTTCCTGACGGTAGATGGAAGGCAAATTTTCTGTGCAATATCGGCTACGGGACCGACGAAGGCCTGTATCCGCGAAATCCCCGCCTCGACTTCGAGCAGGCTTGCCGCATCGTTTGACGGGGACCTTGCGAGGACCCCAGAGGATCGCGTCGCTTTTTGTCAGTTCGGGCACTCGGCTTGGACGAACATCATCCGAGATCGTTGGTCAGCATTCTGTCCAGTTCCACGCGTTCGTTGCTCCGCTCGCACGTCAGCACATAGCCGCGCACCGTTCCTTCCATGTCCCGGAAAAGAAACTTCAGACCACGGGCGTCATCGGCTTCTTTCTCCCAGGTCCCGGCGACGCCGGCGGGCGCGGGGAGAAGCACGATTGGATAGGCGGAGGTCTTGACCTGCACCGACAGCACCGGGAAGCGGATTTCCGTCGGGGTTCCGAGCGCCGAAGCGGCAATGGCACGGGCAGCCGCCATGATCGGCGTGACATAGGCGGCCAAGCCCTGCGGATACTCCGCGCAATCGCCGATCGCATAGATGTGCGGATCACTGGTGAGGCCGGTGGAATTGACCTTGATTCCACGGCCGGTCTCGATTCCGGCCTGCTGGGCAAGCCTTGTATGGGGCCGCAAGCCTACAGCAGAAAGCATGGCTTCGGCCTCGATCTCGCTGTTGTCATCAAGCACGGCTTTAAAGCCGCCCGCAGCATGATCGATCGTGACGACCTTGCGGCCGAGATGCCATTCGACCCCCATTGCGGCCAGGGCATCGCGGACCATCTCACCCACACCGCCGGGAACCAACTGCGCGAGAGGATGGCCCAGCATGTCGACGACCCGAGGCTTGTAGCCAGCACCTGCCAGATCGTTGGCAAATTCCGTCCCGACCAGTCCAGCACCCATGATCAGGACGCGCGCGCCGTCTGGCAACGCTTCTCGAAAACTGCGGTATTGGTCGAGGGTGTTCACCGCCAACGCCTGTTGCGCGGCGCCGCCGCCGATCTGGGGCTGGACCGGGTCAGCGCCGAGCGCCAGAATGAGCTTGTCATAGCCGATCGCGCCGCCACTGGTGAGCAGCGTCCTTGCCCGGCGGTCGATTGTTTCCGCCGCGCACTTTTCCCGCAGATCGAATTGGAGCTGCGCGGCCATCCGTTCCGCCTGCATCGTCACCAGCGTATCGCCCGTTTTGCCTTTGGCAAACGCTGTCGAAAGGGCGGGTTTCGAGTAAAAATGGCCTTCGTCGAGCGTGACGAGCGTCAACTTGGCATCGGGTGAGAGCTTGCGAAGCTCGCGCAGAACACCATAGCCGGCAAGGCCACTTCCAACGACAACCACATGGTTCGGCATTATCCGTTCCCTCCAGGCGACGACCGGCCCCGTTTCACAAGGCCATACTTCCATTTCGATGAAGAAGTGGTCAGGTCGGCCAAACTTAGCCCGTGACTTGAGGACATACCGTGGTGCCACTCGCCACGGGAGGGACCCCGTTTTGTCATGGTGACAAGGTGGAGCGCTTGCTTCCGCTTCGGCTGCCGCGCGACAAGCCAGGTCATATTATCACCCAGTTCGTCGCGCCGCATCGGCTGCGGACCTGGCGGCTATGACGCGGCGTCAGGAGGCTTAAATATGACTGAAACCATGGTGCTGGATGCCCGGCGCATTGCCTTCGATCTTGAGCAGCCGATTCCCGAACATGTGCCGGCAGATCTGGTTTACGACTATCCACTTACGATTGCCCGCAAAACGACGGAAAATCCTTTCGACCGTATCATCCCGGAAGTCGCGGCCGGCCCGATCGCCTTCTATGCGCGTGGCGCGGTGCCGACGGGCGGAGGGGGCTGGGTGTTCCGTCGTGCGGAGGATCTGCGCGCGATTTTCAAGGACACCGAACATTTCACCGCGCGCGGCTGGACCAGCTTGAGCGGGCTGATTGGCGAAAGCTGGCTTATGACGCCAGTCGAATATGATCCGCCCGAACATGGTCCGTTTCGCGCGCTTTTGAACCCGCTGTTCACGCCGCAGCGGATTCAGGCGCTTGACGCCAAAGTTCGTGAATATGTCCGCAGCTATATCGCCAAATTCCAGGACCGGGGCCAATGCGAATTCATGAGCGAATTCGCGTTCAAGTTCCCGATCACGGTTTTCCTGGAACTCATGGGCCTGCCGCACGACGATGTCGATCAGCTACTGGTCTGGGAACATGGGCTGCTCCACGAGCCTGATTTCGATAAGATCGTCCAGGCCACGCGTTCGGTGCACAACTATCTGGTGGAAAAGCTCGAGGAACGGCGGCGCAATCCCCAGGACGACTTTCTGGGCGTGGTGGCCACCGCAGAGATCGACGGTCGTCCACTCACGCTGGATGAGCAGATTGGCATTGCGTTCAACCTCTATACCGGCGGACTCGACACCGTCTCGACAAATATTGGGCTTCACTTCAGGCATCTGGCCGAGAATCAGGAACACCAGACCTATCTGCGCGAGCATCCCGAACAGATTCCGCTCGCCACAGAGGAGTTCCTGCGTGCTTACGCGGCGGTGTCGACGTTCCGGATTTGCGTGAAGGAGACCGAAGTTGCCGGCGCGCGCGTAATGCCTGGCGATCGTGTCGTCATGAGCACGACGCTGGCATGCCGCGACGATCAGAAATATGACAATCCCAACGAGGTTCGTCTCGATCGAGGTCCGCAGCATGATGCGTTCGCGTTCGGCCCCCATCGCTGCATCGGCATGCATCTGGCGCGACGCGAACTGCATTGCGCGATCGAAGAGTTCCTGAAGGCGATCCCCCAATTTCAGATCGAGCCAGGGGCGACGATTATCTCGACATTGGGACCGATGATCTCCCCCGAAACGCTGCCCTTGGTATGGTCCGTCGATTGAGCCTCAAACGAGGCTTGTCGAGATGACACGGCGCCTGCTGGCTACCTGCCGTTGGAAAGGGTCGCGTCGCCTGAGGCTGGTTTAGGCGAAAGGCGAATGGAGGAGCGATCGTGGCACGACCTTATATCGTCGGCATTGGCGGCACGGCACGGCCGGGTTCGACAATCGAGCGGCTGGCGCGAGCCGTCCTCGCTTCCTGTGGGGCGCTTGGGACGCGCGCGCGCAGGGTCGGAGGCGAGCATCTGCTCTCGCTGCCGCACTATGAACCCGCTCGCACCCTTGTTGCTTCAGGTGTTGCTTCAGGCCGGGGCTCGTTCGATGCCTCCGCGATCCTCCTGCCCTTGGCGCGCAAGTGACGGGTGTCGTCATTCTCGCCGGCGTCCGCACCGCGATCGGCGATTTCGGCGGCAGCCTCAAGGATGTGCCGCCCGCACGCCTGGGCGAGATCGTTATCCGGGCTGCGATCGACCGCGCCGGCATTGCACCGGCTCAGGTCGAGCATGTCGTGATGGGCCAGGTCATCCAGACCATTCCCCAGGACGCCTATCTGGCGCGCGTCGCTGCATTGCAGTCGGGAATCCCGGTATCGACGCCGGCTCTGACACTCAATCGTCTGTGCGGATCGGGAGTCCAGGCGATCATTTCGGCGGCCCAGATGATCCGGCTCGGTGAATGCGACTATGCCGTCGCCGGCGGCGCCGAGAGCATGAGCCGGGCGCCGCATTATGTGTCGAGCGCGCGCTTTGGCCAGAAGATGGGCGACATCGTGATGCTCGATGCGCTTACGACCACATTGAGCGATCCTATCGACGGCTATCATATGGGCATCACCGCCGAGAATATCGCCGACAAGCATGGCATCGGGCGCGAGGAGCAGGATGATGCGGCTGTCGAAAGCCATCGCCGTGCCGCGCGCGCGATCGCGCAGGGGCGCTTCAAGGATCAGATCGTCCCGGTGGAGATCAAGGTGCGTGGCGGCACCGCCGCTTTCGACACCGACGAGCATGTCCGCGCCGATGTGTCCGCTGCGGACCTGGCGAAATTGCGCGCTGCCTTCCGTAAGGATGGTAGCGTCACGGCGGGCAATGCCTCGAGCGTCAATGATGGCGCGGCTGCGCTCGTGCTCGCGTCGGAAACGGCTGCCGCCCGTTCAGGCCTCACGTCGCTGGCGCGCATCCTCGCCTGGGGGCATGCCGGCGTCGAACCGGAATTGATGGGCCTTGGACCGATCCAGGCCGTTCCGATCGCGCTCGAACGTGCTGGTCTTACGCTCGACCAGATCGATGTGATCGAGTCGAACGAGGCCTTCGCGGCGCAGGCATGCGCTGTGGCGAAGAGTCTCAATTTCGATCCCGAGCGCACCAACATCAACGGCAGCGGAATCTCGCTCGGCCATCCGGTAGGGGCCACGGGCGCCATTCTGACGGTCAAGCTGCTGGCGGAGCTAGAGCGCAGTGGCGGGCGGTACGGGCTCGTCACGCTGTGCATCGGCGGCGGGCAGGGCATCGCGCTTGTCATCGAGCGAATTTTTTGAATCTCAATTGGAAGGGCGCGCATGAAGGTGCTGGCCCCGGTCAAGCGGGTGCTTGACCATCATGTGACGCCGGGCGGCACGGGCATGGATCTTGCCAACGTCAGGATGAGCATCTCGACCGGCGAGCAGAAAGCCCCGGAGGCGCCCGGCACCGCGCTTGCGATGGGCGCGGCGGTGACGGAGTTCCATCGAGAAGCGCCATTCAATCCTGTGCGGCCGCATCGAGACCGAGTGGCGTCACCTTGGCGGCGTGATCGTAAGTCTCCCAATTGCATAATATCTTGAACGAACGGAGTCTGAGATGCCGAAGCTGATAGTTTTCACCCGGGAGGGACAGCGCCTTGAATTCGAGGCGGCAACCGGTCTGTCCGTGATGGAGGTGATCCGCGAGAACGGCGTCGACGAGATGTTGGCGCTGTGTGGCGGCTGCTGCTCTTGCGCAACCTGTCACGTTTTCGTCGATCCGGAATTTGCCGACAAGCTGCCGGCGATCAGTGATGACGAGAACGACTTGCTGGATGGTTCCGAGCAACGCGATGCGCGGTCGCGCCTTAGTTGTCAGCTTTCGATGACCGATGCACTTTCCGGTCTGCGCGTGACGATCGCGCCGGAAGACTGATAGCTACCGCGCGCTCACAGGGCAATTTGGTCCGCGAGGCCCCGACGCCGTCGCCGGCGTGGGGGGCCTATACCAAATTTCGCTCGGCCCGATCTGATGACGCGATGAGAGCGTTTTCGCCATGGGCGGAAACGCTCTCGTTTTTTTTGGTTGCTGCATTTTCCGAGGCGTTGACCGTAAGCGGTCGACCTGAAAATGCTCTATGTACTTCCACAAAGACGTCAGACGGCGCCCGCGCCTGCGTCACTTGGCCGGTAAGGCATATGCGACGAGCTGGTCGCTCGATCCCGACAGCATCGCGCCGTGGCCTCCTGCGGCGATAACCACGAATTGGCGGCCGCTCTTGCTGGACCAGTAGGTCGCTGCCGAGGCGTTGCCGCCTGCGGGCAAACGCGCCTTCCACAACAGCCGGCCAGTTGCCGTTTCATAAGCGCGGATCGCATGTTCCTGGGTGGCGGCGATGAAGGTCAGGCCGCTGGCCGTCGCGACGGACCCGCCGATATTGGGCACGCCCATCGGGATCGGTACGAAGGTCGGCAGCGCCAGCGGCCCGCTGTCGCGCGAGGTGCCGAACAGCCGAGTCCAGACCAGCTTGCCGGTCCGCAGGTCGACCGCGCTGATGTGGCCATAAGGCGGTTGCTGACAGGGGATCGCGATGGGCGACAGGAACGGTGCGATCTGCGCGGCATAGGGCACGCCTTCCTGCGCGGCCGGGCCGCCAACGTCGCTCATATGGACGGCGTTCATCGCCTTGATGCCGAGCCGGTTGGCTTCGGCTCTGGGGATCAGCCGGTTATAATTGGCGACCTGCGTATTGTTGACGATCATCAGGTTGCGCTGCGGATCGACAGACACGCCACCCCAATCGATACCGCCGAGATAGCCGGGCCAGGTGATGGTGTAATGATCGGTGGATAGCGGCGTCATGTCGCCATCGAACCGGGCTTGCTTGAACCGGATGCGGCACATGGCCTGGTCGATCGGGGTAAGGCCCCACATCCGTACTTCCGTCGGGCGCGGCCCTCCGAAACTCGGGAATCCCGGGGAATAGGGTTGCGTGGGCGAGAGCCGCTCGCCGGGTACGCCGCCTTGGGGTACGGGGCGCTCGACTACTTTTTTCAGCGGCTTGCCGGTTGCGCGATCCAGAAAGAAAATCTCGCCGCGCTTCGTGGGCTGGAGCAACCCGCGTATGCCGCCGGGGAGGTCGACCAGGGTGGGCTGCGAAGCGACGTCATAGTCCCAAAGGTCGTGATGCGTGGTCTGGAAGGACCAGCGGACCGACCCGGTCTGGGCGTCGAGCGCGACGACAGAGCTGGAATAGCGATCGTCGAGCGCGGTACGATGGCCGCCGAAATAATCGGGCGTCGCATTGCCTGTCGGCACATAGACCAGGCCAAGATCCTCATCGGAACTCATCGGCGCCCAGCTATTGGGGGTGCCCAAGGTAAAATTGCCGCCCGGCGGTGGCAGGTCGTGCGTGTCGGGGCGCCCGGTATCGAATGCCCATGCAAAGTTTCCCGTCACCGCATCGAACGCGCGGATGACACCCGAAGGCTCCTGAATTTTCTGGCCATCGGTCACCCAGCCGCCAAGCACCAGGCGTCCGCGCACCAGTGCGGGCGGCGACGTGACGAAATAATAGCCTTTGTCCACACGGCCGAGGCCGACCTTCAGGTCGACTTGCCCGCCGGAACCGAAAGACGGACAGGGCCGGCCGGTCGCAGCGTCGAGCGCGAGCAGCCGCGCGTCGAGCGTAGCCGTATAAATGCGCTCCGAACAAAAGCCGGTCGCGTTCGGCACGCGATAATAGGTGACCCCGCGACAGGTCAGACCGAATACGCCGTCTAGGTTCGCCTTTGCGGCGTGCCGCCACAATTGCCGGCCCGTTTCCGGGTCGAGCGCCATCACATCGTTATTGCCGGCGCAAAGATACACCCGGTCGCCGACCTTGATCGGGTTTGCCTCGAACGAGGCCGCATGGCCTGGAGTGCCGACGTTGCCGGTGTGGTAAACCCATGCGGGACGCAGATTGCCGACATTGGCGGGCGTGATCTGCGCCAGCGGGGAGAAGCGCGAGCCGCCCCGGTCGTTCCCATAGGCGATCCATTCGCCGTCTGCGGGCTTCGCGGGGGCAGGCCCCCAGGCGTTGCTGCGGGCGCCGGGTGTCAGGTCTGCCCAGAAAGCCGTGCCGATGCCTGCAAGCAGCAGTAGCGCGAGGCCAGGCCACAACAGGCGCGCGCCGGGCAGCGGCTCGGTCGAGCCGACATGTCGCCGATAATAGGGGCTGAGCATGTAAAGCCCGATGCACGTCGGCATGGCGAGCCGCGGGGCAAGCGCCCAGCCGTCGAGGCCCACTTCCCATAGCGCCCATAGCAGGTTGAGCGCGAGGAAGGCCCAATACACCATTGTCGAGCGGCGTGACCTGCGCATCCCCAAGATGGCGGTCACAATCATTACGAGGCCTGAAAGCAGATACCAGGGCGAGCCCCCGAGCAGGGCCAGCTTTGTTCCCAGCCACGCCAATAGTGCGCCTGCTGCAATCAGGAACAGCAGAAAACAGCTATTGAAGATGCGTTGCATCGGTCGAACCTCTCGTAATGCCATTATAGTCTAAGCCTCGGTATTCGGAGGGCCGAGCTTTTGCGTTTTGCCTGGACGGCGCCGCATCCCCCTATCGGGAGGTCGGGGATCATCAGGCATCAAGTGCCGCCACGGCTGAAGCGTGAACTATCCGGGATCAGATCGTCGCTCGGTGATCGGAGGCTGCGGATAGCTAAATGGGTGCGACGTGGTGTGGGACCGTGCGATCCAGAGCGGCGATCATGGATATTCCTTAACATGATGTAGGGTCGGTCCCGACAGGACGGATCGTTGCTGCGCGGAACCGGGCCGGTCTCCTTGGTAAGGTCAAAGATCAAGATCGATCTCCTATCGGAAGAGAGGTTTGAGACACTGCAACGCCAAGCCCCTGTTTCGAACAACCAGCAACCGCATCGTGGAGCGATCTCAATGCCGCGACCGCGCATGCGCTCAGCACGGCGAAGGTCGCGGGCTAAAAGGTGGCGCGCCGGTTCGCGCCGAAGCCGCGCGACTATAGGGACGTTCGCGCTGTCCCGGGTGCTCTTAGGATTTGATCTCGGCTGGGCTGGCTGCGGCCATCGACCCTATCGAATGGAAGGTTTTCGCTCGGCCCGCGTGCGACATGTGCCTGGCAACAATATAGAGTGATCTCGATCGCGAAACCCGTGGTCAGCAAGATCCGTTGATGGAGATACCGATGCCTGCAAGCATTCCGCCGTTCACGCTTGAAGATTTTGACATGACGCCAGCCAAGCGCGCGGAGCTCACGCACGGCCTGACCGAACGCCAGGCGTTCATGGGGAACCGCTGGATGGATATGCTCAGAATCGTGGGCGCCGGTCGATGGGAGGGCTATGAGGACTATTTCGACACCGACAAGTTCACCTATTCCAATCCCAACCGGCCGGATTTGGCCAGCTTTGCTGTATGGTCCGCCGGGGGCAGGGAATTGCTCACGACCTTTCCGCCTTGCGTTTACCGTACCCTAGGGATTTGGGCGCGAGGTGATGACGAAATCTGCACCTTCAATCATCATCACGGGAAACACACCGGCGGCCCCTATATGGGTGTCCAGCCAACCGGCAATGAACTCAATGTGTTGTGGTTCTCGCGGGTCAAGTTCGAAGGCGACAAGATCGTTCAAATCTATTCGATCTCCGACGTTCTATCGATGCTCATCGACCTCGAAGTCATCTCCGCCCCCCAGCCCGTCGATCCCTACAAATGACAGATGAACTGGCGGCCCGCCGGATTGATTGGGGGCGATACCGCGCTATGCTCTTCTGCGGCGCTAGCTGACGGGTCGGAAGAAAACCCCAAGCCACCCGCGTGCTCGTCCAACGTCGGTGTGCGAATTTTGTGCCTGAGCTACGGGTTGGGACTGTGTCGAACAAGAACCGTGAGAAGATGGTAGAATGGTTGAGCGACTGAAGGTTGTAATCGATAAGGCGGCGTGCTGCGGCTACGGGATCTGCGCCGAGATCTGCCCGCAAGTGTACAAGCTCGACGCCAATGGCATTGTCTACGTTGACGACGCGATCGTGCCGCAAGGTCTCGAGGAGAGCGCACGGGAAGGCGCAGGTGCCTGCCCTCAGTCCGCCCTCAAGGTCGTTCCGGCCTGATTTTCCGAGGCAATTGGGCCGATCACCACCGAGATGGTGCGTAATGGCATTGCCGAAAGCTTGGGCCTCCCCCGATCGTTCTGAAATCGGAAGAAGCCCCAGGGGCATGAGGAGCCGGGGCGCGGGAATCCGCTTACGATCCAAATAGCAGTTGAGGAAGCGCGTGTCGGCTGTTGTCCGGTAATACGCGCTCGATGAGCGTTCCCGATAGCGGCAGTTCAGAAGGTGATGAGCTGTCGAACGACCTCTCCGCGATGGAGCCGGTCGAATCCCAGGTTGATGTCATCCAGGCCCAGGCTCCCGCTCATCAGACGATCGATGGGAAGGCGGCCGGCCTTGTACAGATCGATATAGCGGGGGATGTCGCGCACGGGCACACTGCTCCCGATATAGCTGCCTTTGAGTGTGCGCTCCTCGCCGACGAGGCTCACGACGCTCAAGGGTAAAGTCTGCCCCGGAGGCGGCAACCCCGCGGTAACGGTAGTTCCGCCGCGCTTCGTCATTCGGACCGCGGCATCGAGGGCCTTGATGGAGCCCGCCATCTCAAAAGCGAAATCCACGCCACCGCCGGTCAGGGCGCGAACGTACTCAACCGCGTCCTGTTCGCCTGCATTGATCACCGCGGTAGCACCCAGGGATTGGGCAAGCGCGAGCTTCTCTGACGATAGATCAACCGCGATGACCTGCGCTGCGCCTGACGCAACGGCGCCTAGCAGTGACGCCAGGCCAACCCCTCCCAGACCGATCACCGCCACGCGCTGCCCGGGTTTGACAGCCGCAGTATTCACCACAGCGCCAACGCCGGTCAGCACCGCGCACCCGAACATCGCAGCTTCCGTCAGCGGCAGATCTTTGTCGATCCTGACGAGCGAACGGCGCGAGACGACGGCATGGTCGGCAAAGGCCGAGCAGCCCAGATGGTGGTGAATACGCTCCGATTGGAGATGCAAACGGCTTCCGCCAGCAAGGAGTTCCCCTCTGGCGTTGGCGGCCGCGCCCGGTTCACAGAGCGCGGGGCGGCCTTCGGAGCAGGAGCCGCAATGGCCGCAGCTCGGCATGAACACCATTACGACGTGATCGCCTATCGAGAGATCTTCGACTCCCTCGCCCAGTGCTTCGACGACACCCGCTGCCTCATGACCAAGCGCCATCGGCATCGGCCTCGGCCGGTCTCCGTTGATGACCGACAAGTCTGAATGGCACAGGCCAGCGGCTGCTATCCGCACAAGGACCTCGCCGCGCTCAGGGGGGGCGAGGTCTAGTGACTCGATCACCAGCGGCCGCGTTTGCGCGTAAGGTACTTCAGCACCCATATTGCGCAGTATTGCGGCTCTGATCTTCATGACAATTCCCTTACTTCTGGCGAGTATGCTCTAGTTTTGCGCCAAGATATCTTGACGAACCTAGAGCATAAATCGACCTGATTGAATCGTGGGCGATTCCCAAATCGGTTGCGATCTGATTCAGTACGGCCTTCGAGCAAGGAGGTTGATACATGCCCAGGGCGCTGTCGGTTGATCTACGCAAGCG
>NZ_SGIS01000027.1 GCF_004208535.1 Sphingomonas populi
CCGCAGAAGCGTCGAAGTCGGTGCGAAGTGCGATAGGCATGGCAAACTCCAGTCCGTTTGCCATCTTGAATCAAAGCTTACCGCCGCTGGCAAGCCCTTGCGAGTCACGATCATCGAGACTTGGTATAACGCTTAGAATTCGGCGCTGACGCCGAAGGTGAAGGTGCGGCCGGCGGTGGTGTAGACTTCGGGCCGGTCGTAATCGATGCTGGCGAACTGCCGGATCGGCGTGTTGGTCAGGTTGATACCCTCGGCGATCAGGCGCACGCCCTTGCGCACGTTGACATGTGCCTGAAAGTCGATGTTGTTGGTGCCCTTGATGCCGTCGCCGGCATTGACATAGGCGTTGCTTGCGCCAGTGAGATACTGGCTGCGATAGGCATCCGACACGCGCACGCCCCACACCGCATTCTCGTAATAGAGCGTCGCATTGGCCGCCCATTTCGACAGATTGTAGAGCGGCATGACGCGCGGCACACCGCTGTAGAACAGCGTCTGATGCCCGTCGAACCACGTCCCGTTCGCCACCACGCCGAGATGCTTGAGCGCGCCCGGCAGGAAGGTGAAGTCATGCTGGAACGCCGCCTCGATGCCCTTGATGTCGGCGCCGGGGCCGTTGATCGGCTGGCTGACGTCGAAGATCGTGTTGGCGTCCTCACCCTGCACGAGCAGCGACAACGGCAGGCCAGTTTGGCCGTAGGGGATCTGCTGGGTCGAGGAGACGATGTAGCTGTCCATCTTCTTGTAGAAGAAGCCGAGCGAGGCGAAGCCGGTGCGGTCCATATACCATTCGAGCGACCCTTCGATCGAGGTCGCCTTGTACGGCTTGAGATACGGGTTGCCGAGGCTGAGCGACCCGCCGTTGGGGCGCGTCGTGATCGACCCCGCCGCCGCCAGATCGCCGAGGCCGGGGCGGTTAACGTTGCGGCTTGCGCTCACGCGGAGCACCAGGTCCTTCGCCACGTCGAGCGCGACGTTGGCGGCGGGCAGGAAGCCGTGGCTGTTGGTGCCGACCGAGACCGGCACGAACTGAGTCACCCCGGCGATCACCTGCGAGAGATGCCCCGACGAGATCAGGTCGGTCGAATAATAGCGCACGCCCGCGTTCGCGCGCAGCCGCATCCCCGCGACGAACGTGTCGAGATCGAGCTGTGCGAAGCCCGCCCAGGTCTTCTCATCGACCCGGTAGTCGCTGCCGGCCTGAAGGTTGGCCGCTGCCAGGTCCCGTTTGTCGCCGATATAGCTGTACACGCCATCGACATTGCCAACGATATATTGCGCCAGCGTATCGACGCCGACGGTTTGCTTCAGGGTGTTGGGAATGGCCACGTCGGCGGGGACGTTGTGGAACACCTTGTTGACCCAGGTGTAGCCGCTGTTGATGAAATGCTTGAACTCGCCACCAGCCTTGAAGGTCAGCGCGTCGGTCAGCTTGTAGGCGCCGTCGAGCTTGGCATTGGCATATTGGTTGGTGACCGTGTTCTCCTGCACGTCGAGCCGCTGGAGCGCCCAGTTGTTGGGATCGGTGATGTCCTTCCCGTAGGTGTTGACCGGGATGGTCGGCTTCATGTTGAAGCTGAACGGCGTGTTCTTCAGCTCCATGAACACCTTGTCGAACACCGGCTGGCCGAAATCCGATTCCTCGTAACCGCCGAGCGCGTGCAGCGTCAGCCGATCGCTCACCTTCCACTCGGCGTTGGCGACGCCTTGATAGAAATCGGTGTGGTTCTCGACGATGTGGTGTTCGCTGCGCAGATCGATGCCGGTAAAGCTCGCCGCGCGCAGCGTGCTCGAACTGTCGATTTCGGCGCTCTGGATCATCTGTCCGCCGGTGACCGAGGTGCCGGTCAGCGCGTTGGTGCCGGCGGTGGCGATGGCATAATCGTCGCGGTGATCCCACAGCCGCCCGTACAGCCCGTCGATATCGAGCTTGAAATTGGTGCCGGGGTGATATTGCAGCGACGAGGTGACGCCGAGCCGCTTGCGATCGGTGAACCAGCTCGACGGCGATTGCGCGGTTGCTTGCCACACGCCGCTCAGCAGCTTCTGGCGCGTTGCCGCGTCGACGTTGGGGCCGATATTGGCCGCGCCATATTTGGTCAGCCCCCAGCCCCAGTTGCGATAGCCGAACTCGTTGTTCTTGATCTCGCTGTACGCGACCGAGACGAGCGCACCGAAATCGCCATGCCGGGTGGAGACGAGGCCGACGACGCGTGGCGTCACGCCGCTGGTGTTGTCGTTGGTCTGGCCCTTGGCCGAGACGACGAATTTGGTGCCGGCATAATCGAACGGGCGCGCGCTTGAGAGTTGCACGGTGCCGGCGATGCCGCCTTCGTCCTGTTCGGCCGAGAACGACTTCTGTACCGCGACGCGGTTGAACAGTTCCGACGCGAACAGGCTATAGTCGAACGCGCGCGAGCGGGTGACGCCGCCGCGATTGTCCATGCCCGAGGCGGTGTTGCCGAGCACTTCCATGCCGTTCAACTGCGTGCGGGTGAAATCCGCGCCAAGCCCGCGCAGCGCGATCTGGCGGCCTTCACCGCTGTCGCGGGTGATGGTGATGCCGGGAATACGCTGGAGCGATTCGGCGAGGTTCAGGTCGGGAAAGGCGGCGATATCGGTGGCGAGGATGTCGTCCTCCGCACCGACCGCGCGGCGCTTGAGATCCTGCGCCGCTTCAAGGCTGTGGCGATAGCCCGAGACGATGATGTCGCGCTGCGGCACGCTGTCATCGTCGGCGAGGGCGGCGGCCGGCGCCGGCGTGGCCGCGACCGGCGTCAGATGCGCGACCGGCGCGTTCGGCGTCGCGCCGGGCGTGAGCACCACCACTCCGCCGCGGATCGTCGCGGTCAGGTTGGTGCCGCGCAACAGCGCGTCGAGCGCCTGCCGCACGGTCAGATCACCGCGCACTCCGGCGGTATGCCGCCCGGCGACGGCGTTGGGTGCGACAACGACCTGTACGCCGGTCGCTTTCGAAAATTGCGAGATCGCGCTGCGCAGATCGGACGCGCCGATCTCGAAGCGCATCGGCCGGGCCGTGCTGGTATCGACTGGCCGCGCTTCGGCCAAAGCCGGCGCGGCGAGCGCTGCTGCCAAGACGATCAACGATGTTCCCTTTATGCGTATCATGATGTTCCTCCGCTCGGACGCATCTGCGCCTCGAACGGAAGACGGCGGTTTGCTCAGCTCAGGACAAAAGAATTTTGTTTCAATTCAATGTCATGAGTGTGACGTTTTGACGATACGGATGCGGTCGCCCGCGCGCACCGTCTCGAAGCCGTAGGCCGCGCCGATCGCGCCGAGCAACGTCTCGGCATTGTCGAGCTTGAAACGCCCCGACAGCGCCAGCCCGGCGAGCGCGGGCGGCGGCGGCGCGATTACCGGCCCGCCGCGCCGGTTGAGCGTATCGACGAGATCCTCCAGCCGCATGTCGTCGGTATCGAGCCAGTTCTGCCGCCAATCCTGCTGCGTGGCATCGAAGCGCACCGGCGCTTGTGCCACCGCACCGGCAAAGCGCGACCGCCAGCCGGCGGGCACTTCGACGCTGCCGCCCGCACCGCCGAAGCGGACCCGGCCGCGATAGACGTCGAGCTTCACCTCGCGCCGCGCGACATCCACGTCGAACGCGGTGCCGAGCACGCGCGTCTCCGACCCCGCCGCCGCGACGACGAACGGCCGCGCGGGTTCGTGCGCGACATCGAAATACACTTCGCCCCGACGTAGCGCGACGCGGCGTTGGCGGTCGCCGAGCGTCACGTCGAGGCTGGTATCGCCGTTGAGCTGGAGCTTACTGCCGTCCGCGAGCGCAAGATCGAGCTGTTGACCGCGCTTGGTCTCGTAATGTGTCGTCACCGGCGCGGGCGGGCCGAACGCGCCCTGCTGCCACGCGCCGATCCCGAGCGCGAGCGCCAGCGTCGCGGTGGCGCCGGTAACGAATGTGCGGCGGCGGCTCGCGCGCAGCGCGCGGATGTCGTCGTTCGACAGCCGCCCGAAATCCGCCGCCTGTGTCAGCGCCTCGCCAAGCGCGGGATCGTCGAGCGTGACGCGCAGATCGGCTGCGGCGCGCGGGGCAGGGGACGGCGGGATGTCGTCGCCCGCCAGCGTCCAGCGCGCGGCGGTGTTGAGATCGGCACGGCGCGTCATGGCCGCGCCCCCGGCGGCAGTCCACGCCGTTCGAGTGCGGCACGCAGATCGGCGAGCGCGCGCGTGCAATGCTTGTCCACCGCCGCGCGGCTCAGCCCGAGGTCGGCGGCGATCTGTACGGCGGGCGTACCGTCGAGCTGACGGCGCAGGAACACTTCACGGCGCAGCGCCGGCATCACCTTCATCGCGCGCACGAGGATTTCGACGCGCTGGCGATAGTCGAGTACCTCCTCGACGCGCGGCTGCGGGCAGACGATCGCGTCGTCGACCTGCTCGGTGCGCGGCGCGGCGCTGCGGCGGCGGAAATGATCGTGAACGAGGTTGCGCGCCACCGCGAAGCAGAAGGCGCCGATATCGGCGACGGGCCGGGTGCGGCGGTAATCGTAGAGGCGCAGATACGTTTCCTGCACGATGTCCTCACCATCGGCACGCTCGCCCGCGCCGAGCCGTCCGCCGACGAAGCGCTTGAGCGCAACGCGCAACTCGGCTTCCTCGCGCGCGGCATGGCGGCGCGCGGCATTGGGCGCGGCGATCGCCACGATCTCGTTCATAGCGCCCACGCCCCGGCGGGGCGCGGGCGGGCCATGTGGTGCCCCGTCACTGTTGCGTCTCCCCGCCCGGGCTTTTGCCCGGGTCCGTGGCTGCGCTAACGCCGTTCCATGAAGCGCGCGTGACAGTCTGGATTTCTCCCCTGCCGGCAAGGGAGGGGCCGGGGGTGGGGCGCTTTGCTTTGGAAGGTTCAGGCCACCACGAGCCAACCCACCCGCAGCCCCTCCCTTGTCAGGCAGGGGAGTAAGACGCGCTTATCGCACCGCCATCTCGAACGGTCCCGCCGGCAGCGCGGCGTCATCGACGAGATTGACCACCGGGAAGTCCGCCCATGCATAGCGCACGCGCGCGACCGGCTGGCCGTCGCCGGCCAGCATCACGCGATTACCGTCCACCGTCGCGGCGGCGTAGCGGCACGATCCCGCTGCCGTCCCGCACAGTTCGAAGCCGGTCGCCTGCGTGGCGCTGCGGGTGTGCAGCGCGCCGGTCACGCCCTTGAAGGTCACGGTTGCGCCGCCACTGGCGTCGCGTGTGACGTTCGTCACCTGCGGGCCGGACGGCGGGGTGGTGGCGCCATAGGCCAGACTGCTCATCGCCAGCGCGAGCCGCCGGCCGATCTCGTGCTTCTCGCCCGGATGGATGTCGAGCGGATCGCCGAGGTCGATCGCCAGCGCGACCGCCGTGTGGCCGTCCGTTTCGGCAACACGGCGCTGGTCGTCGCGCACGCGCGCCCAGCCGCTTTCGCCGGGGGCGGTCGCGGGCCTGCCGAAGCCGGCGAGCGAGACGATCGCGAACGGCAGCGCGGGCGCGCCGAATTGCGTGCGCCATTCGGCGATCAGCGCCTTCATGCGGTCGGCATAGCCGGGAATGTCGGTGTCCGATTCGCCCTGATACCAGGCGACGCCGGCCAGCCCGATTTTACCGAGCGGGGCGATCATCGCATTGTAGATCGTGCCCGCGCCAGTGATGTCGTCCCACGGCACACGGGGGCTCGTGCCGCTCGCCTTCTTCGCCACCGCATAGCGCCAGCCGTCGCCGATCGGGACGGTGGCACCATCGGCGAAGCTCAGCTTCATCGCCTCGGCCGGGCCGGGCAGGCCGCCGGTCGCATAAGCGTTCTCGATGTTGATGGTGATGACGTTGCGCCCGGCGACGAGCGTGCCGGCCGGCACGGTATAGACGCGCGCATCCCAGCCGCCGCGTCCGCCGACCGGCTTGCCGTTGATCCACACCCGGTCGGCATCGTCGGCGGGGCCGATCGCGATCATCGCGACCTGTTTGGCTTGCTCGGCGGTCAGATCGACGGTCTTTTGATACCACAACATGCCGAGATAGGTCTGGAGCGCGGGCACACCCCAATTCTCGTAGAAATCGACGCGCGGCACCGCCTGCCAGTCGAGCGCGGCATCCGGCTGCCACGGCTCATGGCCGGGCGTGTCGCCGCTCTGGTCGCGCCACCAGGCTTCCCACGTCGCGTTGGCGCTGCGCATCGCGGCGGCGGGATCGCGCGCGTAGAGCTTGAGCAGATCGGCTTGCGCGCCGCGCCCGGCGGCGCGTTGCGCATCGTCCCCCATCCACGCCGAGATCGACGAGCCGCCCCAGCTCGAATGGATTGCGCCGATCGGCACCTTGGCGGTCTTGCGAAGCTCCTGCGCCATGTAGAAACACGCCGCCGAGAAGCCGCCGGTGGTCAGCGGGCCAGCCGACGCCCAGGCCGGCTGCTGCGCGAGATGATCCTGCGCGACCGGCGCGGTCACCTTGGCGATCGTGACGAGGCGAAGTTGGTCGTCCACCGGCGCGTGGATCGCGCTGCCGGCATCCTGCGCGTGCTCGACCGGCAGTTCCATGTTGCTCTGGCCCGAACACAGGAAGACATCGCCGACCAGCAGATCATGGATTTGCGTGGTGCCGCTCGGTGCGATCACCGACAGGTCATACGGCCCGCCGGCGGGAAGCGCGGGCAGGGTGGCGCGGAACACACCATCGCGGCCCGCGCGCGCCTGCGCGCTGTGCCCGGCCAGCACCAATGTCAGTGGCTCGCCCGGCGTGGCGGTGCCGGTCAGCACGACCGGCTTGCCACGCTGGACGACGGCATGGTCGCCGATCAGCCCGTCGAGCCGTGGCGCGGCGAGCGCCGGGGTGGCGAGCGCGAGCAGGCTGGTGCCGGCCGCGATGGTGCGCAACATGGCTTTTCCCTTACAGCGGCAGCGGTGCGGACTGCGCGGCCTTGAAGCCCGCCGAGCGTACCGGCACGTCCGTCCCCGGCTGGCCCGAGCCGACGCTGACGCGATACTGCCCGGCCATCACGAGACGCGTGCCGTCGGCGGTGACAGCGCTGAGATCACGCGGCGAAAGGTCGAAGGTGATCTGGCGCTTCTCGCCCGGCGCGAGCGTCACGCGCTGATAGCCACGCAGGGCGATCTTCGGCGCACCGGGCACGTCGGGGAAGGTCAGATAAAGCTGCGCGACCTCATCGCCGGCGCGCTTGCCGGTGTTGCTGACTTCGGTCGTCACGCGCAGGCCCTGTTCGGCGCCGCCCGCCGCCGGGGTCACGTCGAGCGGGGCATAAGCGAAGCTGGTGTAGCTGAGGCCATAGCCGAACGGATAGACCGGCGTGCCGGTGTAGTAGCGATAGGTCCGCCCCTTCATCGTATAATCGCCGAACGGCGGCAGATCGGCGAGGCTCTTGTAGAAGGTCAGCGGCAGACGGCCGGCCGGATTGACCTTGCCCGACAGCACGTTGCCGACCGCGAGACCGCCGGCTTCGCCCGGATACCAAGCCTCCAGGATCGCGGCGGCATTGTCCTTCGCCCAGGCGAGGTTGATCGGGCTGCCGTTCATCGCGACGACGACGACCGGCTTGCCGGTGGCCTTGGCCGCTTCGAGCAGCGCCTGCTGGTCGGGCGGCAGATCGAGCGTGGTCTTGTCGCCACCTTCGAAGCCCGGCACCTTGACCGGGGTTTCCTCCGCTTCCAGATCCGAGGTGAGGCCGACCGCCGCGACCAGCACGTCGGCATTGGCGGCGGCGGCGCGCAGATCGGCATCGGGGTTGGTGGAGATGCGCTTCCACACCAGATCGGCCCCGCCGCCGACATGCGCGTCGGTGGTGACGGTGACGGGATAGCGGTGGCCCGCCTCCAGCGTCACGTCTTTGAACGTGCCGAGGCTGCCATAAGCGCCTGCGATGTCGACCAGCGGCTTGCCGTCGAACACGAGGCTGCCCGATCCGTTCATGCCGAGCCGGTAGGTGCCGCTCGCCGGCGGCACCAGGAATCCGGTCCACACGGTACGGTGATGGTCCGAAACCTTGGCGAGATCGAGATTGGCGCCCGAGACGCCCGCCTCGACGCGCGTGACGACCGGCTTGGTCGAGAAGCGCATCGCTTTGGTCACGTCCTTGAACGTGTCAGGCGCGAAAGATTTCGGCGGTGTCTCGACCGGGTTGTAATAGCGCGCGAGCAGACCGGGCTTGCCGTCCGGTGCGCGGAGAGCCGTGGTCGGCACGCGGTCGCCATCGGTGAACGACTTGCCGAACGGCACCAACGTCACGGTTGCGCCGGGCAGCGCCTGCTTCAGACCGTCGACGATCGAGATCGGCGGTGCGGACAGCTCCGACGAGTAATTGCCGCGCAGCACGCGGGTGGCATCGCCGAGCGGGCCGATCACGGCGATCCGCAAGCCGGGCTTGAGTGGCAGGATGCCGGTGTTCTTGAGCAGTACGAGGCTCTTCTCGGACGCGGTGAGCGCGAGTGCGCGATGCTCGGGCGTGTCGATCTGGCTAACCGGCACCGCGCTCGCGGTGCGCGCGCTCAGGCCGGGCAGGTCGCCATTGCGGTAGCGCGCCGAGAACAGCCGGACGAGGATGTGGTCGATATCGCCTTCCGAGATCAGCCCGCGCCGCAACGCTTCGTGGTAGCGGTCCCCGAGACCGGCGGTGTCGTTGAGCGTGCGCGTGTGGCATTCGTTGTCGACACCGACCTTGATCGCCGCCGCCACCGCCGATGCGCCGTCGGGCGCATATTTGTGGCCGTCGCTGATGTCCTTCACCGCGTCGCAATCCGACACGACATAGCCCTTGAAGCCCCACCCGCCGCGCAGATGGTCCTTGAGCAGCAGGTCGTTGGCGCAGGCGGGCTGGCCGTCGATGCGGTTGTACGCGCACATGATCGAGCCGGCCTGCCCCTCGACGATCGCGGCGCGGAAGGCGGGGAGGTAGGTGTCCTCCAGATCGTGCGGCGAGACGAAGACGTTGGCGGCGTGGCGCGTCGATTCGGGGCCACTGTGGACCGCGAAATGCTTCGGCGTGGCGATCACGGCGGGCAGATCGGGGTTCGGCCCCTGCATGCCGGTGACGAAGGCGACGCCCATATGCGCGGTGAGATAGGGGTCTTCGCCGTAGGTTTCCTGGCCACGGCCCCAGCGCGGATCGCGGAAGATGTTGATGTTGGGCGACCACGTATCGAGCCCGGTGCCGATCCGCCCGGTGCGCCCGGTCTGCACGCGCAGCGTATGAAGCGCGCGGACTTCGGTGCTGATCGTGCCGGCGACCTCATGCACCAGCGGCGCATCAAACGTGGCGGCAAGGCCGATCGGTTCGGGGAAGTTGGTAGTCGGCAAGGTGCCGATCGCGCCGTGCAGCGATTCGGTCCACCAATTGTAGGCGGGCACGTTCAGCCGGGGAATTGCGGGGGCGACGTTGAGAAGCTGATCGACCTTCTCGTCGAGCGTCATGCGCGCGACCATCGCCGCCGCCATCCGGTCGGCCTCGGCGCGGACGTCACCAGCGGGGGCGGGGTTGGCGGCCATCTGCGCATGTGCGGTGACGGCGGCAAAGCTGGCGCCGAGCAGGAGGAGCGCCTTGGCGAACGGGAAGGACGATGCCATGAAATACCTCACTTGCGGGAACAGGGAAATCAGATCGCGGGAAGTCCGTGGTCGATGATCTTGCGGATCAGGTCACGGTGGCGCGGCAGGCCGGCGCGCAGCCGCTGCGTCTGCACCGCCGCCTCGCGCCGGGTCTGCTCGGCGATCCGCGTCTCGGCCGACAGCGCCTCGCGCGACACTTCGGTGCCGAACTGCATGCCGTAGAGCACGTATTGGTAGCTCGCCGCCGGGAACACTTCGTCGACCCGGTCGAACTCGTCGTGGAACCAGGGTGGCTGGTATTTCCACAGCGTCAGCAGGTCGCGCAGCCGATCGGGGATCGTGTCGGCGCGGACATTGTCGCGCCAGAAGTCGCTGTCGGTGCGCTTGGTCAGCACGTAATGCAGCTTGAGGAAATCGATGATCCGACCCCAGCGATAATGCGTGGTGGCGTTGAAGCGCGCGGCGATGATGTCCATCACTTCGCGGCACACCGGCATCTGCTCGGCGATCAGCTTTGTGGACATTTCGATCAGCACGATCGCCGAGGCTTCGAGCGGTTCGAGGAACCCCGCCGCCAGCCCGACCGCGACGACATTGTTCTTCCAGAATGTTTCGCGGTGGCCCGAACGGATCTTGATTTTCCGCACGTCGGCGGTCGCGCCGACCGGGCCGAGGTAAGCGCGAAGTTCGCGCTCGGCATCGTCGTCGGAGATGTGGCTGCTCGAATAGACATGGCCGGTTCCGCGCCGGCTGGGCAGGCCGATATCCCAGATCCACCCGGCCGATTGCGCGGTCGAGATGGTGTGCGAGGCGATCGGGCTGTCCTCGCTGTCATACGGCACCTGGATCGCGAGCGCGGTGTCGCAGAACAGCACGTCGGCGCAGCTCTTGAACGGCACGCCGAGCGTCTTGCCGATCAGCAGCGCGGCGAAGCCGGTGCAATCGACGAACAGATCACCGGCAATCTCACCCGCCTGTTCGGTGACGACGCTGGTGATGTCGCCGTTCTCGGCCTGGTTGACGTGAGTCACATCGGCGAGGACGTGCCGCACGCCGAGCTTGGCGGTGCAGTGACGCTGGAGGAAGCCGGCGAATTTCCCGGCGTCGAGGTGATAGGCGTAATTGGCGACCGCGTCGAACTCGGGCGTGGCGATCGTCTTCGGCGCGAGGCCGTCGTCGCACAACATGCCCTGCGGGGTGACGGCGTCGCAAAAACTCTGGTCATGGCCGTCGGCGAGCCAGTGGGCGGCCATGTTCACGCGCTGGAAACCCTGCGGCAGCATCAACGGGTGGTAATAGCCTTCGTCCACTTCGCCGGTGGTCCAGCGGGCGAAGCGTGCGCCTTGCTTGAAGGACGCGTTGCATTCGCGGAAGAAGTCGGTTTCGGACACGCCCATTTTGGACAATGTCGTGCGCAGCGTCGGCCAGGTGCCTTCGCCGACGCCGATGATCGGGGTGTTGGGGGATTCGACCAGCGTGACGGTGAAGTCCGCCGGCATCCGCCCCTGATGTTTCGCGGCGATCACGCCCGCGGCAAGCCAACCGGCTGTGCCGCCGCCGACGATCACGATGTTTCTGATAGGCTGCATGATCTTCCGATACCAAAAAAACGGGGGCGCCGGGAAGGCGCCCCCGAGGTTGAGGAAGATCAGAAGCGGAAGTGGGCGCCGAAGGTGAAGCGGCGGCCGTAATCCCACACGTCGAGCATCTGGTTCTTGAACCGCCCGTGCGTGCTTTGCTGCGAGTTGTTGACGTTGGTGATCTCGCCGAACACGCTGAAATGCGGCGTGATGTCGTAGCTGGAGCTGAGATCGATCTGCGTCTGGGCGTTCACGAAGGTCGGCTCCGCGCCGAACTGGCCGGTGTTCTGGTTCTGCCCGAACTGGAGCAGATATTCGTCACGCCAGTTGACCGCGGCACGGAACTGGAAGCCGTTCTTGTCATAGAAGCCGACGAAGTTCGCCGAGTTGGCAAGGCCCGTAACGGCGAAGCCGGTCTGCGAGATATCGGCCTGGTTATACGGCTTATTGGTATCGACGAAGGTGGCGTTGGCGTTGAAGCCGAAACCGCTGTCGCCGAACACTTGCTGCCACGCGACTTCGACGCCGCGCACCGTCGCATCCGGGCCGTTGACTCGTGCCGTCACCGCGAAGCTTGCGGGCTGACCCGTGCTCGGATCGATCACGTTGTTGATCGTCTGCCGCGTCACGCCACCAACGATGAAGTTGCTGACGTTCTTCAGGAAGAAATCGACCGAGAAGTATGAGTTGCGCTGGTAATACCATTCCGCCGCAACGTCGAAGTTGTCCGAGAGGTACGGTTTCAGGTTCGGGTTGCCGCCGCTTGCCGTCAACGCGCCGACGCGCTGGCCGCTGCCGACGCTAAGCACTGGCGTGAGCAGGCTGAGGCCCGGACGCGTCAACGTCCGCGACGCATCGGCACGCACGATGAGCTTGTCGGTCAACTCGAGTTTGACGTCCATGCTCGGCAACAGATACGAATAGTTGCTGCGCGTGGTCACGTTCTGGACCGGGGTGTAGCCCGAGGGGTCGGGGATCGAGAGCAGCGTCGGATCAGCCGTGCTTGACAGCAGCAGCAGCGGCAAGCGGCCGACGCCCGTCGAAGTGAGGTGCGTGTTCTCGTTGCGCACGCCGGCGTTGAAGTGGAACGGCATGCCCGCCACTTCGGTGTTGAACGACGCACTGAAGAACAACGACCAGGTCTGCTCGTTGATGTGCTGGATGCTGCCCGGATCGGTCGCCTGATCGAACGTGCCGGTGAAGCCTGTCACGTTGTTGAAGCCGGGGATCGTCTTGGTCTGCGGGTTGCCGAGGCCCGTCAGATAATTCTGATAGGCGATCGGGCTGTACATGAAGATCGACGGTGGTAGCGACCCCTTGAAGCCGGGAATGAAGCCGTTGGTGCTGATCGTCCCCTGATACAGGTTCGCCGGCAGCGGCGCGATGCCGGTGCTACGACCCGAGGGCGAACCATAGCCGGCATAGGCCTGCCAATAGTTGTTGGTGAAGGTGCTGGCGTTCTGGAAATCGAACGTATCGTCGACGAACTGGCCGCCGACCTTGAGCGTAAGATCGTCTTGCTTCCAGGTTGCGGTCAGGCGGCCCTGCTTGAGCTTGTCGGTGTTTTTCTGCGTCTGATTGACTGTAACGTGCGAGCCGATCAGGGCGGTATTGGCGTAATTGGCCTGATTGCCGTTCGGGCCGTAGCTGGTCAGCGTCGGGAACGCCTTGTTGCTGTCACCAGTGATTGCCAGGCCGGTTGACGTGCCGAGGTTGCCGCCATAGCCGATATCGCCGTTTTGCGAACCGATGTTGCCGTCTGGATTGCGCCAACTCTGCGCATAACTGACGTCGGCGTCGATGTTGAGATGCTCGGTGGCATCCCACTTCAAATTGCCGCCGATCTGGTTGGTCTGAAGCACTTCCTTGTTGATCGCCGAAGTGAAGTCGGTCGGCGTTCCAGCCTGAACAAAATTGGTCGCTTGGCCGTTCTTGTCGAGCGTGACGTTGCGCAGATCACCCTGGTTGAACCACAGGCCGACACCGTATGAGTTGGTCGTGATCGTCTGGCGCGAGAAATTGTCGTCGACCGTCAGCATCACGTTCTCGGACGGGTGCCACTGCAGCGCGATGCGCGCATCGACGCGTTCGTCCTTGGTGTGGCTCTGCTCATAGCCGTATTGCTGCGGGAACCAGCCGACAACAGTCTGACGATTGCGCGTATCGGCATAGGCCGCGTTTTTCGGATCATTGGTCGGCGCGCATGCCGTGGCATTCGTACCCTGCAACTGGCACGGCGCGTAGAAGCCGCCCGACCAGCCCGAAACGAATACGCGGTTGGTGGTGGTGTCGTGGCGCGTGTAGATCGCATCGGCGAGCACGCCGAGCGTATCGTTGGCGAACGTGTCGCTGAGCAGAAGGCCGCCGGTCGGAACGACCTTGCCAGCGCGATCCTGGATCGAGCCCGAGCCGCTGCCCGCGATGCGGAAGCCGGGGTGATCGAACGGCTTGGGGAAGGCGATATCAACGGTCGCGCCGATCGAGTTCGACGACACCGCGACGTCGGGCGTCTTGTAGACGCTCAACTGCCCGATGAAGTCCGAACCGACGGTCGAGAAGTCGATCTGGCGGCCGCCTGTCGGCGTCGAGATGCGGCGGCCGTCATACAGCGTGGTGTTGAAGTCGCCGCTGAAGCCGCGCACCGTGATGCCGGTCGCTTCGCCGCGTGCGCCGGCACGCTGGATCGACACGCCGGGGAGGCGCTGAAGCGAGGCCGCGACGTTCGAATCCGGGAATTTGCCGATGTCTTCGGACGAAATCGCGTCGACGATGCCCGACGACGTGCGCTTGATATCGAGGTTGCGCTGGAGCGAGCCGCGCAGACCCGTGACGATGATGTCCTGGGTCTCATCGACAGGGCCGCTCGTGCTGGGGCCGTTGGTCGGATCGGTCTGCGGTGCGGCCTGGGTTGCCGCGTCCGTCGTCGTGGTGGCGGTCTGCGCGGCGGCCGGGTTGGCGATCGCCAGTGCGATCAGGCTCGACGCACCAATAAGGCCGAACTTGCGGCCACGTGCGGACATGAATGTGGTTGATTGTCTCACAGCACTCCCCTCCTTGAGAAAGTTTTTCGTCAGCATTGCCGCTCTCGCATCGTTGGCGAAAGCGGGGTTCACCCATTCGCAGCCGCGCCCTGGCCAGGTCATCCGCCCGGCTGTGGAATCAGCTCCGTCTGTGTTGGCGTGGTAACGCTACCAGAATCGTTCTGCAAGCGCTTTTTGTAGGAGCACATAAAGCGCCGGCGATGGCTTGGCCGGGGGCGGCACGCCGTTTATGCAGCGATACCACGCTGAACGAGGAATGCCGCTGCGCGGGCGAATCACGCGCGGGCCGATAGCGATACAAATATAAGGGAGACGGATGACCATGCCCACGTGGGAAGTGCTCAACAGCCAGGTGCATGCCACGCTGAGCATCGCCGCGCCGTCGGTCCACGAGCGGTTGCTCGTTCAGGTCGTAGCCGCCGAATTCGAATCGGCGGCCGCGCGTTTCCCGATCCTGTTCACCAAGAATTCCGAGACCGGCGCCTTCTTCGCAGGCGCGATGCTCGGCTTCAAACCCGGTCAGCCCCTGTTCGCCGACTCGCGGGATCTCATCGATGCGCAGCGGCTGTTCGATGTCGAGCGCGAGGGCTTCTACGTGTCCGACGACTCGATCGTCATCGACCGCGACCATGCGCGTTTCGGCGGCGCGAGCGGCAAGCCGCTGTTCGACTGGGAGGGCAAGCCCGACGAGCCGCTGCGCCGCGTTCAGCGCGCGCTCGCGCAACTGAGCGTCGGGCTGGACGCGACCGACCAATTTATTCGCGCCTGCCTCGACCTCAAGCTGATCGAGCCGATCGACATGACGTTCCGCTTCGACGACGGCGAACAGCTTGCGCTCGAGGGGCTGTACACGATCAGCCGCGATGCGCTCGGCGCGCTCGACGATGCCGCCGCGCTCGATCTGTTCCGGCGCGGGTGGTTGCAGCTTGCCTATGCCGTGATCGGCTCGCTCCAGCATGTGCCGCGGCTGGCGCGGCTGCACAATGATCGGCTGGCCGAGGCCGCGTGATCGAACGGGCCGGCCCGCTCGACCGTGCGACCTTCCTCGCCGGGATCGCGCCCGCGTGCGAGCCGGTCGTACTGCGCGGGTTGTGCCGCGACTGGCCGGCGACGCGCGCCGCCGCCGACTCGCGCGAGGCGTTGTTCGCGTGCCTGACGGATTTCGATTCGGGGCGGATGGCGGAGGCGTTTGTCGGCGACGCCGCGATCGCCGGGCGTTATGATTATGCGGCCGATCTCAACGGCTTCAACTTCGTTCGGGAGGCGATGCCGCTTGGCGCGGCGCTCGCGCGGATCGGCGCGGCGGCGGACATGCCCGGCAGCCCGTCGATCTATGTCGGTTCGTTGCCGGTCGAGACGTTTCTGCCCGGTTTCGAGCGCGAGCATCGGCTTGCGGCGCTGCCCGATGTGGTGCGGCAGCATATCTGGATCGGCACGGCATCGACCGTCGCCTGTCATTACGACACCTTCGACAATTTCGCCTGTGTCGTGGCCGGGCATCGGCGCTTCACGCTGTATCCGCCCGACGCGATCGGCGATCTCTATGTCGGTCCGATCGACCATACGATGGCCGGCCAGCCGACCAGCCTCGCCGCCAGCGCGCCGCCCGACGATCCGCGCTATCCGCGATTCGCGGCCGCGCGGGCGCGGGCCATCACGGTCGATCTGGAACCGGGTGACGTGCTCTATCTGCCGAAACTGTGGTGGCATTCGGTCGAGGCGACTGCGCCGTTCAACCTGCTGGTCAATTTCTGGTGGGATGAATTCGCAAGCGGTCCCGACGCGCCCTATACCAGCCTGTTGCTCGCGATGATCGCCATCGCCGAGCGGCCCGAGCGCGAGCGGGCGGCGTGGCGCGCCTATTTCGACCATTATGTGTTCCGCCCTCACGGCCATCCGCTCGCGCATCTGCCCGAGGCCAAGCACGGCGCGCTCGGCCCGCTCGCGCAAGGCAATTACGGCCGCATCCGCGCGCAGGTGATGAAGTGGCTGCGCGGCGGCTGACGGTAGCGCTCACTCGATCCTGAAACGCGCCAGATCGGCGTTGTCGGCGGTCGGCCCCGGGCTGTCGGCGCGCAGCGCGCCGGTGGCGCGATCGATGTGGAGATAGCGGTTGGTGGCGAGCGACATCAGCACCGCGCCGCCGCTGAGGCTCTCCATCCACTGGAAGCTCTGTCCCGGCGCATCGGCGCGCACCGGTTGCAGCGATACCGCGCCGTCCGCCGCCACCGTCAGCGCCTGCCCGCCGCGCAACAGCGCGACGCGGCCGAGCTTGCGATCGGCAACCAGCAACGGCGCTTGCAACAGCGCGGCGGTGCGATCCGAACCGACCGGGCGCAGCGTGACGCTCTTGCCGTAGGGAATCGCCGGGCGGCTCTCGGGCCGACCTTCGGTAACGTCGAAGCTGGCGAAATCGGCGAAGCCGCCCGCCGCGCCTTGCTGGTTGTAGGCGAACAGCCCGTAGCGGACGCCCTGGAAGGTCATCAACTGATAGACCATCGTGAAATCGGGGCCGAGATCGGTGAAGTGGGTGCCGTCGGTCGAATAGCTCAGGCGCGCTTGCTCGGTATCGAAATCGCTCGCCGCGCGCAGCCATAGGTGCGTTGCGCGAACCGGCGCACTCGCGAAACGGCCGCCGGTTTCGTCGAACCGCACGATCGTCAGCCCGTCCGCGCCACGTTCTGCGCCAAGCCACGCATAAGGCCGGTTGAGCAACGCCAGCCCCGCGACGTCACCCACTGCGAGTCCGGTCGCGTCGAGTTCGGCGGTCACGGTCGATTGCGGGCCGATCGCGCGCTGGGTCAGCGTGTTGCGGGCCGCAAGGAAATCGCTCGCGGGCGCGGTGTGCAGCCGCAGCGAGCCGGAACGCTCGGTGAGCGACCAGCGGGCCGGATCGGGGACATGGTTCCATTCCCACACGTTGGCGAGCGCACCGTCGAAGGTGTCGCTGCGCTGATAGGGCGCATGCGCTGGCGCGGTCGAGGCGATTGGCTTGACCCAGGTGCGCGGGCTGCGGCCGAGGTTGCCGGGCAAGCCGAAATAGGGCCAGCCGTCCTTCCACGTCACCGGCGACAGCGCGGTCAGCCGGCCGACCGAATTGCCTTCGAACATCGACCAGCCCCACCAGTCGCCCTTGGGCGTCTGGATGATGCCGCCCTGATGCATCGACATCGCATCGCGCAGTTTCGGATCGGGCGGCAGGATCGTTGTCAGATCCTTGTTGCCACGCAGGTGATAGCCCTTGGCGAGGCCGAAATCCTCATGCTCGCTGATCGAAGGATTGATCTCCCACGGCCCGAGCGGCGACGTGGCGCGTGCGGCGGGCATGCGGAAGCTGCCGGCATATTCGGCGGTGGTGATGTAATAGGTCTTGCCGAACTTGTAGAAATGCGAGCCTTCGCCGAGGCCGGTGCCCTTCTGCGTGATGATCCGTTCGCTGCCCGGCACGATGTCGGTCAGGCTCGCATCGAGCTGGGCGAGGTGGAGTTCCTGATAGCCCCACACGACATAGGCTTTGCCGTCATCGTCGAACAACACCGACAGGTCGTGAAAGGTGCGCTTCATCGGCGTGCGCGTCCACGGCCCCTTGGGGGATTTGGCGGTGAACATCTGCGTCATCGCGTGGTTGACGTTGCTGAAGATGTAGAAGGTGCCGTCGTGATAGCGGAAGCTCGGCGCCCAGATACCCTGGCCGTAGATATTCTTGCCGTCCTCCAGCCGATACGCCGGGCCGAGATCGAGCGTGTCGAGCGCGTAGCCGACGAAATCCCAGTTCACCATGTCCTTCGAATGGAGGATCGGCAGGCCGGGCATCGCGTGCATCGTCGTGCCGGTGAGATAGAAATCGTCGCCGACGCGGATCATGTCGGGGTCGGAGAATTCGTCGTAGAACAGCGGGTTGGTGTAGGTGCCGTTGCCGTTGTCGGCAGTCCACGTCGGACGCTGCGACGCGACGGCGGGGGTGGTGGCCAGCGCCAGTGCGAGCAGGCTTGCGAACGATTTCATGCGTGTCTCCTCAACACCGTTATGGCGCGACGATATCAAAGCTCCGTTCGTGCTGAGCGTAGTCGAAGCACATGCTGCAAGCGCGCCGCCTGAGGCATGCACTTCGACTTCGCTCAGTGCGAACGGATTACCCCTAAGGCCGCGGCCCCTGCGCGAACGGGCCGATCATCGTGCCGACGAACCCGCCCGCGGTCGCGGTGCTGAGGTTGGTGGCATCCACCCCGGCGGCGACCGTCGTCCACGCCTTGCCCTGCGAAACCGCGAAATCGTAGCGGCCACCGTGCGCTGCGATGCGCAATTGCACCGGGCCTGCCGCGATCGGACGTTCGGCGACGGTGACGCCGTCGCGCGGCTCCTGCTTGCCGGCGCGGCGGGCGACGCGGACGAAGGTCTTGCCGTCGTGGCGGGTCAGCGCGATCGTCAGGAAATAGTTGTCGTTCTGGAGCGCGGCGAGGCCAGCCATTTCACCCTCGCGCGGTGCGAAGCTGAGCGCGGTGGTGACCGTGGCGTCGGCATGCTGCTGGCGCCGCGCGACGAAGGCGGGGCGGCCGAAATCGCCGAGTCCGTCGCGGCCCGGCGTCAGCGACAGCGCGCCGCCGGTGGGCTGCACCGGAGCGGTACGCATTGCCATCCATTCGCGGCCGAGCCTGGGCGCGGTGAAATCGTCGCGCACGGTGAAACTGCCGGTCAGCGGCGTCGTGCCGGCCGCATCGGCGGGAAGCGGCGCCTTGAGCAGCGTCGGCACCGGCTTGCCGCGATCGAGGATCACCGGCCAGCCGTCGCGCCACGTCACCGGCAGCAGGAAGGTCTCGCGACCGGCGTTGTAATAATCCTTGTCATAGGGCCGCGTGCCGAGGAACACGGACCACCAGCGGCCATCGGGCAATTGCACCAGATCGGCATGGCCGGTCGCGCTGATCGGCGCGGGGCGGCCGGCGGGCAGATCGCGCTGGGTCAGGATCGGGTTGATCGCGGGCGGGGCGGGGCGGTAGGGGCCATCGACTGTGTCGGCGCGCAGGATCACTTCGCTGTGGTTGACGCTGGTGCCGCCTTCCGCCGCCATCAGATAATATTTGCCGTTGACCTTGTAGACGTGCGGCCCTTCGATCCACACCGGCTTGGCAGCGGGATCGATGCCGCCGTCGACGATCATCTTGGCGTTGCCGAGCATCTTGAGGCCGACGGGGTCGAACTGCTCGATCCAAATCGCGCGGTGCCCCGAATAGCGCGGCGTGCCCTCTGGCGCGCGGTTGTTGACGATCCACGCGCGGCCGTCATCGTCGAAGAACATCGACGGATCGATCCCCTCGACGGTCTTGAGCCAGACCGGATCGGACCACGGACCCGCCGGGTTGGTCGCGGTGATGACGAAATTGCCGCCGCAATCGACGCAGGTGTTGACGATGTAGAAGCGTCCGGCGTGATAATTGATCGCCGGCGCGAATACGCCGCGCGACATCGCGAGCGTGCCGAAATCGAGTTGGCCGGGCCGGTCGATCGCATTGCCGATCTGCGTCCAGTGGATCAGATCGCGGCTGTGGAACACCGGGATGCCGGGGAACCACGAGAAGGTCGAGGTGACGAGATAATAGTCGCTGCCGACGCGGAGGATGCTGGGATCGGAATAGAAGCCGGCGAGAATCGGGTTGCGATACTGGCCAGCCGGAGCGGCAGGGCCGTCGGTGCCGTGATACTCGACCCAGTCGAAGCGCGCCTTTTCAGGTGCCGGCGCGGCCGATACCAGCATCGCTGTCGCGAGCGCGCCGACCATCGCCAGAATACTGCTCTTCATCGTCCGACCTCTCCCGTACCGCGCCGTCCCACGGCGTCGCGGTCCGATGTTAACGCTATCAAAGAGCGCTGTCGAGGTGGGCGGTCAGCGCTTGTCGTCAGCGTTGCGCCCGGTCAGCGGAAAGCCGTCGCCGGTGGCGGCGTCGCTGTCGAAATCCTCGCCGGCGTTGCCGCCGCCCGCACCCGAGCCGCTGCCGTGGACGGCGCCGGTCACGGGATCGAAGGAGGCGCGCTTGCCATTGTCGGGCGGGATCGCGGCCTCGGATTGCGTATCGGCCTTGGGCGGCGCGGGTAGATCCTTGGGTGTGGACATGATCGTTCTCCTTGCAGGCACAACGCATCACGGCGTAGCGAGTGCCGGGGCACGGGTCCGAAGCTGATTCCCGTGCGTTGTTGCAGTGCAGCAATTCGAGGAATCCGCAATGCCGTCCGTTACCGACAATGCCATGACGTTATGGAACTGGCCGCTGGCCGCCGCCCAGTGGAACAAGGACGTCATCGACATGATGTTCGGCGCGCAACGCGTCGTCGCCGCGCGCATGCCGACGATCGCTGCGGCGATGCAGAACCCGTTTACCGCCGATCACGTCGAACTGCGCCGGATGGTGACCGAAAAGGTCGGCGCGTTCACCACGTCGGGCAAGTCGATTGGCGCTGCTGGCGATGCGGTGCAGCGCGCTGGCAGCGCCAACGCGGATGCGCTCGGCAAGATGGCGTCTGGCAAGATGCTATGGCCGACCGAATGGATGCGCCTCGCCGAAAGCAACCTCGCGGCGGCGGCGGCGATGGCCGCGCTCCCCACCGCGACGCTGGCGCCGCTACAGGATGGCGTAAAGGCGAACGACACGCGCTTTCGGAAGTAGACCGCACGAACGGTTAGGGCCGGGGCTTAACACCCCGGCCTATTCGATCACCCGCCGAGCGACACCGTCTCGAAGGTGCGCGCCTCGGGCGTGGGCAGTTTCTTCTTGTACTGCGCGGTCAGCTCTTCCTTGCGGGCGAACATCTGCTCGCCGAGCGCGGCGAGATCGAGGTCGGTGCGCCGCGCCTGTGCGAACAGGCCCTTGAGGAATGCTTCCTCCTCATGGACGTGGTGTTTGATCTGCTCGGCCAGCACGGTCACCTTGGCGTCGTAGAAATCGTCGCTCGGTTTGCCGTTCTCGATCTCGGTAATCAGCACCTTGGCGCCGTCATGTTCGACATAGCTTTCGTCGAGCAGATCGTCTTCGACCTCGCCCTTGCACGCCGGATAGAAAATCTCTTCCTCGATCTGGGTGTGGACGGTGAGTTCGAGGCAAATCTGCTCGGCGATCTTGCGCTTGGCGACCGCGCCCTTGGCGGTCTCATAGTCGGAAAACAGATCCTCCACCTTGCGGTGATCGGCCTTGAGCAAGGCGATCGCGTCGTGTGCCATGTCGTCTTCTCCTGTTGGGGTACAGCGCCTTCAACGTCCGGTCGGCGTGCGGCGTTCCTCGCGCTTGCAACCTCTTTAAGGACCGTCCTGGCGGCTCGCGGGTTACAATCGGGTCCGGTTCTTGTCCCGAACAGCTTTCATGGCCGAAACCGCCGCACACCGACTCGAAAGGGATCGTAGATGACCGGGAAGACGCGATGTGGGTGGTGCGGTGATGACGCGCTGATGGTGCGCTATCACGACAAGGAATGGGGCGTGCCGATCCACGACTCGCGTGAGCTTTGGGAGACGCTCGTCCTCGACGGGTTCCAGGCCGGGCTGTCGTGGCGGACGATCCTCCACAAGCGCGAAGCGTTCCGCGCCGCCTTCAAGGGCTTCGATCCGGCGATCGTGGCGCGCTTCGACGACGGCGATGTCGAACGGCTGATGGCCGACCCCGGCATCGTCCGCAGCGCCGCCAAGATCCGCGCGACGATCACCGCCGCGCACATCTATCTCGACATGATGGCGCGCGGTGAGGATTTCGCCGGCTTCGTCTGGGGTATCGCCGGCGGCGCGCCGGTCGAGGGCGACGGGCACATCGTCGCGAGCACGCCGGCTTCGGAAGCGATGTCGAGGGCGCTCAAGGCGCGCGGCTTCAAGTTTGTCGGGCCGGTGATCGTCCACGCCTGGATGCAGGCGGTCGGCATGGTCAACGATCATGCGCGCGACTGCTTCCGCCACGCCGAGGTGCGAACCCCGACATGACCTTCTTCGAAAGCCTCATCGCGCTTCTGGCCGCCGCGATCCTGCTGTTGCAGGTGACGCGGCGGGTGCGGCTGCCGTATCCGGGCATGCTCGCCGCCGCCGGCGTGGCGGTGGCGATGCTGCCCGGCGCGCCGGTGATCCCGATCGATCCAGGCACCGCGCTCGCTTTGTTCATCGCGCC
Organism: Sphingomonas populi; assembly: GCF_004208535.1. Classification (GTDB taxonomy): domain Bacteria; phylum Pseudomonadota; class Alphaproteobacteria; order Sphingomonadales; family Sphingomonadaceae; genus Sphingomonas; species Sphingomonas populi. Next base: position 22,318 of record NZ_SGIS01000027.1, read on the forward strand.
GGTGCTGATCGATTCGGCCTATGATTTTCCGCTTGGCGCGGCGTGGCGGCTGCTGGTGCCGCTGATCGTGTTCGCGGTCGGCGCGGTGCTGTTGACGACGGCGGTGGTGGTGGCGATCGGTTCGGGCGGTTTCGGCTTGCCGATCGTGGTGGCGGTGACGCTCGGCGCGATCGTGTCGCCGCCCGATGCGGCGGCGGTGACGGCGGTGCTGGTCAACCTGCCGGTTGCGCGTCGGGTCGATGCCTTGCTCAAGGGCGAGAGCCTGTTCAACGACGCGACGACGCTGCTGCTGTTCGGCGCCGCGCTCGCGGTGCAGGCGCATGGCGGGATCGACGGCGGCACCGCGCTCAGGCTGACGCTGGCGGTGCCCGGCGGCATCCTGTTCGGGATCGCCTACGGGATGCTGGTGTCGCGGGTGCGGCCACTGTCCGACAATACTGTCGGCGGGACTCTCCTCCAGTTCGTCCACGCCTTCGCGACGTGGTTGATTGCCGAGCGGCTGCACCTCTCGCCCGTGCTCGCCACCGTCGCGAGCGCGATGACGATCGCCTATCACGCGCGGGTCACCGATTCGCCGCGCATGCGCGTCCACTCCTATGCGGTGTGGACGACGGTGGTGTTCCTGCTCAACGTGCTGGCTTTCCTGCTGATGGGGTTGCAGGCGCGGCGGATCGTCGGCGGCATGTCGACCGCCGATCTGCACCGCGCGGTCGGCCTGACCAGCGCGGTGGTGGCCGGGGTGATCGTCACCCGGCTGCTGCTCGCCTTTCTCTACCGTGAGTTCGCAAAATACCGGCGCAATCGCACCGGCGGGGACGAGCCGGTGTCGCGGGGTGAGGCGGTGCTGATCGGCTGGGCCGGGATGCGCGGGCTGGTGACGCTCGCGACGGCGTTCGCGTTGCCGGCGAGCTTCCCCGAACGCGATCTCGTCGTGCTGACCGCCTTCGCGGTCGTGCTGGCGACGCTCGTTCTGCAAGGCGCGACGCTTGCGCCGATGATCCATTTTCTCAAGCTCGAACGCAGCAAGGATGCTGAGCAGGAGCGCGATGCCGCCCGGCTGGCGCTCGTCGAGGCGGCGCTGGCGCGGCTGGAGGACGAACCGGGTGACGCCGCCGAAGCGGTCCGCCAGGCCTATCGCGAACATCGCGACCGGCTGACCGACCGTAAGCACGAGGCACCGCTCGCGCGCCGGCGCGGCCTGTCGCTCGCGGCGGTGCTGGCGCAGCGCAAGCGGCTCGACGAGTTGCGTGATGCCGACGAGATCGGCCCCGACGCATATCTCGAATTGCAGGAAGATCTCGACTGGAAGCAACTCGCCGTCGTGTCCGACGAAGACCGGCGCATCGACGAGAGCTAATTACCGCCTGCGCCCGAAAGATGGGCCGGCATGACATGATGCCGACGCCATGAAATGTTACGAAACCGTGCATTTCATAACCGCTGGATGACGGACTTGTCACTGTTACGCCGCAGTGCAGCGCGGTAATGCCGCGCCGGACCCATTCTTGCGCCTGCCCGCCAAAACACACAGGAATTCGATGCACACTCACGACCAGCCAAAGGCGCTGCCGCAGTCGACGCGCCTGCCTGCCCGCACGCAGCTTCGCTGGCTTGGGCTGGGTGTCATCGCGCTTGTCGTGATCGCGCTGCTGGTGATGCTGATCGCGCAGTTCACCCGCAGCACGCCGCCGGCGCCGCCGGTGACGCCGCCCGGCACCCTGCGCCTCTCGCGCGATCAGTTCGCCGCGTTGCAGACGATGCGCGTCGCGATCGGCGATTCGGATGCGCGCACGCTCGCGACCGGCGCGATCACCGTCGATGCCGATCACAGCACGCCGGTGCTGATGCCCTATTCGGGGCAGGTCGCGCAGGTGCTCGTCGATGCCGGGCAATATGTGAAACAGGGCCAGGCGCTGTTGATGGTGAAGACCGGCGATTTCGTCGATGCGCGCAACGGGCTGTTCTCGGCGCGGGCGGCGTACCAGACCGCGCAGGCGCAGCTCCAGGCCGCGCAGCGCACCACAGAGCGCCAGCAGCAGATCTATTCGACCGCCGGCGGCGCGCTGAAAGACTATCAGCAGGCACAGGCCGATCTCGCCGCCGCGCAGGCGACTGCGCGCACCGCCGCCGCCGCGCTCGGCGCGGCGCGCGACAAGCTCGCCATCCTTGGCAAGAGCCCGGCTGAGATCAACAAACTCGAAGGCGCGGGCGAAGTCTCGGGCATCCACGACATGACGACGCTGCACGCGCCGATCTCCGGCCTCGTCGCGACGCGCGACGTTTCGGTCGGGCAATATCTGTCGCAGGGCGGCGACAAGCCGGTGATGACCATCACCGATCCGTCGCGCGTTTGGCTGGTTGCGCAGATCGCCGAAAGCGATGCGAGCGCGGTGCATGTCGGCGATGCCGTGACGGTGACGACCCCGGCGCTGCCCGGCCGCATCTTCCACGCGACGATCAACCTCGTCGGTGCCGCGCTCGATCCCGATACGCACCGCCTGCCGGTGCGCGCCGCGATCCCCAACCCCGACGGCGCGCTGAAACCCCAGATGTTCGCGAGCTTCGCGATCCACCAGAGCGGCGCCGCGCAGGCGATCCGCGTCCCCGCCGCCGCCGTCATCCACGAGGGCGATTCGGCGCGCGTATGGGTGGTGCGCCCCGACGGGCTGCTCGCCGCGCGATCGGTGACGGCGGGTGAGGAGCAGGACGGATCGGTCGAGATCACCGCCGGCATCAAGCCGGGTGAGCGCATCGTCACCGCCGGCGCGCTGTTCGTCAACGAGGCGGGTCTCGGCGAATGAACCGTCTCGTTGCGATCGCGCTGCGGCAGCGGATGCTGATCGTCGGCATCTTCTGCGCCATGCTGCTGGCCGGGGTGATCGGCTTCCTCAACCTCAATATCGAGGCCTATCCCGATCCGGTTCCGCCGATGGTCGAGGTCATCACCCAGACGCACGGCCTGTCCGCCGAGGAGATGGAGCGCAACGTCACCATCCCGATCGAGGTCGGCATGGCGGGCATCCCGCATCTCACCGCGATCCGCGCGATCTCGCTGTTCGGCCTGTCCGACATCAAGCTGCAATTCAGCTATGATCTGACCAACGAGGACGCCAAGCAGCAGGTCATCAACCGGCTGTCGCAATTGCCGCCGCTCGCGGGTGGCGCGCAGCCGTCGCTGTCGCCGACCAGCCCGGTCGGCGAGATCTACCGCTACAAGATCACCGCGCCCAAGGGCTATTCGGTGATGGACCTGAAGACCTTGCAGGACTGGGTGCTGCAACGCCGCTTCAAGCGAATCCCCGGCGTGATCGACGTGACCGGCTGGGGTGGCAAGCTGCGCACCTATGACGTGGTGATCGACAGCGCGCGGCTCGCCGCGCACAACGCGACCATCTCGCAAGTGCTGACCGCGCTCTCCAAGAGCGACGGCAATGTCGGCGGACAGACCATCAACTTCGGCGCGCAGGCGGCGATCGTGCGCGGGGTCGGGCTGATCCAGTCGGCCTCGGCGATCGAGAACGTGCTGGTCGGCACGTCGGGCGGTCAGCCGATTCTCGTCAAGGACGTCGCGAACGTCCAGATCGGCAATGCGCCACGGCTCGGCATCGCCGGCTACAACGATCAGGACGACATCGTGCAGGGCATCGTGCTGATGCAGCGCGGCGCGCAGTCGATGCCGACGATTCAGGCGGTGCAGAAGGAAGTCGCCGACATCAACAGCTCGGGCATCCTGCCGCCGGGCGTCCAGCTCGAACGCATCTACGATCGTTCCGACCTGATCCATTTGACGATCCATACCGTGCTGGAGAACATGCTGGTCGGCATCGTGCTGATCTTCGTGTTGCAGGTGCTGTTCCTCGGCAATCTGCGCAGCGCGATCATCGTTGCGGCGACGATTCCGTTCGCGCTCGCCTTCGCGATCCTGATCCTCGTGCTTCAGGGCGAGAGCGCGAACCTCCTCTCGGTCGGCGCGCTCGATTTCGGGCTGGTGGTCGATGCCAGCGTCATCATGGTCGAGAACATCTTCCGCCACATGGTCGATCGTACCGCGCGTGTCGAAAGCGGGCATGGCCATTACACCACCGCAACGCGCTTCTCGGCGATCCTCGGTGCGAGTTCCGAGGTGAGCCGGGGCATCTTCTTCGCCGCCGCGATCATCATCGTCAGCTTCCTGCCGCTGTTCACGCTGACCGGCGTGGAAGGCCATATCTTCGGGCCGATGGCGAAGACCTATGCCTATGCCATCTCCGGCGGCCTGATCGCGACCTTCACCGTCGCGCCGGTGCTGTCGGCGATGTTGCTGCCCGACAAGCTCTCCGAAGTGGAGACGTGGATCGTCGCGCGACTGCGCCGCCTGTACGAACCCGCCGCCGCCTTCGCGCTCGGCAACCGCATCCTCGCGATTGGCGGCGCGGTGCTGCTGCTGGTCGTCGCGCTGATCGGCGGGCGTTCGCTCGGCATCGAGTTCTTGCCCCATCTCGAGGAGGGCAACATGTACATCCGCGCCAGCCTGCCGCCCTCGATCAGCCTCGAAGCTGGCGAACCGGTGGTGCAGGGCGTGCGCCGGATCATCATGAAATACCCTGAGGTCAACGCGGTGCTTTCCGCGCACGGCCGTCCCGACGACGGCACCGATGCGACCGGCTTCTTCAACGCCGAATTCTTCGTGCCGCTGAAGCCGTTTGACACCTGGCCGCGCGGCGTGACCAAGGACACTTTGATCGCCGAACTGTCGAAGAAGCTTTCGGACAAATACCCCGGCGTGGAATTCTCCTTCTCGCAGATCATCGAGGACAACGTCGAGGAGGCCGCCTCGGGCGTGAAGGGCGCCAATTCGATCAAGCTGTTCGGCCCCGATCTCGCCACGCTCGAAAAATATGCCGACCAGATCAAGAGCGAGATGGCCAAGGTGCAGGGCATCGCCGATCTCGGCGTGTTCCAGTCGCTCGGCCAGCCGACCGTGCAGGTCGATGTCGATCGCGGTGCCGCGGCGCGCTACGGTTTGACGCCCGACGACGTCAACCAGACCGTCGCCGCCGCGATCGGCGGTTCCTCGACCGCTGACCTGTACGAGAAAGGCACCGACCGCCACTTCCCGATCATGGTGCGGCTGAAGCCCGAGCAGCGCGATACCGTGGAGGCGATCCGCCGCATCACCATCGGCGCGGCGGCGCCGAGCGGCACCGGCATGATCCAGGTGCCCTTGTCCGAAATCGCCAACGTTCGGCTCACCTCCGGCGCGTCGTTCATCTACCGCGAGCATCAGGAACGCTACATCCCGATCAAATATTCGGTGCGCGGGCGCGATCTCGGCAGCGCGGTAGCGGAAGCGAAGTCGCGGATCGCGCGCAACGTCCATTTGCCGTCGGGCTATCATCTCGAATGGGCGGGCGAGCTCGACAATCTCAACAACGCCGTCGCCCGGCTGGAGATCGTCGTGCCGATCAGCCTGCTACTGATCCTGCTGCTGCTCTACGCCAATTTCGGCTCGATCCGTGACAGCCTGCTCGCCTTCTCGGCGATCCCGATGGCGGTGATCGGCGGCATCCTCGCGCTGGCGCTGTCGGGGACGCCGTTCAGCATCTCCGCCGCGATCGGCTTCGTCGCTTTGTTCGGGATCGCGGTGATGGACGGGATTCTCGTCGTGACAACCTACAACAATGCGATCGACGAGGGTGTCGATCGCGACGGATCGCTGGCGACGACGGTGTCGCACAGCCTGCGCCCGGTGGTGATGACCTGCCTCGTCGCCGCGATCGGCCTGTTGCCGGCGGCGATGTCGAGCGGGATCGGCAGCCAGGTGCAGAAGCCGCTTGCGCTGGTCGTGGTCGGCGGGATGACGCTGGCGCCGGTGCTGATCCTGCTGGTGCTGCCGGCGCTGATCGCGCGCTTCTCGCGGCGGGTGTCACCGCACGATCGCGGCGCGCATGGCCGCGATGTCGGGCATCACACACCGCCTGCGGGCGAAGGGGAGATGCCGGCATGACGCGTTCGCTCCTGATCGCCGCGTTGCTCGCCACCAGCGGCTGCGCGCTTGGCCCCAAAAACCTCGATCCGCACGCCGCATTGCCGCCGTCGCCCGCGCCCGAGACGATCCGCCCGGTGAGCGGCGCGGCGCAGACCGTCACCGCCGATGCACCGACCGGCGACTGGTGGCGCGATTTCGGCAGCGATCAGCTCGACGCGCTGGTGATAACCGCGCTCGCGCACAACACTGACATCCAGGTCGCCGAAGCGTCGCTACGTCAGGCGCAGGAGACGGGCCGGGCGACCGCCGGTGCGGTGTTGCCACAGGTCGATCTCAATTATCAGGCGCAGCGGACCCGCATTTCGCGCGACCTGTCACCCGCCGTCGCGGATTCGAACCAGTACCTCTACAGCCTCCACACCGCGCAGGTGACGGTCAGCTACGGGCTCGACCTGTTCGGCGCGACACGCTCGCGGATTCGTTCCGCACGCGCCGCCGCCGAGGTGCAGGCGCACAAGCGCGATGCCGCGCGCGCGACGGTGGTGGCGAACCTCGTCGCCGCCGTCATCCAGCGCGCCGCACTCGCCGACCAGATCGCCGCGACTGAGACCAGCATCGCCGTCAACCGCGACATCCTCGGCGCGTTGCAGCGGCGTCAGCAACTCGGCGAGGTCGGTGCCGCCGACGTCGCGACGCAGCAGACTGCGCTCGCCGCCGCCGAGGGCGCGTTGCCGCCGCTGGTGCGCGCTGAGCTTCACCAGCGTGTCGTGATCGGCAGCCTGATCGGCGTGCCAGCCGGGGCGGCCTTGCCTGATCTGCCGTCGCTGGCTTCGCTCGCGTTGCCGACACGGCTGCCGCTGGCCTTGCCGTCCGATCTGGTAACGCGGCGGCCCGATATCGGCGCGGCGCGCGCGCAGCTCGAAGGGGCGGGGGCCGATGTCGGCACCGCGATCGCGGCGCGCTTGCCGAGCATCCAGCTCAGCGCGAGTGCCGGTGGCGCAGCCGAAGCGTTCGGCACTATGTTCAAGGACGGCAATCCGTTCTGGGCGATCCTTGGCGGTGTGACGCAACCGCTGTTCCACGGTGGCGCGCTGCGCCACCAGCAACGCGCGGCGGAGGCTGCGCTCGACGGCGCCAAGGCGCAGTATCGCGCGACGGTGCTCCAGGCGTTCGGCGAAGTCTCCGATGCGTTGAGCGGGCTGCGCACGGATGCCGACGCGCTCGACGCGGCGACGCGCGCCAGCGACGCCTCGGGCCGTGCGCTGGGCTTCGCGCGACGCCAGCTCCAGCTCGGCAGCATCGGCACGCTTGCGCTGCTCAACGCCACCGCCGCCGACGCGCAGGCGCGCGCGCAACTCGTGCAGGCCCGCGCCGCGCGGCTGAGCGACACGGTCGCGCTGTTTCAGGCGGTCGGCAGCCGGGTGGGGGCGCAATAGCAGGTACGCGATCTCTGGCGCAGCGGCGAAAACCCGCTTAGCACGGCGCGGCCAGGCGGAACCGCGCCGGCCGTGAGGGGATGCCTGCCAATGATCGCACTACGCACCATTCTGGGGTTCGCACTGACCGCCTGCGCCGTACCGGTCGCCCACGCCGAATCCGTCGATTGTCCGCTTGCCCACGCACCCTATTCGGTGCGGACGCCGGTGATCGACCTGTTGCTCGACCCGCGCGCCAAGGCGGTGCTCGAGCGGGAGATCGGTCCGGCACTCGCCAAGCTGCCGCCGGGCTTCGGTTCGACCACGCCACCCACCTTCGCGACGATCATCTCGGTCAAGGAAGTGATGGGCTTTGCCGGCGCGCCGGACGTCGCGGCGACACTCGCCCGGCTCGATCCCGAATTGCGCGCGATCCCGATCACCCCGGCGGCGAGCCGCGCCCGCTGCGCGCGCTACGATCATGTCCCGCCCAAACTGCCCGCCACGCTCAAGCACCCCGCGCTGCTGGTGTTCGACAAGATCACCGGCTTTCGCGACACGCCCTCGGTCGATGCCGCCACCGCCGCGCTGAAGGCGATGGCGGCACGGCGCGGCTGGTCGCTGTCCTTCACCGATAAGGGCGCGGTGTTCAACCGGCGCGATCTGGCGCGGTTCGACGCGGTGATCTGGAACAACGTCAGCGGCGACGCGCTGACCGTGCCGCAGGAGAAGGCGTTTCAGGCCTATCTGGCGGGTGGCGGCGGGTTCGCCGGTTTCCACGGCGCAGCGGGCGACCCGTTTTACGTATGGGATTGGTATCCCGATACGCTGATCGGCGCGCGCTTCATCGGCCATCCCGGCAAGCCGCAATTCCAGCAGGCGCGCGTCGTCGTCGATGATCCGAAAAGCGCGATCACGCGCGGACTGGGCGACGGGTGGACGATGACCGAGGAATGGTATTCGTTCGCCAAGAGTCCACGCGGCCCCGGCACGCATGTCCTCGCGACGCTCGACGAAAAGACCTATGCGCCCGTCGGCTATGGCGGCGCGTCCCTGGCGATGGGCGATCACCCGATCGCCTGGACGCGCTGCATCGGCGGCGGGCGGTCATTCTATTCGGCGATCGGGCACCGGCCGGAAAACTACACCGAGCCGAACAGTGTGCGGCTGCTCGAACAGGGCATCGCCTGGTCCGCCGGGCTCGGCGAGACGACCTGTCGTGAAGGGCGCGAGATCGCGCGGTGATCTCTGGCGGGATGCCGCCGGTCGATACGGGGTTCGGCGCGACATGCGCCGGACAAAAAAAGGGCCGCCCCGAGGGGCGGCCTTTGAAAGTTTTAGGAGAGGATGCCTGAAAGGCACGCCCTCTTTGCGGCGAGACTGAAAATGCTGCAAGTGCGAACAAAGCAGCCCTGATTGCGTGGCGCGCATGTGCCCGATCCGGCCGGAATCCTTTAATTAACGTGTCGTTAACGAACTCTGGATACCCATTTTGGGGTTGGCGCTCGGCATGGTGCGTCGAGCCAGCACGAATGGCATCTACACCGGGGGAGAGAGCGGCCATGTTCGACCGTTGCAATGACAAAGCTTTAACCGTCGTGTCGATGTGCGACGACGTGCCCCCGGCGCCCGAACGCCGTAGCGAGGCCCGTAACCTGTCGATTCTCAAGGCCGCGATCTTGCGCTCCGCGCTCGGCGAGGAGCTGTGTCTGGTTCGCAACATCTCGCGCGGCGGGCTGATGGCGCATATCTTTTCCGAACTGGAGGTCGGCGATCCGGTCAAGATCGAGTTCCGCTCCTCGAAGATCGTGCGGGGCCGTGTCGTCTGGCGCCAACCGGAACTGATGGGCGTGCGTTTCAGCCAGTTCATCGACATCGCCGAAGTCCTGACCGAACCGAAGCCGCGATCCGGCCATGCCGCCCGTGCGCCGCGCGTCGCGGTCAACGTGCCGGCACGGCTGCGCTCGGGGGGACGCTATCAGGCCGCCGCGCTCGGCAACATCTCGCAGGGTGGCGCGCGGATCTATTTGAGCGAACCCGACCGGCTCGGCGACGATGTGGTCCTCTCGGTTGTCGGACTGCCCGTGCTCACCGGCTCAGTGCGGTGGCGCGACGATACATCCGCCGGCATCGTCTTCAGCGAGTTGCTCGCGTTCGAGGATGTGGGCCGCTGGATCTCCAGCCACAATATCGGCGTTCCGCCGCAGCTTGCGGAATAGCCGGCGCTACGCCGTGGCGCGGCGTGGCGCGCCACGCCCGCTCGTCACGAACAACCCCGAGGCGATCAGCCCGAACACGCCGGCGATGACGAACGCAGGCAGGTATGTGCCGGTCGCCTCGCGGATCGCGCCCGCGCCGAATGCGGCGGTCGCCGCGCCGAGTTGGTGGCCGACCAAGATCCAGCCGAACATCACCGGCGCGTCGCGCTCGCCGAACGCCTGGTTGGAGAGCTTGACGGTGGGCGGCACGGTCGCGATCCAGTCGAGTCCGTAGAACACCGCGAAGATCGTGAGGCTGAGCGCGGAGAAATCAATGAACGGCAGCGCGATCAGCGACGCTCCGCGCAGGCCGTAATAGACCATCAGCAGCTTCCTGGGATCGTAGCGGTCAGTCAGCCAGCCCGACGCGGTCGTGCCGATCAGATCGAACACGCCCATCATCGACAGCAGCCCCGCCGCCGCCACCGGCGCGATGCCGTGGTCGCCGCAGAACGCGATCATGTGCGTGCCGATCAGCCCGTTGGTGGTCAGCCCGCACACGAAGAAGGTGCTGAACAGCAGCCAGAACACGGGATTGCGGCTGGCGCGGAACAGCGCCTCGAACGCGAGCATGGGCGTCGCCGCCTGTTTCAGCGCGGGTGGCGTGGTCGGCTCGGCTTCCCCGAAGCGGCCGGTGCCGACATCGCCGGGATGTTCGGGGATCAGCAGCCATACCAGCGGCACCAGCGCGAGCGCGGCGACGCTCACCGCCGTCGCTACCGGCTTCCAGTCGCCCGCGCTCGACAGCCAGGCCAGCACGGGCAGGAACACCAACGCGCCGGTCGCGGTACTCGCGCTCAGCATGCCCATGACGAGGCCCTGGCGCGTCGCGAACCAGCGGTTGACCACCGCCGCACCCAGCACCGAGGCGACCGCGCCGCTGCCGATGCCGGATACCACGCCCCAGCTCAGCACATACTGCCACGCCTCGGTCATCCTGAGGCTCGCGATCGTCGCCGCAGCCATCAGCGCGAGGCCGCCGAGCATCGTCCGGCGGATGCCGATGGTTTGCATCAGCGCGGCTGCGAACGGCCCGACCAACCCGTAGAAGACAATGCCGATCGCCGCCGAGGCCGAGATCGTCGCGCGATCCCAGCCGAAGTGCATTTCCAGCGGCACCATCATCACGCCCGGCGCGGAGCGTAAGCCCGCCGAGACGAGCAGCGCGAGGAACGTCACCGCGACGACGACATAGGCATAGCAGCGCGGCGGGATACGCAGGATCATGCATCCGTCCCCTGCGCGAGCGTGGACAGATGCGCGAGCGAGGATTCGAGCGCGGCCCATTGCTCGGCTCCGAACGTGCCGATCAGGCGCGTCTGCATCGCTTCCCACGGCACGCGCGCGCGTGCCATCGCCTCGTGCCCGCTCTCGGTGAGGGTGACGGACTTGGCGCGCGCGCCGGCATCGGAAATCCTGAGCCAGTCGAACTGCTCGAGCGGCGCCAGCGCACGGTAGAGTGAGGTGCGCTCCATCACCAGAGCCTCGGCCAGCCGGCTGAGTGCGATCGTCCCGCACCGCGCGACATTGCGCAGGATCGCGAATTGCGTGATCGTCATGCCGGTTGGCGCCAGCGCCTCGTCATACAGGCGCGTGACGGCGCGGTTCGCCTTGCGGAGCGTGGTACAGGCGCAAGCGGGATCGGGTGCGGTGGCCATTCTGATGATGTATATGCATCATCGAAATCGCGTCAACCGGACATATCAAAATCCTCCCCCGCCAGCGCAGGGGAGGACTTGAGTATTGGCAAATCCTCGGCGCGTTGCCTCAGAAATTGACGCTGATCGTACCGAACACCTGGCGCGGGGCGACCGGGAATTCGTTGAACGTGCCAGACGCCGCGCCGATGCTGAGCGTGGACGCGCCCTTCTGGTTGGTGATGTTGGTGACGTTCAGGCTCAGGTTGAGCTTCTTCACGAACATCGCGTCGTTCAGCGGCACGGCCACGCCGATCCGTCCGGCCAGCGTGAAGTAGCCCGGCACCGAGAGATCGTTGGTGAAGGTCGCGAAACGGCGGCCGAGATAGTCGCCGGTGAACTGCACGTCGAACATGCCGTAATTGGCCGACACGATGGTCTTGTTGAGCCATTTCGGCGAGCCGGGCACCTGCTTGTCCGCAGTCGGCACCACGACCGCCGGAACGCCGACCGAATAGTTCTGCTGGTACTTGGAGTCATTGTACGAGACGGCGTTGTAGATCGAGAAATGCGATCCGAAATGCAGCGTCGCCGCGAAATCGACGCCGTTGGTTTTCACGTCGCCGACGTTCTGGACGATCGCCGCGCCGCTGATGATCGACGTGATCACCGTGGTCGGGCTGAGCGCGAGCAGGCGGTTGCTGAAATCGACGTGATAATAGCTGATCTGGCCTTCGAAGGCGGTGATCGGCCCCAGCGAGACCGAATGCTGCGAACGCGCGCCGATTTCGTAGGTCCAGCTCGTCTCGGGCTTCACGGTCGCCTTGAAATCCTCGAACACCGGCTGGCTGCCGAGTGCGAAGGGTGACAGGCCGGTGGCGGCGCTGGTCGGGAACTGGCGGATGTTCTGCTGCGCGTTGACGAAGAACTGGTCGTGCTCGGTGACGGCCCAGGTCGCGCCGATTTCGGGCAGGAACGCCTTGTCGGTGTTGATGCGACCGACCGGCAGCGCGGTCGAGTTCGAGAACGAGCCAGCGATCGGCTGGACCGGAACCTCCTGGCGCGCCTTCTGGAAGGTGCTCTTGAAGCCGGCCAGCACGGTCACGCTCGGCAGGATGTGCCAGGTATCCTGGATGTGCGTCTGGATCTCGTCGACGGTGATGCGGCTGCCATATTGCGTGATGAGCGGCGCGGCCTGATCATAGGGGCGGGTGTAGGGCGACGACGGGTTGTTGACGTCGAGCGCGTACCAGCGCCGGAACGCCGACGAGCTTTGCCGCTCGTACCAGCCGCCCAGCTCGATCTCATGGTTGCCGAGGTGCGCGCTCAGCGTCGAGAGGATGCCACCGCGATCGATCTGATATTCGGTGGTGCGCGACGCGAGGCCCGAGCCGCCGAAGATCGTCGAAAGCCGCGCGAGGTTCGCGGGCGAGGTCGCGGTGCTGCCGGTAGCGCCAGGATAATAAAACGAGAACAGCCCCGGCAGGCCGGCGACGTCGATCGGCCCGGCCACCACGCCGACGCCGTCGTTATGATGCGCGTAGGCCTGGTTGCTCCAGGTGACGCGGTCGCTGACGTGCCAATCGTATTTGGCATAAGCGAGATAATCGGTGCGCTGCGCATCCGAATAATAATTGCGGTAGTTCGAGCCAGCCGCCTTGTACGCGCCGGAATTGAGATAGGTCTGCATGCCCGCGAAATCGGGGTAGAAGAACGGGCGCGCATACGGTGCGGTCGCGCGGTTGGCAGGCGTGATGACGGTCGCGTCCTCGTTCGGCTCGGTCTTGTCCGAGTAAGCGGCGTAGATCGTAAACTTGCCGGTGGCGTCGTCGTGGACGAACTTGCCGTTGGCCTGATAGCCGCCCTGATGGCCGTTGAAATCCCACGCGCGCGAATCCTGCCGCACGCCCGAGAGGTAGAAGGCACTGCCCGCGCCGAGATCGCCGCTGTCGATGCGGACGAAGGTGCGATAGGTGTTGTAGCTGCCGAAGGTCTGCGCGATCGTGCCGCCCATCTCGGGCTTGGGATCGCTTGAGAACGTGTCGATCGTGCCGCCCAGATTGCTGGTCGATGCGGTGCCGAGATCGCCCGCGCCGCTCGCCAGCGTGACACGCCCGACGTTCTCCGAGATGATCGCGCGCTGCGGCGACAGGCCGTTGTAATTGCCATAGGTCTGGTCGCCGAGCGGAATGCCGTCGAGCGTGTAGCCGAGCTGCTGTGCGTTGAAGCCGTGGATGAACAGCGAGATGTTCTGCTCATTGTTGCCCCACGGATCGGCGGTGAGGAAGGTGACGCCGGGCAGCGTCTGGATCGCCTTCAGCGGGTTGATGCCGGGCAATTGCTTCTGGATCTGCATACCGTCCATCTCGACCACCGAGCGCGTGCGGCGGCCGGTGACGACGATCGACTCGGCATCGCCTTCAGGCGCTGCGGCATCGGCGGGCGCTGCCGCCGGGGCGGGCGCGGCATCGGCGGCGTGCGCGGCGACGGGGGCGGCGCTGGCGATCCCCGTGGCCAGCGCGATCAGCGAAATCAAACCCGTCTTCATTCTTTTTTCCCTTTTTGCGGCACTGCAACAAAGGGGGCGCGTAGAGACGATGGAAGACGGGGTGGTGTCAGATATGTTTCAGATTTGTGTTATCGGCGAATGCGGGACCCTGTCATGTTTTTGCATCAGCGGCGTCGGTCACCATCGCGCCCATCGTCACATAATCGGTCTTGCCCGTGCCCAGCACCGGCAGCGCCTCGACCACGCGGATGTCGCGCGGGATCGCCAGTTCGGCGATACCGTTCGCGCGGCCCCAGGCTTGTAGATCCGCCGCTTTGGCATCCTTCTGTGTTGTGAACAGCACGAGCTGTTCGCCCTTCTTCGCATCGGGCCGTGTCACCACGCCATGTTGCGCCTCGGGCCAGAGTTGCGCCGCATAGCCTTCCACCGCCGGCAGCGAGACCATCTCGCCGCCGATCTTGGCGAAGCGCTTGGCGCGGCCCTTGATGCTGACGAAGCCGGCATCGTCGATCTCGACGATATCGCCGGTGTCGTGCCAGCCACCCTCGGGCGGTTGCAACACGCCGGGCTGGTCGGCCTTGAGATAGCCCGCCATCACGTTCGGCCCGCGGATCGAAAGCTTGCCGCCGCCGTCGATGCCCGGAACCGCGTCGAGTTGCCTCTCGATACCGGGCAACAGCCGCCCGACGCTGCCGGTCTTGAAGTGCATCGGCGTGTTGACCGCGATCACCGGCCCGGCCTCGGTTGCGCCATAACCTTCGAGGATGCGCAGGCCGAACTTCTCCATCCACGCCTTGCGGGTCTCGTCCTTCACGCGTTCGGCGCCGGCGACGACGTAGCGCACCGCGTAGAAGTCGTACGTGTGCGCCATCCGCGCATAGCCCGCGAGGAACGTGTCGGTGCCGAACAGGATCGTCGCGTTCGCATCATAAGCGAGCGCGGGCACGATCCGGTAGTGGAGCGGGTTGGGGTATAACAGGGTTTTCACCCCCGACAGCACGGGCAGCAGCACGCCGCCGGTCAGCCCGAAGCTGTGGAACACCGGCAGCGCGTTGAGCACCATGTCCGACCCGTTGAAATCGATCCGCGCCGCGATCTGCGCGCAATTGGCGAGCAGGTTGCGGTGGGTCAGCACGACACCCTTGGGCAGCCCTTCGGAACCGCTCGTGAACAGGATCACCGCCGGCGATGTCGGCGCGATCTTGCGGCGGGCGTGGAGGTGCGCGGCGAATCGCGTCGCGACCAGCGCACGCAGCTTGGCGCCGAGGCCGATCTCGGCGGAGACGTCCTCCAGATAGCGCACCGCAATGCCTTCGGCGGTCAGCCCCTCGACCACCGCCGCCAGCTTCGCTTGTTCGACGAAGGCGCGCGCCGTCACGACCGTCCGCACCTCGGCGGCGGCACACGCCGCCTTCAGGTTGGCGAGACCGGCGGTGTAGTTGAGCATCGCCGGCACGCGTCCGGTCGCCTGCAAGCCGAAGAACGTCACCACCACCGCCGAGACGTTGGGCAGCAACACGCCGATCGCCTCGCCCGGCCGGGTGCCGGGTTCGAGCGCACGCCCGAGCGCGAGGCTGCCGGTGACGAGCCGTGCGTAGGTGAGGGGAGTGCGCTTCACATCCTCGATCACCGGCTTGCTCGCACCGCCGAGATGGCTGGCATCGACCAGCGCTTCGAACAGGGTACGGTCGATATGCGACGTCGCGAAGATCATCGCGCTCATCTCGTCATAAAGTTGCCGCCCGGTCGCGGCGCGGCGCTGGCGTGCGGTCATTGTCCCTTCGACGTGGAAATGGCGGGGCGGCAATACGGTGAGCGTGATCTTGGGGAACAGCCGCGTCCGCACCTTGCCGCGTAGATACGAGAACGGCGTGAACTGCGCGCCCTCGATCCGCACCGGCACGATCGGCGCATCGGCCTTGTCGGCGACCATGCCGGGGCCGTCGAACACCTTCATCAGCGCGCCCGTCACCGTGATGCGGCCTTCGGGAAAGATGACGAGCGTATTGCCTTCCTTCACCGCGCGCACCATCGCCTTGGCCGACATCGGGTTGGTCGGATCGACCGGAAACGCCCGGAACAGCTTCAGCGCGGGCGCCATCCACCAGCGTTTGGTGACGGCGGTATGCACCGCGAACACTGGCTTGCCGGGTAGGAACACCGCGAGCAGCAACCCGTCGAGCCACGACACATGGTTGACCACCACCACCGCGCGCTCGCCGGGCTGGGGCATGTTGTCCGCGCCATCGACCTCGACGCGATACAGCAAGGTCAGCAGCCCGCGCATCACCGCCTTGATGACCGTTTCGGGCAGCAGCCAGCACGAGATCAGCGCCACAGCCAATGTCGCGAAGCCCAGCGCGCCGATCACGCCCGAAACGGTTGTGCCGCTCGCCTGCAACCCTGCGACCGCCGCCACCACCGTCACCGTGACGGCGGCGTTGAGGATGTTGTTGGCGGCGATGATCCGCGAGCGTTCCTCGGGCGGGCTCGCCGTCTGGAGGATCGCGTACAGCGGCACGATGAACATGCCCCCCGCGAACGAAATGCCGGCGAGATCGAGCAGCACCCGCCACGCGCCTTCGCTGCGCACGAAGGTCAGCATGCCGGGGTTGGGGGCATGGACGACATAGGCCGAGGTCGACAGCCACAGATCGATCATGAACCCGGCCATCATCAGCGCCGCCACCGGCACGTAGCGCGCCGAGACTTCGCCCGCGAGCAGCCGGTTGACGAACAGCGAGCCGAGCGCGACCGCGATCGAGAAGGTCAGCAGGAACAACGTCACCACCGGCGACGCGCCGCCGAGCCGCCCGGTCACCAGCGCGGGGAATTGTGAGACGAGAATCGCGCCGACCGCGAAGAACCAGCTTATCCCGAGGATGCACAGCCACACGCCTTCGCCGTCATGCGCGGTCTTGAGGACATGCCAGGTGCTCTTGAAGGGATTGCGCTCGATCCGCACGTCGGTGCGGACCGGCGGCGCGGGCGCGATGCCGAAGCTGGCGAGCAGCCCGCACACCGCCAGCGCGGTCGCGATCATGCCCGCTTCCCACGGCGGCACCACGCCCGCGAGCAACTGCCCGCCGAGGATGGCGAGGAAGGTGCCCGCCTCGATCACGCCGGTCGCGCCCATGATCTCGTGGGGGCTGAGCTGCTGCGGCATGATCGAATATTTGACCGGGCCAAACAACGTCGAATGGCAGCCCATCATGAACAGCGCGACCAACAGCAGCGGCACCGACTGGAACCAGAACCCGGCGAGGCCGATCGCCATGAACCCGATCTCGGCGGTCTTCACCAGCCGGATCAGCTTGGCCTTGTCCCACGCGTCGGCGATCTGCCCGCCCAGCGCCGAGAACAGGAAATAGGGGAGGATGAAGATGCCGGTCGCGATCGTCGCGAGCATCTCCGCTTTCTCGGGATGCCCCGTGTACAGCGTGAAGTTGGCGAGGAACAGCATCGCGAACTTGAGGACGTTGTCATTGAACGCCCCCAGGAACTGGACGACGAACAGCGGGCCGAAGCGGCGCTTGGCGAGGAGCGAGAAATCGGGTGCCGACATTGTCATCTCCGAACGGAACGGATGCGCATTGGTTGCCTGCCGAGACTGGCTAGTGTTGAGTGCCACATAAATGAGCGCTGCTCAATATAAAAATTGGACAGCGCTCATTTTCCATCTTATCGCGCCGATATGGGCCGCCGATCCGATCATAGCCGCGCAGAGCTTGAAGAACTGATCCTTGCCGAGGCGCACGCGCTGATGGCCGAAGTGGGCTTCGCGCGCTTCTCTGCGCGCGAGGTGGCGAAGCGGATCGGCTATTCGATCGGCACGATCTACAATGTGTTCGGCAGTCTCGACCGGCTGGTGCTGGCGGTCAACAGCCGTACCTTCGTCGCTTGGGCGGCCTTGGTGCGTGCGCGGCTGGATGCGGCGGGGGCGGACCGGGTGGCGGCTCTGGTCGATGCCTATTTCGATTTCGCCGAGGCCAATCCCAATGTGTGGATGGCGATCTACGATCACCGCTTGCCGCCCAATGCGCCGTTCCCGGAGGATTATTTCCGCCAGCGCGCCGAACTGACCGGGTTGGTCGAAGCCGAGATCGCAGCGATCTTGCCGCCGGCGCAGGCGGACGGGGCGGCGGCGCTGGCGCGCTCGCTGGTGGCGATGGTCCACGGCCATTGCCTGTTCGCCCTCAACGGCACGTTCGCATTGCTGGGGGAGACCGATGCGCGCGGTGCCGCGCTGGCGCGGGCGCGCGAGATTTTGGGCTCGCAACACTAAATGTTCTCCCGCGAAGGCGGGAGCCCAGTCTGGGCTCCCGCCTTAGCGGGAGAACATCGAAAGGGGCGCAGCAGCCTTAGCCGCCACGCCCCATCTTTTTACTTCTTCAGCTTCACCGCCACGAACAGCGCCGGCATCCGCCCGCGCTGCACGTACAGCGCAACCTGGTCGCGACCGTCGCGCTTGGCCTGTGCGACCACGGCGGCCAGTGCCGCCGGGGTCGGCGTCGTCGTGCCGTTGGCGGAGATGATAACATCGCCACGCTTCAGCTTCTGGCCAGCGTCGCTCGCCGGATCGGTGGTCGCGATCACGACACCCTGCACCGACGAATCCACGTTGAGGCTGCGTGCGATCGCCGGGGTCAGGGTCTGCACGGTCAGCCCGAGCGGGTTCGCCGAAGCCGACGGCGCGCCCTGCTGGCCGTCATCGCCGCCCAGTGCGTCGTCGTCATCGCCGGTCGCGACCTTGGCGGCGAGCGCGTCCTCGGACGGTCGCGTGCCGATCACCGCGGTGATCGTCATCGGCTTGCCCTGGCGGATGATGCCGATCGGCACGCGCGTGCCCGGCGTCACGTTCGCGACCAGATAGCTCAGCGACTGATCCGGCGTGACGTCCTTGCCATCGACCGAGGTGACGACGTCGCCGACCTTGAGCCCGGCCTTGGCCGCCGCCTCGTTCGGCTCGATCGAGCGCAGCAGCTCGCCGTGGTTCTTCTGGAGGCCGAGCGCCGCCGCGATATCGTCATCGACCGGCTGCGGCCCGACGCCGAGATAGCCGCGCGCAATCTTGGTGCCCTTCATTAATTTGTCGATGACGGGGCGTGCGTCTTCCGCCGGAATCGCGAAGCCGATACCGATGTTGCCGCCCGACTGGCCGGCATAGATCTGCGAGTTGATGCCGATCACCGCGCCGGTCATGTCGAACATCGGGCCGCCCGAATTGCCCTGGTTGATCGCGGCATCGGTCTGGATGAAGCGATCATAGGCGCCGCCGCCGGTGACGCGGTGCAGCGCCGAGACGATGCCTGCGGTCACGGTCGAGCCGATCCCGAACGGATTGCCGATCGCGATGATCCAGTCGCCGACGCGGGCACGGCCCGAATCGCCGAACTTGACGAAGGGCAGGTTGGTCGCGTCGATCTTGAGGAGCGCGAGGTCCGAGGTCGGATCGCGGCCGATCAGCTTGGCCTTGTATTCCTTGCGGTCGATCATGATCGCGGTGATCGAATCGACCGTCGCGCCCTTCGCGCCGGGCGCGACGACGTGGTTGTTGGTGACGATATAGCCGTCCGGCGAGATGATGAAGCCCGAGCCGAGCGACGTCGCCTCGCGCGTGATCGGCGCGCCGCCGTTGCCGCCGCCCTGGCCCATCTGGCCGAACATCTCGGCGAACGGTGTGCCCGCGAACGGATTGGCGGGCTGCTCGACCTTGATGTGCTGGCTGGTCGAGATGTTGACGACGGCAGGCTGCAACTTCGCGACCATGTCGGCGAAGCTCATCGGCGCGCCGGGGCGCGGTACGGCGGCGGCGATCGCGCCGGGCTCGTTCTGCGCGGTCTGCGCGGGCGGTTCCAGCGCGACTGCGGCAGCGGTGCCGCTGAGAAGGATGGCTGCAGTAATGGCGTAAGCGTATCGCACTTGGGTTGATTCCTTCCGTGTGCCGTATCGGGGCAACGCACCGACCTTAGCCAAGGTTGCTGAACGGTTATTGAATATGAACAAGCCCAAAGGGCCGATCAACGCTGGCCCTGGAATTGCCTGAGATAGGCATTGTCAGGCGACAATACCATCGAGGTCTGGCCCTTCGCGGTATCGCCGAAGGTATAACGGTACGACTGCATGGCCCGGTAGAAGTCATAGAAGTCCGGGTCTTTGTTGAAACTCTCCGCATAGATTTGCGCGGCCTTGGCGTCGGCTTCGGCACGGATGATCTGCGCGGTCTGCTGGCCCTTGGCCTGGATCGTCAGCGCTTCCTGCTCGCGCGCGGTCTTCATCCGGTCGAGCGCGCTTTGCAGCGGCGCGCCGTCGGGCAGGTCGGCATGCTTGATTCGCACATCGACGATCTGCACCCCGTATTGCGCGGCGAGCCGCTGTAGCCCGGCCTGGATATTGTCCATCACCTGACCACGCTCGGGGCTGAGCAAGGCCGCGAACGGACGCTTGCCGAGTTCGTTGCGAAGCGCCGAGCTGAACAGCGGCTGGAGCTGATCGATCACGCGCTGTTCGGTGACCGAGGTGCTGCCGGTCGAGACCACCGCCTTTAGCGGATCGACGATGCGGAAACGCGCATAGGCATCGACTTCGAGCCGCAACTGGTCGGTCGAAAGCACCGGCTGGTTCTCCAGCTCGACGTCGAGCACGCGCTTGTCGACCCACACGAGGCGATCGATGAACGGAATGCGCGCGATCAGCCCGGCGCCGGAATGGCCGAACACCTCGTTTGGCTTCCAGCGGTTGATCGCGCCGCCGACCGGCTGTTCGAAACGCAGGATCACCGCCTGCTTGGTCTCGGGCACGATCGCGAAGGTGCTGGCGATCAGGATCAGCGCGAGCATCGCGACGATGCCGATCGCGATGGGGTTGCGGAAGCTGAGGTTCACTGTGCGTCTCCCTGAACCTGCGGGACGGGGGCTTGAGCCTGCGCCGCCGGAGCCTGCACATCTGGCGCGCGCCGCGCGCCGCCGGGGAGCGGCAGGTACGAGTTTACGCCGGGCGCCGCGACGATCGTCTTGTCGCTGTGTCCCATCACCAGTTCCATCGTCTCATAATACATGCGCTTGCGCGTCACTTCGGGAGCGAGCTTGTACTGGGCGTAGATCACGTCGAACGACGCCGCCTCGCCCTGAGCGCGCGCGAGGATCTGCTGCGCATAGCCGCGCGCCTTGTTGATGTTGCCCTGCGCCTCCTGCTGCGCGGCGGAGACCTTCTTGAACGAATCGATCACCTGCTCGGGCGGTTGCGCGCCCTTGATCGCGACGCCCTGGATGCGGATGCCGGCGTTGTAGCTGTCGAGGATCGCCTGCATGTTCTGCTGGACCTTGACCTCCATCGCGCCGCGACCCGAGCCGATCGCGTCATCGAGCGTCGCGGTCGCCAGCACCGCGCGCATCGCGCTTTCGGCGGTGGCGCGCAGTGTCGCTTTGGGATCGGCGATCTGGAAGACGTAATCCTGCGGATTGCTGATGTCCCAGCGCACCGAATAATTGACGTCGACGACATTCTGGTCGCCGGTCAGCATCAGATTCTCGCCGCCATTCTCGGGGAAGGTGTCGGTCTTGATCTCGCGCACGTCGACCTTCATCACCGAGTTGAACGGCGCGGGCAGCGTCAGCCGGATGCCGGGTTCGAGCGTGCCGGCATAGCGCCCGAAGAACGTCACCACCGCGCGCTGCTGCGGGCCGATCGCGTGGATCGAGGTGAACGCGATCCACAGCACGACGATGATGCCGACGCCGATCAGCCAGAGCGCGCCCGCGCTCGGCGTGCCCGGAATATGGGGCCGTCCGCCGCCGCCATTGCCGCCACCGGCACCACGCGCTCGCTTGATGAACTCGTCGAGCGCGCTCGGCCCGGGGATGCGCGAGCGGTTGCCATTGCCATTGCCGGGCTTGGGCGCCCACGGATTGCGCGGGCCTTCGCCACCGCCACCACTGGCGCCATCGCCGCCGGAGCCGCTGCCCCACGGGCTTTTGTCGTCGCTATTGAGAAGAGGGGGACGCTGAAACCAGCCCGTTAGGATCGTCATCCTTTCTCTATAGGTACGCGTTTCAATGAAAAATAGTGGCAAGCGGCCGTAACGACCCTATCTGCGCAACGATGACCGATCCAAACCCGCTCGATACCGCACTCGCTCCCGTCGCCGGCACCCGCGCGACCGCGCGGATCGAGGGAAGCCGCGCCAGCATCATCCTCGACGTGAGCGGGCTCGATCCGAGTGAGCATGACGCGCTCGAAGCGCGCGTCCGCGCGGCGGCGAGCGCGGTGCCCGGTATCGAGACGGTGCGCGTCGCGCTCACCAGCCAGCGCACTCGCCGCGTGTCGATCGCGGTGGCGAGCGGCAAGGGCGGGGTCGGCAAATCGACCGTTTCGGCCAATCTCGCCATCGCGCTGGCCGCGCGCGGGCGGCGCGTCGGGCTGGTCGACGCCGACATCTACGGGCCATCGCAGCCCAAGCTGATGGCGGTCGAAGGCAGCAAGCCGACCGCGCGCGACAAGGTGCTGCAACCCGTGCGGACGCCTTATGGTGTTCCGCTGCTGTCGATGGGGCAACTCGTGGCGGCCGATCAGGCGATCGCGTGGCGCGGGCCGATGGCGGCGGGTGCGCTCGGGCAACTCATGGACGCCAATTGGGGGGCGACCGATACTCTGGTGATCGATCTGCCGCCCGGCACCGGCGACGTCCAGCTCACCATGATCCAGAAGCACAAGCCCACTGGCGCGGTGATCGTCTCGACCCCGCAGGATCTCGCGCTGATCGACGCGCGCCGCGCGATCGACCTGTTCGTCAAGGCGGGCGTGCCGATCATCGGTCTGGTCGAGAACATGTCCGGCTATGCGTGCCCGCACTGCGGCGAAATTTCGAACCCGTTCGGGCAGGGCGGCGCGGAAGCGGCGGCGGCCGACCTGGGCATCGCGTTTCTCGGCCGCATCCCGCTCGACATCGCGATTCGCACCGCCTCCGACGCGGGCACGCCGCCCGCCGCCGGGAACGGACCCGAAGCCGCCGCGTTCGCGACGATTGCCGACGCGGTCGCGCGGTGGTTACAGACGGAGGGACGCTGATGCCGATCACCGATGACGCCGGGATCAAGGCTTTGCTCGAAGAAACCCGCACGATCGCGCTGGTCGGCGCGTCCGACCGGCCCAACCGCCCGTCCTACGGCGTGATGAAGGTTCTCCAGGACCACGGTTACCGCGTGATCCCGGTCAACCCGCAGATCACCGGCGAGCATATCCACGGCGAATTCGTGTTCCGCGATCTCGACCAGCTCGGCGATCCGATCGATCTCGTCGACATCTTCCGCAACTCGGCCGCCGCCGGTGAGGCGGTCGACGATGCGATCCGCATCGGCGCCAAGGCGGTGTGGATGCAACTCGGCGTCGTCAACGAGGCCGCCGCCGCGCGTGCCGAGGCGGCTGGGCTGAAAGTGGTAATGGACCGCTGCCCGGAGATCGACATTCCCCGGCTCGGCGTCGCGCCGGTCGCATAGCGGAAACCTTAACCATCGCGCGGCTATGCTGCCGCGATGGAAAACGCCGAGACTAGACCGGAAACCCGCGTCGCGCCCCGCAGCGTGGTGGTGATCCGCGCGCAGGTGCGGATGATGGGCACCGACAAGCTCGACATCGACGTGACCGACCTGTCGCGCACCGGCTTCCAGATCGAGACGATCCACCGTATCCAGCCCGGCGCGACGATCTGGCTCAAGATCCCCGGCCTCGCCGGTCTCGAAGCGACGGTGAAGTGGAGTCGCCGCCATTTCTACGGCTGCGCGTTCGTGCGGCCGCTGCACGAAGCGGTGTTCGACCATGTCGTCGCGCTCGCGACGCCATCGCGCGATTGACGCGGCTGCGCGCGCGGATCATCCTCGCATGATCCGAGGCTTCCGGGCGACTCCGCGATGGTGTTTCCGCTGCTCCTGCTGATTGCCGCCCCCGACGACGCGGCCATCATGGCATATCAGGCGCTGACCAGCGCCAGGCCGGCCTGCTCGCGCCCCACCGGCGATGATGTCGTGGTGTGCGGCCGTCGCGCCGCTGATCGTTACCGCGTACCGCTGATCGTCCACGACCCCGGCGACCCGGCCTATGAAGGCGTTCTCGCCGAGCGTGAGCGGCTGTTCGCGCGGACCGACAATTGCGAGGAGAAGTCGATCTTCCTCGTCGGCTGCGGGTCGTTCGGCCTGAAGGCGACCGTCAACGCGGCCGGCACGCGGATCGCGGGCGAGCGGGCGCTGGCGCCGTAGCGCCCGCTCGCCCCGCCGTCGTCAGCGCGCCTGCGCCAGCAGCACTTCGGCGATCTGCACCGCGTTCAGCGCCGCGCCCTTGCGCAGATTGTCGCCGGTGACGAACAGCGACAGCCCGTTCGCGACGGTCGGGTCGGGACGGACGCGGCCGACGAACACCGCATCCTTACCCGTCGCGGCGAGCGGATTGGGCACCGCCACCAACTCGACTCCGGGCGCGCGGCGCAGCAGGCCGTTGGCCTCGCTCACCGAGATCGGGCGTTCGAACGCGGCGTTGATCGACAGCGAATGGCCGGTGAACACCGGCACGCGCACGCAGGTCGCCGAGACGGCGAGGTCGGGCAGGTCGAGGATCTTGCGGCTCTCGTCGCGCAGCTTGAGTTCCTCCTCGGTATAGCCGTCCTCGACCAGCACATAGTTGAGCGGCACGACGTTGAAGGCGATCGGCGCGGCCCACTTGCGCGGCACGCCCAGCTTCACCGCGCCTCCGTCCTGCGCGAGCGTGGCGCACGCCGACGCGCCGGCGACGATCTGTTCCTCAAGCTCGCGCACGCCCTCCATGCCGCCGCCCGACACCGCCTGATAGGTGCTCGCCACCAGCCGGGTCAGGCCGGCGGCGTCGTGGAGCGGCTTGAGCACCGGCATCGCCGCCATCGTCGTGCAATTGGGGTTGGCGACGATACCCTTGGGCAGATCGCGGAGCGCGTCGGGGTTGACCTCCGCCACCACCAGCGGAACCAGCGGATCGCTGCGCCACGCCGAGCTGTTGTCGATCACCACCGCGCCCGCTGCCGCGACCTTCTCCGCCAGTGCCTTCGACGTGCTGCCGCCGGCCGAGAAGAACACGATGTCGAGCCCGCTGAAATCCGCCGTCGCGGCGTCCTCGATGGTGATCTCCGCACTCTTGAACGGCACGCGGCTGCCCGCCGAGCGCGCCGAGGCGAACAGCCGGAGCGCGGTGAGCGGGAATTTACGCTCGGCGAGCATGGTCAGCATCATGCTGCCGACGAGGCCGGTGGCGCCGACGATGCCAACGGCGAGACGGTCGGGCGAGGGGCGGAACGAAGTCATGGGTAGGCGTCTCCTGGTATGCGGAGGCGCGGGAAGTATTTCGGTCCTGTCGTACAAGGCCGCCCCGCGCTTACCGCGGGGCTGTGTCCGGTTGGCTTAGGGTTGAACCGTCAGCACGACCAGACCGCCCCGCGCGTGCGGGTCGGCTTGGTGCTAATGGTTTTGGCCATCGAGGACATGGGGAGCGCCGATAGCGAGGCACGGAGCCGGTGTAAACCGGGTTCGTAAACTCCCCTCCTTCTGCCCCCCTGCTTCTGCTCCCCTCCCTGAAAGGGAGGGGCTGGGGGTGGGTCGGCCAGTTGGTGGCGTAACCTTCCCTCGCAGACCAACCCACCCCCGGCCCCTCCCTTTCAGGGAGGGGAGAAGCGTGAAGACACCCTTACTCCAGAATATGCATCCACAGCGGCTGGCCGGTCAGGCTCTGCGAGCCGCGCAGCCGCTCCAGCGCCTGCGCGACCGCGCGCTCGGGCGCTTCGTGCGTCACGATCGCGACCAGCACGCTGCCGTCGCCGCTCGCGCCGCGCTGGATCAGGCTTTCGATCGACACGCCCGCATCGCGCATCGCCGCTGCGATCTCGGCGAGTACGCCGACCTTGTCCGCCACTGCGAAGCGCACGTAGTTGCGCCCGCGCCGCTCGCCCGAATCGGCTGCACCCTGCGCCAGCAGTGCGGAGGAGGGCATCGCGAAGGCGGGGCCGAACTCGCCGCGCGCGATGTCGATCAGGTCGGCGACGACGGCGCTCGCGGTCGGGCCGTCGCCCGCGCCCGCGCCCTGGAACAGCAGCCGGCCGACGTAATTGCCCTCGGCGACGACCGCGTTCGTCGCGCCGGTCACATGCGCGAGCGGGTGGCTGATCGGCACGAGATGCGGATGCACCCGCTGGAACAGCCCGCCCGCGCCGTGATCCGCCACGCCGAGCAGCCGCACGCGGTAGCCGAGCGCCGCCGCCTCGGCGATGTCGGCGGCGAGCACATGGCGGATGCCGCTCGCCGCGACGTCGGCGAACGCGGGCTGTGTGCCGAACGCGATGCTGGCGAGGATCGAGAGCTTGTGCGCGGCGTCGATGCCGTCGATGTCGAAGGTGGGATCGGCCTCGGCATAGCCGAGCGCCTGCGCCTCGGCGAGCACCTCGGCGAAGTCGCGGCCTTCCGCTTCCATTTTCGACAGGATGAAATTGCAGGTGCCGTTGAGGATGCCATAGACTCGGCTGATCTCATTGGCAGCGGCGCCCTCGCGCAGCCCCTTGATGACCGGGATGCCGCCCGCCACCGCCGCCTCGAACTTGAGCGCGGCGCCAGCCTTTTCGGCAGCTTCGGCGAGTTCCAAACCGTGATGCGCGATCATCGCCTTGTTGGCGGTGACGAAGCCCTTGCCCGCGCCGAGCGCACTGCGCGCCAGCGTGAGGGCAGGGCCGTCCGATCCGCCGACCAGCTCGACCACGACATCGACGTCGCGCGAGGCTAGCGCTGTGGTGTCATCGACCCATTCGAAACGGCTGATATCGACGCCGCGATCCTTGCTCCGGTCGCGCGCGGACACCGCGACGATCTCGATCGGCCGCCCCGCGCGCCGCGCGATCAGCGCGCCATTTTCGTCGAGCAGCCGGATCACGCCGCCCCCGACGGTGCCGAGGCCAGCGAGCGCGATACGAAGCGGTTGGGTCATGATCTGCCTTCTTCCGACTACCCCGACGCCGTTCGTGCCGAGCGAACGGGCGGTGATTACCGGTCGGCCTTTAGACAGGCGGGAGAGGCGGGGACAAGCCCGGCGTGGTTACTTCTTCACCAACCCGATCTCGACGAGCCGCTCATGCAGGTAATCGTGCGAGGTGATCGGCGTCTCATATCGGTTCGGTCGCTCCGCGCTGATGCAGCCGGGCAAGGTCTCGATCAGGAAATCGGGGTTGGGGTGCAGGAAGAACGGCATCGAATAGCGCGAGACGCCGCGCCGTT
This sequence comes from Sphingomonas populi, assembly GCF_004208535.1. Lineage (GTDB taxonomy): Bacteria > Pseudomonadota > Alphaproteobacteria > Sphingomonadales > Sphingomonadaceae > Sphingomonas > Sphingomonas populi. The sequence continues at coordinate 49,379 of NZ_SGIS01000027.1, forward strand.
CGGGCGGCGGGTTGACGACGCGGTGGCTGGTCGAGGGCAGCACATGGTTGGTCAGCCGTTGCAGCATGTCGCCGACGTTGACGACCAGCGCGCCCTCGGGCGGCTTGACCGGTAGCCATTGCCCATCACGATCGAGCAGTTCGAGCCCGGCTTCCTCGGCGCCGAGCAACAGGGTGATGAGGTTGATGTCCTCATGCGCGCCGGCGCGGACGCCCTCGGCATCGACCGGAATCGGTGGATAGTGGAGCAGCCGCAGGATCGAATTGCCGTTCTCGACGGCGGGATCGAACCAGTTTGGGGCGAGCTTGAGGTGCCGCGCGATCGCGGAGAGGATGCGGTCGCCGGCGCGGTCGAACGCGGCGTAGAGCTGAAGGAACGTGTCCTTGAACCGTTCGGGCCGCTCGGGCCAGATATTCGGCGGCATCCGGTCGGCGAGCGGATGGCCGGCGGGCAGGTCGCGCCCGACGTGCCAGAATTCCTTGAGATCGACCACCGAGGCGCCCTTGGCGATCTCGGTCCTGAACGGGGTGTAGCCGCGCTGGCCGCCGCCGGCGGGGGTGAAATACCGGCGCTTCTCGTCTTCGGGCAGCGCGAAGAAGTCAGCGGTATCGGCCCAGCCGCGCGCGATCAGATCGGTGGGGATCCCATGATCGGCGATGACCGCGAAGCCGAACCGTTCGAACGATCCGCCCAGCGCGGCGGCGAAGCCAGCGGGATCGCCCGCCTCGTCGGCAAGCGAGAGCGTCGGGATTTCGGAAAGCAGGGTATCGGGCATGAACGCGGGCCGTTGGTTGGGAACTGGGCTGGCCAACATAGGCAAACGGTGCGCGGGCGAACACCCCGCTACGACGGTTCTCCCGCAAAAGCGGGATAACAGCGCCACAAGCGCTGCGCTGTTTGGCTCTGGCCCCCCGCTTTCGCGGGGGAACGGGTGTGTGCAACTCGGCCTAACCGATCAGGATCGTCCCGTTCGCTTTGTCGGTGCCCTTCGGCGCAAGATCGAGCCGGAATGGTTTGCCCTCCTCGGTCGTGCCCGAAAGCCCCGATCCGTTGGGCGAGACCTTGAAGCCCGCGCTGCCCAGCTTGCCCGCGAACCAGTCTCGCACGGTCACCGGAGTCGCCGGGCTTTCGAAGCTGACCTTGACCTGGCCGTCATCGTCACGGCCGGGCCGGTCGTGCCCGTCGATGTTCATGCCGCTGATCGTCGAGCCGGGGTAGAGATGCACGCCGTTCATGTCGAAATTGTCCGCATTGAGCTTGATCGCCGGGAGCTTGATGCTCCCCGAAATGCCTGGTGCGTTGAGCGCGAGCTGGCCGTTGGAGCCGATGCTCGCGACGACATTGCCATCGGCGCCATCGGCGTTGAGGGTGATCGCGGTGCCGTCCTTACCGTCGCAGGCGACGAGCAGGGCGAGCGGGATGGCGAGGAGCAGGGGGCGGATCATGGCGCTCTCCGTGTATCGGTGATGCAATACACTAAGCTGAAGTCGCACGCCAGGTCAACGCGGCTTGCGCGTGACCGATGTTGCGATGTCGGGCATGAGGCGGGCAATGTCGATCGAATCGCCTCCCGCCCCGCTCAACACCGCGCCGATCCCCTTCTTCGAATTCGTCGCGCTGGTCGCCGCGCTGATGTCGCTGGGCGCGCTCGGCATCGATTCGATGCTGCCGGCGCTGCCCGAGATCGGGCGGCGGCTCGGCGTTCCCGATGTCGGCGGCCGCGCGCTCGTCATCACCGTGTTCGTGGTCGGCTTCGGCCTCGGGCAATTGGTGCAGGGGCCGCTTACCGATCGCTACGGTCGGCGGCCGGTGCTGATCGGCGGGCTGGCCGGCTATATCGTCTGCTGTCTGCTCGCCGGGCTCGCGGGCAGTTTTACCTTGCTGTTGGCCGCGCGTTTCGCCGGCGGCGTCGCGATCGCGGCGAGCCGGGTCGTCACCATCGCCTTGGTGCGCGATTGTTTCACTGGCCGCGCGATGGCGAAGGTGTCGAGCCTCGCCTTCATGGTGTTCATGGCCGTGCCGATCCTCGCGCCGAGCGTCGGCCAACTCATCCTGCTGGCGGGATCGTGGCGGCTGATCTTCGAGGTGATCGCGGGGCTGGCAGCGCTGGTGCTGGCGTGGTTCGCGTGGCGCATGCCCGAGACGCTCGCGCCCGAGAATCGCGTGGCGCTGTCGGTCCGGCAGTTGCTGCGCGGCTGGCGCACGACTCTCGCCGACCGCGCCTCGCTCGGCTATACGATCGCCGGCATGATCGTGCAGGGCGCGCTGTTCGGCTATATCGGGCTGATCGAGCCGATCATGGAGCGCGTGTTTCACGCCCAGCATCTGCTCGGTCCGGTGTTCGCCGCGTCGGCGGGGACGATGGCGGCGGCGAACCTGCTCAATTCGCGGATCGTAATGCGGCTCGGCATGCGCCGCATCTCGCAGGCCGCGCTGGTGGTGATGACGCTGGCGGCGGCTGGCGGACTCGTCGCGGTGGGGCTGGGACGCGAGGGGCTGGTGCTGTTCGTCGTGATGCAGGCGTTGGCGATGGCGGGCTATGGTCTCGCCGGATCGAACATGTCGGCGATGGCGATGGAAAATATGGGCGCGATCGCCGGCACCGCCGCCAGCTTGCAGGGATCGCTGGTCATCACCGGCGGCGCGGTGCTCGGCTCGATCATCGCCAGCTATTTCGACGGCACCACGATCGCGTTGCACGTCGGCTTCTTCGTCGCGGGGCTGCTCGGTCTCGGCATCGCCGCGATCGTCGAACGCGGACGGCTGTTCCACCCGAGCTGAGCGATTCTCGGGAACCGAGTCGCGTGTGTGATGTTGGCGTCGTGCCCCCATTTTTCCCGGGACAGGAGAGCGAAGATGGCGATCAGCGGTGGATATCAGGTGCCCGGCGGAGGCCCGGGCGACGACGGCTATGACGAGGAAGGCTATGACGAGAGCCAGCGCGCCGAGATACTCGAAGCGACCAGTGGCGGCCCGAGCGACGGCGCGATCCTGACCGACCTCGAACCCGATATCGCGGGCGACGAGGACGACGAGGACGATCTCAAGATGGAGAGCGACGAAGTCGGCGAGGAAGATGACGACGCCGACCAGGACGAGGACGATCAGGACGAGGACTCGCTCCAGGAGGATTTCGAGGACGATGACCTCGCCGACGAAGGCGATCTCGACGACAAGGACGACGCCGCGCTCAAGCCGTGAAGTGCCGGCGCGGTCGGCATGGCCGGTCGCGCCCGTCCCTCAGCGGGACGAACGTTTCAGTACCGATACGAGTTGACCGGAACGGAGCCGGTGGCGCATCGTTAAGGGAACCCGATGTCGAAAGTGTTGCCCGTGCGCGTTGTTGCTGTTTTGCCCCTGCTGCTGATCGCCGCCTGCGCCCCGCAAACCGACATGGGCGTCAACAACGACGTCGATATCGACGCGGCGGCCGAGCGCGCGCAGAGCAGCATCAACGCCTATCACCCCGACACCGTGTTGCCCGCGAACGATCCGGTCGCGCCGCCGCCTGCGACCGATCCGATGCCGTCCCCCACGCCGACGTCCGCCGCGAGCGTTCCCGATGGCCTCGAAGAGCCGCTCGTGCCGCCCGCGCCCGGTGCCCCCGGCGGACTGCCCGACGATCGCACGCCGATCTCCGAGGCGCCCGCCGCGCCCGACAGCGCACAGGGCGCGGCGCATGTGGTCGAGCGCTATTACGCGTTGATCGGTGAGCGCAAATACAAGCCGGCCTGGCAGATGTGGCGCGGCGGCGGCGCCGGATCACGGCTTACGCCGACCGATTTCGCAGACAGCTTTTCCGAGTTCAGCGAGTATCACGCCAATATCGGCGCACCCGGGCGGATCGACGCCGGTGCCGGGCAGCGGTACGTCACCGTTCCGGTGCAGGTCTATGCGCGGCTCAAGCAGACGCGCAAACCCTATTATGCGATAGGGTCCGTCACGCTCCAGCGCTCGGACGTGGATGGCGGTACAGACGCGCAAAAGATCTGGCGTATCCAGCAGGTCGCGCTCAAGCCGGCGTTCAAACGCTGACGCAATGGTGTGTTTACACTCGGCGAGCGCCACTATCGTCCGATGACGTCGCGCCAGTGCGCTGCTCCTGCGCCGCGCAGGCGGCGACGTGGATCGCATGCGCGGTTTGCCGTGCGGCATCGGGGGTGAGCGACAGAGCGAGGCCGTCGGGGCCGTCGATCAACACCTCGCCCTGTTCGGCGGTCGCCTCGGCGGGTGTTTTTTCCGGCTGCTTGGTCATGGACGATACCTCTTGCCGGGAATAACGTGCATGGCAGTGCAGCGTTCCGGTGTTTTGGAGTTGGGGGTGTTTGAGCGATGATGACGCGGTTGTTCTTGCAGGCGCACAGAACGCCCACCTTGGCCCCGGAGGAGGTCGCCGCGCTCGAACAGGCGATCGCGCGCACCGTCGAGTTCGCCGCGCGCCGCACGATCGTGCGGCCGAACGAGCCGCTCAGCCAATGCACCTTGTTGCTCGACGGTTTCGTCCAGCGCTACAAGGACACGCCAGAAGGCCGGCGCCAGATCCTCGCGATCCATGTGCCGGGCGATTTCGTCGATCTGCACAGCTATCCGCTCCGTCAGCTCGAACATCATGTCGCGGCCATCACCCCCGTGCAGGTCGCGCTGTTCCCGCATAGCGCAGTCCGCGCGCTGACGAAGGAATCGGCGACGCTCACCGAATTGCTGTGGCGCTCGACGATGATCGACGCGGCGATCAATCGCGAGTGGATCGTCTCGATCGGCGCGCGTCCGGCGGCGGTGCGGCTCGCGCATGTGTTCTGCGAGATGTACCTGCGGCTGGAGCGGGTCGGTCTGGCTGACGGCACGCGCTACGCGCTGCCGCTGACGCAGATCGATCTCGCCGACGCGACGGGGCTAACTGCGGTCCATGCCAATCGCATGCTGCGCCAGTTGCGGGAGCAGGGGTTGGTCGAGTTCCGCCAGGGAAGCGTCGAGATTTTCGACTGGCCGGGGCTGAAGCGTTTCGCCGAATTCGACGCGAGCTATCTGTATCTGGATTAGGCGCTAAGCCATCCGTTAACCCGCGCATTCTGGACGAGGTGGAAGGCCGTGCCCCACCATGAAGGACGGGCACGTCCCTTGACCGCGTTCAAGCCGCTCACGCGCCGAGATGATGCGCCTGCATTGTGTCGGTCGCGTTGACCGCCAGGATCGAACGCGCTTCGCTTGGCGCTCGGGTTTTGCCCTGACGGTCGGCTGCGGCATGCACCACCCGGTCGAGCAGTTCGCGGCCTTCGCTCCACCAGCCGATGCCGCTGGCGGCGTTGAGATGTCCCTGCGCGCCAGCATCGACGAAATGGCTGCCCCAATCGACCGCGAGGCTGTGCGCCCGGTCGATGTCGATCCACGGATCGTCGGTGCTCGCCACCACGATCGACGGGAAGGGGAGCGGCGTGCGCGGTGCTGGCGCGAGCGCCTTCAGTTCCTGCTGCGCATCGGCGCGATCGACATCGGCGGGCGCGACCAGCAAGGCCCCGGCGACCGGCCAGCCATAGGGTTGCCGGGCGAGTTCCGCCCACCACGCCACCGCCAGACAGCCGAGACTATGCGCGGCCAGTACCACCGGGGCCTGCGCGGAACGGATCGCCTGATCGAGCTTGGTCACCCAGGCGTTGCGATGCGGGGTGTTCCACATGCCGAGTTCGACGCGGATGGTATCGGGTCGCGCCGCTTCCCACAGGCTCTGCCAATGCGACGGCCCCGAGCCGCCGAGGCCCGGCACTGTCAGGATCGTCGGCTGCGCCGGATCGAAGTGCGAAAAGCTGCCCATCATGCTTCTCCAAGGGTTCGAGGAAACGTGGCCGTCCGTCGCTCTAGGGTACGCCGGATAACCACGCTTCCCAGTCGCCAAGATATTCCTACTCATCCGATGGGCAATAGCCCTGCGCCGGAGCGAGGAGCCATTGCGGCAGCCCGAAATCGCGGCCGCCTTTGCGTCGGTGAAACGGCGCTGTTAGGAGGCGAAATGTCCAAGATGCGTGCCGACCAACTCCTCGTCGATCGGGGACTCGCCGAGAGTCGCACACGGGCGCAGGCGCTCATCATGGCGGGGCTGGTGTTTGCCGGCACGCGCAAGATCGACAAGCCGGGGCAGGCGGTTGCCGACGACGTGACGCTCGACGTGCGCGGGCGCGACCACCCCTGGGTCTCACGCGGTGGCATCAAGCTGGCGCATGCGCTCGCGCACTTCGGGCTCGACGTGGGCGGTGCGGTGGCGATCGATGTCGGTTCCTCGACCGGCGGCTTCACCGACGTGTTGCTGACCAACGGCGCGGCGCGTGTCTATGCGGTGGATAGCGGCACCAATCAGCTCGCATGGAAGCTGCGCGAGGACGATCGTGTCATCGTCCATGAAAAGACCAGCGCGCGCATCCTGACACCTACGCATATCCCGGAGCCGGTCGATCTGATCGTCTGCGATGCCAGCTTCATCGGTCTCGCCAAGGTGCTCGACGTGCCGCTCGGCTTCGCGCGGCCCGGCGCGCGGCTGGTCGCGCTCATCAAGCCGCAGTTCGAGGCAGGGCGTGGCGAGGTCGGCAAGGGCGGGGTGGTGCGCGACGCCGCCATCCATGCACGCGTCTGCACGGAGGTTTCCGAGTGGCTGACCGGCAAGGGCTGGCAGGTCGATGGGCTGGTCGAAAGCCCGATCACCGGGCCGGAGGGCAATGTCGAGTTTCTCATAACGGGGCATTTGCCCGAAACCGACTCCGGCTGACGCGGAACTCCGGCGCGCTGCGGCAATTGTCTTTCGTACCCGCGATGATACACGACCCACTCACCTCGCGGGACGGAAGGACCGACGATTGAGCGAAATCGCGTCTAGGCAGCAGTTGAGGCTGGCGTTCCTGCGCTGGGCGATCGTGACGGTGCCGCTGATCCTGCTGCTCGGCTTCACCTCGGCGCGGATCGCGCCGGCCGGATCACAGAACCGCTGGTATGCGATGCTCGCCAAGCCCGCCGCCAACCCGCCCGACTGGGTGTTCCCGGTCGCCTGGACGACGCTGTACGTGCTGATGGGGCTCGCGCTGGCGATGGTGATCCATGCGCGCGGATCGCGGCTGCGCGGGCCGGCGATCACGCTGTTCGCGGTGCAATTGCTCGTCAACCTGATCTGGTCGCCGGTGTTCTTCGGCATGCATCTGGTCGGCTGGGCGCTGGTCATCATCGTGGCGATGTTCGTGCTGGCGCTGGCGACGACGCTCGTGTTCGGGCGAGTCCGCACGCTGGCGGCGTGGCTGATGGTGCCCTATCTGGCGTGGGTCGCGTTCGCGGGTGTGCTGTTGTTTGAGATCGATCGGCTCAATCCCAACGCCGAAACCATTGCGCCGGCGTCGGCGAGTACCCAAGTCATCCCCCTGTAATCCACATCACGAAAGCGTTCACATCATGCAGGCCGACAACAAAATCTTCGACGATCTCGTAAAGCTGATGAACAGCGCGGCGGGTACGATCGCCGGCGTCGGCCGCGAAGCCGAAGCGGGCGCCAAGGCGCGCGCGAAGGAATGGATCGGCGGCCTCGATTTCGTCAGCCGCGACGAGTTCGAGGCGGTCAAGGCGATGGCCGCCGCCGCGCGTGACGACGCCGATGCGCTGCGCGCGCGTATCGCCGTGCTCGAAGCCAAAGCTGGCGCCGGGGTGCAGACCGAGGCTTGATGCGGTTATCCACAGCTTTGTCGACAGGTCCGTCCACACGGGCTTGTCGGCATTTCGAGCTTTCGTCACGCTTGAGCCTGTACCGTCTAAAGCGTAAGGGCTGACGATATGCTCGACGAAGCCGATTACGAACGCGACGACGCCGCTCCCATCGATATGCTCGAAAGTTACTTCTCGGCGCATGGCTGGGATTACGAGCGGCAGGATGACGAGGTCATCGCCAAGGTCAAAGGAAGCTGGACGCAGTACGAATTGCGCGCCTTGTGGCGCGACGAGGACAGCGTCATCCAGTTCCTCGCTTTCCCCGACATCCGCGTCACCGAGGATCGCCGAGCCGCGCTCTACGAGACGGTCGGGCTCATCAACGAACAGCTCTGGGTCGGCCATTTCGAGATTTGGTCGGCGAGCAACATCCTGCTCTATCGCCACGCCGCGATGATCGACGGCGACGGCGGCACCCTGTCGCTCGCCGCCGCCGAACTGCTGGTCGAATCGGCGATCGACGAATGCGAGCGGTTCTATCCGGTGTTCCAGTTCGTGCTGTGGGGCGGCAAGAGCCCCAAGGAAGCGCTTGCCGCCGCCATGACAGAGACGCAGGGCGAGGCCTGACATGAGCTTGTCCGCCGCCGGGTTGCCGGGACGCATCCTGCTGGTCGGTGCCGGCAATATGGGCGGGGCGATGCTGCACCGCTGGATCGATGCCGGCGTGGTGCCCGAGAACATCACCGTGCTCGATCCGGGAACGCCGCAGCTTCCCGCCGGCGTGCGGCACCTCGGCGCGCTGCCGGTGGACTATACCCCCGACACGCTCGTCCTCGCGATCAAGCCGCAACAGCTCGACACGTTCGTCGCCACCGCGCCCGGTCTCGCGCCGCGTCTGCTGGTGTCGATCCTCGCCGGTGTCGAGGAAGCGTCGCTGGCGGCGCGCTTCCCCGGCGCGGGAGCGATCGTGCGTGCGATGCCCAACCTGCCGGTGCTGATCGGCAAGGGCGTGGTGGCGCTGCACGGCGCTGGCGACGACGGCGAGGCGCAGGTCGCCGCCGAGGCGCTGATGCGCCCGCTCGGGCTGGTCGAGTGGATCGCCGAGGAATCTCTGTTCGATGCGGTGACGGCGCTGTCGGGTTGCGGCCCCGGCTTCGTGTTCCGCTTCGCCGAGGCGCTGGCCGAGGCGGGCGCCGCGCTCGGCCTTCCGGCGGATCAGGCCGACCGGCTCGCGCGCGCGACGCTGGAAGGTTCCGGTATCATGGCCGCTTCGGCTGCTGAAACCCCGGCGACGCTCGCGGATCGTGTGGCGAGTCCCGGCGGCTCGACTCGCGAGGGTCTCAACGTGCTTGACGCGGATGACGCGCTGAAAGTCCTGTTGCGCGAGACGCTCGCCGCATCGGCGCGACGAAATGCCGAGATGGCCGCCGCCGCGCGGTAACGCGCGCCGAACTTACCTTCACCCGTTCCTGCTGAGTAGCGGCCGAGTAGCCCGCAGGGCGTAAGCGCCTACTCGATCCCTACTCAGCACGAACGGAGCTGTGTGGGGCATTCCGCTCGTCACGACGCCACTCACCGACACCTTTGAGCTAAGCGCCGAACGAAAAAGGGCGGCCCGTTGCCGGACCGCCCCTTCGCGAGTTCGAGACAGAGACGCTTAGCGCTTCGAGAACTGGAAGCTACGACGTGCCTTGGCGCGGCCGTACTTCTTGCGCTCGACGGTGCGGCTGTCGCGGGTCAGGAAGCCGGCGGCCTTGACGGGCGCGCGCAGGATCGGCTCGTACTTGGTGATCGCCTGGCTGATGCCATGCTTCACGGCGCCGGCCTGGCCCGAAAGCCCGCCGCCCTTGACGGTGCAGATCACGTCATACTGGCCGGTGCGCTCGGTGATGCCGAACACCTGGTTGATGACGAGGCGCAGCGTCGGGCGTGCGAAATACACTTCCTGATCGCGGCCGTTGATGGTGATCTTGCCGGTGCCGGGCTTGAGCCACACGCGAGCGACGGCGTCCTTGCGGCGGCCGGTCGCATAGGCGCGGCCGTACTTGTCGAGGTCCTGCTCACGCAGCGGTGCGCGCTGAACCGGCTCGTCGATCTGGCCCGACAGATAGGCGTCGGCCTTCACTTCGGCATTGGCCTCGGCCACGTCGCCCTGCTGGTTGAGCACGGCGCCGAGATCGGAAAGGGACTGGCGATTGTCGGTCATTACGCGCCCACCTTGTTCTTGCGGTTCATCGCCGCGATATCGAGGACTTCGGGGTTCTGCGCCTCATGCGGATGCTCGGTGCCGGCAAAGATGCGAAGGTTGCGCATCTGGGCACGGCCGAGCGGGCCGCGCGGGATCATGCGCTCGATAGCCTTTTCCAACACGCGCTCGGGGAAACGACCTTCGAGCACCTTGCCCGCGGTGATTCCCTTGATGCCGCCGGCATAGCCGGTGTGCTTGTAATAGACCTTGTCCTTGAGCTTGTTGCCCGTGAACCGAACCTTGTCCGCGTTGATGATGATGACATTGTCACCGCAATCGACGTGGGGCGTGAAGCTCGGCTTGTGCTTGCCGCGCAGGATGTTGGCGATGATCGACGCCATGCGGCCGACGACCAGGCCGTCCGCGTCGACGATATGCCATTTCTTCTCCACCTCGTGCGGCTTTATCGCCTTGGTGGTCTTCATGAGCGCCTTCATGGGGCTGTGACCTCTTGTTCGAAACGAAAGGCGCCGCCCACGGATGGACGGCGCTCGGTGGCGGGCTAATGTTGCAGAATCGGGCGCAAGTCAAGCAAAGTGCCGGTTTGCTGACGGGTATTATAATACCTGTCAGTTTCAGCGGCGCCGCTGGCCGATCGCGTGGACGCCCCATGTCGTCGCGATCACCAGCAGCGCGCCGACCAACTGGTGCAACGCGGCGAGGGTGATATCGACTCCGGTCATTACGGTGGCGATGCCGAGCAGGATCTGCACGCCGAACGCACTGTGGATCGCGACCGAGGCGGCGCGGTGCCGCGCGCGCTTCGCCGCCCGCGCCAGCACTATCAGCGCCGCGACCGTGACCCATGCCCACCAGCGATGGATGAAGTGGACCAGCGACGGATCATCGAGCAGCAACGCGCCGAGCGGTCGCGTGCCGAGCACCTCATGCGGGAACAGCCGTCCGTTCATCAGCGGCCATTCGTTGGTGACGAGCCCGGCGCGCAGCCCCGCCATCAACGCGCCATAGAGCAATTGCACCGCCAGCACGACGCCGACCAGCGCGCCGAACCCGGTCAGCCGTGCCGGCTTCGCATAGCGATCGGCGGCGAGCGCGCGCAGATCGAGCACGGTCCACACCAGCCCAGCGAGCGTGAACAAGGCGGTGAGCAGATGCGCGGCGAGCCACAACGGGGCGACCTCGATCCGATCCGACAGGCCCGAGCGCACCATCAGCCAGCCAAGCGCGCCTTGCAGCCCGCCGAGCGCGAGCAGCGCGACCAGCCGCCAGCCATAGCCGCGCGGGATCAGCCGCCGGAGCGCGAACCACAGCAGCGGCAGCGCGAACACCGTACCGATCAGCCGGCCAAGCAGCCGGTGGAGATATTCCCAGAAGAAAATCCCCTTGAACCCGGCCAACGTCATACCGTGGTGGATCGCCTCATATTGCGGAATGCGGCGGTAATTGGCGAACTCGGCCTGCCACTGCGCATCGGTGAGCGGCGGGACGATGCCGGTGATCGGCTTCCATTGCGTGATCGAAAGCCCCGATTCGGTAAGACGGGTGACACCGCCGACCACGACGATCAGCACGATCATCGCGGCGACGACATAAAGCCAGCGGATCATCGCGAGCGGAACGGCCGGCCGGCCTGAGAGCGGCCGGCCCGAGAGCAGCTTTAGCATGACATATGCGTAGCGAGGTCGCGGGGCGCCGTCGATTGGACAAATTGGCGAGGGGCGGGGCGATACAGCGCGATGATGCTCGCGCGGTGTGGCCCAACGCGGCCGTGCGCGCTACCTTCCGCTTTTCGTCACATCCCCTCCAGGGGGATGGGAATTGCATGCGTGCCGTGATACGCGAGCAATATGACCCCGCTATCTGATCTGCTCCAGCAGAGCGCCGCCCATGCTTGGCTCTTCATTCCCAGCGCCATCCTGCTGGGTGCGCTGCACGGCCTCGAACCGGGCCATTCGAAAACGATGATGGCGGCGTTCATCGTCGCGGTTCGCGGGACGGTGAAGCAGGCGGTGTTGTTGGGCCTCGCCGCGACGCTGTCGCACACCGCCGTCGTGTGGCTGGTGGCGCTTGGCGGCATGTATGTGTTTCAGGGGCTGCGCCCTGAGGCAACGGAACCCTATCTGCAATTCGCCTCGGGCATCCTGATCCTGGGGATCGCATTGTGGATGCTGTGGCGGACGCGGCGCGAACAAGCGCATGGTCACGATCACCATCACGCCCACGACCACGATCATCACCACGATCGCCACGATCACGAACATCACCATCACCGCGAGACGACGCTCGATCGCGCGCTCGACGTGTCGGACGGGGGATATCAGGATGCGCATGAGCGCCAGCACGCCGAGGACATTCGCCGCCGCTTCTCCGGCCGGGCCGTCACGACGGCCCAGATCGTGATGTTCGGGGTCACCGGCGGTCTCATTCCCTGCCCGGGCGCGATCACCGTTCTGCTGCTTTGCTTGCAGTTGAAGCGGCTGGTGCTCGGTTCCGTGCTGGTCCTTTGCTTCAGCATCGGGCTCGCCATCACGATGGTGACATCCGGGGTGATTGCCGCGATGAGCGTGAAATATGCCGAGAAGCGGTTCTCCGGCTTCGGTGACCTCGTGCGGAAGGCGCCCTATGTCAGCGGCTTCGTTATCCTGTGCGTCGGCGCGTACGTCACGCTACAGGGTTGGTATGCTTTGCCCCACGCTGGATAACCAACCATGAGCCATGCCGCCAATCCCGACCTGTTGAACCGGCTGCGCCGTGCGAACGGTCACCTCGCCGGCATCATCAAGATGGTCGAGGATGGCGATGACGGTCTCAAGATCGCCCAGCAGATGAAGGCCGTCGTCTCGGCGCTGGAAAAGACCAAGACATTGATCGTCACCGACCATATCGAGCATCATATCGAGGATTTGATCGGGCCGTTGCCGAGCGCGCTGCGCTCCGAGCTCGGCAAGCTTGGCGAGTTCGCGAAATATTTGTAGGAACGGGCGCGCCGTAAAATCTCGCGATGATATGTTGTAACTTCGAGCCCGCCATGCCACATGCGGCTGGCAATGACCGCCCACGTCCATCATCCCGCGATCCACTGGATCGAGTCGCGCTTCGACGGTCTGGCGATCGGTTTGTCCGGGCTGTGCGTGATCCATTGCGTCGCCAGTTCCGTGCTGGTCGCGCTGGCGGCGTCGGCGGGCGGGTTGTTGCTCAACCCGATCTTTCACGAAGTCGGCCTGTCGATCGCGATCCTGCTCGGCGTGATCGCGCTCGGGCGCGGCGCGGTGTCGCACGGCTATATGCTGCCTGCCGCAGTCGGCTCGTTCGGCCTCGGCATGATGGCGGGCGCGATGTCGCTGCCGCACGATAGCGGGGGCGGCGAGACGCTCTGGACGCTGATCGGCGTCGCAATCCTCGCACTCGGGCATGATCTCAACCGCCGCGCGGCGAATTAGGCAACGGGGCAGGGCGCTCGGCCGGCCTGCGAGATGAACGAATCGTCATGGAACAGCATGGGTGTGTCATCGGTAATGGTGGGCACAATCCTCGTGTTCAAAGGAAGCCGATATGCGTTTCGTATCCCTCATCGCCTTGCCGCTGCTGATGGTGTCGGCATCGCCGGCGCTGGCCAAGGGCTGCATTCGCGGCGCGGCGGCGGGCGGGGTTGCCGGGCATTATGTCGGCAAGGGCCATGCGGTGATGGGTGCGGTGGCGGGGTGTGTCGTGGCGCACCATTATTACGCCAAGCAGGCACGCGCGCAGAAAGCGGCGGCGCGTACGCACCGGTAAACCCGTTACCGCTTTTTAACTGCGCGGGGCCGGCGTATCGTACCCTCCCATGCTGTACCTCACCCTCAAGGCCGCGATCTCAGGCGTGCTGATCGCGGCTGCATCGACGCTGGCCAAACGCTATCCGGGCTTCGGAGCGTTGGTGGCGTCGCTGCCGCTGGTGTCGGTGCTTGGCATGATCTGGCTGTGGAACGAGAAGCCCGACGTCGAAACGATGGCGGCGCATACCGGGGCGACGTTCTGGTATGTGCTGCCGTCGTTGCCGATGTTCCTGCTGATCCCGGTGTTGCTGCGGCAGGGACTTGGGTTCTGGGGCGCGTTGGCGGTGGGGTGTGGCCTGACGGTCGTGCTCTACGCGGCGATGACGTGGGCGGCGCCGCGCTTCGGCCTGCAGCTTTGATCCCGTCAGAACGCGGCGCTCAGGTTGACCGCGCCATAGGCCGTGGTTCCGCCGGGCGGCGCGTTGGGCGCGTCGTTCAGGAAGCGACCTTTCGCGAGCAACACCCCGTCGAGTTCGAGGCGAAGCCTGGCGGGGCGTAGCCACCAGCGCAGGCGGGCATCGACCTGATGGCCCGCGAACCCGCCGGATCGCCCGCTCGCGTCGCGCACGCCAGTGGTCGAGAAGCTGTCGGTTCGTTCGGCGAGCCACAGGGCATGATAGGTCGCGAACGCGTCCCAGCGCGGTGACGGCGCGATTTCGAGGCGCGCGCCCGGGGTCGAGATATTGGCGCGCCCGACGGCGTTATAGAGCCCGGCCGGCGCGAGATCGGCGCGGCGCATGCCGTACAAAGTGTCGAACCGTCCATAGCGGCCGCCGGCCCGGTCGCCGCTGGCGCGATCATATTGGAGCGCGACGCGCGTGTTCAGCGCATCGTGGAACGTGTATCCGGCGGATGCGTGGACGAACCACGCCGACACCGGCAGGCGTGCGGCGCCCGGCGCGATCGACGCGCTGACCGTGCCGGACTGATAGTACGCCTCGACTTCGCCGTCCGCCGCGCCCTTGGCGGGATCGCGAAACACGCGCCCGCCATAGGTGTCGAGCGAGCGGTCGCGGGTCGGGCGGCCGGGCTGGTCGCGTTCGTCGAGATGGTAGAAGCTCGCCTCGGCGGTGACGGTGCCGAGCGCCTTGGCCTTGGCGGCGGTGCCACCCCACAGCACCAGATCGAACCCCTCGTGATCGATGCTGACCGCGTTCGCGCGTAGCGACTCGGGATCGTCGGGCCGGCGTTGCTGCGGGAGGACGTAGATCGCGGTGGCGGTGATGCCGTTCGCGGCGGCGATGTCGGCGCGAAGGCCGGTATAGCCGTTGGTGGTGTTGCGATAGTCATCGGCGGCTATCAGCCGCCGCGAGCCGATGTTGAGCGTGAAGCGCCCGGCCTGAGCGCTCACCTTGGTGGAGCCGATCGCGGCTTTCGCGCCGACCCACGCCTGAACGAATTCGAGCGTGTTGACCTCGCCGGTCGTTACTGGCGTCGCGTGATCCTCGCCATAGACGCGGCTGTCCCACAGTTCCGCGCCGATCGTGAACGGCCCCGACTGGTACTTGGCCAGCAAGGTCGTGCGCAAATTGACGAGATCGTCATCGCGCCCGAAGCCGGCGCGCGGTTGGTTGGTAATCGCTTCGTAGCGCAGCCGGATCGTGCCGGAGAGATCGAGTCCGTCGGTGTTTTGCGCGATGGCGGGCGTCGCCGTGATGGCGAACGCCGCGAGCGCCCATTTTCCCGATATCGCCATTGCGTCTGCCCCCAGCCCGGCGGGTGGCTTGCACGGGCAGGGGCCGCAGGTCGACTGAGATTTTGTCGCGGTGGGAGAATTGCCGTTGTTAAGCTTGGCGTTGCAGCATCGGGGCTTCGTCGCGGCGGAGCGTGAGGATTTCGACGCCGTCGCGCGTCACCGCGACGGTATGTTCGAACTGGGCGGAGAGCTTGCGGTCGTCGGTGACGACGGTCCAGCCGTCATCCTCGGTCGAGACCTTGCGTGTGCCCTGGTTGAGCATCGGCTCGATCGTGAAGACCATGCCCTCGCGCAATTTGAGGCCGGTGCCCGGCTTTCCGAATGCCCGCACCTGTGGTTCCTCGTGCATCTCGCGGCCGATGCCGTGCCCGCAATAGTCGCGGACGATGGTATAGCCGTGCTTCTTGGCGTGGCGTTCGATCGCGAAGCCGATGTCGCCGAGATAGCCGCCGGGCCGCACCGCGCGGATGCCCTGCCACATCGCCTCCTGCGCGACCTTCACCAGCCGCCGGGCGGCAGGCGCGGGGGTGCCGACGAGGTAGGTCTTGCTCGAATCGGCGATGAAGCCGTTTTTTTCGAGCGTGATGTCGAGATTGATGATGTCGCCATCGCGGATGATCTCGTCCGCATTCGGAACGCCGTGGCAGACGACATGGTTGATCGAGCAGTTCAGGACATATTTGAAGCCGTACTGCCCCTTGCTCGCCGGGCGGGCGGCAAGATCGACGGTGATGAAGCGATCGACCATGTCGTTGACCTGCATCGTCGACAGGCCGGCGAGATTTTGGCCGTCGAGCATCTCGAACACCGAGGCGAGCAATTTGCCCGAAATTCGCATCAGCGCGAGCTCGTCGGCGGTCTTGACCATGTCAGGCGGTCGCCGGGTCAGCGAGATGGAGATGCGCTGCGGCGATCTGCGCCTGGACGATATCGTTGAACGACAGGCTCGGATTGGCCTCGGCGAGCATGCCGATCTTCATCCAGAACTCGGCCTGCGCATTGATCGAGCGGCACATCACCGCGCTGGCGCGGCGTGCTTCCTCGTGCAGGTCGTCGGCGATTTTCACGATGCCCATGTGCGTACCTTTCAATATACGAACCGTATATGGTTCGTATCGTGCCGGGTCAACGCTACCGCCCGAGCGCCTTCAGCACCGTGCGGATGTTGCCGGGTGCGAGGATCAGCAGGATCGCCGCGCAGACGAGCGCGCCGCTGCCCACCCGCACCGCCAGCGCGGGCAGGTGGAACGGCGTGACCGGCAGGACTTCGCTCGCCGCCAACGCGTACGCGGCCACCAGTGCGCAGGCGAGCGCGAGCCGGCGCAAATCGTGGCCGGTACGCTCGACGCGGCGGGTCGCGATGACGCAGCCGATCAGGATCGTCGCGGACACCGCCGCCGCCACCCACGCCGCCGCAATCGCGCCATAGTGCGGGATCAGCACGATATCGGCGACGACGCCGAGCAGCGAGGGCGGGGTCGTCATCCAGCTCGCGAGTCCCGGGCGCTTGTGGAACATCAGCTCCTTGGTGAATTGCAACTGGATGCCGTCGAGCATCACCGCCAACACCAAGGCGGGCGTCATGTGCGCGGCGCCGGTGTAGCGCGGCGGGCCGAGGAAGCGGATCAGTTCGGGGGTGAGCGCCATCACCGCGACGGACAGCATCGCCAGCACCGCGATGATCGCCATGTCCATCGCCGCGATTAACGGCAGCGCGGCTTCGCCCTGCCGGCGCTTTTCGTAGAAGAACGGCAGATAGGCGGCGTTGAATGCGCCCATCAGCACCGACAGCGGCGCCATGCCGCTCGCGCTCAATTGATACAGGCCAAGGTCGGTCATCGACACCGATCGGCCGATGATGACCCGGTCGGCCATGCGCCGCAGCCATGTCGACATCGCGACCGGCAATGTCTTGATGCCATAGGCGAGGTTCTCGCGCATCTGCCCCCACGGCAGCGGACCCGGCGTGTGGTTGCGGCGCAGGAAGCGCGCGCCGGCGCCGACCGCGACGATCCCCGCGCCGATGGCATAGCCGTAGAACGCGCCCGCCGCGCCCCAGCCGGCCAGCACCAGTGCGAGGCTGGCGACCGCCTGCAACAGCGCCTGCACGATCTGGATCTGGATGAACGCCTTGGCGCGGCGCTCGGCGCGGGCGTTGGCGAGGTTGAACGCCACCACCGCCTGGAGCGACGCTCCGGCGAGCAGCAACGGTACGAACGGCAGCGCGGGGATCGCGCCGCCGCTGATCCACGGCCAGATCATCACCAACGGCGCGAACAGCAGCAGCGCCGTGCCGACCGCCACCGCGATGCGCAACACGAAGCCGACGACGAGGAATCGGCGGATCTCGTGCGGATCGTGATGGTCGTAATACAGCCGTGTCGTCGCCGCATCGAGGCCGAGGCCGGAGACGATCAGTAACACGTTGAGCACGGTCATGCAGAAGCCCCACGCGCCGAACTCGCTGGTGCTCCAGACGCGTGTGTACAGCGGCACGAGCAACAGCGGGAACAGCCGGTTGATCACCGTGCCGAGCAGATAGGCGCCGGTGTTCGTCACCATCCGGCTCGCGCCGAGCCGACGAATCAGACTGCCTGCCACTGAACCCCCGCTGCCCGCCGAGCCGATCGGCGGCCACACCGCGATAGCCGAGCGGCGCGGCAAGGTCACGCGCGCGTGTTTTGCGGGTCCGATTGCTCCGTTCTGGTGTGGATACCTTGTTCCATGACACGGCTCACGCGCATGGCGGGTGATGTCGGAAGCGGGGGCAGCGTAAGCGCGTGAGCAGGGTCGTCAGCCATCGTCACCGCGCGCCGTTCCGGCGCAGCCGCGACAGCGTGCGCGCGGAGCCGCGCGCGGTGGATCGCGGGAGCTTTGCCCGGCGGGCTGTGTTCGCGGCGATGGTCCTGCTGGTGCTTTCGCTGTGCTACAAGATCGCCGCGCTGGGCGTGGTGGTGATGCTGGCGCTCGGCGTCACGATCTGGAGCTGCCGCACGAGCTTCCGCCGCTTCGACAGCGTGTTCGTGCTGGCGCTGGCCTATATCGCGGATGCGACGGTGACGAGCTTCATGGTGTCCTATCCCGCCGGCGTGGCGCGCACGGTGCAGTTCTGCATCATCGCGATCGCGCTAATCGGCCTGTATGCCTATGCGCAATCGGCGAAGCGCGCCGACGCGGAGGCCCTGCTAAAGGGCATGGGCGTGCTGTGCGCGCTCGTCACCGCGCATCTGGTGATCTGGCATGTGCTCCACCACCATCTCGTCACCTGGAAATATCTGTCCGACACCAAGCTGATCCTGTCGTTGGCGCTGATGCCGCTGTTCGGGCTGGAGGACTGGATCAAGAGCAAGGGGCGCTATCTCTTTCCGGCGCTGTTGCTGGCCGCCTTCGCGATCATATTGCTGAGCGGCGAGCGCAAGGCGCTGATCCTGTTCTGCGCTTTGTTCGCGCTCTGCCGGTTTTCGCTGAGCGCGAAGCTCGGCCTCGCCGGTATGATCGGCGCGGTCGCGGCAATCGCGCTGTTGCTCGACGATGGCTATATCCACCGCGAACTGACCAGCGCCGCGCGTGATTATTCGCACACGCCGACGCGCTATTTCTTCACCGTGCAGAGCATCTACGACCGAAGCGACATCGTCCGCGAGTTCGTCAATCGCAACGCCTGGACTTTGTTCACGCATCATCCTGCATTCGGGGTGGGCGCGACCGGCTATTGGGCGTGGGCGGCGGCGACCTATGGCCCGACCGGCTTCGCGATGAATGTCCACGGTGAAGTCCACCGCATCCCGGCCGAGGGCGGCATGTTCGGTATCGCGATCGTCGCGAGCTTCTTCGCCCTCGCGCTGTGGCGGGCGCTGCGCCATCTGGTGAACAGCGGCGGGTTTGCGGCGGGGTCGCTCGACCGGATGCCGCTGTACGGCATCATCCTGCTGCTGAGCTATTGCTATGCCGAAGCGGTCGATACGGCGATGCTGCTGCTGATCGGCGGTGTTGGGGTGATCGTGGGCACGCTGCCGGCGCCGGGGCGCAGCTTGCGCGCGCGGGGTGAGCGGCCCGCAATCTCCGTTTCCCCCGCGCGGGCGCCGGTTCCGTCGGGCAGCTTGCGCAGCCGGGCTTGACGCTTTTACCGGGCGGCGAAGATCCATGTGCCGATCGGGCTTCGCATCAGCCACCGCGCGATGAGGAATGATAGCAGAAGCGTCGTGGTGTAGCTGATTGCGAGCAGCGGCAGCGTTGCCGCCAGCGTGTGGTCCTGCCCGGCGAGGCGTACCAGCGCATAGCCGATGATGCCGTGGATCAGATAGATCTGGAGCGAATGGCGGCCCAGCGCATCGAGCCAGCCCCAGCGAAGGTGTGCGCCGCCGCGTAGAAACACGATCGACGCCGCGACCATGACGATGTCGGTGACAATCAGGCCGGCGGGATGCGTGGCATCATACAGCTTGAAGTCCGACAGGTTGATCCAGAGTTTGTCGACGAGGCACAGGCACGTCATCGCCGCGAACACGATGACGGTCGCCCAGAGCGGGATGGCGTTGCTCCACCCCGACCTGGCCAAAGCGGCGGCGACCAGACAGGGGAACAGCATATAGCCGACGATCGGCACGCCCCACGGCAGCATCGCGGCGGTGCTCGCATCGATATAGCCGACCGACGCATGCACGGCAGCGGCGCCGACCAGCGCCACGATGAACCAGGTGATGGTGGCGCGTTCGAGCAGCGGTCGGATCGTCGCCAGGATGATGAAGACCGGCAGGAACCAGAACATCTCGAACCCGGTCGCGCGGTCGAGCGCGGCGCTGTCCGCGAAGGTGAGCGCGGACCCATACCGTGCGAAGGCATCGCCGACCGAGCGCGGCGCTTCGGCAACCCCGGACACCGCGAACAGCACGGCATAGGCTGTGACGAAGACGCAGAACGGACGGTAATAGGCCTTCAGCGGATACAGCCAGTCCACCCGCCGGCCGGGATCGCCCCGGCGCAGGAACGGGATGATCAAAAACGCCTCGACATGGAAATTGTAGAGGAGCCGATAGACCCCGTAAAAATGCGATTCGAACAGGCGATTGTGGCCGAGCACGATCAGCGCGATCAGAACGCCACGCCAAGCATGTCCGTTTGCGACGGTCTTTGCGGGTTCGGCACGGGCCAGCGGCGACGCGTCGCCCGGCCCGATCGCAATCACGGACGCGGGAGCATGCCTGATCTGCCGGTATGACAACATGGCCTCCCATCGTTGCGGACATCGTGGCGCGGTGGATTCGGCGCCGAAGCGCGCCGGACCAGAGCGGCCCGGCGAAGCCTCCCAAAGATGCGGAAGGTTGTCGGATACGATATCAGGCATTTTGCGGAAGTGAAATTCGGAAAATCTAAGATGACGTGTGTTGTGTCCATTATGGATGCATCCGTCGTGGAACATGTATCAAAGCAAATGATCCAGTCTGGACATATTCAAGGCTATATCGGGCCGATACGGTTTGATGGCGTGTTAAGTTACAAGTATAGACGTCGGGCTTGATAGTGCTGGTTACAAATCATGTAATCTAAAAGGCGCTCGTCATTCGTCTGGCTTAAGGGCCTGTTTTGAGGAGAGATTTCATGGGGGTAGCTTTCAAGAAGAAACTCGCTGTTCTGGCGGGGGTATCGGCCATGTTCCTGGCCAGTCCGTCAATGGCGGTCACCCATCCTTTGGGAACGCTGGTTCCCGGTGTCATCGTAGGCGGCGGCGGCTCGCTTGGTCCCAGCAATCCCAGCGATAGCTGGACCTTCGCGCTCGGAACACCGTCGACCGTCGGTGGTAGCGCCAATATCAGCCCGCTGATCTTGGGATTGGGGCTGACCACACTGAGCGCCAAGTTCTACGGACCCGGGAGCGTGTTTCTCGGCGAATTGCTCGCGGGTCAGACCAAGACCTTCGCTGGCTTGGCGTCGGGCGATTACTTCATCGACGTTACCAGTACGTCGGTGAAAAACAAGGGCGGCTCCTACAGCCTCAGCCTGGTTTCCCAAGCGGCGTCCGCGCCGGGGCCGGCGGGCTTACTGTTTGTCGGCGGCGCGTCGGCGATGCGGCGGCTGCTCGCGGTCAACGCCGATATCATGATCCGCACGATCGCGCTGCTGGTGATGTTCACCTGGTTCGCCAATGCCGGCGCGCGGCTTGGCGCGACTCAACTGGCG
>NZ_SGIS01000028.1:0-65975 GCF_004208535.1 Sphingomonas populi
CCGCAGAAGCGTCGAAGTCGGTGCGAAGTGCGATAGGCATGGCAAACTCCAGTCCGTTTGCCATCTTGAATCAAAGCTTACCGCCGCTGGCAAGCCCTTGCGAGTCACGATCATCGAGACTTGGTATGAGACTACAAAAATAATTACCTCTGCTGGCTCGTGAAGTAACGCGAAAAGGTCACTAACCTCCTTGCGACAAACCCGGTCACGGGCGTAGCCTCGCATCACCATGCCAAACCCGCCCGTCCCCGCATTACCCCGCCAGCCAGTCCATCACCGCGCCAAGGCCGCGATCGTGTTCGG
This sequence comes from Sphingomonas populi, assembly GCF_004208535.1. Classification (GTDB taxonomy): domain Bacteria; phylum Pseudomonadota; class Alphaproteobacteria; order Sphingomonadales; family Sphingomonadaceae; genus Sphingomonas; species Sphingomonas populi. The sequence continues at coordinate 304 of NZ_SGIS01000028.1, forward strand.
CCGCCGCGCGCGGATGACGGCGAGCGTCAAGGTCACCAGCGCCGGCATCGTGTCGATCGCCGTGCTGGTGTCCTCGATCCTGCTCTCCACCGCTGTACTGGTCCACACCGCCAAAGGTGCGCGACGCTCGCGGGAGGGGTGACGCTTACATCCAGCTACGGCCATCCGGCGTGGCGCATCCATACGGCGGCAACTGGCCCGGGAACCGCTGGTGCATCGTGTGGCAGCCCCAGCTTCGCAGCGGCGCCGGCGCGTAGCCGTTGAGCGCGATGCCGACCTCGTCATATGGGCTGCTGCCCATCGCGACGTACATATACCAGCGCCCGCCGAACATCACCACCGCGGCGACCAGCACGACACATACGACTTGAACGAGTTTGCGCATTCTCGGCCCTTTTGAAAAACGAGCGGGCCTGTTGCGGACACTGCGCGCGCAGATCAACGCCGATGCGGCAGGCCGAAACCTGCCGCGCCGCGCCTAGAACAGCCCCGGCACCTCGCGCTGCGCGGGGGACGGCCGATCGGGCGTTACCAACGTCTGCACCGCCGGCGTCGCCACCTTCAGCGCGCCGGGGGCCGAGGCGGTGGCGGTGCTCGCCGTCGCCGAGACGCGCGTGCAGCTCTTGCCCTCGAGATAGTCGAGCGAGCGGCGGATCGAGGATTCCTGCGGGTCGCCGAACTTGTGGGTGAGGTCGTCGCTCGCCGCGCAACTCGCTTCCATCGTCGAGGCGAGGCCGTTGTAGTAATTGGCATTGTGCGCGCTGTTCTGCGTGGCGAAGGCGATCACGCGCAGCCGGTCGTCGCAGGCCGCGCGGTCGAGCGCGATCTGGCCGACCGGCTTGCCATAGGTGTTGGTGCCGATCAGCGCGGCGTTGGCGTGCAGGTATGGCGGGAAGGCGTTGATGACGAGTTCGCTCGCCGAGGCGGTGCCGCCAGTGCCGATGAAGGCGATCTTGGTCGGCGAGACCGATTCCGGCTGCGGCGCGAACAGCATGGTCTCGTTCTCCACCGATTTCTCGGGCCGGAAGGTCTGATAGGCGAACACGTCGGCGGTCGAACGGTTGCCGCCGAGCAGGTTGCCGAGCACCTGCGCAGTCGAAACCAGCCCGCCGCCATTGTAGCGCAGATCGACGATCACCTCGGTGATGCCCTGCGCGCGGAACGTGGCGAAGGCGGTGCGCAACTGGTTCTCGGCGCTGGTGATGAAGGTGCGCAGGTTGACGTAGCCAACCTTGTGCCCGGCATCGTTGATCACGCTGGAACCGTAGCGGGTCGAGACCGCCGCGATGTCGTAGCTCGTCTTGGTGACCGTCACATTGCGCGTGCCGCCAGCGTCGTTCACCCGCAGCACGCGCGCAACGCCGGCATCGTCGGGGCCGAGCGCGTCGACCAGCCCGGCCTGGCCCTTCGCGGTGTAGATGCTGGTGACGGTCTGGAGGTTGGCGCTGCTCGTGCCGATCGCGAGGATCTCGGTGCCGCGATCGAGCCCGGCGGTGAGCGCGGGCGCGCCCTCGAACGCCTCGGCGATGAACAGCCGCTTGCCCGTAGAATCGAGCGCCAGCCGCACGCCGAGTCCCGCGCTCGTGCCCGAGGAGAAATAGGCGTTCTCCTCGGCGATCGAGGTGACATAGGTGAAATAGCGGTCATGCCCCTGCGCGCGCGCCGTCGCGGTGAGACCGTCGACGTAATCGGACAGGGTCTTGTACGGCGTCGGATCGAGGCTCGCCGGCAGCGTTTCGGGAAACAGATACCATTCGTTGAGCTGCGCCGCCGCCCAGGTCTCGCGCTCGCGCAACGTGCAGCCGGCGGTGGTGGTGGGCGTCGGGGCGGGAGTCGGCGTGGGCGTCGGATTGGTCGCGACCGGGGCACTGCCGCCGCCACCGTCATCACCCCCGCACGCCGAAAGCAAAGCCGCAACCACCAGCGCCGACACGAGCCGCCCACTTCGCATGATATCTTCCCCCTGTTGCACGCAGCGTAGCGCATCGGCGCGCCAAGGGAAGGCGCCATTTCGGATGAAACGAGGCGCGCTTTTCTTGACCCGTTCGTGCCGAGCGAAATCCACGCCTGTCGCCCGCTCGGCACGACCGGATTTTTACGCTTCCACGGTCAACGCCTCCAGCGTGATGCGTGCCTGTTCGCCCGTGCGCGCCACCGCGACGATGCGCAGATCGGCGACGAGGCTTTCGCGCACCGAGAGCTCGGCCTCGGGCAGATCGGCGAGCCAGCGGTCGAGCGCTGGCCCCGCCGCGCCCGTCAGCCAGAGCGTGTGGCGCGCGCCGGTGAAGGTCGCGCTCGCCCAGCGCACCCAGGTCGCGTCGGCGATCGTCACCGGGCAGCCGGCCTGCGCGGCGTTTGCGACCAGCGCGCGTTCGAGCCGCACGCCCGCGTCGGGACCGCGGCTCATTGGCCGCGCTCGCCGATGAACGCCTCGATCCGCGCGACCATGCGCGCGCCCGGCTCGCGCCCGCGCCGCAAGTCATGGACCAGCCGCGGATCGCGCACCGCCATCCGCCCGAACCGCGTCGGCGCCATCGCCGTCGCCTTGAGATATCGATCGATCTTGCCCAGAATCATCACCCGTCCGCCTCCTCGACTCGCTTGATGTTCCGTTTTTGTTCTCGCATTTCCAACTTGTCTAGGAATTTTCCTAGGCTATGGTGAACGGATGGCGCGCGACGACATTCGAGGCCGGCTGGCGGCGCTGATCGACGCGAGCGGGCACAGCTATGGCGCGTTGTCGCGGATGCTCCGGCGCAACGACGCGTACCTTCAACAATTTGTGAAGCGCGGCACGCCGCGCGTGCTGGCCGAAGCCGACCGGCGGTTGCTCGCGGCGTTCTTCCGGGTCGACGAGGCGGAGCTGGGCGGGCCGACCGCCGCGCCGCCGAGCGTGGCGATACGGCGGCTGGAGATCGAGGCGTCGGCCGGGCCGGGTGCGCTCGCCGAGGAGGATCGGGCGGGCGGCGCGGCGCATTTCGACCCGCGCCTGCTCGCGCAGCTCGGCGTGCGCCCCGGCGACGCCGCCGAGATCCGCGCGCGCGGTGATTCGATGGCGCCGCTGATCGAGGATGGCGACCTGATGCTGGTCGACGAGCGCGACCGGCGCGTGCGCGATCAGCCTGCGGTGTTCGTGATCCGGCTCGACGGGGCGCTCTTGGTCAAGCGGGTGGCGCGCGATGGCGCGATGCTGCGCATCACCAGCGACAATCCGGCGGCGGCGGAGATTGCGGCGCAGGCGCCGGCGGCGGTCGAGGTGATCGGGCGGGTGGTGTGGCTGTCGCGGGCTTTGCGGTAGCGGCTGGAGAGCGTGACGACATCACTTCCGCCGTTCGTGCTGAGTAGGGATCGAGTAGAGCCAAAGGCCCGTATCGAGAGCACGTATCGAAGCACAGGTGGTCGCGCGGTGCCTGTCCTTCGATACACTACCTCGATACGCCCTTCGGGCTACTCGGCAGTTACTCAGGACGAACGGAGTGGGGTTTGAGCGGTTCGCCCCATCGTCACCCCGGACTGTCCGCGTGGCCGCGCTACCGCCGCCGGTCGATCAGCCAGATCGCGATCGCCATGCCGGTGCCCGCGCCGAAGCCGAGCAACAGGCCCTTGCTGGGTTCGCCGAGGAACAGGCCGGCGACCGCGCCGCCGATCGCGCCGATCGCGATGAGGACACCGCCGGCGGCTGGGGATTTGCTTGCCATGCCACCGGCTCTGCCATGTCCCGCTGCCGGACGCCAGCGTCCCGTGGCGGGACGGGTGGCACGCGCCGTTCCACAAGCGTTTACCACCGTGCGCCGCAGCGCGGGCGGCGATGCTGGTCGTGGCATGATCCGTGTTTACCTCTCGCCCAAGCGATTTGCGGAGAATTTGGAATGGCCTGTATGCCGTGGCTGGGGCATCGCAGCGAGGTTGCCGATGCGACCACGCTGATCGCCGCGTTCGGCGACGACGCGGGGTTCGAGGCGGCGGCGCGCGCCGACCGCAGCCGCGATCTCGGCAACCATATCCACTTTTGCCGCTGGCGGCAGATCGAGCGGCTGATCGTGCTGATGTCAGCCGGGGCGGCGATCGGCACGGTGCAGTGACCGGGTTTCGCCGAGGCACGGGCCGTAGCGTGCATTGATCGCGGTTGAGCGGGGACGATAAACGCTTGTTGGCCGGGCGCTGGCCGGGCTAGGACGACAGGCATGACGTTGTCGCTTGGGCAGCGGGGCGCGGCGTATGGCGCCGCCGCGGTTTTGCTGGTGCTTGCCTGCCCGATGGCCCGCGCGCAGCAACCGGCTGCGCCAGCGCCGGAGCCGCCTGCCCCCCAACCACCTGTAAACGGGCCACCTGTAAAAGAGCCGCCGCTCGATCCGCAGTCGCCGCTGGCGCCGCTGCCGGGGCTTGGCGTCGACTGGCCCGATCTCGGCGCGCCGGGCACCGCCGCACCCGCCAAGGCGCAGGCGGCAAGCGGCGACACGCGCTACAGCTTCCGTATCGACGGGATCGACGCGGTCACCTCGCCGTTGCTCCACCAGCGTTTCGAGCAGCTCTCGACGCTCAAGACCAACGAGGGCCAGCCCGCCAACGCGGCGCAACTCGACCGGCGCGCGCGCGAGGATGCCGCTTTGCTCACCGGGCTGCTGCGCGCCGAGGGCTATTATGACGCGAGCGTCGCCACGCGCATCGACCCCGGCAGCGGCCGTCTGCAGGTGGTGCTCGATGCCGCGCCGGGCGCGCTCTACACGTTCGGCGGGGTGCAGGTGACCGGGCTCGACGCGACCGGGGACAAGGCGGCTGCGCTGCGCGCGGCGTTTGGCGTCAAGACCGGCGATCCGGTCAACGCCGATACGATCGCGGGCGGCGAGGCGAAATTGCGCACCACGATCGGCCATCGCGGCTTCCCGTTCGCGGTGGTCGGCGAGCCCGAGATCGTGGTCGATCATGCCGCGCATACCGCGACGCTGGCGATGACGGTCGCGCCCGGCACCGCGCGGCGGTTCGGCACGATCATCGTGCCGACGACCAAGGGCAAGCACGTCTTCAGCGCACACCATATCGCCGAGATCGCGCGCTTCACGCCGGGCAAGCCGTTCGACGATGTCGCGCTCGCCGATCTGCGCCGCGCGCTGATCCAGACATCCCTGGTGTCGAGCGTCACGATCAAGCCGGTGCCGGCGAGCGACCCCGATCTGGTCGACATCCTCGTCGCGACCGAGCCGGCACCGCCGCGCACGATCGCCGGCGAACTCGGCTATGGCACCGGCGAGGGCGCGCGCGCGGAGGTGAGCTGGACGCACCGCAACCTGTTCCCGCCCGAAGGCGCGCTGATCCTGCGCGGTGTGCTCGGCACACAGGAACAGCTTGCCGGCGCGACCTACCGCCGCAACAATTTCCACGGGCGCGACCGCGTGCTGACGATTCAGGCGACCGCTTCCAACCTCAAACGCACCGCTTACGAGGCCAAATCGGTGTCGCTGACGAGCAGCCTGGAGCGGCAGACCAACATCTTCTTCCAGAAGAAATGGACGTGGTCGGTCGGCACCGAACTGACCGCATCGGACGAGCGCGACGTGATCCTCTCGACCGGCGCGCCACGGCGGCAGACCTATTTCATCGGCGCGCTGCCGACGACGCTGAGCTATGACGGATCGGACGATCTGCTCAACCCGACGCGCGGGTTCCGGCTGGCCGGGCGGTTCTCCCCCGAAGTGTCGCTGGAAAAGAACGTGTTCGGCTATGCGCGGATCCAGTTCGATGCGAGCGCGTACAAGCGGGCCGCCAAGGGCGTGGTGGTGGCGGGACGAATCCGGCTCGGCACGATCGCGGGCGCGCCGCGCGATGCGATCGCGCCGTCGCGGCGGTTCTATTCGGGCGGCGGCGCATCGGTGCGCGGCTATGGCTATCAGGATATCGGCCCGCGCGACCCCAATAACGATCCGATCGGCGGGCGATCGCTGAGCGAATTCTCGCTGGAAGCGCGGATCAAGACGTTCGGCGCGTTCGGGGTGGTGCCGTTCTTCGACGGCGGCAACATCTACACCACGCCGCTGCCGAAATTCTCAGGGTTCCGCTACGGCGCTGGGCTCGGCGTGCGCTATTATTCGAACTTCGGGCCGATCCGCATCGATGTCGGCACGCCCGTAAACCCGCAGAAGGGCGATCCGCGCGTCGCGGTCTATGTCTCGCTGGGGCAGGCGTTTTGAGCGACGAAGCGGAGCCCCCTCCCCCGCCGCCGCGCAAGTCACGGCGAAGCTGGCGGCGGTGGATCGCGAACTGTGTGGTGCTGCTGCTCGCAGTGCTGACGTTGGGGATCGTCACGCTCGATTCGGATATCGGGCATCGCTTCGTGATCGACCGGGTGGGCGCGCTGCGGCCCACGAATGGCCTGCGCTACAGCATCGGGCGGATCGACGGGTCGCTGTTCGGCCACGCGACCCTCGTCGATTTTCGGCTGCGTGATCCCAAGGGGCTGGTGTTCTACGCGCCGCGTGCCGAGCTTAGCTGGTCGCCGCTGGCGTGGCTGCACAACCGGCTCGACATCACCAGCCTCATCGTGCCGCAGGCGCGGCTGCTCAAGCTGCCGGAGACGGTGCCGACCGGGCGCACCGGGCCGATCCTGCCCGACTTCGACATCCGCATCGACACGCTGCGGATCGACCGGCTGAACGTCGCGCCGGCGATCACCGGCGTCGCGCGGCGCGGGCGGCTGAGCGGGCGCGCCGAAATTCGAAATGGACGCGCTCTGGTCGATCTCGATGCGGTGGTGGCGGGGAGCGACATGCTTCGGCTCAAGCTGGACGCGCAGCCCGACCGCGACCGCTTCGATATCGATCTGCACGCGCGCGGCACCGCCAAGGGGGTGCTCGCCAAGGCGAGCGGGTTCGCGCAGCCGATCGCGGCGGAGGTGCATGGCGATGGCCGCTGGAGCGCGTGGCGCGGACGCGTGATCGCCGATGTCGGCAGCGTGCGGCTGGCCGACCTGACGCTCGGCAACCGTGCGGGCAGTTATGCGCTGGGCGGAACGCTGATCGTCGCGCCGCTTACGCACGGCAAGCTGCAACGGCTGAGCGCGCCGCGCGTCACCGTCAACGGCACCGCGACGCTGGTTGACCGGCGGCTGGCCGGAACGCTCGATCTGCACTCGGCGTCGGTGGCGTTGCACGGCGAAGGTGCGCTCGATCTCGCCGCGAGCGCGTTCCGTGACGTGCGGGTGCGGATGCGGATGCTCCAGCCGTCGGCGCTGTTCCCCAACATGACCGGACGTGCGATCGAACTGCGCGCGATCCTCGATGGCGCGTTCGCCACCGCCGCGTTCGACTATCGGCTCACCGGCGAGCGCGTGGCGTTCGACAAGACCGGGTTCGAGAGCGTGCGTGCCGCCGGCAAGGGGCATTTCTCGAAAGCGCCGGTGGTGGTGCCGATCCGCCTCACCGCCGCGCGCGTGACCGGGATCGGCGATGTCGCCGGCGGCATCCTGCGCAATTTGTCGATCGACGGTGTGTTGCGCGTGACGAGCAAGCTCGTCACCGGCGACGATCTCAAGCTCGCATCGGACAAGCTCAACGGGCGGCTGTCGCTGCTCGTCGATCTCAGCAACGGCCATTACGAGGTCGGGCTGAACGGCGGGTTGTCGCGCTATCTGATTCCGGGGCTCGGCATCGTCGAGGTGAATTCGTCGCTGCATGTCGTGCCGGGGCCGGGCGGGCACGGGACGCGCGTGATCGGCAAGGGCAGCGCGCGGATGCTGCGGCTCGACAATGCGTTCTTCCGCTCGCTCGCGGGCGGGTTGCCGGGGCTGGTGACCAATCTGGAACGCACCACCGATGGCGTACTCCATTTCACCAACCTCGTGCTGACCGGGCCGCAGATCCGCATCACTGGCAACGGCATCCGGCGGCGTGACGGGACGTTTCATTTCGAAGGCAGCGGCACACAGGCGAGCTACGGCCCGCTGACGCTCAAGCTCGACGGCAAGATCGACAAGCCGACGCTCGATCTCGTCTTCGCGCAGCCAAACGAAGCGATGGGACTGTCGAACGTGGTCGCGCATCTCGATCCGACCCCGGCGGGCTATGCCTTCGCCGCGCGCGGCGGCTCGCGGCTCGGGCCGTTCGACGGCGAGGGCGCGATCCTGCTGCCCAAGGACGGTCAGGCGGTGATCTCGATCGCGCAGCTCAACGTCAGCGGCACGCGCGCGCATGGCGATCTCGCGATCGTCGAGGGCGGGTTCGACGGCACGCTCGCGCTGGCGGGGGGTGGTCTTGCCGGCGACTTGCTGTTCCGCCCGCAGGACATGCACCAGCGGATCGAGGCGCATCTCGACGCGACTGCCGCGCGGCTGGCGCAGGCGGTGACGGTGCGGCGCGCGCATCTCGATCTGGCGGCGGTGTTCGATCCCGCCGGCACCTCGATCGATGCGACCGCGACCGCATCGGGCATCCGGCGCGGGTCGCTGGTGATCGGCCGCACCGCGATCCACGCGGCTTTGCGCGGCGGCAGCGGCGAAATCCGCGCGTCGATCGCGGGATCGCGCGGCCGTGCGTTCGACATCCAGAGCGTGATCGCGGTGACGCCCGACCGTTATTCGGTGGCGGCGCAAGGGACACTCGACCGCCGCCCGCTCGCTTTGGTCGGGCCGGCGGTGTTCACGCGCAGCGAGGACGGCTGGCGGCTGGCGCCGGCCAAGCTCAGCTTCGCGGGCGGCACCGCCGATCTGTCGGGCAGCTTCACCGGCACCGCCAGCGCAGTCGATGCGACGCTGACCAAGATGCCGCTGGCGGTGCTCGATATCGGCTATCCGGGGCTTGGCCTTGGCGGCGAGGCGTCGGGCAAGGTCGCGTTCGTGCAGTCGCGCGGCGCCGCGCCGACGGGGAAGATCAACATGACGGTGCGGGGCCTCACCCGCTCCGGGCTGGTGCTGTCGTCGCGGCCAGTCGATGTCGGCATTGCCGGGATTCTCGAACCCGGCAAGATCGCCGCGCGCGCCGTCGCGGCCAGCGGCGGCAAGACGGTCGGGCGCGCGCAGATGTTGCTGACGCTGGCGGCTGGCGACGATCTCGCCGCGCGCATCGCGCACGCGCCGCTGTTCGCGCAGCTCCGCTATGACGGGCCGGCGGATACCGTGTGGCGGCTGACCGGAATCGAACTGTTCGACCTGAGCGGCCCGGTCGCGATCGGCGCTGACGTTGGCGGAACGCTCGACAACCCGCGCATCAGCGGCGTGGTGCAGGCCAAGGGCGCCAAGCTCGAAAGCGCGACCACAGGCACGGTGCTGACCAACGTGGTGGCGAGCGGGCGGTTCGGCGGATCGCGGCTGGTGCTCGATTCGCTCGCGGCGGACGCGGGCAAGGGCGGGCGCGTGACCGGATCGGGCAGCTTCGATCTCGCCGCCGCCAACGGCTTCGGCATCGATCTGTCGGTGCAGGCGCAGACCGCGTTGCTCATCAACCGCGACGATATCGCCGCGACCGTGACCGGCCCGCTCAACTTCAAGTCGGACGGCGCGGGCGGCACGATCGCGGGCAAGGTGACGCTGACCAAGAGCCGCTACCGGCTGGGGCAAGCCAGCGCGACCAGCGCGGTTCCGCAGCTCAACATCCGCGAGATCAACCTGCCCGGCGGCGGCGAGGAAGACGAGCGCCCGCGCAAACCGTGGAAGCTCGCGGTCCACGCGCATGCCGCCAACAATCTGCTGGTGACCGGGCTTGGCCTACGCAGCGAATGGTCAGCCGATCTCGACATCGGCGGCGCGCCTGATAATCCCGCGATCACCGGCCGCGCCGATCTGGTTCGCGGCGATTACCAGTTCGCGGGCCGCGAGTTCCAGCTCGATCGCGGCAAGATCCTGTTTCAGGGCGACGTGCCCGCCAATCCCGCGCTCGACATCGCCGCCAACGCCGATTCGACCGGCCTGTCGGCGACGATCCGCGTGACCGGCCCGGCGCTCAAGCCCGAGATTTCGTTCACCAGCAATCCGGCGCTGCCTGAGGACGAACTGCTCTCGCGGCTGCTGTTCGGCACGTCGATCACCAATTTGTCCGCGCCCGAGGCGTTGCAACTGGCGTCGGCGGTGGCGGCCTTGCAGAACGGCAAGGGCGGGCTCGATCCGATCAACGCGGTGCGGCGCGTGGCGGGATTGGATCGTTTGCGTATCCTGCCGGCCGACCCGCAGACCGGGGCCGGCACGTCGGTGGCGGCGGGGAAATATGTGACGCGCAAGCTGTTCGCGGAGATCATCACCGATGGGCAGGGCTATTCGGCGACCCAGGTCGAGTTCCAGGTGACGCGCTGGCTGTCGGTGTTGTCGACGATCTCGACGTTGGGGCGGCAAAGCGCCAACGTGCGGGTTTCCAAGGATTATTGATTGGAATCCTGACAAAATACCGTTCGCCCTGAGCTTGTCGAAGGGCGTGCCCAGAGCGCCAGCGTTCGGGGCACGTGCTTCGACAAGCTCAGCACGAACGGGTCAGGTGGTTCACTAAGTGTTTTGACGGAGTTTCGTATGCGTTTCCTTCTCGCCGCCGCCCTGCTGGCGTCGGCCGCCACGCCCGCACTGGCCGCGCCGGTTCGCAACTACGCCGATCTCGCGCTCGCGCCGCGCGGTGACCGGATCGCCAGCATCGACGCGGTCGGCACGGCACATGGCGTCATCACCGTGCGCGCGGCAAACGGCGAAGTGGTGCGGACGCTCGATCCGTGCGGGACGTGTACCTATTCGGACGTGACGTTCGCGCCCGACGGGCGGCTCGCGTGGCTGGCGCGCGACAAGGCGGCGGGGATCGTCACGCTGGGCGTGGAGGACGGCAAGGCCACGCGCACCGTCGCGACGATCGCGGGTGTCGCCGAGACGCCGCGCTTCTCGCCCGACGGCACGCGGATCGCGCTGCTCGTCACGATCGGCGCGGCCAAGGAGATCGGCGCGAATCAGGCCGGGGTGCGGCAGGTCGGCGAGATCGGCGAGACCAGCGACGAGCAGCGCATCGCGGTGTTCGACCTCGCCGCCCCGGCGGTCGCGGCGGCGGCGGTGAAGCCGCTCTCGCCGGCGGGGCGCTACGTCTACGAATATGACTGGACGCCCGACGGCACCGGCTTTGTGGTGACCAGCGCGCCCGGCAATGGCGACAACAATTGGTGGGTGGCAACGCTCGACCGGATCGATGCGACCACCGGCGCCGTTCGCAATATCGCCAAACCGACGACTCAGATCAACTTTCCGCGCGTCTCGCCCGATGGCCGCAGCGTCGCTTTTGTCGGCGGGCTGATGAGCGATTTCGGCTCGGTCGGCGGCGACGTGTGGAGCGTGCCGCTCGCCGGGGGCACCCCACGCAACCTGACCGCAGGCGCGAAGTTCACCGCGACTTCGATCGCGTGGACGCGCGCCGGCGTGCAGGGCACCGCCTTGCGCGGTAGCGACCTCGGGCTGCTTTCGGTGGGCGAGCGCGCCGCCGCGCTCGGCTGGCACCGCCCGGCGAGTTTCGGCGCGGGCGACGGGCATGTCGCCTACAGCGCCGATGGTAGCCGCGTCGCGATGGTGGTGCAGGATTTCACGCATGCGCCCGCCATCTATGCCGGGCCGGTCGCCGCGCCGGTGCCGATCACCCACGATAACGACGCCGCGCCCGCGCTCGCCGCCGCGCGCAGCATCACCTGGAAGAACGACGGGTTCGAGGTGCAGGGCTGGCTGCTCGCGCCGCTCGGCGCCGATACGGCCAAGACGGCGCCGATGGTGACGATCGTCCACGGCGGCCCGGCGGCGGCGAACGTGCCGTCCTATGTCATCCCCGACAGCACCAGCGGCACTCTGCTCGCCGCCGGCTATTACGTGTTCCTCCCCAATCCGCGCGGCAGCTACGGCCAGGGCGAGGCGTTCACCGCCGCCAACAAGCGCGATTTCGGCGGCGGCGATCTGCGCGACATCCTCACCGGGATCGACGCGGTCGAGAAGGCCGCGCCGGTCGACGACGCCCGGCTCGGGCTGACCGGCGGCTCCTATGGCGGGTTCATGTCGATGTGGGCGAACACGCAGACCAACCGCTTCAAAGCGATCGTCGCGGGCGCGGGGCTGTCCAACTGGGTGAGCTATTACGGCACCAACGGCATCGACCAGTGGATGCTGCCGTTCTTCGGCAAGACCCTGTACGACGATTACAAGGCGTATGAGGCGGCCTCGGCGATCTACTTCATCAAGGCCGCCAAGACCCCGACCTTCATCTGGGCGGGCGAGCGCGACATCGAGGTGCCGCCAACGCAATCGACCGAATATTGGCACGCGCTCAAGGACATGGGCGTGCCGACCAGTCTCGTGATCTACCCCGACGAGGGGCATGGCGTGCGGTTGCCGGCGCATGCCAAGGATCTGCGCGCGCGGACGGTGGCTTGGTTTGATCGGTATTTGAAATGAGCCGTTCGCGCTGAGCGTGTCGAAGCGCGTGCCTCAGACGGTGGTGTTTGGGGCACGCGCACTCCTCCCCGTTCGTGTCGAGCGCAGTCGAGACACCTGCGCTCGGGGCGAACGGAGAGAGAAACGCTAGGCCGCCCGGTCCAGCCGTCGCCCGAACGCGACGAAGACGTAGATCAGCGGCGGCACCAGCACCGCCGAGAGCAGCACCTTGACGATCATCTGGCCGAGCAGCAACTCGCCGATCGGGAAGACGCCCAAGAAGGCGATCGTCACGAACAGGAGCGTATCGACGATCTGGCTGAGGATGCTCGCCACGCCGGCGCGCAGCCACAGCAATTTGCCGCCCTCGCTGCCCTTCAGCATCGAGAACACCGTCACGTTGAGCGTTTGCGAGATGCCGTAGGAGACGATCCCGCCGAGCCAGATGCGCGGGGTGCCGCCCATCATCATCGCGAACGCCGCCTGCCGGTCGGGCGTCATGTCGGGCGAGGCCGGTAGCGCCAGCACCAGCAGCGACAGCAGCACCGAGGTGACGAGCGGCACGAAGCCGAAGCGGACCAGCCGGTTCGCGGTGGCGCCGCCGTGGAGTTCGGCGACCGCGCTGGAGGTGATGACGAGCAGCAGGAACGCGGCGATCCCAGCCTCGATCGCCAGCGGGCCGAGCCCGATCATCGGCCCGAGCGCCGAGATCGGCCCGAGCGACACCTGTTTGTTGCCGAGCACGCCCGCGATGCAGACCATGCCACCGTAGAAGATCGATAGGAAGAAGAGCGAGCGCGGGATCGCGAGGGGCGGCTTTTGCATCGGCGGCACGCTACCGTGTTTCGCGTTGGCGTCAAACCGCCGTCGATGGACCGGCGCGCCCCAATTGCGTACAGCGCCGCGATGAATCACATCTCCGACCGCCGCACCTTCGCGATCATCTCGCACCCCGACGCCGGCAAGACCACGCTCACCGAGAAACTGCTGCTGTTCGGCGGCGCGATCCACCTTGCCGGCGAGGTGAAGGCGCGCGGCGCGGCGCGGCGCGCGCGGTCGGACTGGATGAAGATCGAGCAGCAGCGCGGCATTTCCGTCACGTCGTCGGTGATGACGTTCGAGCGGCAGGGCGTGACCTTCAATCTGCTCGACACGCCGGGACACGAGGATTTCTCGGAAGATACCTATCGCACGCTGACCGCGGTCGATTCGGCGGTGATGGTGATCGACGTCGCCAAGGGCATCGAGAGCCAGACGCGCAAGTTGTTCGAGGTGTGCCGCCTGCGCAACGTGCCGATCATCACCTTCGTTAACAAGGTCGATCGCGAGGGGCGCGAGGTGTTCGCGATCCTCGATGAAGTGGCCGAGCTGCTCCAGCTCGAGGTGACGCCGATGACGTGGCCGATGGGCACGGGCAGCGATTTCGAAGGGGTATTCGATCTCGCCACCAACCGGCTGATGCTGCCCGAGGGGCCGAGCCGCGAGTTCCAGGGCAAGGTGATCCAGACCACCGGCGTCGATGATCCGCAACTGGACGCGATCATCTCCGCGCGCAATCTCACCAAGGTCCGCGAAGAGGTCGAACTGGCGCAGGTCGGCTATCCCGAGTTCGATGCCGAGGCGTATCGGCGTGGCGACCTGACGCCGGTCTATTTCGGATCGGCGCTGAAGGAATTCGGAGTCGATTCGCTGATCGAGGCGCTCGCATCGTTCGCGCCGCCGCCCCGCGCGCAGCCGGCCGAACCGGCGCCGGTCGAGCCGACCCGCGACGAGGTGACCGGGTTCGTGTTCAAGGTGCAGGCCAATATGGACCCCAACCACCGCGACCGCATCGCCTTCATGCGGCTGTGTTCGGGGACGTTCAAGCGCGGCATGAAGCTGACCCCGACCGGCCACGGCAAGCCGATCGCGATCCACTCGCCGATCCTGTTCTTCGCGCAGCAGCGTGAACTCGCCGACGAAGCCTATCCGGGCGACATCATCGGCATCCCCAACCACGGCACGCTCCGGGTAGGCGATACGCTGAGCGAGCGCGCCACCGTGCGCTTTACGGGCCTGCCCAATTTCGCGCCGGAAATCCTGCGCCGCGTCGCGCTGAAAGACCCGACCAAGACCAAGCAGTTGCGCAAAGCGCTCGACGACATGGCCGAGGAGGGCGTGACTCAGGTGTTCTATCCCGAGATCGGCTCGAACTGGATCATCGGCGTGGTCGGGCAGCTCCAGTTGGAGGTGCTGCTGTCGCGGCTCGACGCCGAATACAAGGTCGCGGCGGGGCTGGAGATGGCGCCGTTCGAAACCGCGCGCTGGGTCTCGGCGGACGATCCGGCCGACTTGAAGGCGTTCACCGACCTCAACCGCAGCGCGATGGCCAAGGACCGCGACGGCAACCCGGTGTTCCTGGCGAAATCGGCGTGGGAGGTCGGTTATATCGCCGACCGCTATGCCAAGGTCACCTTCGCGGCGACGCGGGAGCGGTAGGGCTGCTCCCCCCACCGGGGCAGAGAGAACGGATCAGGGAGAACCGCCCTCAACCGACGGCGGCATCCTCGGCGAGCGCATCGGCGAGCGAGTCGCGGACCGCGCGGACCGCTTCCATCGTCGCGGCGCTGGTGGGCGCGCGCTTGCGTTCGTCGGCGAGCAGCGTCTGGACGCCGCGGATCGTATAGCCTTGCTGGTTGAGCAGATCATTGATCCGCTGCACCAGCGCGACGTCTTCGGGTCGGTAGTAACGGCGGTTGCCGGCGCGTTGCAGCGGGCGGAGCTGGGGAAAGCGGGTCTCCCAATAGCGCAGGATGTGCTGCGGGAGGCCGGTTTCGCGCGAGAGTTCGCCGATCGTGCGGAACGCGCCCGCAGCCTTCTCGCTGGCGGGCCTTGCCCCGGCGCCTGATTCGTCTGCCGTGATGTCACCCGCCACCGTCTCCGACGGACCGGGAGGCACCATCATCCGGCTTCCACGATACGATCGCGCATCATCTGGCTGGCGCGGAAGGTGAGGACGCGGCGCGGCGCGATCGGCACTTCCACCCCGGTCTTGGGATTGCGCCCGACGCGCTCACCCTTGTCGCGCAGCACGAAGGTGCCGAAGCCCGAGATCTTGACGTTCTCGCCGTTGGACAGCGCTTCGCACATATGTTCGAGAATCTGCTCGACGAGCTTGCCCGAATCGGCGCGCGACAGCCCGACTTGATGGTGCAGCGCTTCCGACAGATCAGCACGAGTCAGTGTTCCGGCAGTCATAGCGTTTCCCTCCCCCTTTCCCCAAAGGTCACGCCTGCGTAACACGACGCGGAAACCGCCGAAAGAGGCTTAGCTATTCTGCCGTAACGATCTTTTGGCACATAATGGTGCTGACAACGTGGTCAGCAGCCTGTTGCCGCAAACGATTGCCCTAGAAGCGCACCACCGCCGCGCCCCAGGTGAAGCCGCCGCCCATCGCTTCGAGCACGAGCAGGTCGCCGCGCTTGATTCGCCCGTCGCGCACCGCCGTGTCGAGCGCGAGCGGCACCGAGGCCGCCGACGTGTTGGCGTGTTGATCGACCGTGACGATCACCTTGTCGGGCGAGAGGCTGAGTTTCTTCGCGGTGGCATCAAGGATGCGGGCATTGGCCTGATGCGGCACCAGCCAGTCGATCGCGCTTGCCTCAAGCCCGGCGACCGCCATCGTCTCGGTGAGGACCGAGGCGAGATTGACGACGGCGTGGCGGAACACCTCGCGGCCCTTCATACGCAGCTTGCCGACGGTGCCGGTGGTCGAAGGACCGCCGTCGACATAGAGCATGCCATTGTGGCGGCCATCGGCGTGGAGCCGCACCGCCAGCACGCCGCGCGCGTCACTCTCCTGCGCTTCGAGCACGATCGCGCCGGCGCCGTCGCCGAACAGCACGCACGTCGCGCGGTCTTCCCAGTCGAGGATGCGGCTGAACGTCTCGGAGCCGATCACCAGCGCACGCCGGGCCGAGCCGGCGCGGATCATGCTGTCGGCGACCTGCAGCGCGTAGAGGAAGCCCGAGCAGACCGCCGCCACGTCGAACGCGACGCAATCATTGATGCCGAGCATCGCCTGCACCTTGGTGGCGCTCGACGGGAAGGTCTGGTCGGGCGTCGCGGTCGCCAGCACGATCAGGTCGATGTCCTGCGCGGCGACATCGGCGGCGGCGAGCGCGGCGCGGGCGGCATCGGCGGCGAGCGTCGCGGTGGTCTCGTCCGGGCCGGCGATGTAGCGGAAGCGGATGCCGGTACGCTCGACGATCCATTCGTCCGAGGTGTCGACGGTTTCGGCAAGCTGCGCGTTGGACACCCGGCGCGCCGGCAGCGCGGAGCCGGTCCCGGTGATGACGGCGCGAATCATGCTGTTTCCTTCAAGCGGCCTAGGGTGCGGCTCGGTCAGGCCGCTTTTGCTTCGAAATTGCCGAGATCCTCGGCGATACGGCGCGTGAGATCGTCGCGCACCATCTTGGCGGCGACGCCGATCGCGGTGGCGACGCCGATCTCGTTGGCGCCGCCGTGGCTCTTGAGCACCAGCCCGTTCAATCCGAGGAAGACCGCGCCATTATGGTTGTTGGGATCGAGATGGTGGCGCAGCAGGTCGGTCGCGGGCTTGGAGATCAGGAAGCCGATCTTCGAGCGCATCGAACTCTTGAACGCACGGCGCAGCAGATCGGCGACGAAGCGCGCGGTGCCCTCGGCGGTTTTCAGCGCGATGTTGCCGGAGAAGCCGTCGCACACGATGACATCGACTTCGCCGCGCGACAGCCGATCGCCTTCGATGAAGCCGGTGAAGGTCATCGGCAAATGCGTCGCGAGGCGCAGCGTCTGCGCGGCGTCGCGAATCTCGTCGGTGCCCTTCTGGTCCTCGCTACCGATGTTGAGCAGCGCGACGCGCGGGCTTTGAAGCTCGAGCGTGGTGCGCGCATAGGCGGCGCCCATCACCGCGAACTGGACGAGGTTGCGCGCGGTGCATTCGGTATTGGCGCCGAGATCGAGCACGACGACATCGTTCTCGCCGAGCGAGGGCAGCATCGCGGCGAGCGCGGGGCGGTCGATGCCGGGCATCGTCCGCAAGCTGAGCTTGGCCATAGCCATCAGCGCGCCGGTGTTGCCCGACGAGACGGCGGCGGCGGCGCGGCCCTGCTTGACCATGTCGATGGCGACACCCATCGACGTCGTCTTGGCACGACGGATCGCCTGACTCGGCTTGTCGGACGATCCCACCACGCCGGGGGCGTGGACGATCTCCGAATGCGCGGTCAGGTTGGGATGGCTCTTCAGCCCCTCGGTGATCGCCGCCTCATCCCCGACGAGGATGAAGCGCAGGTCCAATCCCCGGCCTTCGAACTGACGACGCGCGCGTGCGACCCCGGCCAGCATCACTGCCAGCCCTTCGTCGCCACCCATCGCGTCAACGGCGATCCGGGAGCCGTTCGTCACTTTCGCCCCCCGTTCCGCAGAGATCAGCCTTCGACCGAGACGATCTCGCGGCCGTTGTAATGGCCGCACGAATTGCAGAGGTTATGCGGGCGCTTCAGTTCGCCGCAGTTCGGGCATTCCTGAAACGAATCGATGCTCAGTGCATCGTGAGCCCGGCGCATGCCGCGCTTGGACGGCGTAGTTTTTCTCTTGGGGACGGCCATTTCGGCGAAACCTTGTGCTTGTTGCGTGTTCGATTCGGGCAATTCGCCCGACCCAATAACCACACGACCGACGGTTGCACGTCAGCCGCGGTGGCACCAGCGGCCGAACGCATCGCGAAGCACCGCGCCTATAGCGATTCTTCGCGGCGTTGCAAGCTCGGCGTCAAATCTCGGCGTCGCGTGGGCAAGTCTTGCGGCGTACAAATGTCGTGCGCCAAGCCCAGCCGTGCGAGCAAGCGAATCAGGGCGAAGCCGAAATCGCTCTGTCCGGCATAGAGGCCGATCCGAGCCGAACCGGGAAAGGCATGGTGATTGTTATGCCACGCTTCGCCCATCGTCGGGATCGCGGCCCACGGCACATCATGGGCTTGCACGCCCGCATCCGCGACCAGCCATGTTTGCGGCCCCTGCCGGTGTGCGAGATGTCCGACCAGCCAATGGCCATGCACCGAAACCGCAACGCGGGCGCAAACGCCCCAGACGACGAACCCCCAACCGCCGATCAGCCATAGCACCAACGCGATGGGCAGTTGTTGGAGCATCCAGGTGCGTTCGAGAAACCGATACAACGGATCACGCCCGACTCGGCCCAGATCGTAGCGCGGCGGATTGGCGAGGATCAGGCGGCAGTGCAGTTGCCACACCGCATCACGCGCCCACGACCGGCGGTGCGCGAGATAATCGTGGCACTGCGGCTGGCGCTGCGCCCAATCGCGCAAATCGTGCGTCTTCATCATCCAGAACGGGCCGCTCATGCCCACCGCCGTTCCCGTCCACACCAGCACCCGCTCCAGCCAAAGCGGCGTGGTGAAGCTGCGATGGATCAGCAGGCGGTGGAACCCGACCGAGTGGCCGAGCAGCAAGCCCGCTCCGGTCAGACCGACGAACAGGACGATCGCCGCAGGGGTTGCGAAGAGCGGCCCCGCGATCAGCGTGACCGCGAGCATCCCGCCGTTCCAGAGGGAATGCAGCGGGTCCCATCTTACGACCCCGGCGACCGGATCGGCGCCGGGCGTTGCGACCAGCCAGTTGACGGCACAACGATCACGATCAGCCATGACATCGCCTTTATTAAGTGATAGCTTAATTACTGAATACATATCTAGTAAGTGATTAGGCAATAGCTTAAATACGATCCATGCAGCGAATCTTCGAAGCCCTGGCCTCCGCCGTCCGGCGAAAAATCCTCGCCTATCTGTCCAACGCGGAAATGACCGCCGGAGAGATCGCCGCGCGTTTCGAGATTTCGAAACCCGCAGTTTCCCAACACCTTACGATCCTGGAAAATGCGGGTCTCGTCGCAAGCGAGAAGCGCGGCCAATATGTCCACTACAGACTCATTGAGGATAATCTCGCGAACACGTTGAACGGCTACCTTCAGGAGGTCTGCCCGGTAGCGCGTCCGATCAAGGCGGAAAGCGCACGCAAGCGACTCGAGCGGGATCACAATAGCGACGCGTGAGGCGCGCGTGCGTTGCAAGCCACCGAACACGGTGGCACAGCGCCGGCCTCTCATGAAAGGTTCGAATTGTGGCGCCTGTCCTGCTGCCGATCACGCTCACCGCCGTCGGTGGGGCGGGTATCATCAACTTCTGGCTGGCGGTTCGCACCGGGCTGATCCGGCGCCAGAGCGGTGTCGGGATCGGTGACGGCGGCAATGTGCCGCTGATCCGCCGGATGCGCGCGCACGCCAATTTCGTCGAATATGCGCCGTTCGTACTGCTGTTGATCGCGCTGATCGAAGTGTCGATCGGCAGCCCGGTGTGGCTGTGGGCAGTGAGTTCGGTGTTCCTGATCGCGCGAATCGCGCATGCGCTCGGCATGGACGGGATGCCGGGCGGTCGCGAGGGCGGCACGTTCGTGACCTTCGCGGTGCTGCTCGGGCTGTCGGTGTATGCGGTGGCGTTGCCGTTCACCGGCGGCTTCGGACACGCGGCGACGGAGACGGTGATTCGGGTGCGGTGAAGCGCCCGCGCTAGGCCGCCAGCGCCGCATCGCTCACATAGGGGTTGCTGGCGCGTTCCTGGGCGAAAGTGCTCATCTCGTTATGGCCGGGGATGAACGCAGTCTCGTCGCCGAGCGGCCACAGCTTGGTAACGATCGCGTCAAGCAGATCCTGGTGATTGCCCATCGGGAAATCGGTGCGGCCGATCGAGCCGGCGAACAGCACGTCGCCGACGATCGCCAGTTTCGAGGGCGCGTGGTGGAACACGACATGGCCGGGCGTGTGGCCGGGGCAGTGATATACGTCGAGCGTGAGGTTGCCGACGGTCACCGTGTCGCCCTCAGCCAGCCAGCGATCAGGCTCGAACGGGGTGCCGGGCACGCCGTAATTGCGGCCATCATCGGCGAGGCGGGCGATCCAGAAGCGGTCCGCCTCGTGCGGCCCTTCGATCGGCACGCCGAGTTCCTGTGCGAACGGCGCGGCGGACCCGCAATGGTCGATATGGCCGTGGGTGACGAGGATCTTCTCGACCGTAACCCCGTGCTGCGCCGCCGCCGCGCGCAATTTGGGCAGGTCGCCACCGGGATCGACGAACGCGCCGCGCATCGTTTCGGTACACCAGAACAGGGTGCAATTCTGCTGGAGCGGCGTGACCGGGACGATCGTCGCGCGGAGAGGGGGATTGGCCATAGCGCGGCAGATAGAAGCCTTGGGAAAAGCGAACAAGAGCCGGGGCTTGCCCATGAGGGCATAACCGCTGCATCTGTGGGCGGGATATGCTGCCGCTTGACGCCCCTTTCGTCCTCCTCGACGACGCTAGCGATGCCGGCGGGGGCGCGCGGCTGTATCGTGACCCGGTGCGGATCGTGGTGGCGCATCGTGTCGCCGAGGTCTGGCCGGCGCTGGAGGCGGTGCGGGCGGGCCAGCGCGACGGGCTGCATGCCGCCGGCTATCTCGCCTATGAGGCGGCGGCGGCGTTCGAGCCGGTGCTGGGCGTGCCGTCCGAGACGGATACGCCGTTGCTGTGGTTCGGGCTGTTCGAACGCTGGGACGATGTCGCCGACGTGGCCGCGTTGCTGCCCGATCCGGCGGGGGCGTGGATCGGCGCGCCGGTGCCGGCGATCGGTTTCGCCGACTATGCAGCGCGGTTCGACCGGGTGCGCGAGTGGATCGTGGCGGGCGATATTTATCAGGCCAACCTCACCTACCCCGCGACCGTGCCGGTGCAGGGCGACCGCCGCGCGGTGTACGCGCAACTGCGCGGGCGCGCGAAGGGCGGGTTCGGCGCGCTGGTGAACGACGGTGCGCGCTGGCTGCTGTCGCTGTCGCCCGAATCGTTCTTTGCGCTGTCGGGGCGCGATCTGCGCTGCCGGCCGATGAAAGGCACCGCGCGGCGTGGCGCGACGCGCGGCGAGGACGATTCGCTCGCCGCAGGCCTCGCCGCCGATCCCAAGCAGCGCGCCGAAAATTTGATGATCGTCGATCTGATGCGCAATGATCTCGCCCGCGTCGCCGTGGCCGGCAGTGTCGCGGTGCCCGATCTGTTCACGGTCGAACGCTATCCGACGCTCCACCAGCTCGTATCGACCGTCACCGCCGAGCTTGCCGAAGGGCGCGACGCGGTCGACGTGCTGGCGGCGCTGTTCCCGTGCGGATCGATCACCGGCGCGCCCAAGCTGCGTGCGATGGCGGTGATCGGCGACGTCGAACAGGCGCGCCGCGATGTCTATACCGGCGCGATCGGGCGGATCGACGCGGATGGCGACGCCGCGTTCAACGTCGCGATCCGCACGCTGACGCTGGCGGATGGCGCGGAGACCGCCACGTTCGGGGTGGGCGGCGGCATCGTCGCCGATTCACGCGTGGGCGACGAATGGGCGGAGACTCGCACCAAGAGCTCGTTCGTCGCCACGCCCGGCCCCGGTTTCGACCTGATCGAGACGATGAAGTTCGAGTCCCTGACCGGGGTGGCGCAGCTCGAACGCCATCTCGCGCGGTTGCGGGCGAGCGCCGCCGCGTTCGGCTTCGCGTTCGATCACCATAATGCGCGCAACGAGCTTCAGGCGGCGACCTTCCGCTTGCGCGAACCGCGCCGGCTGCGGCTGCTGCTTGCGAAGAGCGGCGCGATCGCGATCGAGGTGTCGCCGCTGCCGCCCATGCCGAGCGGGCCGGTGCCGGTCGCGATCGTGCCGCTGCCGGTCGACCGCCACGATTTCCGGCTGCGCCACAAGACCACCGATCGCGGCTTCTACGACCAGGCCCGCGCCGCATCGGGCGCATTCGAAGTGGTGTTCGCCGATCCTTCCGGCGCGCTGACCGAGGGGAGTTTCACCACGCTGTTCGCCCCGCGCGGCGGCGTGCTGGTGACGCCACCGCTGGCACGCGGGCTGCTGCCCGGCGTGCTGCGCAAGACGCTGATCGCCGAGGGCAAGGCGATCGAGGGCGAACTGACCGCCGCCGATCTCGCGGGCGGCTTCTTCATCGGCAACGCGCTGCGCGGGCTGATTCCGGCGGTCGTAACGGTTGCGAAAGGCGCAAAGGCGGGTCTATAGCCGCGCCGCTTTCCCTATAGAGGCGTCTTTCTCATGCACCCATCCGCCGCGCTCGCTCGCATCAAGCCCTCGCCCACGCTCGCGATCACCACGCGCGTGCAGGAACTGAAGCGCGCCGGCGTCGATGTGATCGGTCTGGGCGCCGGTGAACCCGATTTCGACACGCCGGATTTCATCAAGGAAGCCGGCATCAAGGCGATCCGCGACGGGCAGACCAAATATACCAACGTCGATGGCACGCCCGAGCTGAAGGACGCGATCGCGCAGAAATATTTGCGCGACAACGGCCTGACCTACACGCGCGACCAGATCAGCGTGAATTCGGGCGGCAAGCACACCCTGTTCAACGCGATGGTGGCGACGCTCGACGCGGGCGACGAGGTGGTGATTCCGGCGCCCTATTGGGTGAGCTACCCCGATGTCGTGCTGTTCGCGGGCGGCACGCCGGTGTTCGTGGCGGCGGGCGCCGACCAGAATTACAAGATCACCCCGGCACAGCTCGACGCGGCGATCACGCCGAAGACCAAGTGGGTGATCCTCAACTCGCCGTCGAACCCGACCGGCGCCGCCTATAGCGAGGCCGAGCTGAAGGCGCTGGGCGCGGTGCTGGAGGCGCATCCGCATGTGTGGATCTTCGCCGACGACATGTACGAGCATATCCTGTTCGACGATTTCAAGTTCACCACGATCGCGCAGGTCTGCCCGTCGCTGTACGAGCGCACGCTGACCGCCAACGGCTGTTCGAAGGCCTATGCGATGACCGGCTGGCGGATCGGCTTCGCCGGCGGCGCGCCGTGGCTGATCAAGGCGATGTCGAAGCTGCAATCGCAATCGACCAGCAACCCGTGCTCGATCGCGCAGGCCGCGTCTGTCGCCGCCCTGAGCGGCGACCAGGGTTTCCTCAAGGACAATTCCGCGCTGTTCCAGCGCCGCCGCGATCTGGTCGTGGGGATGCTCAATCAGGCGGAGGGCATCACCTGCCCGCTACCCGAGGGCGCGTTCTATGTGTATCCCGAGATCTCGGGCCTGATCGGCAAGAGCACGCCCGGCGGCAAGCGGATCGAGACCGATGAGGATTTCGTCGGCTATCTGCTCGACGATGCCAAGGTCGCGGCGGTGCAGGGCGCGGCGTTCGGACTCTCGCCGGCGATGCGGATCAGCTACGCCACCAGCGACGAACTGCTGATCAAGGCGTGCACGCGGATTCAGGAGGCGTGCGCGGCGTTGCGCTGACCGTTCGCCGAACGGTTGGGGGTAGTAAAAAAGGGGTTGGCCATCACGACCCCCTTGCCCTTCCCCCGCGCGATGCCATATTTTCGCTTCGCCATGATCGACACACCCACACCCACGACGATGGCCGAGCATACGAACGGCGATGACGATGGCACCGGCCTCGGTGTCGCGACTCGCACGCGTGCCCGCACCAAACAGCCGACGCCTTACCGCGTCCTGCTACTCAACGACGATTACACGCCGATGGAGTTCGTCGTGCTCGTGCTCCAGCGCTTCTTCCGCATGGACATGGAGGCAGCGACTCGGGTGATGCTCCACGTCCACCAGAAGGGCGTCGGGGTGTGCGGCATCTTCAGCTTCGAGGTGGCCGAGACCAAGGTCGCGCAGGTGACCGAGTTCGCGCGGCAGAACCAGCATCCGCTGCAATGCATGCTGGAGAAGGCGTAGTCTCTTGCCTTGACCGTTCGTGCCGAGCGAAGTCGAGGCACCTGCGTTCTGTGGCGGTCCCTCGACTTCGCTCGGGACGAACGGCTTTGCGCCCCTATCCCCGCGACTCGGGCAGCCAGCCGAGATCGAGCTTTTCATAGCGATCGACGAAGTTCGACGAGCGCGCCAGCGCGCGTTCGTCGCGGAAGCGGACCCGGCCGGCCTCGCGCGCGATCAGCCCTTCGTCTTCCAACTGGCGCAGCATGCGGTTGACGTGGACGGCGGTGAGGCCGGTGGCGTCGCCGATCTCCTCCTGGGTAAGCCCAAGTACGAAACTGTCGCCGACGCTCTTGTCGAGCATCCGCGCGCGGTTGCGCATCTCGATCAGGATCGCCGCCACGCGCGCCTTGGCGGAGGTGCGGCCGAGCGCCGCCAGCCGGTCGGTCAGCGCGGCCCGCTCGATCTGGTTGTAGACCAGGATCAGCGCGGCGAGGCGCGGATGCGCGACCAAGAGCGCGCTGAGCGCGGCACGTTCGAACGGTGCGACGGTGCAGTCGGACAGAGCGGTGATCGTCTCGGGCGCGTTGTCGTAGATAAGGTTGGAGACGGCGAGCAGATCGCCCGCCGAATGGATTCGCAGGATCTGCCGGCTGCCGTCATCGAGCAACACCGAACTCATCATCCGCCCGGACCGCAGCACGAACATTTCGCCGACCCGGTCGTTCTCGCGTTGCAGCGTGACACCACGGCGCAGGTGGCGTTCGCGTTGCTCCAGATGCTCTAGCGCACGATATTCCATATCCGTCAGCACGACCATCTCGTTGAGACGGTCGGCGAAACAACTGCCAGGCACCCGTAACATTCCCCCACTGGTCCGCCACCCAAAGCAGTGCAGGAAAATCAGTGCATTAAAGTCGATCAAGGGTGTCTCGAACCCGACACATTCCGCTTCTGGTCGTGCGGCCGGCTTGCGTGGAACACGCGAGGCGATATGAGCGGTGGATGGATCGCATCATCATTCGCGGCGGCAAGCGCCTGTCTGGCCGTCTCCCCATTTCCGGTGCCAAGAACGCCGCGCTCACGCTCATGCCGTGCGCGCTGCTGACCGAGGAACCGCTGACGCTGCGCAACCTGCCGCGGCTCGCCGATGTCGACAGCTTCGGGCATCTGCTCAACCAGCTCGGCGCTTCGACCCAGATCGAAGGCGCGCGGCCCGAGGATTTCGGCCGGGTGATGACGATCCGCGCGGGCAAGCTGACCTCAACGGAAGCCCCTTACGATATCGTGCGGAAAATGCGTGCGTCGATCCTCGTGCTGGGGCCGCTGGTCGGCCGCGCGGGCGAGGCGACGGTATCGCTGCCCGGCGGCTGCGCGATCGGCAACCGGCCGATCGACCTGCACCTCAAGGCGCTGGAGGCGCTCGGCGCGGAGATCGAGCTCGCGGCGGGCTATGTGAAGGCGTCCGCGCCGGGCGGACGGCTGGCGGGCGGCGATTACGTCTTCCCGATCGTCTCGGTCGGCGCGACCGAGAATGCGGTGATGGCGGCGACGACCGCGCGCGGCGTCTCGCGGATCGGCAATGCCGCGCGCGAACCGGAGATCGTCGATCTGTGCAATTGCCTGGTGGCGATGGGCGCGAAGATCACCGGCATCGGCACCGAGACGCTTGAGATCACCGGCGTCGAGCGGCTGCACGGCGCGACCTATGCGGTGATGCCCGACCGGATCGAGGCGGGCAGCTATGCGTGCGCGGCGGCGATCACCGGCGGCACGCTCGATCTGGTCGGCGTCGTGGCCGAGGACATGCGCGCGACGATCACCGCGCTGGTCGCCGCCGGCGTGACGGTGGAGGAGCGCGGCAACATCCTGCACGTCGCCGCGCCCGAGCGGCTCCAGCCGCTGACGCTGTCGACCGCGCCCTTCCCCGGCTTCGCCACCGACATGCAGGCGCAGTTCATGGCGATGCTGACGCTCGCCGACGGCGCGAGCGTGCTGACCGAGACGATCTTCGAGAATCGCTACATGCATGTGCCCGAGCTGGCGCGAATGGGCGCCGACATCCATGTCTCGGGCCGCACCGCCGTCGTGCGCGGCGTGCCCAAGCTGGTCGGCGCGCCGGTGATGGCGACCGACCTGCGCGCGTCGATGAGCCTGATCCTCGCCGGACTTGCGGCGGAGGGCGAGACTCAGGTCGCGCGCGTGTATCACCTCGATCGCGGGTATGAGCGGCTCGAGGAAAAGCTGAGCGCGGTCGGCGCGGATATCGAGCGCGCTGGCGACGGTTGAGCGGGTTGCGTTCTAACGCGGCCTACGGCGCCCGGTAGAAAGAACGCGCCCTCGCCCACCGTTCTCCCGCGAAAGCGGGAGTCCAGGGCCACACGCGTTACGTTCGCTGCTCTGGACTCCCGCTTTCGCGGGAGAACGGCTTGCTTTGAACGGTCCGTTTTAACGTAAAGACCGTTCGTGCCGAGCGAAGTCGATGCACCAGCGCTGTGGGCTGCCCCTCGACTTCGCACGGGACGAACGGGTGCGGCGAGCGGGTGCGGGATTCACCATCCCTTCACGCCGACGCACGAAAAAGGGGCCACCCTCGCGGGCAGCCCCTTTCGTATCTTCGGAACGCTGGCGATTACGCTGCGATCTTGGCCTTTTCGGCGGCGAGCGCGACGCGGTTCGACAGCGGCTGGGCGACTTCGCCGGCCAGCTTGAGCATCGCTTCGGTGTGCTTCGACGATTCGGCGACGAGCGAGTCGAACGACTGGCGGAAATAGTCGCTCTGCAGCTTGAACAGCTCGGTCGGCGACTTCACCGATGCGAAGCTCTTCATCATCGCGGTCGCGCCTTCGAACTGCTTGCGCGTGTAGTCGGCAGCTTCCTGACCGAACGATTCGAGGCCCTTGGCCGCGATCTTGCTCGATTCGACGACGGCTTCGATGTTGCCCTTGCCGAATGCGTTGATCTCTTCGAACATCTTGGTGCTCTTCTCGAAAGCGGCCTTGGCGCGCTCATTGGCATCGCCGAACAGAGCCTGGGTCTTGGTGGTGGCGTCCTGAATCGTGGCTTCCATGGTGTTTTCCTTGTGCGAGATCGCCGCGGAAGACAGTTCCGGGGCTGGGGGCTGCTGGGTAGAAACAAGAGGCTCCGGCGCAGCGACGGGTTCGGGTGCGGCGGCGACCGGTTCCGGCGCCGGCGTGATTTTCGGCTCTACCGCCGCCGGGACTACCGGCACGGCAATGGTCGGTGCCGGTTCGGCGGCCTTGGCGGCGACCGGTTTGGGCAGCATCGGCGCTGGCAGCTTGGCCTTGGGCGCGGGTTTCGACGCGACCGGCTTGAGCGGCTTCGCAGCAACGACCGGCTTGGCCGCTATCGGCGCGGCGGCCGCGACCGGGGGCTTCGGCATGGCCGGCGTGTTCGGCCCCTTGCCGCGCGGTGCGGGCTTGGGAATATCACCGGCCATATCATTGTCTCCTGCCGTATTGCTGCAATGCAATATAGGCAAGTCGAGCAAAGATCGCAAGAAGTTTGTTGCAGTGCAACATACTTGTCATGCTGCAATGCTGGTGATGACAACACCGGCACTGCGCGGCGTTTTACCTTTCGCGCACGTAACGACCGGGCGCGTCGTCCAGCGCCTTTGCCGTTCCCGCACCCGGTTTGCGCGGCCCCGTGGCGCGCACGGTCGTGGTATCTAGCGCACGCAGCCACGCGGCCCAATCCGGCCACCAGCTACCCTTGGTTTCGTGAGCAGCGGCGAGGAAATCGTCGAGCGTGCCGTTTGGTTCCGCGTCGCTCCAATATTGGTATTTGTTCGCATCCGGGTGATTGACCACGCCGGCGATATGCCCCGAGCCGGCCAGCACGAACCGCATCGGCCCCTTGAGATGCTCGGTCATCTTCCACACGCTTTCCGCAGGCGCGATATGATCCTCGCGCCCCGCCTGCACATAGGTGGGCGTCTCGACCAGGCCGAGGTCGATCGGCGTGCCGTCCACGCTCAGCGCGCCGGGCTTGGCGAGCAGATTGTCGCGGTACAGATCGGTCAGATAGCTCATGTGCCATTTCGCCGGCAGGTTGGTGGTGTCGCCGTTCCAGTGGAGCAGATCGAACGGCGCATAATCATTGCCGAGCAGATAATTGTTGGTGACGTAGTTCCAGATCAGGTCGCGCCCGCGCAGCAGGTTGAAGGTCGCCGCCATGTAGCGCCCGTCGAGATAGCCGTCGGGGGTCAGTTCCTTGAACATCGCGAGCTGGGTATCGTCGACGAAGTGGAGCAGTTCGCCGGCATTGGCGAAATCGACTTGGGCTGTGAAGAAGGTCGCGCTCGCCACCATGTCGGCCTTGCCGCGCGCCGCCAGCAGCGCGAGTGTCGCCGCCAGCGTG
Source organism: Sphingomonas populi (assembly GCF_004208535.1). Taxonomy (GTDB): domain Bacteria; phylum Pseudomonadota; class Alphaproteobacteria; order Sphingomonadales; family Sphingomonadaceae; genus Sphingomonas; species Sphingomonas populi. Next base: position 28,831 of record NZ_SGIS01000028.1, read on the forward strand.
GTGCCTGCCACGCAGTAACCGATCGCATGGACTCGCTCGACCTTGAGCGTGGCGCGGATCGCCTCGACCGCGTCGATCTGCGCGGCGACGTAATCGTCCCACACGACATCCTTGAAGCTCGCGTCGGCCGATTTCCACGACACCATGAACACGGTGATGCCCTGATCGACCGCCCAGCGCACGAAGCTCTTCTCGGGCGTGAGATCGAGGATGTAGAAGCGGTTGATCCACGGCGGGAAGATCACGACCGGCGTCTTGAGCACGTTGGGGGTGGTCGGCGCGTATTGGATCAGTTCGTAAAGCGGCGTGCGGTGGATCACCTTGCCGGGGGTAACGGCGAGGTTGCGGCCAAGCTCGAACGCGCCCGGCGCGACCTGAGTCATCTGCCCCTTCGAGATGTCGGCGAGCATGTTCTGCAAGCCCTTGACGAGATTCTCGCCGCGCGTCTCGATCGTCTTTTCCAGCACCTGCGGGTTGGTGGTGGGGAAGTTGCTCGGACTCATCGCGTCGATGAAGGCGCGCGTGGCGAAGCGGAGCTGATCCTTCTGCTTGCCCTCGACGCCCTCGATCGAATCGACCGCCCGCAGCATATGATCCGAGATCAGGAAATAGCTCTGGCGTATCCAGTCGAACACCGGGTTCTCGTGCCAGCGCGAATCGCGGAAGCGGCGGTCGGCGGTCCGTTCGGGGCTTTGCGCCGGCCCTGACGCGGCGGGATCGAGCAGATGCTGCCACAAAGCGATGCTGTCGCGCCAGAAATCCTGCGCCCGCGTCACGGTCGCGGCATCGGTGACGCCGGGAATCACCGGCATCGCGCTGCTCTCCGCCGGCTTCATCGCGGCGAGGCCATGTTCGAGCGCGAGCTGCTGCAAGCGGCCGAGGATCAGCGTCCAGTGCTGCATGTCCTCGAGGCTGGGCAAGCCGAAGCCCGCACCCATAGGAGAAGCGCCGGGCTTTGGCTGGGTGTCGGTCTCGCTCACGCGCGTTCTCCTTCGCCCTTGGCGGGTTTTGCTTTCGCCGGCGGCTGTTCGAGTTCTATAAGCGTGCCGTCGCGCCTTTGCGACCTTGGGAAATCCTGTGTCCGACGAATTCTACCGCATGAAGCGCCTGCCGCCCTATATCATCGCCGAAGTGAACGCGATGCGGGCCGAAGCGCGCGCCGGCGGCGAGGACATCATCGATCTCGGCATGGGCAATCCTGATCTGCCGCCGCCGCCGCACGTCATCGAGAAACTGTGCGAAGTGGCGAGCAAGCCGGGTGCGCATGGCTATTCGCAGTCGAAGGGCATTCCGGGCCTGCGCCGCGCGCAGGCGAATTATTACGGGCGCCGCTTCGGCGTCGAGGTCGATCCCGAGACCGAGGTGGTCGTGACGATGGGATCGAAGGAGGGGCTCGCCAGCCTCGCCACCGCGATCACCGCACCGGGCGACGTCGTGCTCGCACCCAACCCGAGCTATCCGATCCACACCTTCGGCTTCATCATCGCCGGCGCGACGATCCGCGCGGTGCCGACCACGCCCGACGAGCATTATTTCGAGAGCCTCGACCGCGCGATCGCCTTCACGGTGCCGCGTCCGTCGATCCTCGTCGTCAACTATCCGTCGAACCCGACCGCCGAGACGGTCGACCTCGCTTTTTACGAGCGGCTGGTGGCGTGGGCGAAGGAGAACCACGTCTGGATCATCTCCGACCTCGCCTATTCGGAACTCTACTACGACGGCAAGCCGACCGTCTCGATCCTTCAGGTCAAGGGCGCGAAGGACATTGCGATCGAGTTCACCTCGCTCAGCAAGACCTATTCGATGGCGGGCTGGCGGATCGGCTTCGCGGTCGGCAACGCCAAGCTGATCGCGGCGATGACGCGGGTGAAGTCCTACCTCGATTACGGCGCGTTCACGCCGATCCAGGCGGCGGCGTGCGCGGCGCTCAACGGCCCGCAGGATATCGTCGCGGCCAATCGCGCGCTGTACCATAAGCGCCGCGACGTGCTGGTCGAGAGCTTCGGGCGCGCCGGCTGGGACATCCCCGCCCCGCCCGCAAGCATGTTCGCCTGGGCGCCGCTGCCGCCCGCGCTCAAGCATCTCGGCAGCCTCGAATTCTCCAAGCAATTGCTGACCCACGCCAAGGTCGCGGTCGCGCCCGGCGTCGGCTACGGCGAAAATGGCGAGGGTTTCGTCCGCATCGCGCTGGTCGAGAACGAGCAACGGCTGCGCCAGGCGGCGCGCAACGTGAAGCGCTATCTGCAAAGCATGGGCGTCAACACGCCCGCCCGCACTGGCTAAGGCAAGGGCGCTCGCGATTCCCGATCACACGTCAAGGCGCGTGTGTTATAAAGCACTTATGGGCTTTCGGGATCGGTTGCGCGCTGGGGGGACGACCGTCATCTGGACGTTCGTCTTCTATGCGGTGCTGACTGCGGCGGCGATGCTGCTGACGCGGCGCAGTCATGGCATCGTGCTGATCTGGCTCGCCAACGGACCGCTGCTCGCGGTGTTGTGCAAGACCCCGACGCGGCGCTGGTTGCCGCTGTTGGCAGCGGCGTCGCTCGGCATGATGGGGTCTGTCTTCGCGATGGTCGGCTTCCGCCCGATCGTGATCCCGGTCGCGCTGATCGATGTCGGCGAGGCGGTGGTCGCGGCGGCCTTGCTGCGGCACTGGCGGGTGTGCGGCACGCTGTTCCGCTCGATCGGCACGGTGCCGGTGTTCGTCGCCGCCTGCTTCGTCGCGGCGCTGCTGAGCGGCCTGCCCGGCGCCGCGCTGGCGGCGGGAACGCTGCACCTCGCTTTCCCGCCGATCCTGGCGGATTGGGTGGTCGGCCACGGCCTCGGGCTGCTGCTCGGCACCCCGCTCGCGCTGGTGGCGCGGCGCGACGAGGGCGGCTGGGCGGAGCTTGCCCGGCCGGGTCGCGCGTGGGCGGCGGCGGGGCTCGCGGTGCTCGTCGCGCTGACCGCGTTCGCCACGTTCTGGCAGAGTGCGCTGCCGCTGCTGTTCCTGCCCTTCCTTCCGGTCGTGATCGCCAGCTTCGCGTTCCAGCGCGTCGGCGCCGCCGTCAGCGTGGTGATCGTCGCGGTGATCGGCGGCGGCTTGACGCGTTTCGGGCATGGGCCGGTCATGCTGGTGGAAGGCGACGCGGCGCTGCATCTGCAGTTCTTCCATTTTTACCTCGCCACGTTGTTCATCACCGCGCTGCCGATTGCCGCAGCACTGGTGCAGCGCGAGACGCTGATGCGGGCGCTCGCCGAGAACGAGGCGCGCTACCGGCTGCTCGCCGACAACGCCACCGACATCATATTGACCTTCGATCCCGACGGCACGATCCGCTTCATCTCGCCAGCGGTGCGCGAGATCGCCTTGTACGAACCCGAGGCGCTGATCGGCACCAACATATCCGAGCTGATCTACCGGGAGGACCGCGCGCGCGTGCGCGCGATCTACCAGGCCGGCCTCACCACCCCCGAGCGCAGTTATGCCTTCGAGTTTCGCGCGATCAAGGCCGACGGGACGGTGAGCTGGTTCGAAGGCAACAGCCGCATCGTGATCGACGCGAGCGGCCGCCCAGGCGCGATCGTGTGCATCCTGCGCGATCTCGAGGGCCGCAAGCAGCGCGAAGCCGCGCTGGAACACGCCGCCGCGACCGACCCGCTGACCGGGCTGCTCAACCGCACCGCGTTTCGCAGCCGGGTCGAGGAGCGGCTGCTTGGCGAGGACCAGCCCGGCACGCTCGCGCTGGTCGATCTCGATTATTTCAAGATGGTCAACGACGTGTACGGCCATGCCACCGGCGATACCGCGCTGCTCGTGCTGGCCGACCTGCTGCGCGCCAATCTGCGCGCCGACGATGCGGTCGGGCGGATCGGCGGCGAGGAGTTCGCGATCCTGTTCGCCGGGCGCGGCACGGCGGCGGCGGTGGCGATCTGCGACCGGCTGCGCGACATGCTCGCGCAAACGATGATTCCGGCACCGCACGACAGTTTCTCGATCACCATGAGCGCAGGGGTGATGCCGCTGCGCCGCGACCTTTCGGTGGATGCGCTGTTCAGCCGCGCCGACGACGCGTTGTACCGCGCGAAGGCGCTCGGGCGGAACCGCACCGAGCGGGCGGTGGGTTCGGGCTGAAGCGTCGCCCCGGCGGCGAGACGCGTGCCAAAAGCCCTTGCTTGTTCTCCCGCGCACGCAGGAGTCCAGAGTCCCAAGAGCCGTACATCGGGGTTTTGCTTGGCTCTGGATTCCCGCTTTCGCGGGAAAACACCATGAAATGCGCCTTCGATGGCTTTCGCAAAGATCCCGCCATCGGGGGCGTCGATTCGGATCTGCACGGTTTCTCCATACGCGCCGGACCATCGCTCGACGCGGGCGCGGCATCAGCGTGGTTGACCGCCACCGCCCGGACCCCGATCATGCAGCATATGACCCGCCACATCCTCGTCGTCGACGATGATCCGCATATCCGCGACTTGCTGAGCTTCGCGCTCGGCAAGGCGGGGATGACCGCCGAGGAAGCCGCCGATGGCGAGGCGGCGCTGGTGGCGATCGCGCGGCGGCTGCCCGATCTGGTGGTGCTCGACATCACCATGCCGCGGCTCGACGGCCTGGAGCTGTGCCGCCGACTGCGCGCTGGGCCGCCAGACCATGCCGCGCTGCCGATCCTGTTCCTGTCCTCGCGCGACGACGAGATCGACCGGATCGTCGGCATCGAGATCGGCGGTGACGATTATGTCGTCAAGCCGTTCAGCCCGCGCGAGGTGGTGGCGCGGGTCGGCGCGATCCTCAAGCGCGGCGTGCCGCCGGTGCCGACCCCGGCGCGGATCGCGCATGGGCGGCTGTCGCTCGACCCCGAGGGGTGGGAGGCGCGCTGGGACGGTACGCCGGTCGGGCTGACCGCGACCGAGTTCGAGCTGCTCGCGTTGCTCGCAGCGATGCCGGGGCGCGTGTTCAGCCGCGACCGAATCATCGACCGGCTGCACGGCCCCGGCTTCGCGATCACCGACCGCACGATCGACAGCCATGTCCGCAACGTGCGCGCCAAATTCCCGGCGGGCGCGGACCTGATCGAGACGCGTGCCGGCATCGGCTACCGGATCGGCGGCTGTTGATCGCAGCGATCAAGCACGTCGCCAAGCGCCACTGGCCGGCGCTGCGCATCCGCACGATCCTGTTCGGTACATTGCTGTTCGTGGCGGCGCTGCCCGGCGTCGCCGCGCTGTTCCTGCGCGTGTACGAGAACACCATCGTCCAGCAGACCGAGGCCGAGTTGATCGCGCAGGGTGCGGTGCTCGGCGCGGCGTACAAGGCGGCGTGGGCGGCGGGGGCCGCAGATCCCGCTCCGCGCCGGCTGGCGCCCGAGCCGCCGCGGATCGATTTGCGGACGATGGCGGTGCTGCCGCCGCAGCGGATCGCGCGAGAACGGTTCGCGGTCGACCGCCAAGCGGCGCGGGCCGCGCGCGCGGTCCTGCCGGTCGCGAGCGATGCGGCGGCGGTGACGCTGACCGCGACCCGACTGCTCGACGCGCGGGGCGTGGTCGTGCTCGGGCGAAGCGACGTGGGCCGGCGCTATGCGGCGCTGCCCGAGGTTCGCGCCGCGCTCGCCGGCCGCGCGGTCACGGTGCTGCGCGCGCGCGGGCAGGCACGCTGGCTGGCGGTGCTGAGCCAGGCTTATGCGATCCGCGTGCATCACGCGCGGCCGGTGCTGTTCGGCGGGCGCGTGATCGGCGTGGTGCTGCTGTCGCGCACCCCGCGCGGGCTGTTCGTCGGCATCTATCAGGATGCGGCGGCGATCCTGATCGGCATCGCACTGATCCTCTCGACGCTGATCGTGCTGGCCGGGCTGCTGTCGCGCGGCATCGCGCGGCCGATCGACCAGCTTGCGCGCGCGAGCGAAGGTGTGGCGCTCGGGCATGTCGAGATGCCCGAGACGCCGGTCACCGCCGCGATCGAGATCGCGCAGCTTTACGACGCATTCCGCAGCATGGCGGCGCGGATCGAGCGGCGTTCGCGCTATCTGCGCGATTTCGCGGCGGCGGTGAGCCACGAGTTCAAGACGCCGATCGCAGGGATTCGCGGTGCGATCGAACTGCTCGACGAGCATGGCGGCACGATGGCGCCCGACGAGCGCGCGCGCTTCCTCGCCAACGCCGCCGCCGATGCCGAGCGGTTGCAACGGCTGGTCCAGCGGCTGCTCGATCTCGCGCGCGCGGATATGGTGACGATCAATGCCGGGGCGACCGCCGATGTCGTCGCGGCGGCGCGGCGGGTGGCGGATTCGTTCCGCTCGGGCGGGTTCGTGGTGACGATCGCGGGCGTGGACAGCGCGGTGGCGCGGATCACGCCCGAGGTGATCGAGACGTTGCTGGAGACGCTGCTGGAGAACAGCCGTCAGGCTGGCGCGGCTGCGGTGACGATCGGCATCGCGGTGAGCGACGCGGTGCGGATCACGGTTGCGGACGACGGCCCCGGTATCGCGCCGGCGGATCGCGAACGGATTTTCGAGCCGTTCTTCACCGGGCGGCGCGAGGCGGGCGGCACCGGCCTGGGGCTGGCCATCGCCCGCTCACTGCTGGCGGCGAGCGGGGGGACGATTTCGGTGGTGGCGGGGGATCGGGGTGCGTGTTTTGAGGTGGTGCTCATGCGGTGATGGCCGCACACTGACTACAACCACCACCGTTCGCACTGAGCTTGTCGAAGTGCGTGCCCGGAGCGCGGCGCTTGGGGCACGTGCTTCGACAAGCTCAGCACGAACGGTTTTTGGGTTCGGAGCCCAGACCTTATCCGTTCGTGCTGAGTAGAGATCGAGTAGGGCCAAAGGCCCGTATCGAGAGCTCGTATCGAAGCACAGGTTCCGCGCGGGGCCTGCCCTTCGATACGCGTCCCTTCGACTGCCTGCCTGCGGCAGTCGCTCAGGACAGGCTTCGACTTCGCTCAGCCGCTACTCAGGACGAACGGAGTTTATAGCCGGATAAAACCTCAGGCCGCCGTCCAGCCGCCGTCGACCGACAGATTCGCGCCGGTGATCGACTTGGCTTCATCCCGGCACAGATACAGCGCGAGTGCGGCGACCTGTTCGACCGTCACGAACTCCTTGGTCGGCTGCGCGTCGAGGAGGACGTCGTTCATCACCTGCTCGCGCGTCATGTTGCGCGCCGCCATCGTGTCGGGGATCTGCTTTTCGACCAGCGGGGTCCAGACATAGCCGGGCGAGATCGCGTTGACGGTGATGCCGAACGTCGCCGTCTCCAGCGCGATCGTCTTGGTGAGGCCGGCGAGGCCGTGCTTGGCGGTGACATAGGCCGACTTCGCCGGGCTGGCGACGAGTGAGTGTGCCGACGCGGTCGAGATGATCCGCCCCCATTTCGCCGCCTTCATCAGCGGCACCGCCGCGCGCATCATGTGGAAGGCGGAGGACAGGTTGATCGCGATGATCGCGTCCCATTTCTCGACCGGGAAATCCTCGATCGGGGCGACGAACTGGATGCCGGCGTTGTTGACGATGATGTCCGGCCCGCCCAGCTCGGCGTGGCAGCGCTGCACCATCGCGGCGATCTCGTCGGGCTTGGTCATGTCGGCGGCATCGTAGAGCGCCTTGGCGCCGCTCGTCGCCTCAAGCGCGGCGCGTTCCTTCTCGATGTCGGCGGCGTCGCCGAAGCCGTTGATGACGACGCTGGCGCCCTCGCTCGCGAACGCCTTGGCATAGGCGAGGCCGATGCCCGAGGTGGAACCGGTGACGATCGCGCTTTTGCCCTTGAGGAACATGCGGTTTTCTCCGTTTGGGTAGGGATCAGGGGTTGGATGGATCGACCGTGAGGTCGAACGCCGCGCTCTTGCCGGTCTCGATATTCTCGGCGACGAGGCGGGCGTTGGCCATCGTCTCGTGAACGGCTTCGAGGCCGGCGCGCCAATGCTCCTCCATCGTGCGTGCCGAGAATTCGTAATCGCGCGACCCACCTTCCCACGCATTGGCGCGGTAGATGAGCTGGACGAGATTGACCGCATCCTCGCGTGAGCGGTCGGCGAGGGCGATCACATCCGGGTCTTTCGCGAACTCGGCGGGCAGCTTGGCGAGCACCTTGCGCGCGAGTTCGCGGTCCTTGCGGATGCGCAGCAGGATATCGGAGACCTGACGGGTGCGGCTGGAGAAGCGGATTTCCTTCTCGCGCGCCATCACGTCCATGATCGTGCGCGGGCGGTCGGCGACCGAGGAGAACAGATCGACCTGGAAGGCGAGCAGATCGGTGGTCTGGTTGTCGAGCACATGGCTGAGCGGCGTGTTCGAGACAAGGCCACCGTCCCACCACAATCGCCCGTCGATCTCGACCGGGGGAAGCCCCGGCGGCAGCGCGCCCGAGGCCATGATGTGGCGCGCGTCGATCCGGTCGGTGGTGGTGTCGAAATAGCGGAAATTGCCGCTTTCGAGATCGACCGCGCCGACCGACAGCCGCACCGGGCCGGTGTTGAGCAAATCCCAGTCGATCAGCGAATCGAGCGTCGTGGCGAGCTGACGGCTGTCATAGAAGCTGAGCGCCTCGGGCGTGCCGGGCACCGCGAACATCGGCGAGACGATGCGCGGCGTGAAGAAGCCGGGCACGCCCGCCGCCAGCACGAAATTGGCCGACCATTCGTGCAAGGCTTCGCGAATATGGTCGTTGGGGAAGATCGGAAAGCTCGGCAGCGCGCTGGTCAGCCGGTTCCAGAAGGCGTGGAGCGCTTCGACGCGCCGTTCGGGCGGGTTGCCCGCGACGAGGGCTGCGTTGATCGCGCCGATCGAGATGCCCGCGACCCAGTCGATTTCGATGCCGCTCGCCGCCAGCCCCTCGATCACGCCGGCCTGATAGCTGCCGAGCGCACCGCCGCCCTGAAGCACCAGCGCGACCGTATCGGGCAAAGGGAGCGCCTTGGCATGGCGTTTGGGACGCTTGTGAGGTTCGCTGTCGGCCATGCCGGGAGACATGGGCCGGGGCGGCGTGACGATCAACGACAGTTTGATGAAAAGGGCGTCATGCCGGGCAGGCTATCCGATCAACGGGACCATATCGACGGCACGGTCGCGGCGGCGCAGTTCGACCGTGACACGGGGATCATCGCTGTTGGCGGCTGTGCCGATTGCCGCGCCTTGCGCGACCTGTGCGCCGACCGCGACCGAGGTAGCGCCGAGGCCGGAGACGAGGGTCGTCCAGCCGCCGCCATGATCGAGGATGACGATCGTGCCGTAGCTGCGGAAGCGCCCGGCATAGGCGACCTTGCCGGCAGCCGGCGCGACCACCGGCGCGTCGGGTGCGGTCGCGATGGTGAGCCCGCGCGAGCGCACCCCGGCGTCGGAGAGTTCGCCCAAGCCCGTCACCACCCTGCCCGCGACCGGCAGCGCGTAGGGCGGCGACGCGGCGGGCCAGACCGGCGGGCCGAGCGTCGAGGCGACTTCGCCGGCGCGCGGCGGGCGCGGCAGCGGGCCGGGCAAGGTGGCGAGGCTGGCGCGAGTCGCGGTCTCGTCGCCTTGTCTGTTCATCAGATCGACGATGTCGCGCGCACGCTCGCCGAGCGCGATCGCGCGGTCCGATTCGAACAAGGCGTCGCGGCCGAGCGCCTGCGATTTGAGGCGGTGTTCGGCCTCCAAACGGGTGAGCGCGAGCCGCTGGGTTTCGAGCCGGGTGCGGCTCTCGGCGAGCGCGGTCGCGGCGAGCGTGGCGCTGGCCTGCAAGGCGCGAGTGCGGTCGAGATCGGTGCGCAGCGCGGCGGTGCGGGCGCGGACCACCGGCATGGCGCTCGCCAGCACCGCGCGGACATGGACGAGATCATCGACCGAGCCGGGCTGGACCAGGCTGATCATCGCCGGTCGCCTGGCGAGCGACTGGAGCGCCGCGATCAGCCGCGCGATCGGCCCCTGCTGGCCGGCGAGCCGCGCGCGCTGATCGGCAAGCAGCCGCGCCGTGATCGCGCCGCGCGCCTGCCCGGCGGCGATATCCGCCTCGGCCTGCTGGACGCGCGCCGCCACCGCCGCCTCCTGCGCGCGCGCCTGCGTGGCCTGATCCTTTTCGCGCGCCGCCGCCGCCTCCAGCGCCGCCGAGCGCGCGGCGGCGGCGGCAGACTGCGCCTTGGCGGCTTCGAGCCGGCGGATTTGATCGGCGGGGGCGGCACCGTCTGGGGTGACCTGTGCGACGGCAACTGCGGCGATCAGCGTCGCCGCGCCCGCGCTCGCCAGGGTCCACGCCACGCGCATCATCCCTCGCGGTGATAGGGGTGGTTGGCGAGGATGCTGGTCGCGCGCCACAATTGCTCGGCGAGCATCGCGCGGGCGAGCAGATGCGGCCAGGTCGCGCGGCCGAACGAGAGCAGCAGATCGGCCTGCTTGCGTTGCGCGTCGTCGAAGCCGTCGGCGGCGCCGATCAGGAAGCGGGTCTCACGCACGCCGCCGTCCCGCCATGTCTCCAGCCGCCCCGCGAAATCGCGCGAGCCGAGCATCTCGCCGGTCTCGTCGAGCATGACGATTCGCGTGGCCGGATCGAGCGCGGGCATCTTGCCGCCGGTATCGGGAAGTTCGGTGATCCGCGTCGGCCAGCCGATCCGCTTCAGATAGCGATCGACCAGCTCGCTCTCAGGCCCGCGCCCGATCCGCCCGCGCGCGACGATGTGGAGGAGCATTTCAGGGCCTCAATTTTAAACCCGTTCTCTCGCGCAAGCGGGAGTCCAGAGTCGCGGGCGCGGCGCGTGTGGCTCTGCCCCCCGCTTCCGCGGGGGAACAGGTGAGGGATCAGGCCTCGGCGGCGGCGCCGCCGGGCAGTGGCGGCGGGGTAGGCGCGTCACCGAACGCCCACATGCGCTCGAGGTTGTAGAAGCTGCGCACTTCGGGGCGGAACAGGTGGACGATCACGTCGCCCGCGTCGATCAGCACCCAATCGGCGGTGGGCAGTCCCTCGATCCGCGCGATCCGGCCGAGTTCGGCCTTGATCTTCTCGACCAGCTTCTGCGCCATCGACGCGACCTGCCGAGTCGAGCGGCCGCTCGCGATCACCATATGATCGGCGATGGTCGACTTGCCGGCGAGCGGGATCGAGATGGTGTCGACCGCCTGATCGTCATCGAGCGAGGCGAGGACGAGCTTGTGCAGCGCCTCGACCTCATCGGGTTCGGACGCGCGATAGGATGGGGAAGCTGAAGCCAAGATGGTTCCTAAGAAGTGTGGGAGGTCGGGGTTAGCCCCGGTGTTTCAGGCCCGGAAGATTCGGCAAAACGAAGCTGCCAGCCGGGATCGGCTGCACGCAGCCGGGTCGCCGAGGTCGGGTCGAGACGGAAGCGCAACAGCACGAGTGCCGGCAATCTCCACTTCGTCCAGCGTTTTGCCTGGCGTGCGGGCCGGATGGAGCGACGCAGCCAACCCATCGCGGGGGCCGCGTGAGCATGCCTGTCATAGCCCGGTCTGGCGATAACTGCAATCGGAACCTCACGCGCGATCCGCCGCCAGCCGCGCCACTGGTCGAACTGGGCGAGATTGTCCGATCCCATCAGCCAGATGAAGTCTTTCTTGGGATACAGCCGGACGAGCTTGACGATGGTATCGACGGTGTAGCGCGTGCCGAGCCGCACCTCGAGCGCGCTGACCCGGATCGGCGCATGCCGCGCCGCCACGCGTGCCGAGGCGAGCCGTACCGACAGCGGCGCCATGTCGCCGCTGGCCTCCTTGAGCGGGTTGCCCGGCGATACCAGCCACCACACTTCGTCGAGATCGAGCGCCTCGAGCGCGGCGAGGCTGATCGCGCGATGCCCGTGATGCGCCGGATTGAACGACCCGCCGAGGATGCCGATGCGCTTCACAACTCGCCCTCGATCTGCCCCAGCCAATCTTCCCGACCGTGGCGGATGCGGATGATTTCGACGTCCGTACCGCGAAGCCGATAGATGACGACATAGGGCGTGCCGCGAACACCGAACACACGGAACGGCTCCTGCACGGCGCGGCCGATGCGCGGATAGTCGAGCATACGGCGCCCGACCCGCTGGATCGCGCGGAGCGTATCGCGTGCGGCTTCCGGGTTGCGGTCGGACAGATACGTCTCGATGTCATGAACGTCGCGCCGCGACGCGGGCGACCAGATCAGTCGCGACATCGCGCCTCATGCTTCGCGATCATCGCGTCGAGTTCCGCCATCACGACCTCATTGGCGATCCCCTCGCCACGATCGAGTTCGTCGATGCCCTCCTGAACGAATGCCAGGAACGCGGCCTCGCGCCGCGCGGCTTCGCGAACGGCGAGCGCGACGAACTTCGAACGGCTCTGCCCACGCGAAGCCGTAACGCGATCGATCAAGTCGAGCGTCTCGACATCGATGCGGGTCGTGACAACGGCGCTATTGCTCATGCTTCGAATGTATACATCCGAAGCAGTGTCATCAAGGCCGCACCTGCCCCGTGCCGCGTCCGATCCATTTGTACGTCGTCAGCCCTTCCAGCGCGACCGGGCCGCGTGCGTGGAGGCGGCCGGTGGCGATGCCGATTTCGGCGCCGAGGCCGAATTCGCCGCCGTCGGCGAACTGGGTCGAGGCGTTCCACAGCACGATCGCGCTGTCGACGCCGGCGAGGAAGCGCTCCGCCACGTCCGCGTCCGCCGCGACGATCGCGTCGGTATGGTGCGAGCTGTGCGCGGCGATGTGCGCGAGCGCGCCGTCGAGCCCGTCGACGAACGCCGCCGAGGCGATCGCTTCGAGATATTCGGTGTCCCAATCGGCTTCGCTCGCCGGCACCAGACCGGGGATCAGCGCGTGCAGATCGGCATCGACGCGGACTTCGCAGCCGGTCGCGGCGAGCGCCGCGACCAGCGCCTCGGCGTGGGGATAGGCGCGGTCGATCAGCAAGGTCTCCATCGCGCCGCAGACGCCGGTGCGGCGCATCTTGGCGTTGACGACGATGCTTTCCGCCATCGCCTGATCCGCCGAAGCGTGGACGAAGATGTGGTTGATGCCGTCGAGATGCGCGAGCACCGGCACGCGCGCTTCGGCTTGGACGCGCGCGACGAGGCTCTTGCCGCCGCGCGGCACGATCATGTCGATCAGCCCCTCCGCCGTCAGCATCGCGCCGACCACGGCGCGATCGGTGACGGGGACGAGCTGCGCGGCATCGGCGGGCAGACCGCTTTCGGCGAGGCCGCGCGCGAAGATGGCATGGATCGCGCGGTTGCTCTCGATCGCTTCCGATCCGCCGCGCAGGATGACGGCGTTGCCCGAGGCGATGCAGAGTGCCGCCGCGTCGGCGGTGACGTTCGGGCGGCTTTCGTAAATGATGCCGATCACGCCGATCGGCACACGCACCCGCGACAGGACGAGGCCGTTGGGCCGCTCGGCGGTGTCGATCACGCCACCGACCGGATCGGCGAGCGCTGCGACCGCCGCAACGCCGTCGGCCATGCCGGCGATCCGCTTGGCGTCGAGCCGCAGCCGGTCGAGCATCGCGTTCGACAGCCCGGCCTCGGTCGCGCGTGCCATGTCGGTCGCGTTGGCGGCTTCGATCTCCGCGCTCGCTGCGCGCAACAGATCGGCGATGTGGCGCAAGGCACCCTGCTTCGCAGTCGTCGGCGCGGCGGCGAGCGTGACGGCGGCGGCACGGGCGCGGGCGCCGAGATCGGCGACCAGCCCCTTCGGAATCGATTGATGCTCGGTCATAATGCGCTTTCGCTAACACGATGCAGGCATCCTGCCAAAGCCCTAGCGCAGCGACGCCTCACGATGGTAGCCTGATCCGCGATGAACGGGGGACTCGAAACAGCAGTGCCCGGCACGATCGCGTCGGCGGGCGAGCGTGCCGGCGATGCCCATCATGCGCGTGGGCCATGCCCGAATTGCGGGACGGTGCTGCTCGGCGATTACTGTCACGCATGCGGACAGACGGCGCACCTGCACCGCACGATGTTCTCGCTCTGGCACGACCTACTGCACGGCGCCTTCCATTTCGAAGGGCGGATCTGGCACACGCTGCCACTGCTCTTCACCAGGCCGGGCGAGCTGACGCGGCGCTATATCGCTGGCGAACGGACTCGCTTCGTCTCGCCGCTCGCGCTGTTCCTGTTTTCGGTGTTCCTCACCTTCGCGGTGTTCGAGGCGACCGGCGGAATGTTCGGCCATCACGGCGGGATATCGCGAGACGGCGTGGCGCTGACGGCGCGGCAAGTCGCGGCGGAAACCGACAGCCTGAAGGCGCATGTCGCCAAGCTCAAGGCCGACCGCGCCGCTGCCAGCGCGCGCCACGCCGAAACGCGCGAGATCGACAGGCAGATCGCCACGGCGCAGGAGAACCTTGCGGGCATGCGGGCGGCGAGCGTGATAGCCACGGGCACGCTGGACGGCCCGGCGATTGCCGCCGACGTCCAAACCGGATGGCCGGCCCTCGACGAGCGAGTCGCCGCCGCCGCGCGCAGCCCCGACCTGTTCCTCTACAAGCTGCAGTCGAGCGCCCACAAATTCAGTTGGGCGCTGATCCCGATTTCGGTGCCCTTCATCTGGCTGCTGTTCGCGTTTCGCCGTGATGTCGGGCCTTACGACCATACCGTCTTCGCGATGCTGTCGCTTTCGACGATGCTGCTCGGCATTTGCGCGCTCAGCATCGGCGCGGCGCTCGGCCTGCCGGGCGCGGTGATCGGGGCGGTGCTGGTGTTCGGGCCGCCCTTCCATATGTATCGGCAGCTCAAGAGTGCGTACCGGCTGAGCCGCTTTGGCGCGGTCTGGCGCACCATCGCGCTGGTGATCTCGGCCTATGTCGCAGCGATGCTGTTCTTCGTCCTGCTGATCGGGATTACCGATTGATCGCAAGGGGTTTTACCCGGCATGGAGGCGACACAACGTCACGGGACAGGACACACGATGATCATCGGCATCGACCTTGGCACCACCAACAGCGCCTGCGCGGTGTGGAAAGACGGCGCGGCGACGCTGATTCCCAACCGGCTCGGCGAGACGCTGACGCCATCGGCGGTGAGCATCGACGATGGCGGCGCGGTGCTGGTCGGCGTGGCGGCGCGCGAGCGGCAGGCGAGCCACCCCGACGCGACCGCCACCGCGTTCAAGCGCTACATGGGCACCAAGCGCACCACCAAGCTCGGCGGGCGCGACTATAGCGCGGAGGAATTGTCCGCGCTGGTGCTGCGCAGTCTGAAGGAAGATGCGGAGATCTTCCTCGGCGAGACCGTGACCGAAGCGGTCATCACCGTGCCGGCCTATTTCAACGACCAGCAACGCAAGGCCACGCACCGCGCCGGCGAACTGGCGGGGTTGCGCGTCGAGCGGCTCATCAACGAGCCGACCGCCGCCGCGCTCGCCTACGGCATCCACAATCTCGATGCCGAGGCGCGGTTCTTCGTGTTCGATCTCGGCGGCGGTACGTTCGACGTGTCGATCGTCGAGATTTTCGAAGGCATCATCGAAGTGCGCGCCTCGACCGGCGACAACCAGCTCGGCGGCGAGGATTTCAACGAGGTGCTGATCGCGCTGATGCGCGAGCGCTTCGCCGAGGAATGGGGCGAGGCGGCGCGCAACGACCGGCTCTACCAGCGCTTGCGCGAACAGGCCGAGCGGGCGCGGCGCGACCTGAGCGGCGGCGGTGCCGCGACGATGCGCGTGGTGTGGCAGGACCACGCCTATGAGATGGAGATCGACGCGGCGGCCTTCGAGGCGCAGGTGGCGGGGCTGATCGAGCGCTTACGCGATCCGGTGCTGCGCGCGCTGCGCGACAGCGATTTGCGGCCCGAGGCGCTGTCCGACATCATCCTGATCGGCGGGGCGACGCGGATGCCGCTGGTGCGGCGCGCAGTGGCGCGGATGTTCGGGCGCTTCCCCAATGCGACAGTCAACCCCGATGAGGCGGTCGCGCTGGGCGCTGCGGTTCAGGCCGGGCTGAAGGCACGCGACGCGGCGCTGAAGGAAGTCGTCGTCACCGACGTGTGCCCCTATTCGCTCGGCGTCAACGTCAGCCGCGCGCTGCCCGGCGGCGGCTACGAACACGGCATCTTCGCGCCGATCCTCGAACGCAACACGGTGATCCCGGCGAGCCGCGTCCACGGTTTCCAGACGCTCACCGACAATCAGTCCGAAGTGGTGTTCGGCATCTACCAGGGCGAGGCGCGGCTGGTGCGCGACAATGTCGAGATCGGCAAGACCAAGGTGAAGGTGCCGCGCGGCCCCGCCGGGCAGGGCATGGAAGTGCGCTTCTCCTATGACGTGAGCGGTCTGCTCGAAGTCGATATCGTCGTCGAACAGACCGGCGAGCGCACCAGCCTCGTCATCAACGACGATCATGTCGCCGACGACAAGATCGCCGAGCGGCGCACGCTGCTCGCCAGCCTGAAGACGCATCCGCGCGACGAGGAACTCAACCGCGCGGCGCTGGCGCGGGGTGAGAAATGCTATGAGAATTTCCTCGGCGACGATCGCGCGCATGTCGACCATCTCATCAGGCGGTTCCAGCACGCGCTCGACGGGCAAGACCCGCGCACGGTCGAGCAGGCGCGTGCCGAGTTCCACGCCGCGCTCGACGGACTCGAGGGCGAGCGCTTCCTTTGAACATCTGGACCGTTCTCGGCATCGCGGCGACGGACGACCGCGCCGCGATCCGCCGCGCCTATGCCAAGACGTTGCGCACCACCAACCCCGAGGACGATCCCGAGGGCTTCAAGACGCTTCGTTCCGCATATGAGATGGCGCTGAACTACGCGGACAACGCCGCCGCCTGGGCTGTGGAGGACGACGAGGAAGACGCGTACGAGGAAGACGGGGAGGACGGCGACGCGGGCGTGACGCTGCGCTTCAGCGAGGCCGAATTTTTCGAGATGATCGCGCCGGGCGAGGGCGACGGCGAAGACGACACGCCCGACGCGCCGCCGTCGCACCCGCGCTTTCGCACCAGCCCGGTCGCGGGCGACCCACCCGGCGAAAGCGCACCCGACCTCGCCGGCGTGTTCGCCGAGCGCGAGGCCGAGGTTGCGCAGGTGCGGGCGCTGCTCGCGACGCTCGAACGATCGCTGCGCGGGCCGTGGGACGGCGACGAGACGATGCTGCGTAAGACGTTCGCCGCGCTGCTTGCCACACCGGCGATGGACGGGATCACGCTGCGCGCCGATGTCGAACGCGCGGTCGCCGAGATGCTCGCCGACACGATCCCGCGCAGCGACGCGATTCTGGTTGAGGCGGCCACCGCGTTCGGCTGGACCGACGAGCGGCTGAACATCGCGTCGCCATCGGTCGCGGCGGTGCTTGCGCGATTCGACGAATGGCGGCTGGCCGAGACGCTCGCCCGAAACGGCAACCCGCTTCGGCCGGCCTGGCGCAGCCTGACACGCCCCGCCGGAGCCTATTGGTCATGGCGGCTCGCCGCATTCCGGCCGGGGCTGGAAAGCGGCGTGGCGACTTTGTTCGGCGCGCGCGGGCCGATCGCGCCGGGCCTCGCGTATTCGTTCAAGGCCGATTCGGTGGCGCGGTGGCAGCGCTTCCTCGGCCGTCCCCACTGGACGCTCGGCATGCTCGCAGCGATGCCGATGGCGATGCTGCTCTATTTCGCGTTCAACGACGCGTTCGGCGATCCCGTGCCCGCGATACGCCCGTGGGCGGACTGGGCGATCACGCTCGCCATCGTGCTCAGCCCGTGCGTACCGTTTGCGGCGCGGTGGCTGCGCCATCGCTGGTTGCAGGCGCCGCACCCGGACTGGCTGGCCGAAGGCTGGGTCGTGGGGCCGGCGGTGGTGCTGGTCACCGCGATGCTGCTGCCCGAATCGCAAGCCGCGCTGCTCGGGCTCGCGCTGCTGACCGCGCTCGCATGGGCTTGGATGGCGGTGGCGGGTGGCACGGCGACGATCGAGGCGGTGCGGGCGCGGCTGAAAGCGAGCGCGTCGCCGGGCCTCCTCGGCGTAGTGTTCGGCGGCGGTTGGGCGGGGACCGCGCTCGATCCGATCCACCGCACCGCGCTGGTGCTGGTGTTCGCGTTCGGCGCGACGATCATGGTCGGGCCGCTGACCCAGGCTGCGGCGCTGCTGGAGCGTGTGCCGCGCTGGCGCGCCGGCTTCGCGGTGCCGCTGGTGGTGGCGATCGGCGGATTGGCCTATGGGGCGGCGCTGCTCCTCGGCATTCGTGGCGGGGCGTTCTATGCCGCCGCGCTGACGGTGATCGCGGGCTCCCTCATCGTGGCGGCGGCGCAGATCGCGGGCGTGCATGGTAACCGCGAGCATCTCGCGCTGCGCGTGCTCAAGATGGTGCTGGTCGCGGCCTTCGTGTTCGCGGCGATCGTGTCGGTCGGCGAGGTCGATGAAAATTGGGCGCCCGACCCGTCGCTCCGCACGAAGACCGAAACCGCACTCGAGTCGCACAGCGCCCAGGCGGCGAAACTGCGCGCGCTGCGCGAGGCCGTTCCCGGCTTTGACGTGATCGCGCGCGGCAACCCACGGCTGTGGCAGCAGATCACGCAGGCCGTGGACGGCCAAATCGGCGCCGCAGCGACGGCGACTCGCATCATCGATCTGGTTGGCGCAGCCTATGCGAACAATGTGCCCGTCGCGCCGGATACACCGCTGCTGGAGGAGATCGAAATCCGCCGGCTGCGGCTGCTCGCGCTGCGCGATGTCTCGGGCGAGGCGTGCGCGAAAGCGCGCACCGCCGTCGACGAGAAGGCGCTGCCGCGCGCGCTGCGCGACCGCCAGACCGCGCAGACCTTCGCGATCGCGGCGGCGCCGGTGCTGTCGGCGGCGGAACTGGCTGCGGCGCGGCCGTATCCGCCGGTGACGTTCAATGCGATGGTGACGCACGGAACCGGGCTCGACGTCGCCGGCTTCATGCGCGCGGCGGACGGCAGGGCGGGCAAGCCAGCGCAATGCAACGCGCGCATCGCCTTGCTGGCCGCGCTGTCCCACGCGCCCGACCGCGCCCGCGCCGCCGCGACCGCGCGGATCGTGCTGTTCCCCGCCCCTGAAACGCCAGCCACGCCATCGCGTTGACGCGGATTTCCCGCGCGGCGGTTTTGCCCCTAAAGGCGGTGCGATGACGATCCCGACTTACGATACGATCATCCTCGGCGCAGGCGCCGCCGGGCTGATGTGCGCCGCCATCGCCGGGCAGCGCGGCGCGCGCGTCCTGCTGGTCGACCATGCCGATGCGGTGGGGAAGAAGATCCTGATCTCGGGCGGCGGGCGGTGCAATTTCACCAACCTCCACACCGTGCCCGACCGCTATATTTCCGCCAATCCGCATTTCGCCAAATCGGCGCTGGGGCGCTACACCGCGCAGGATTTTATCGCGCTGGTCGAGGCCTATGGCATCGCCTGGCACGAGAAGACGCTCGGGCAATTGTTCTGCGACGGATCGGCCAAGCAGATCGTCGCGATGTTGCAGGCGGAGTGCGACAAGGGCGGCGTGACGCTGGCGCTCGGTGCGCCGGTGGGGGCGGTGGACCATGCGGACGGGCTGTTCCGCGTCGATATCGGCGGTCGCGCGGCGGCGGCGCCCGCGCTGGTGATCGCCACCGGCGGGCCGTCGATCCCGCAAATGGGCGCGACCGGCTTCGCTTATGATCTCGCGCGGCGGTTCGGGCTGAAGGTGGTCGAGCCGCGCCCGGCGCTGGTGCCGCTGACGCTGGGCGGCGACGAGACGTTGTTCCGCTCGCTCTCGGGCGTCGCGACCGAGGTGATGGCGAAAACCGGCAAGACCGGCTTCCGCGAGGCGGCGCTGTTCACGCACAAGGGGCTGTCCGGCCCGGCGATCCTGCAGATATCCTCCTATTGGCGGCACGGCGAGAGCGTCGGCATCGATTTCCTGCCCGCGCTGGCGAGCGGCTGGCTGGTCGCGGCGAAACATGCGCGGCCACGCGCGACTTTGGGCGGTGCGCTCGACAACCATCTGCCTGCGCGGCTCGCGGTGACGCTCGCCGACCGGCTCGGGCTGGAGGGCGAACTCGGCGGCTTCACCGACAAGCGCGTCAGCGAGGCCGAGCGGCAATTGGCCGACTGGCGCTTCTCGCCCAACGGCACCGAAGGATTCGCCAAGGCCGAGGTGACGGCGGGCGGCATTTCCACCGCCGAACTGTCGTCGAAGACGATGGAAGCGCGCAAAATGCCGGGCCTCTATGCGATCGGCGAGGCGGTCGATGTCACCGGCTGGCTCGGCGGGTATAATTTCCAATGGGCGTGGGCGAGCGGCTATGCGGCGGGGCTGGCGATCGCAGGGGCGTAGCCCCAAACTGAGGGTGGGTGGTTACGTCCGGCCCCGCCACGCGTTACAGCGCGATCATGACCACAGATCCCTTCGCCCTGTTCGATGCCTGGTACGCCGAGGCACGCGCATCCGAGATCAACGATTCGAACGCGATGGCGCTCGCCACCGCCGATGCGGCGGGACGGCCAGCGGTGCGGATGGTGCTGCTCAAGGGGCATGGTCCCAACGGTTTCGTGTTCTACACCAACCAGGAGAGCCGCAAAGCGAGCGACATCGCCGCCAACCCGCAGGCCGCGTTGCTCTTCCACTGGAAGTCGCTGCGCCGCCAGATCCGTATCGAAGGACCGCTCGCGCCGGTCAGCGACGCGGAGGCCGACGCCTATTTCGCCTCGCGCGGGCGCGATTCGCAGCTTGGCGCCTGGGCCTCGGACCAGTCGCGCCCGCTCGATGCCCGCGAGACGTTCGAGGCGCGCTTCGCCGAGGTGCAGGCGCGGTTCGAGGGTGGTGACGTGCCGCGCCCGCCGCATTGGTCGGGCTACCGCGTCACGCCCTTGCGCATCGAATTCTGGCAGGACCGCGCCCACCGCCTCCACGAACGCCACCTGTTCACGCGCGCCGGCGACGGCTGGAACGAGGGCCTGCTCTACCCATGAGCGGTCCCGTCCCGCTGGCGACCCGCGCCGCGCTCGCCAGCGTGGCGACGGCGTGCTTCCTGCTCGCGCTCAAGGGCTATGCGGCATGGTCGACGGGCTCGGTGGCGATGCTCGGGTCGCTCGCCGATACCGCGCTCGATCTCGTCGCGTCGTGCGTCACGTTGTACGGCGTTCATCTCGCCACGATCCCGGCCGATCACGACCATCGCTACGGCCACGGCAAGGCCGAGGCGCTGGCGGCATTGTTTCAGGTCGCGCTGATCTCGGTGTCAGCGGTCGGCATCGCCTGGGAGGCGATCGGTGCGTTCAGCGCGCGTGCGCCGGCGCAGAATGCCGGGACCGGCATCGGCGTGTCGATCGCTGCGATCGTGGTGACGCTGGCGCTGGTCGCCTATCAGCGCCGCATCATCGCCGCGACCGGATCGGTCGCTGTCGGCGCCGACAGCGTCCATTACCAGTCCGACCTGCTGCTCAACGGATCGGTGATCGTCGCGCTGGTGCTCGACCAGCTTCTGCATGTGCGCGGCGCCGATCCGGTGTTCGGCGTGCTGATCGCCTTGTGGCTCGCCTGGGGTGCGCTGCATTCGGCGGGGACGGCGATCGACCTGCTGATGGACAAGGAATGGCCGGTCGCCGAGCGTGACCGGCTGATCGCGCTGATCGCCGACCATCCCGATCTGCGCGGGCTGCACGACATCCGCACGCGCCGTTCCGGCACGCGCGATTTCGTGCAATTCCATATGTATGTCGCGCCCGAGATGACGGTCGCCGACGCGCATGAGGTGATGGATTCGGTCGAGGATCGCATCAAGGCGGCGTTCCCCAACACCGAAATCCTGATCCATCTCGATCCCGGCTGGCTGCTCGATGCGGCAAACCCGCTGATCGAACCCGATGTGATCGCAGAGGCAAAGGCGCGCGGATGAGACTCCCCTTCAGCCAGATCGACGCGTTCGCGCACCAGCCGTTCACGGGCAATCCGGCGGCGGTGATGCCGCTGGCCGAATGGCTCGACGATGCCGTTTTGCTGGCGATCGCGCGCGAGAACAATTTGTCCGAAACCGCCTTCCTGGTCCCCGATGCGAGCGGCGAGAGCGATTTCGAGCTGCGCTGGTTCACCCCCGCCGCCGAGGTCCGGCTGTGCGGCCATGCGACACTCGCCAGCGGGCATTTCGTGCTGGCGGCGGACCCGGACCGGGTGCGAGTCACCTTCCGCACGCGCCGCGCCGGGCTGCTCGCGGTCGATCGGCAGGGGGACGGCTATGCGCTCGCGCTGCCGGCATGGGCGCCCTCCCCCAAGCCGCTGCCCGAAGTGGTCGCGGCGCTCGGTGTCGATGCGGTCGAGACCTTGTGGCGCGAGGGCGGCTACGGCGTGATCGTGCTCGCCGACGAAGCCGCGGTGCGCGCCTGCACCCCCGACATGGCGCGGCTGGCCGCGACCGGCGACCATCAGGCGATCGTCACCGCACCGGGCGACGCGACCGACGTGGTGAGCCGCATGTTCGCGCCGGGCGCCGGCGTCGCCGAAGACCCGGTGACGGGATCGGCCCATGCTGTGATCGTGCCGTATTGGGCGGAGCGCCTCGGCCGCGACAGCTTCACCGCCTATCAGGCGAGCGCGCGCGGCGGGCGGCTGACGTGCGCGCTCGATGGCGACCGGGTGCTGCTGGGCGGGGCGTGCGTGACGGTGATCGAGGGAACGTTCTTCCTGTAAATCGTCGCCCCGGCGCAGGCCGGGCCGTTCGGTTTGGGGCAGCCGGTTCGCCGGATCACACAGCGGCCCCGGCCTGCGCCGAGGCGACGGAGGGTGGTGATGTTTATACCATGATAATGTCCCACCTTTTACCGCGATAACTTCGCGCCGACATGGCCTCTCGAACGCAATCGGAGACCCTGTCATGCGCGTATTCCTCACCGGAGCGACCGGCTTCATCGGCTCGCGAATCGTACCAGAATTGCTTGCCGCCGGGCATCAGGTGCTCGGGCTGACGCGATCGGACGACGGCGCGCGTGCGCTCGAAGCGGCAGGTGCGGAGGCGTTTCGCGGCACCCTCGAAGCGCCCGAGGGTCTCGCCGACGGCGCAGCGCAGGCCGATGCGGTGATCCACACCGCGTTCGACCATGATTTCATGACCTTTGTCGCCAATTGCGCGAAGGACGCGCGGGTCATCACCGCGCTTGGAGCGGCGCTCAAGGGGTCCGACCGGCCGCTCATCATCACCTCGGGCACCGGCATAGGCAATGTCGTGCCCGGCCAGCCCGCCACCGAGGACGCGTATCTCCCCGACAATCCCCATCCACGCGCGCTGTCCGAGAAGACCGGCGCCGAACTGCTGGAGGCGGGGGTCAACGTCTCGGTGGTGCGGTTGGCGCAGATACATGACACGGTGAAGCAGGGGCTGGTCACGCCGTATATCGAGATTTCGCGGGCCAAGCGCCTCGCCGCCTATGTCGGCGACGGACTCAATCGCTGGCCGGCGGCGCATGTGCTCGACGTGGCGAAGCTCTACGTGCTGGCGCTGGAAGCGGCGGAGGCCGGCGCGCGCTATCATGCGGTCGACGAGCAAGGCGTGGCCGCGCGCGACATCGCCGACGCGGTCGGCGCTGGGCTTGGCGTGCCGGTGGCGTCGCTGACGCCGGAGGAAGCGCAGGCGCATTTCGGCTGGCTCGGCCTGTTCGTCGGCATGGACTTGACGGCATCGAGCGCGTGGACGCGCGCGCGGCTCGGCTGGCAGCCGAGCGGACCGGGGTTGATCGCCGATTTGGCTGCGATGGACTATTCGGTGGGGTAAGCGCCGCCGCTTACGCCGCGACCAGCGCGCGCTCGGTCTCTTCGATCCAGCCGCCGCCGAGCACGCGTTCGCCGGCGTAGAGCACTGCCGCCTGCCCCGGCGCGACGCCATATTCGGGCGCGTCGAAGGTCACGCGGTCGCCCGTCAGCCGGGCGGGCACGGGCTTGGCGAGCGAGCGCACCTTGGCGGTGACCGGCCCGTCGAAATCGCCGCCGAGCCAGTTGATCCCACTCAGCCGCGCCGATCCCACCGCGAGCGCGCGGCGCGGGCCGACCACGACCTGCCGCGTGGCTGCATCGAGCCGGATCACATAGAGCGGCTCGGGCGTACCGCCGATTTCGAGGCCGCGACGCTGGCCGACCGTGAAGTGGATCAGCCCCTTGTGGCGCCCGAGCACGCGCCCGCTCTCCTCGACGATCTCGCCGCTGGTGTCGGCTTCGGGGCGGAGCTTCTTGACCAAGGACGCATAATCGCCGTCGGGCACGAAGCAGATGTCCTGGCTGTCGGGCTTGGCGGCGACGCCCAGCCCCAGTTCGGCGGCGAGTTCGCGCACGCGCGGCTTGGGCAGGCCGCCCAGCGGGAAGCGCAGATAGTCGAGTTGCGCCTGCGTTGTCGCGAACAGGAAATAGCTCTGGTCGCGCGCGGGATCGGCGGCGCGGTGGAGTTCCGCGCCGTGCGCGCCCTCGACCCGGCGGACATAATGGCCGGTGGCAAGGCAATCCGCGCCGAGATCGCGCGCGATCTTGAACAGATCGGTGAACTTCGGCCCCATGTTGCAGCGGACACACGGGATCGGCGTGCGACCGGCGAGATATTCGTCGGCGAACCCGTCGATCACGTCGGCGCGGAAGCTGCTTTCGTGATCGAACACATAATGCGCGATGCCGAGCCGGTCGCACACCGCGCGCGCGTCGCGGATGTCGCGGCCCGCGCAGCAACTGCCGGCGCGGCCGACCGCCTCGCCATGATCGTAGAGCTGGAGCGTGATGCCGATCGTCTCCGCGCCACTGCGCGCGGCGAGCGCGGCCACCACCGACGAATCGACGCCGCCCGACATGGCGACGACGATGCGGCGGCCGGCAAGGCCCGCGAGCTGGAAATCGGCTTCGGAGATCATCGCGTGCAGATAGGCGGTCACGGCGGCGGATGCAAAGCGCCGGGCCGCTTGCACCGGATCGGACGCACTCCGCAGTTTTTCTTTGCCGGCTTTACCAGACCTTTAGAGAGCGTCGTTTAGACTGATTCGCTTGCCGTAAGCGTATCGGACAATATCGTGGACCTGAGCTTTTCCCGTTTCGAGCCTGACAGCCAAGCGACCAGCCTGCCGGCGGACCTGGCGGTCCTGATGGTCGGCGTTTCGGCGCGTCAGGCGGCCAGCCCGACCGCGATCCTCCACGCCCGCCTCACCCCCATCGTCATCCCGACGAGTCGGTTCGCGCCGGCCGACGGTGCGTTCAACGGAGCCGTGGCTGCGATGTTCATCCGCTGGGAAGCGGATGAAGGCGACGTTTACCTTGCTACTTTAACCGCCCTTCAATCCCAATGCGGTAATCCCGTTTTGACGAGAGAGGGGGCCCCCCGCCCCGATCGAGGTTAGTGATGATCGAGAACCAGAAAATTCGACCGGCCAAGGTGATCGGCCCGCTTGGGGAGCCGCTGACGCTCGAGTCGCTGCCACCGCCCGAGACGACGCGCTGGGTGGTGCGCCGCAAGGCCGAGGTCGTGGCTGCCGTCAACGGCGGGTTGCTGAGCGTCGACGAGGTCTGCCAGCGCTACAACCTCACCGTCGAGGAGTTCGCCAGTTGGCAGCGCGCGATCGACCGCTCGGGCATGCCCGGGCTGCGCGTAACGCGCATCCAGCATTACCGCTCGCTTTACGAACGCCAGCAGAAATACTGATCGCCAAACGGCCGCGCACCCACGGTAAACCGGAACAAATTCGCTCCCGAAACGTCTTGCTCCCTGTCATCCCCGTCGCGGGGGCATAATGGAGGGAAACATGGGCTTCATCATTTGGCTTATCGTCGGCGGTGTCGTGGGTTGGCTTGCAAGCCTCGTCATGCGGACGGACGGTCAGCAGGGGATCATCCTCAACGTTGTCGTCGGTATCATCGGGTCCGTAATCGCTTCGGCGCTGTTCGGCGGTGGTATCAACCAGGTCATTACTGTCACGACCTTCATCTATTCGTTGATCGGCGCGATCATCCTGCTCGCGATCGTCAATCTGGTTCGTCGCGGCTCGCTGCGCTAACGCTAAGATCTGAACGCCTTCCGGGCCGCGCGGTGCGAACCGCGCGGCCCGTGTCGTTTCACTTGAGCAGGAAGCGCACCGTCAGCGTCGCGGATACGCGCGACTCACCCGCCGCGACACGCGTCGAATCTGCGGCCACGGCGGAGCGCTGGAACAGCATCGGCGCGGGCGTCGCACCATCGTTCATGCCGCTCTCGGCGATCGAGACGACCCGCGCGACCGACATGCCCGCTGCGCGCGCGTAAAGCTCCGCGCGGGCACGGGCGATCTTGACGGCGGCGGCGCGCGCCTCGTCGAGCGCAGCTTCGGGATTGTCGATCGCGAGGTTTGGACCGTCGATCTGATTCGCGCCGACTCCCGCCAGCGAATCGAGGATCGTCCCCGATTTCGCGATATCGCGGAACCGGATCGCCACCGAATTGGTCGCCTGATAGCCGGTGATCGTCGGCGCCTTGCCCTCGGCATACAGATATTGCGGGCTGAGGTTGACGGTCGCGGTCTGCACGTCGCGCGCGTTCACCCCGGCACGCTTGAGCGCGTCGAGCACGCGAGTCATGCGCTGCGCATTGTCGGTCAAGGCCGCCGCCGCCGTCGCGCCCTGCGTCACCACGCCCGCGCGAATCGTCGCTACGTCAGGGATGCGTGTGGTGCTGCCCTCGGCCTGCACGTCGAGCAACGTGCCTTCGGCGAGGATGGTCGGCGATGCCGGCGCCTGCGCCTGCGCGCCGGCAGGCAAGGCGGCGAGCGGAAGCGCGGCCAGCGCGGCCGCCTGAAGATAGAAGCGCATTTTCGGAACTCTCCCGGTTGGTCGGGCCGTCAAGGCCCGGTTCGGTCCTGTTCGCACGGCGTAGAACAACCGAGGATGAACGAAGGTGAACGGCGGTTCGCCAAGAAAATCCTCCGGTGTTGGCAATATACAACAGATTTCGCGCGTAAATCCGCCCACGGCGTCTTGCCGAAGCGCCTGTGACGCTTCATTCCTCACCCGCCTCGCGATGAGCCCTTGAGCGCGGTGCGTTGTTTCTGTAACACAGCACCCGGTACGCGGCATCGGCCGGGGCGAGGACGTGAGCGACATGAATTACGAAACGCCGTTATTGGACAATGACGGCACCCTTGCCCTGCCCGCCCCCGAGGCGGAACGCGGCTATCGGCGCGCGCTGGTGATCGGCGCGGTCGTCGCGATCGTCGCGGCGCTCGCGCTGGGCTGGTGGTGGATGCACAGCCACCCCGCCGCCAAGCCCGCCGCGGTCGAGCAGATGCCGAGCGTCACCGTATCGGCGCCGGGCCGATCCGACGTGGCGGAGGTCATCTCGGCGACGGGTACGCTCGCCGCCAAGCGCGACATGCCGGTCGGCGTCGCCGGCGAGGGCGGCATGATCACGCGCGTGCTGGTCGAGCCGGGTCAGTGGGTCGGCAAGGGCCAGGTGCTCGCCACGATCGACCGCGCGGTGCAGACGCAGACCGGCGCATCGCTCGCCGCGCAGGTTCGCGCGGCGCGGGCGGATGCCGGCATCGCCCAGTCCAATTACAATCGCGCGCTGGCGCTGGTTGATCGCGGCTTCATCTCGAAGGCCGATCTCGAACAGAAGGCCGCGACCCGCGACGCCGCGTTCGCGCGCGTCAAGGTCGCGCAGGCGTCGCTCGACGAGCAGCTCGCCCGCAACGGCCGGCTCGACATCCGCGCGCCGGAGGCCGGGCTGATCCTCGCACGCGGCGTCGAGGCGGGTCAGATCGTCGGCGCCGGCACGGGCACGCTGTTCCGCATGGCCGAACGCGGCGAAATGGAGATGCGCGCGCAGTTGAGCGAGGGCGATCTCGCCGCGATCCATGTCGGCTCGCCCGCCACCGTCCGCCCGGTCGGTAGTAGCGTGAGCTACACCGGAGCCGTCTGGCAGATCTCGCCGGTGATCGACCCGCAGACCCGGCAAGGCATCGCCCGCATCGCGCTGCGGTACGATCCCGCGCTTCGCCCCGGCGGCTTCGCCGCAGCCGAGATCGGCGGCGGCTCGTCGAGCGCGCCGCAACTCCCCAACTCGGCGATCCAGAGCGATGATCGCGGCAATTTCGTCTATGTGCTCGACGCGAACAACAAGGTCGTGCGCCGCAACGTTACGGTCGGCGAGGTTTCGGACAGCGGCGTCGCGATCGCCGAGGGGCTGAACGGCACCGAGCGGGTCGTGCTGTCGGCGGGCGCGTTCCTCGCGCCGGGGCAGAAGGTGAACCCGATCCTGCAAAAGCCGCTTCCCCAAAAGCCGCGCGGCTGACGCGCGATGGGCTTCCGCAACATCTCCGCCTGGTCGATCCGCAACCCCGTGTTCGCGATCGTCGTGTTCTTCATGCTCAGCGTGGCCGGCATCGTCAGCTTCATGACGATGGACGTCAACAATCAGCCCGACATCGAATTCCCGGTCGTCATCATCGAAGTGAACCAGCCGGGCGCCGCGCCGACCGAGCTTGAGACTCAGGTCACGCAGAAGGTCGAGGCGGCGGTGCGAAGCCTTCAGGGCATCGACGAGATCGATTCGACCGTGACCGAGGGCACGTCCGAGACGGTCGTCCAGCTCGCGATCGGCACGCCGATCGACCGCGCGGTCGAGGACGTGCGCGGCGCGATCCAGCAGATCCGCAGCGATCTGCCCGACGGCATCCTCGAACCGCAGGTGATTCGCGCCAACACCACCGGCAACGATCTGGCGAGCTACGCCGCGATCGGTACCGACATGACGATCGAGCAACTGAGCTGGTACATCGACAACACCGTGTCGAAGGAACTGCTTTCGGTCCCCGGCATGGCCGCGATCCAGCGCAACGGCGGCGTCAGCCGCGAGATTCGCGTGATCCTCGATCCACTCAAATTGCAGGCGCAGGGCCTCACCGCGAGCCAGGTCAACCAGCAGCTCCGCCAGGTCAATCTGAACGCCGCCGGCGGCCGCGCCGAGATCGCCGGATCGGAGCAGGCGGTGCGTGTGCTCGGCAACGCCAAGAGCGCCTATACGCTCGGCCAGACGCAGATTTCGGTCGGCGGCGGGCGCTCGATCCACCTCTCCGACATCGCCGACGTGCGTGATCTCTATGCCGAGCAGCGCTCCTCCTCCGAGCTCGACGGCCGGCAGGTGCTGAGCTTCGATTTCCAGCGGTCCAAGACTGGTTCCGACGTCAACGTGTACAAAGGCGCGGTCAAGAAGCTCGCCGAGCTTGAGGCGCGCAACCCCAAGGTCAAGTTCAAGCAGATCTTCAACTCGGTCAAATACACCGAGAAGCAATATGATTCGGCGATGGAATCGATGGTCGAGGGCGCGTTGCTCGCGATCGTCGTGGTGTTCATCTTCCTGCGCGACTGGCGCTCGACCGTGATCTCGGCGCTGGCCATCCCGCTGTCGGCGATCCCGAGCTTCTGGTTCATGGATCTGATGGGCTTCACGCTCAACAACATGACGTTGCTGGCGCTGAGCCTGGTCGCGGGTGTGCTGGTCGATGATGCGATCGTCGAGATCGAGAATATCGTGCGGCATATGCGGATGGGCAAATCGGCGTATCAGGCGTCGATCGACGCCGCCGACGAGATCGGCCTCGCCGTGCTGGCGACGACGATGGCGATCGTCGCGGTGTTCCTGCCGGTCGGACTGATGCCCGGCCTCGCCGGCCAGTTCTTCAAGAATTTCGGCCTCACCGTCGTCGTGTCGGTGCTGATGAGCCTCGCCGTCGCGCGGCTCATCACGCCGATGATCGCGGCCTATTTCCTCAAGGCGCACGGCACCGCCAGCCACGGCGAGGGCAAGCTGATGGACGCCTATATGGCGACCTTGCGCTGGACGCTGAAACATCGCTGGTCGGCGATCGTCGGCGCGGCCACCGCGCTCGCGCTGACGGTGGTGTGCTTCTCGATGATCCCGCAAACCTTCCAGCCCGACCGCGACAACGACAGCAGCCGCGCCAATATCGAGATGGTGCCCGGCACCACGCTCGCGCAGACCCAGGTGGTCGTGCGCAAGGTCGCGGACTTCCTCAGCAAACAGCCCGAAGTCGCCTCGGTCTATTCGCGCGCGTTGGTCGGCAGCGGCCGGGTCAGCGCGATCCTCAAGCCGCGTGGGCAGGGCCGCAACGTCACCAGCGTCCAGTTCGAACGCAATCTCGCGCCGCAGTTCGCGCAATTCGCCGATGCGCGCGTGACCTTCCAGTCGGGCAACGGCTGGGGCAGTTCGGGTCGCGAGTTCACCGTCACGCTCGGCGGGGATGATCCCGCCGAGTTGGTCAAGACCGCGCAAACTTTGGTCACGCAGATGTCGAGCGTGCCGAGCTTCATCGCGCCGCGCATCTCGGGCGATCTCGAACGGCCCGAGATCGTCATCCGGCCGCGCATGGACCTCGCCGCCAACCTCGGCGTGACGACCAGCGCGCTGTCGAGCGCGATCCGCATCGCCACGCTCGGCGATATCGACCAGAACAGCGCGAAATTCTCGCTGTCGGACCGTCAGGTGCCGATCCGCGTCGCGCTCGCGCAGAATTCGCGCCAGCGGCTGTCGACGATCAAGAACCTGCCGGTGCAGACCGCCGCCGGCGAATCGGTGCCGCTCGGCCTCGTCGCCGAAATCGGCTTCGGCGCGGGGCCAACCAAGATCGAACGCGTCGCGCAGCAGCGCCAGATCACCGTCGGCTCGGACCTCGCGCCCGGCGTGGTGAGCGGCACCGCGAAGAAAATGGTCCACGATCTGCCGATCTTTAAGGCCATGCCGATGGGCGTGAAGGAACTCGTGCTCGGCCAGTCGAAGTGGGAGGAGGAGATGATCTCCAACTTCATCGTCGCGGTGGCGGCGGGCGTGTTCCTGGTGTTCGCGGTGCTGGTGCTGCTCTACCAAAGGCTGCTGCCGCCGTTCGTCAACATGGGGTCGCTGATCCTGGCGCCGCTCGGCGGGCTGATCGCGCTGCTCGTCACCGGCTATCCGATCTCGATGCCGGTCTACATCGGCATGCTGATGCTGCTCGGCATCGTCGCCAAGAACTCGATCCTGCTGATCGATTTCGCGCTGGAGGAGATGAAGCACGGCGTACCCGTCCGCGCCGCGATTATCGACGCCGGGCACAAGCGCGCGCAGCCGATCGTGATGACGACCGTCGCGATGGTCGCGGGCATGCTGCCGACCGCGTTTGGCCTGGCCGGCGACAAATCGTTCCGCGCGCCGATGGGCATCACCGTGATCGGCGGGCTGACGCTGTCGACGATCCTGACGTTGCTGATCGTGCCCGCGCTGTTCAGCCTCGCGGTCGGCGTCGAGCGCTGGGCCGGGCCGCGGCTCGGGCGGCGGCTGCTCACCTATCGTCCCGGCGACGACGGCCAGCCGCTGATCGAGCATGACGACAAGCCGCTGCTGCCGCCGCATCCGGCGGAATAGCCTGTCGTCGCCCCGGCGCAGGCCGGGGCCGTTGGGTTTTGGGGCATGCGGTTCGCCAAGTAACGCAGCGGCCCCGGCCTGCGCCGGGGCGACGATAATCACGCCGGACTTGAACTATCCGGCGCGTCGGGCTTTCCTCCCATGATGAACAAAGCCGGCCGCCCGCGTATCGAAGCCGTTTCGCCGGGACTGGTCCGCATGCGGCTGATCGCGGCCGGGCTCTTGCTGGCGATGGCGGCGGTGTTCCTCGTCTCGCGCGCTTACGATCAGCGCTGGCCAGCGCTCGGCTTCGTCCGCGCCTTCGCCGAGGCGGCGATGGTGGGCGGCCTTGCCGACTGGTTCGCGGTGACGGCGCTGTTCCGCCATCCGCTCGGACTGCCGATCCCGCACACCGCAATCATCCCGCGCAACAAGGATCGCATCGGCACGACGCTGGCCGCGTTCCTGCGCGACAATTTCCTGATTCCCCGCGTCGTCGCGCGCCGCATGCTGCGGCTCGACGTGGCGGGCGCGGCGGGGCGCTGGCTCGCCAATCCGCTCGCGCGCGACGGGCGAATCGCGCGCGGCGCGTCGGCGCTGACCATCCACATGCTCCAGGCGCTCGACCAGCAGCGGCTCGGCGGCATGGTCAAGACGATGATCGGCACGCGGCTGAACGAACTCGACGTTGCGCCGCTGCTCGGGCAGGCGCTCACCGCCGCGATCGCCGAGGGGCGTCACCTGCCGCTGCTCGACGGCATCGTGCGCTGGGCGGCGCGAATCCTGGAGGCAAACGACCATCTCATCCGCGCGATGGTGCATGAGCGTGCCGGTTCGATCCTGCGCTGGACCGGGCTGGACGAGACGCTCGCCAACAAGATCATCGCTGGGCTGAACGGGCTGCTCAGCGACATGGCCGCCGATTCGGCGCACCCCTTGCGCGCCAAGGCCGAGGAGGGGCTGGAGAGCCTCGCCCACGACCTGATGCATTCGCCCGAGATGCAAGCGCGGGTCGAGGCGATCAAGGCCGAGATCATCGCCAATCCGGCGATGCAGCGCTGGCTCGACGGAATTTGGGAACAGGCGCGCGGCGGCATGCTGCGGATGGCAAGCGACCCCGACCGGGTGATGCAAGGCCCGATCGGCGACGCGCTGCGCCAGCTCGGCGAGACGCTCCAGCGCGAGGACCGCCTGCGCGCGACGATCAACCGCTTCGTGCGCCGCACCGTCGTCGGCATCGCCGCCGATTATGGCGACAATATCGTCCGGCTGGTGTCTGAGACGGTCAAGGGCTGGGATGCGGAGACGATCACGCGCCGGCTGGAGAATGCGGTGGGGCGGGATTTGCAGTATATTCGCATCAACGGGACGTTGGTCGGTGGGCTGGTCGGGTTGGTGATCCACGGTATCGACGTGGCGCTGGGCTGAGCGTCGCGCGCCACAACATCGTCACCCCAGCGCAAGCTGGGGTCTCTCCGTGATAGCGCGCCAGCCCCCGGAAGACCCCAGCTTGCGCTGGGGTGACGATAGGTGTGGCGTCGGGACGGTCGTTTACGCCCTCACCGCTCCCAATCCACCACCGTCCACCCGCGCAGTGCCGCCATCACGCGCAGCGGCGCGTGGGCGTTGACTGCGAAGGCTTCGTCGGCCCATTCGAGCGTCGGCGCGTCGGAGACATGATCGCTGTAGAAGCGGATCGTCGCATCCTCGCGCGCGATCCCCTGTTCGGCCATCCACGCTTCGATCATGCGGAGTTTGGCGGGGCCGTAGCAATTCTCGCCGGCGATTCGCGCGCGCACCCGCCCGCCGTCGGATGTCACGCCGGTCCCGATCACGTCGTCGAAGCCGAGCCGCTCGGCGATTGCGCCCGCGTAAAAGGCGTAGGAGGCGGTCGCCAGCACGATTCGCCGCCCCGCCGCGCGATCCGCCGCGATCGCCGCGCGCGCGCCGGCATAGACGCCGGTCGCGACGACACCGTCGGCGAAGCGCGCCGCCGCCGCCGCCGCGCGCGCCTCCGGCCACGCATTGCCGAGCATCAGGCGCTGGGTCGCCGCCTTCAGCCCGCCGCGATCGAGCCGCTTGAGCGCGTAGCCAAGCGTCGCCACGCCCGCGAGCGGCAGCAGCGCGAGCCGCCACGGCATTTCGCGACGCGCGCTCGAAACGAGGAACGAAGTCCAGGTCGGTGCGTAGGTGATGGTCTTGTCGAGGTCGTATATGGCGATGGCGTGCATCGTTTCATCCTAGCAACAGCGCGGCTTGCCGTTCCAGTGCGATTGCAGCAAAGATGCGCGCGATGACCGAGTCCGCCGCCTTCACGTCCGAACGCTCCGGTGAGCGAGACGTGGTCCGCTTCACTGGCAGCCTGTCGCTGGCGCAGATCGGCGATCTGCCGAACCGGTTGCACGATTACGATGGCAAGGTCGATACGATCGATCTCAGCGGGATCGAGCGAATCGACACCGTCGGCGCGTGGCTGATCCACCGATTCGCGGCGCAGCACGACGCGAAGATCGACGGGCTCGACCCGGACGGCACACATCTGCTCGAACAGGTCGCGGCGGCCGATCAGCCGGTCGCGATCCGCCCCAACCCGGTCGGCGGCCTCGCCCGCGTGATCGGCGAGGTCGGCGATGCCGTCGTGCTGACGGCCAACACGTTGTACGGGCTGCTCGGCTTCTTCGGCGCGACGATGATCGCGGTGTGGCACATCATCATCCACCCCAAGCGCTTCCGCTTCAACGCGACGATCCAGCGGTTCGAGGTGGTCGGCGTGAAGGCGCTCGGCATCATCGGGCTGATGAGCTTCCTGATCGGCATCGTCATCGCGCAGCAGGGCGCGGTGCAGCTCCGCCAGTTCGGCGCGGAGGTCTATACGATCAACCTGCTCGGGCGACTCACGCTGCGCGAACTCGGCGTGCTGATGACCGCGATCATGGTCGCGGGCCGTTCCGGCTCGGCGTTCGCGGCGCAGCTCGGCACGATGAAGCTGACCGAGGAGATCGACGCGATGCGGACGATCGGCGTCTCGCCGATGGAGGCGCTGGTGCTGCCGCGCGTGATGGCGGTGGTCATCATGATGCCGCTGCTCGGTTTCTATTCGGCGCTGGTCGGGATCATCGGCGGCGGGCTGCTGTGCTGGGTGTCGCTCGGCATTCCGCCGGTGACGTTCATCCAGCGGCTGCGCGAGGTGGTGCCACTCACCGATCTCTATGTCGGGCTGGTCAAGGCGCCGGTGTTCGGCGCGATCATCGGCATGGCCGGCTGTTACCAGGGCATGCTGGTCGAGGGCGATGCCGAGCAGGTCGGCCAGCGCACCACGTCGGCGGTGGTGCAGGGCATCTTCCTCGTCATCGTGCTCGATGCGTTTTTCGCGGTGTTCTTCACCTATGTGGGCTGGATATGAGCACGCGTTCCCCGTCTGAAACCGACGACGTCATCGTCGTACGCGGCCTGCGCAACAGCTTCGGCGATCAGGTCGTCCATGACGGGCTCGATCTCGAGGTGCGGCGCGGCGAGATCTACGGCGTGGTCGGCGGGTCGGGCACCGGCAAATCGGTGCTGATGCGCTCGATCATCGGCTTGCAGAAGCCACAGGCGGGCGACATCCATGTCCTCGGCGAGCCGACCATCGACCGCGAGGAGACCGAGATGGTCGATCTCTCGAAACGCTGGGGCGTGCTGTTCCAGGGTGGAGCGCTGTTCTCGACGCTGACCGTCGCCGAGAACGTGCAGGTGCCGTTGCGCGAATTCTACAAGGCGCTGCCGCAGTCGCTGCTCGACGAGATCGCCGCGTACAAGGTGGTGATGACCGGCCTGCCCGCCGATGCCGGCCCGAAATATCCGTCGCAACTGTCGGGCGGGATGCGCAAGCGCGCCGGCCTCGCGCGTGCGCTCGCGCTTGACCCTGAAGTGCTGTTCCTCGACGAGCCGACCGCCGGGCTCGATCCGATCGGCGCCGCCGCGTTCGACGAGCTCATCAAGTCGCTCCAGAAGACGCTCGGCCTCACCGTGTTCCTCATCACGCACGATCTCGATACGTTGTACGCGATCTGCGACCGGGTCGCGGTGCTGGCCGACCATAAGGTGATCGCGGTCGGCACGATCGACGAATTGCTCGCGACCGATCATCCGTGGATTCAGGAATATTTCAGAGGGCCGCGCGGCCGCGCCGCGAACGCTTCGGTGGAGCATGCCGCGGCCAAAGAGATTGCAGGGACCGAAAGCTGATGGAAACGCGCTCGAATCACGTCCTGGTCGGCTCGGTCGTGCTGATCCTGCTGCTGGTGATGGCGGCGTTCCTCGTGTGGATCGCGCGCTTCGGCGCGGCGACCGACAAGGAATATGACATCTTCTTCAAACAGTCGGTCGACGGGCTGGCGAAGGGGTCGGCGGTCGCCTTCTCGGGTGTGCCGAAGGGTGAGGTGAAGGAAATCGCGCTCACCAACGATCCGCAGTTCGTGCGCGTGCGAATCAGCATCGACAAGGATACGCCAATCCTGGTCGGCACCTCCGCGACCATCCAGGGCAGCTTCACCGGCACCAGCACGATCCAGCTCGACGGCGCGGTCAAGGGCGCTCCGCCGATCACCTGCCCCGAGACCAACCCGCTGCTCGATTGCCCGAACGGCGTGCCGACCATCCCCGCCAAGGCCGGCGGTCTCGGTGCGTTGCTCAACTCGGCGCCGAAGCTGCTTGAGCGCATCTCGACGCTGACAGAACGGTTCAACGAACTGCTTTCGGACAAGAACCAGCAGTCGATCACCGGCATTCTCGCCAATACCAACCGGCTGACCGGCGCGCTCGCCGATCGCGGGCCGGAGATCGCCGCGACGCTCGCCGAGATGCGTACCACGCTCAAACAGGCGAGCGACGCCGCCAAGCAGATCGGCGATCTGGCGGGATCGACCAATGCGATGATCAACGAGGACGTCCGCCCGGCCACCAAGAACCTGAGCTCGGCGGTCGCGTCGGCGCAGCACAGCATGGAAACGCTCGACGCGGCGATCACCGACGCCCGGCCGGGCATCAAGGCGTTCTCGAAGGAGACCATCCCTGAAGTCGGCGCGCTCATCCACGATCTGCGCAACATGTCGCAGGCGCTGACCGCCGTCGCCGAAAAGCTCGATCGCGGTGGCGCGGGGTCGCTCGTCGGCCAGCCCAAGCTGCCCGACTATAAAGGTGGCAAGTGATGGCCCAAAAACCGACGGCCCAGCATATGAGGTTCCCGATGCGTCCGCTCTCCCTGAAGGCTTCCGTCGCTCTCGCCGCGCTGGCATCGCTGTCGGGCTGCATCAGCCTCTCGCCCAAGCCGCCCGCGTCGCTGCTGACGATCACCTCGACCACCGCGCTGCCGACCGGTCAGGACCAGAGTTCGGCGACGGCGGCGACGATCGTCATCCAAGTGCCCGCCGTCTCGCAGGCGCTGGCGGGCAATCGCATCCCGGTGCAGATCAACGACACCTCGATCGCCTATGTTCCCAAGGCGATGTGGGTCGAGCCGCCGGCGCGGCTGTTCGCGCGGCTGGTGTCGGATACCGTCGCGGCGAAGACCGGACGCGTCGTGCTGAGCGTCTCCCAATTCCGCGCCGATCCGGGAGCGCGGCTGTCGGGCGAGCTGCGCAGCTTCGGGATCGATGCCACCTCGAAGCAGGCGGTGGTCGCGTTCGACGGCGCGCTGATCCGCGATGACAAGAACGTGATCGACAAGAAGCGCTTCTCGGCAAGCGTGCCGGTCGCCACGATCGATGCGAACGGGAGTGCGGCGGCGCTCAACCAGGCGGCAAATCAAGTCGCGGGCGAGGTTGCGGACTGGGTGGGGAAGTAACGGCTTACGCGCCCGGCTCCATTCCCTAACCGTTCGTGCCGAGCGAAGTCGAGGCCCCCCCCCCAGCGCAGGGGGCGCGCCTTCGCGCGGCAC
>NZ_SGIS01000028.1:65985-69461 GCF_004208535.1 Sphingomonas populi
TGGCCGCCTGTCGCCCCCCCCCCGCCCCTGGCGCTGGCCCCTCGACTTCGCTCGGCACGAACGGTCGAGGGGTGGTGCTTACGCCAGCATTGCCGCCAACGCCGGGCTGAGCCACTCGCGCACGCCCGCCTCCACCCGATACACGCAGCGCACCGCCAGCCCTTCGCGTGTCGCCAGCGCCGCGCCCGCGTCTGGCCCCAGCACCGTCAGCGCGCTCGCCCAGGCATCGGCGATCATCGCCGAGGGGTGCAGCACGCTCAGCGACGTCACCGCGCCCGCCGGACGCCCGGTACGCGGATCGAGCGTGTGGCGGCCGCGCACGTAATCGCCCGAGGTCGCCACCGCGAGACCGTGCAGCGCCACGCGGAGCGGCGCGATGTCCGCGCCCGGCGGGGTCTCGATATCGACCCACCACGGATCGAGATCGGGCCGCACGCCCAGCCCGAGACATTCGCCGCCGATCTCGACCAGCGTGTGTGCGACATCCTGCTCCCAAAGCAGGCGCGCTACCGCATCGACCGCATAGCCTTTGGCGATTCCCGACAGATCGAGCGCGACCCCGCCCGGCTGATGCAGCCACCCGGCCGAGCGATCGAAAGCGAGCCGCTGCCAGCCTGACACCGCCAGCGCGCCTGCGACATCCGCGTCCGAGGGGACGCGCGTGTGCGGCCGGGGGCCGAACCCCCACAGATCGACCAGCCGCCCGATCGCCGGATCGAACGCCCCGCCCGATCGCGCGGCGATGTCGAGGCCGGCCGCGATCACCGTCGCGAAGTCGCGCGGCAGCTTCACCCAGCTTCCCGCCGCCGCGCGGTTGAAGCGGCTGAGCCGCGAGGCCGGCTCCCAGTGGCTCAACTCGGCGACCAGCCCGGCCAGCCGCCGCGCGATCACGGCGCGCAACGCTTGGGTATCGAATGCCACCGGCACAGCGCAGCGCACCCGCCACACCGTCCCCATCGTCTCGCCGGTGAGATCGACCACCCGCGCGGCATGATCGACGCCGGCGATCGCGCGCGCGTCGAGCTCGCGCGGGATCGCCAGCCGCATCGCGTGGGGGCTTACGGCGCCACCACTTCGAGCGTCGCGGTGTAGCTCATCCGCCGCTCGGTCGCGCGCGGCGCGCTCGGGTGCGCGTCGGTGCTGGTGGCATTGAGCCAGAACAGACCGGCGAACGGCCATTTGACCTCGGCGACGCCGTCCGCGCCGGTGGTCACGTCGAACGCGCCCTCGCCATCGCGGTAGCGCTTGCCGCCGGGGACGAGCGTGACCTTGAGTCCGGTGGCGGGCTTGCCGTCGATGAGGAAGCGGAACTTGGCCGGCTCGTTCGAGACGAGTTCATCGGGGTGCGTCACCGGCACCATTTCCAGCGCTGTGTTGGTCGGCTGGAACACCGTCGCGGTCGGCGCGCCGGCGGTGATGAAGACATTGTTCTGGCCGATGACCTCGGTCAGCTTCACATCGGTGGCGTTGGCGGGGATGTCCGCCACGGTGGCGACACTCGGGCGCGGCTGGAAGCCGGGCGGCGGGCCTTCGCCGGCTGGCCGTGCCGCACCCGGCGCCGCGCCCCCCGGACCGCCCGGACGACCCGGGCCGCCCGGTCCACCGGGACCGCCCGGCCCACGCCCGCCGACGCGCCAGTCGACGCCATCGACCTTGAAGCTGCCCATCACCGCCGATTGCGTGGTGCCGATCTTCCAGGTGCCGGGCTTGTCGAGCTTGACGTCGAACACCGAACGATAGTGCAACGTCGCCGCGTTCTGGATCTGCGCGGGGCTGCCGTCGGGCGCCCACACCTTGACCATGTCGGGGCGCAGCGCGTTGTGATCGGCGAAGAACAGGTCGTTCGAGATCGCCGCGTCGATCGACACCCAATCGTCGGTGCCCGAGACGATCGTGGTCGAGGGCACCAGCCAGGCGCGGTGCGCCAGCGCCGGAACCGCACAGGATAGCATTGCGGCGGAGGCCGCGAGACGGAAAGCAGGGCGCATGGGAAATCTCCTGATTAGCGGATCGTGACGGTGCCGAGTTCGGTCTTGCCCGCAGCACTCGCGGCCTTGGCGGGAACGCTGAGCGGCACCGACACGAGTTCGCGCCCGCCGGTCTCGCGCGCGGCCTCGACGTACAAAGTGTAGGCGCCGCTCTTGAGGTTGGCCGGCAGCGGGATCTGGTAGGTGCCGGGCGCGCGGGTCGCGCCGCTAAGGCCGTCGGCGGGGAGCGTCAGCGAGCGGCCGCCCTTGCGCCAGAAGGTGCGCAGGTCGGACAGCCATTTGGTGCCCGGCTCGTTGCCCTTCTTCTTGATGTCGTACCACACGAACAGCGTCTGCGCGGCACCACCGCCGGCCGGCTCGATCCACGCGGCGACATAGGGCCGGTGGTATTCGGCGACC
The DNA here is from genome assembly GCF_004208535.1 of Sphingomonas populi. Lineage (GTDB taxonomy): Bacteria > Pseudomonadota > Alphaproteobacteria > Sphingomonadales > Sphingomonadaceae > Sphingomonas > Sphingomonas populi. The sequence continues at coordinate 68,373 of NZ_SGIS01000028.1, forward strand.
GGCACTTGCGGGATGGTGACGCTGATCGTGCCCGCGCTCGCCGGCGCGGCCAGCGCACCGGCGATCAGAAGCGGTGTCTTGCGCATGATATTCCCCTCAATGGATGAAGACGACGGCGAGGATCAGCGGCAGCGCGAGGCTGAGCGCGACCAGCGGCCAGGTGAGCGGCCGCCGCCGCGCGTGAAGCTGGAGCAGCAGTAGCCCGGTCAGCGAGAACAGCACGCAGGCGGCGGCGAACAGATCGATGAACCAGAACCACAATGCTCCGGTGTTGCGGCCCTTGTGGAGATCGTTGACCCACGCGATCCAGCCGCGATTGGTGATCTCCGAGGTGGCCACGCCGGTCGCGCGCGCGATGCTGATCCAGGCATCGCGACCCGGCCCCGGCATCGCGACGTAGACGTCTTCGTCGGACCATTCGGCGGGTCGCCCGCGCGCGTCGAGGTGGAGTTGCGGCGCGATGTTGGCGGCGATCGCGTCAGGCAGCGGCGCATCGGCGGCGTGCGGTGCGGCGAGCAGCCGCATCAGCCGGGGCGGCACGGTCGCCTTGCCGGTCATCACTACGGGGGTCGCGGCGATGCTCGCCGCGTGGTTGAGCGTGATGCCGGTGATCGCGAACAGCAGCATACTGGCGAGCGACACCGCCGCGCTGATCCAATGCCACGCGATGAGCTGCTTCATCCACCATGCGCGGAACTTGGGCTTGGCGCGCGGTAGCGACCGCGCGACCGTGGCGCGTGCGCCGGTTTCGGCCAGACCATCCTTCACCAAAGCGCCCATCCCGACTCCGAACAGCCGCGCCAGCGCCGCTGATCCCCCGATATGAGGAGCGTCGTAGGATTTATGCAATTCGTTCGCAATAGCTAAGTCTGACTTGCTCCCCTTCCTGAAAGGGAGGGGTTGGGGGTGGGTCGATCCGCGAGGCAGCGTGGCGACCGCCACAACCCTACCCACCCCCGGCCCCTCCCTTCCAGGGCAGGGGAATCGCATTTGAGCTGGAGGGAGTAGCGCCGGGCAGGAAAAAGGATTCTGAAGCGTCTTCTGGAAAGACCGGGAGATGCAGGTGCGTGGTTTTCGAGAGTTGTTCGA
>NZ_SGIS01000029.1 GCF_004208535.1 Sphingomonas populi
CTAGCTCAAAGAAGCTGGCTAGGTTGGCTAGGCTACGCAGGACCGCGCGTTGATATTTGTAGCTAGATGTCCTTGGAGCGGCTATTACGGGTATACCCAAGGGAGCCAAGACCAAGTGAGCCAGAACGAAAACCGGAACGTGGTCAAGGCAGCCAGGGTGTACCTACGGGTCAGCACCGAGGAACAGGATCTCGCGCGACAGGAAGCGATTGTCGCAGGAGCGAGAGCGGCTGGCTTCTATGTGGCGGCGGTTTACCGGGAGAAGGCATCAGGCGCCCGGCCGGACAGACCGGAGCTGTTACGCATGGTCGCAGACCTTCAACCCGGTGAGGTGGTCGTTGCGGAAAAGATCGACCGGATCAGTCGTCTCCCGCTGCCGGAGGCAGAATTGCTGGTGGCGACAATTAGAGGGAAGGGGGCTCGGCTCTCGGTCCCCGGGATTGTTGATCTGTCCGATCTCGTCGCCGACAGCTCCGGCGTCGCCCGGATCGTGCTTGAGGCGGTCCAAGATATGCTGCTGCGTGTGGCACTTCAGACTGCGCGCGACGACTATGAGACACGCCGCGAACGTCAGCGCGAAGGGATCGAGATTGCCAGACGGGCGGGGCGGTACAGCGGTCGCAAACCCGACCTTGCGCACCATCGCCGTATCGTCGGCCTTCGTGACGCGGGCATGAGCATTGCAAAAACGGCCGAGTTAGCCGGATGCAGCATCGCACAGGTCAAGCGGGTCACCGCCTTGCACCGCGCGAAGGCCGCTTCCGCATCGAATAGGGACGTAGCGCCTAACGACGAAGCATCGTCTTAGTTGATCCGATCGACGACACGATCAAGAGCCGCAGGGAAGGCTGCCGGCATTGCCTTTGGTTGTCATGTCCGAAACCGCCCAAAAGCCGACCGGAAGGTTTCGGGCGGAAAAGCGGCCCTACCGTTGCCGCCCCAGTTGCGGTCATTCCTCTCCGGCTTGACGATGCCTAGGAACCGCCGCCTCGATATGCTCCACCAACTTGAAGCCCACGTATTCGTTGCGCCCGTATGGGCGGCGCTGCTCGCTACTCGCATTTGCGCGATAATAGACGTTCCAATAGCTCGCCACGCGTTGTTTGGTAGTTTGCCAGTAAGCCGCGTTGTCGGTGATGAAATCGCCGAGCGTGCGGGTGCTATCAGGTGTCAGCGCGGCGGCAATGTCATCCAGTATCTCGACAATATACTCGCCAATAAGCGCCACGACGAATGGAGCGCCCCAAGGCTGTAAGTCTCTCATCAGGTCGCGAGCGGCACGTTGGCGTTCGAACCCATCATTGCTGCGAGTTTGTAGGGCGCGAGCGAACGGGAAGGGCGCATCGCCATCAGTCAATCGCAGCCGTTCGGAAGTGAAGCGCAACCGCGCAGGGATGAACACGGCCTGCTGCTCCGACCGGACGGTAAATCGCTCGGTCCATTGTGCGGGAGCAAGAACGCGTGCGACGGACTGTGCCGCTAAGGTTGCAACAGATAGATGTTCTCGCGGAAACGCCTCTGCCAGCATCGACGCATCCAGTTCGGTCAGCATCGAATGATCGGCCATATCAGCAGACTAAACCATAGACCGCCGTCCGCAACCGCCCATGCTCGTCAACAGCAGAATGACTGCTTTCCACCCACTTTTTGCCGTTCCTGCTGGCGGCGTGATTCCCGAAATACCATCCATTCCGAGAGCGCCATCGCCTTCTCGATCATCCTTCGATTTCGGCAAGGTGCCTGCCCCCGATCACACCGGATTTTCCTGGACGACGGATCGCTGCCCGAGTGTAAAGGCAGCTCATCGGTAAAGGGAGAAATCTGATGCGTCCTACCCTGATCCTGCCTGTCGCGCTGCTGATCGGGTGCAGTCCATCGTCTGGCGACGGGCAGACGAATACGCCCGTCCCCGATGGGACTTCGGCAATCGGCACGACTACGGACGCGCAGGGCCGGACGACCACCGTGTACGGCTCGGACAACGCCGCCGCTCTGCCAAAGAGCCTGCCTGCCTGGGTGAAGATATATCCGGGCGCCAAGATCGTGTCGGTCCTGATAGATACCTCGTCCGCGCCGGGTGGAAGTATTTCCTACACCAGCCCCGATGCACTCGCCAAAGTCGTGGCATTTCAGGATGCCGCGCTGACCGCAGCCGGAAAAAAGCGCCCCGCCATGCCGGATACCGCCGAAGTGGCGGTTCGGACCGTCGGGAATGATGGCGGGAGCAATGGCGGGATGGTCACCATCGCGCGCGAAAAGGCGATGACGACGGTTAGCATCATCTACAAAAATTAGAGACGGTGGGACGGCACCGATAGATCCAAGCGGGTGTGGAATACCGGCTTTCCCATTTCTCGATCGGATTTGAGAACGACACCGGCCGTCTCGATCGCTCTTCCCCAATCGGGATAGGTCGTATCCGCTCCAAAGGCAGGTTAGACATGGATGATGCCCCTGCTCGATGCTGCCACCAATAAGTTGCCGTTGATCCTGACCGAGCATGATGTTGGCGAAGTCGCTGACCTATATGCCCGCTGCGCCGACTACTTCATGTTGCAGGACGGGGAGCCGGCGACGCTGGCGGATGCGCTGGATTTGTTTCGTGATGTTCCAGACGAAAAGAGTTCGGCCGATCAGACTATTATGGGCTGGCGGGGTGAAAGTGGGCTGATAGCCGTGGCCGCCGTCTTGCGTGACTACCCAAGCGATGGTGTTTGGTATCTCGGCTTCATGGTCGTTGATCCCGCCGTCAGAGGGCAAGGCATCGGCCGATCGATCTATGCCTCGATCGAGCAGTGGGTGGCGGCTCACGGAGCGCAGCAAATACGCCTCGCTGTCCTTGAGGCGAATGAGGCGGCGGAGAGGTTCTGGCGGTCGCTGGGTTACAGAGAGCTTCGGCGGGTTGGCCCCGACACGTTCAAGTTGCGGCACCATCGACGCGTTGAGCTGATCAAGGCCATGAGCGACAATACGGCAGCTTCACCCACCCAGCAGCGTTAAGGCACCATTCCCATTTCTCGATCCTCAGTGAGAATGGCGGCGCTGGCGCGACGACAATTAGCGCGATCGGAAGGCCGCCACATACCGTGCGCATTTACAATCCGTTGTTCAAAACTGGCAAAATCCAAGCCTGTCAAATTAATGCAACTCGAAGTATCATAGTTTGACACTACCGCTTGCTCCGCCCGACTTATGTCGGTAACGTACCTGACAAACGTTAGAGGTGAGCGATGACGGTGCATTATGTTTCCAGCCGCGATTTCAGTCGCGATCCGAGCAGCGCGAAGAAGGCAGCCGATGATGGGCCAGTGTTCATCACCAACCGCGAGCGACCAGCTCACGTACTGATGAATATCGAAGAATACCGTCGCCTCACTGCCGGCAGGAAGAGCCTTGGCGAGTTGCTGGCACCTGGCCCCGAACTGGAAGGTATTGCCGAGATCGATTTCGATCCGCCACGAAGCCAATTCGCCGCGCGCGTGCCGGATCTCGGTTGATGTACCTTCTGGATACCAATGTCATTTCTGAACTCCGCAAGCTCGGGACGGCGCGCGCAGACTCCAATGTGACAGCGTGGGTCAACGCCGCGAGCGCCGACAGTTTCGTAATTTCCGCTGTCTCAGTGATGGAGATGCAGATGGGCATCCACCGGATCGCTCATCGCGGTGATGTCGCCCAGGCCCGGCTTCTGGAAGCATGGCTGCACACCTACATCCTACCTGCCTTTGAAGGGCGAATCCTGCCCTGTGATACCGCCGTCGCCTTGCAGTGCGCCGCGCTTCATGTTCCCGATCCCGCCAGCGAGCGTGATGCGTGGATCGCGGCAACGGCGATGGTCCATGACCTCGCTGTGGTCACGCGAAACGTCGCCGACTTCCAGCACAGCAAGGTCAGGATCATCAACCCCTGGGAGCCAACCCCGCAGAGCGGAAAGCAACCATGAAGATCGGCTACGCCCGCGTATCGACCGGCGAGCAGAACTTGCGGATGCAGGTCCAGGAACTCAAAGCCTATGGCTGCGAGAAGATCTACCGAGACGAGGGGGTCTCGGGCGGGGCGGTCCTCAAACCGGAATATACCAATATGCTCGCCCAGCTCCGCGCCGGTGACGAGGTGGTGGTCTGGCGGCTGGATAGGATGTCGCGCTCGCTCTCGACGTTGATCGCAGCGCTTGAAGATCTGAAGGGCAGGGGAGCCGACTTCTGTTCGCTGCACGAACGGATCGAAACGGGGTCGCCAGCCGGGCGCTTGCTATTCCACCTGATTGGCTCGCTCGCAGAATTTGAGCGCGACATCATCATCGACCGGACACGCGCCGGGATCGATGCCGCACGCCGCGCCGGCGTCCAGCTCGGCCGACCACCGAAGTTGACCGATGACCAATGGGCCGAAGCCCTGCGCATTATCGCGGAAGACCCGAAAAACGGCGTATCCCGCGCGGCGAAGCTGACCGGCGTATCGCGCCAGGCGATCTACGCCCGGATCAACAAGGCGAAGGCCGAGCAGGCGTCGAATGATGACGACAAGGAGCTTGTCGATGTCTCCACTGAACGGACTTAATCTCGCCTTTCTCGCTGCGCTGCTTGGCGCTTGCAGCCCATCGATCGCTGAGCCTGATACCACCGGCATCGAGGGTAAGGCGCGGGCGATCGACGGCGACACCGTTGCGATCGACTTCCGCCTGTTGGGCGCTGACGCATTCGAGCGGAAACAATGGTGCGAAATGGCCTCAGGCTGCGCGCCATGCGGCAAGGCCGCACAGGATTTCGCTGCGCGATTTCTCGCGCGCGGACCTGCCATGCTGCGCCTCACGGGTCAGTCCAGCTACGGGCGTCCGGTTGCGATCGCCGAGGTAGCCGGTCGAGACCTCGGCGAAGCGATGATCCGCGCCGGCTATGCTGTGCCGCGCCCCGGATTTCTCGATCATGATCCGGATCGGCGCGCACGATATCTGGCGGCGTTCGCCGCTGCGCAGGAGGCCAAGGCCGGCGCCATGATGGGCCAATGGATCGATCCCGCCAAATGGCGGAAAGGGGACCGGCTATCCTGCGAACGCGAGCGGCACACCTCTCGCGACTGGCAACAGTGGAGAAAGGAAGCCGATTGAAAGAAACGGCGCCGAAACATGCCCGACGCCGTTTTTCGAAGACGATTTAGGCCGCCATCTTGTCGTTCGCGAGCGCGCGGCGCCCGATGCTCGCGGCGAACAATGGTGTCTCGCGACTGTTGTGATCGCCGCCGGCGTCCTGGCGAGCCTTCGCCGCGTCCTCGTAGGAGATCCCGTGGGCGGCAATGAAGTCCATGAAGGCATCCGTCGGGTGCGCGGTCACGGCATTGGTATAGCGGGTACGACCACCTTCAATGCTCTCGGCCTTGAGTTCCCAGATCACGTTGACCTGCGTGCGGCCGTTCGCTGTGAAAACGTCCGAGATCGAGTTCATACGGCAATACGTCGGGGTCGCTTCTTCCGCGACATAGTGCTGAACGACCAAACCGGTGCCGATCATCTCAACATTGATCGACATGAGCCGGCCATCGTCCGTGTGGGTGGTCGCGGTTGCGATGTGGTCAGGCGGGCAGCAGCGCTGATATTCCGCTTCCGCGAGGTTGAACAGCCAATCGGCGATGTCGATCTTCTCGATCGGAACATCGATGTCCGCCGAAAACGCCGACTTCGATAGGATGGTGTCCGTGAGTACCTTCATGATGAGATCCTTTCGTGTTGCACTGAAGGGTTGAGATGAAACCGTGGTGGCCGATCAACCTCGACCGAGGGAGCCGGCCTGGATCAGTCGTCCGCGAGTGGTCCCAGCGTCTGCGCGGCGCAGACGGACGCTGAGATCGCGGCGGGAAAACCGGCGTAGAAGGCGAGATGCGTGATGAGTTCGCTGAACGCGCGTTTGTCGATGCCGTTATCGACGCCGCGGCGCAGATGCGCTGGCAGCTCGTCCATCGCGCGAAGCGCGATAAGCGCGGCCAACCACGCAACCGGAAAATCAGGCCCGAGTTGCCGCTGCGCGTCTGCCCGCGCCAGCCAGATTTTCCGGTTCCCCATCGCTTCGCTCCGGTGCGTGGCCACCCGCTCGATCGCCGATCGCTGGCACCGGCGAAACGGTTCGCCGAACAGCGAAAGGAATGCGATCGTGAACAACGTCAACCTCGCGGGTCGCCTGACCAAAGACCCTGAGACGCGCGATACCGGCAACAAAAAGATCACGGAACTTCGGCTTGCAACCGATCGGGCGCGCGTCCGCGACGGCAAGGTAGTGAAGGACGCTCAGAACCGAACTGTCTACGACACCGAATTTCACCGGATCACGGTCTTCGGCGCACTCGGCGTCGCGGTTCGTGAGCAGAAACAGAAGGGCGATCCACTCGGGATTCGGGGCTGGCTCCACTACTCGAAATGGACCGACCAGAACGATGTCGAGCGCTACGGCGTCGAGATCATTGCCGAGGAAATTCACTTCCTCTGATCCGCTGGGCGGCGCTGCGAAGCGCCGCCCATATCGTGCATCTGGCCGAGGTTGAAGAAGGCGTGAAGCGGGCATCGAACCCGCTTCGCGCCTATTGAGCATCAGCCTATTGTAACGCTCCCATTTGGGTATCGCTAGAGACACCAACGCGGCGCAATTTATGCCTCCGAACCCGCCAGCGCTGGAGCAACTTTCGACCCGGCACCGTTCCGGGAATCTGCCTTCTGCTCGCTGCCGGAATGCTGGGCATTCTCAACCCCGAGACGCCTCAATGTCTCCGTTGGACCGAGCGCCTGGATGCGATCGAAAATCTCACTGAGAGTCTCGGTATCAAGGCGCGCGGTGAGCTTCTGAATCTTGTCCATAACCTCGGCGCGATATGCCTCGATGAGTGCCCTTTTTCGATCCCGAAGCTTTGCCTCGTCCTCTTCGATTTTCTTACGTTCCCGGTCGAGTTTCGATGCCATGATTTCCTCCCGAATTGGAGCCGTACAGGGGTACGACGCACATCAGGATATCGCCACTTTTCCGCCGAGGAAACCCGATCTTCATTCCCCAATTATGAGCACCATTTGGCGCATGTTTCACAGCGTCCAAGCGGGCGGAAAGCGGGCCTAAACGGACGCTACGCGGCGCCGATTTCGACAGGCGGGAGACCCCGGCCTGTCGTCCGAATTTGCCCCCTCCGGTCTACGCCCGACAACCCGAAGCGAGGCGAGCAGAACAAGGCACAGGGGAGGGGACAGTACCTAGAATTGCACACCCTACACGGCTAAACCGTTGAGAGTAGGTACTTATGATGAGGTATCAGAAGGATAGAAACGGAGCAATAGACAGCGATTCGGAGGCTCCAGATGGCTATCTGATAGCCGACTCGCCGCCTTCTGCGGTGAGGTCCACGGGCAACCAAATCGTCCGACTCGACGGCAACATCGCTCGTCGCCGACCCCCGAAAAATCCGATGATCTACTGGGACACGGACCTTCCCGGATTCGGGCTGCGGTGTCGAACCACCGGACGGAAAACTTGGGTATTACAGCATCGAGAACGGGGCAATGCCAGGTTCGAAACGTTGGGGTCGACAGCCACGATGGATGTCCGGCAAGCCCGTCGCGAAGCCCTCAAAATTCTTCGATCGGCCGCACTCGACGGACTGCCCCAAAAGCCCGCCGCGAAGCCCAGCGTCGGGCTGACGTTCGAGCAGTTTTTTCCGGAATTCATGGAGTGCGTGGCGGGCTGGAAGGCCAGTACCGCGACCCGAAACGCATCGGCTATCAAGGCGCATATTCTGCCCGCTTTCGGTTCGCTTCCGGTTGCGCAAATGAGCCGAGCCGACATCGTAAAATGGCGCGACGCGATGGGTCAGAAGCCTGCCGCATTCAACCGGTCAGTGCCGGTGCTGGCGTCCATCTTCAAGATGGCAGAAACGCTCGGCTACCGGCCGGGCGGCTCCAATCCCTGCAAGGGCATTGCCCGCTACAAGCGCAAGCTCCCGGAGCGCTATCTCAGCGGATCGGAGTATCGCGCATTGGCTTCAGTGTTGAAGGCGGCAGAGGCCGAGCTGCCGGGGGCGGTGACCATCATCCGGCTGTTGATCTACACGGGCGCACGGCGGCAGGAGATCGCGGGTTTGCGATGGGAGTGGATCAAGCCGCCGCGTATTTTCCTGCCCGACAGCAAGACCGGCGCGAAAGTGATCTATCTCAACGCACCGGCCCGCAAGATCCTCGACGGCCTTCGCGGCGAACAGATCTCGGGCCTGGTTTTCCCCGGCGGGCGGAATTTGAGTGTCCCGCTCAACCCGGACCCCGCATGGTTCAAGCTTCGCGCGCGCGCCGGATTGATGGACGTGCGGTTGCATGATCTGCGACACAGTTTCGCGTCGCTTGCGATCCGGGATGGCGTGTCCCTCTCGGTGGTCGGCAAGCTCCTTGGCCACGCCCTTCCTGAATCCACCGCGCGCTACGCCCATCTGGCGGATGACGTGGTGTCCGAGTCCGCAGCGCGGGTGTGCGCGTCGATTGCCGACAAGATGGAGCCAGCGTTGTGAACGCGCGCACGCTCAGCGATATCGTCGCTCTGGAACTCGCCACGGCAAACCTACCGGCTGCTGATGCGCGGCCCGCGCATGCCGGCCGGCTGACACAATGGGCCAGTGAGTTGCCCGGATTCGGCGTGCGTTCCTATGCGAGCGGGCGCCGGATCTATGTCGTCCAAGCACGGATGGACGCTCGCACCCGAACCGTCACGATCGGCGATGCGCGCGTGATCTCGCGCGTACAGGCCCTCGATGTAGCGCGGCGGGTCCTTGTGCGCGCCCAGATCGGCGAGAACCCTGCCGACACGCTTATGAGCACCCGTCGGGTCCCGCGCTTCGACGCGTTCCTCTCCGAATTCTGGGACAAGGTGTCCCCGCGCTGGAAGCCGTCGACGCTCGATCGCAACATCTACTATCGCAGGCACCTCGAACGGGGGTTCGCCCGGCGCTTCCTCGACAAGATCGAGCCTGCGGATGTTTCGCACTGGTTCGCCGGGCTCTCGGCGAGGTCGGGGCCTGCTGCGGCCAACCGCTCGCTTCAGTTGCTCGGTGAGGTGTTCAACAAAGCCGATGCGTGGGGTGTCATCCCGGCGAATTCGAATCCCTGCACCCAGATCAGGCGCAACCCAACGCGCAAACATGAGTGTATGCTGTCCGACGCAGAGTTTTCGCGGTTCGGCTCTGCGCTGGCTGACCTACGGGTGTCGGCGCCGATGGAGGCAGATGCCATTCGGCTGATCGCGCTGACCGGGTGCCGCAAAGGCGAAATCTGCGGCCTGGACTGGAGCGAGGTGAGGGGGCGCCGCCTTCTGCTCCACGACGCGAAAACCGGGCCTCGCACGGTGTGGCTGGGGAAGGCAGCGGCTGAGCTGCTGGAGCGGATGCCCCGCCATGCGAACCTTTCTTCGGTGTTCTGGATCGCGGACAAGCCGTTGACGGTGGCGCGCCTTGACGGCGCCTTTCGGCGCGCCCGGTTGGCGGCAGGTCTGGCGCATGTCCGCATGCATGATCTTCGCCACAGCTTCGCGAGCCATGCCGCCGCCATGTCCGAGACGCTGCCGATGATCAGCAAGCTGCTGGGGCATTCGAGCGTGAAAATGACGGCACGCTACGCGCATTTGTCGGACGATGCCGCTATTGAGGATAACGAGCGTATTGGTCGATTGATCAGCAAGCTGATGGAGTTGCCTGGCGAACGAACGACACGAGATTTCCGACGATATGTCAGAGAGTAGGGTTCGTGAAAATCCTCTTGCAAACGGGGCGAGCCATACGTTTGGGAAATTCGATTCTACCTGAATCAGCACCGCCGCTTGCGTGATTACGCACCGTTCGAGCCCGCGATCGACAGCAAGTTCCGTGGCTGCGACCGCGTGCGGATGAAAGTTGGCGATCTCGTTAGCGGTGGACATATGCAAACGCGCGCAATCGTGATGCGAGCCTACGGGAAAGAAAGGGGATCTTGGGCGGCTGATCGGCCGCACCAAAGGCGGCATGAACACCAAGCTTCATGCTGTCACCGATGCAAACGGGCGCCCACTCAGCTTCTTTATGACCGCTGGTCAGGTCCGCGATTATACCGGCGCGGCAGCGCTGCTGGACGACCTACCAAAGCCGCGATGGCTGCTGGGCGACCGTGGCTTTGACGCCGACCGGCTCAGGGATGCCTTGGAGGCGAAGGTATTGAACCTGCATCCCAAGTCGGAAATCTCTGCTCCAGCCCATCAAATACAACAAGCGCCGGTGCCGACACCGCAACCGCATCGAGATCATGTTCGGACGACTGAAGGACTGGCGCCGCGTCGCCACCCGCTACGACAGGTGCCCGACGGTCTTCTTCTCCGCCATCGCCCTGGCCGCCACCATTATCTTCTGGCTCTGATCAACGAGTCCTGACCCTAGGTAGGCGTTGGCAGGATATAGGACGCTCCGAAAGAGCATGCCTTGTCTTGCGGGTTTCATTTCCGCGCTGCACTCTGGGATAGTCAGGGGAGACCGGAGTCATGAAGCGTACAGATCCGCAGCGGGTTCTTGTCGTCCTCATCCATGGTTTTACAGGCTCGCCAGCTAGGATGGCAGCGGTTTCCGCCGAGATTTACCGGAATGCGGGGAGCGATTGGTTCGAGGTCTTTACCCCGCACTTGCCGATGTCGCGTCTCTCCACCATGTCGCCCACCCGGATCGCCTGCGATCTGGTCGAGAAAATCGACGCGCGATGGAAGGAAGCTGAACGGTCCAAGCACGCGTTTGACAGGATTCTCATCGTCGGTCACAGCGTCGGGTCGCTGATCGCGCGCAAAACCTATATCATCGCTTGCGGTAGCACCGGCGACGCGCCTTTCGAGGCCGAGGTCGTATCCACCCGGCCGCGCGACTGGGCGTCGCGGGTCGATCGCATGATCCTGCTCGCGGGCATGAATCGCGGATGGCGCGTTTCGCACCATCTCAACGTGTTCCGTGCGCTCAATTGGTGGCTGGGGAGCGTCTTCGGCCGGATCGTGGAACTCCTGACCGGCAAGTCGCTGCTGATCTTTCAGGTCCATCGTGGCGCCGCCTTCGTCACGCAGCTCCGCATCCAGTGGCTGCGGATGCGCCAGCGTGCCGCGCGGGACGATGTGGCGGGGAAATGCCTCACCGTGCAATTGCTCGGCTCGATCGACGATTACGTCTCGTCCAAGGACAATGTCGATCTGGTCGCGGGCGGGGACTTCGTCTATCTCGACGTTCCGTTTTCCGGGCACAGAAGCATTCTCGAAATGCGCGACGCGACGGTGCCGCCCGGCCAGTCGCGGACGCGTGGCGCACTGCGGAGCGAAGCCCTTGCCGCCGCCGTCACGCTCAGTCCCGAAGCGTTGCGCGCGATATCGGTGGTCCCCGACGATTCCGACGAGATTCCCAGCCCGAATGCCGAGGTGAAGACCGTGGTCTTCGTCGTCCACGGCATTCGCGACGAGGGCTATTGGACCAGCAAGATCGCCCGCGCGATCCGCAAGAAGATGCGCGAGGACGCCCACACGGTCGCCACGGAAACATCGACCTATGGCTATTTCCCGATGCTGCCGTTCCTCTTCTCGAAGAGCCGTCGCGAGAAGGTCGAATGGCTGATGGACAAATATGCGACCATGGTCGCGACCTATCCGAACGCGGTCCGCTTTCATTTCGTCGGGCACAGCAACGGGACCTATTGTCTGGGGGAGGCGCTGCGCCTTTATAGCTGTTGCCGGTTCGAGCGGGTCGTGCTCGCGGGCAGCGTGCTGCGAGCGCGATATGACTGGAGCAACTATCTCACCGATGGCCAGGAAGGAGGGCGATCGCATGGAGCGGTTGGCTCGGTGCTGAACTTCGTCGCGACCGCAGATTGGGTGGTCGCGATCTTTCCTAAGCTCTTTCAGGATGTGCCGATCCAGCGGCTGGGCGGGGCGGGCCACGATGGTTTCTCCGAGCAGTCGGACCGGATCACGCAGATCCGCTACGTGCGGGGATCGCACGGCGCGGCGATCGCCGAGCCAGTCTGGCCGGCCATCGCCGAATTCGTCGCTGACGGAAGCGTCCCCAACCTCGACCCCGCGCTGGTGCGCCCATCAAGGAACCCGGTCGTGGCTTTTCTGGGGTTGATCCCCTGGCTCTGGTGGATGCTGATCGGCGGGCTTTTGGTCTTCGTCGGCTATGAGATCGCGCCGAATTCCAGCGAGCCGTTCGAGGAAGTGGTCGTTCGTATGCTCTTGCTGATGGCCTACGTTCTTGCGATTTTCCGGATCGTGACGTGGTTCTGAACTATATGTGCAGCGTTCTGCGGACCCAAGCCGGGAATGCCTGCCATGCGGCCCCGGATTGTACGGCGGTCCAGTCTATCGCGGTGAACATCCGCGGGTTCCAGGTCCCGGAAGTATCTGAGGGAATCGGAGCGAACAGCCTGTCGCCCATGATCTGCCCAAGCCGATAATAACTTTCCCACTGTGCCTCGTCGAACGTCTGGTCCAGCGTCGTCTGCTGGGGGAAGGGCGGGTTGCTGCGCGCATAAGCGACGAGATCCGCGGCTTCGAGGCCGCAGACCCGCGGCTTGATAACGATCAGCGTGCTGTCGGTGCGCGGGCTGAGACCGCCCGCCGGATTGTCGTACCGGATGCGGCCGATCGCGGCATAGGGTCCGAAGACCTTGGGGGTGGGGGCCGATGTGGAGGTCATGCCGAGTTCGGCGACGGTCCCGAACGCATGGCGTAGCGGCGTATCGGCGCCGAAGATCCGGTCGAGCTCCAGCGGATCATCGACGAAGCTCAAGTCTGCATCGAAGTCGATCCGGATTCTGCGGGTCAGGGTAACGACGTCGCCAAAACTATAGTCCGGGTCCCCGCCGTTATCGCACAGGATGATAAGGCCGACGCGCCGGCGGACGAGCTCATATGCACCGGTATCCTCGAAATGGCCGCCGTCGGTCAGATACCAGCGGCCGCCATCGCTGCCGGGGAATTTGCCGGTGAGTTCGTCGAACAGCCGCCATTGAACTGCATCTCGCAGGCCCCTCCAGCCGCGTTTGCCGGGGTTCCACCAATAGCCCAGCCGGAGATTGGCGAGGCCGGCAAGCAGCGAGAGGCCGAGGCTGCCGTAATGCCCCATGCCGGTCGATGCGGCTGCGCCCGAAATTCCGACCCAGGTCGATAGCGACAGCTTCTCCGGGTGCGGGCCGGCTGGATTGACGTGCGGGATGACCTCCAGCTCGCTGTTCACGCCATTGCCGGGATAGAGAAAGCCGAAAGGAGAAACCGTGAGCGGCTTGCCCTTGCGATCCCGCTGGGTAGTGTTTGAGGAGGCGCTGGCAGTGTCGTTGATCGTCACGTTGATCAGATGCAGCGGCGCCAGCACCGTATCCGCATAATAGCGATCAAGGGCGATATCGTCGTCGATATGGTCGCGGTTTGCGGGCGTCGGCGGTGTCTTCGCCCAGCGCTTGACGTTGCTCGCGCCGAGATAGGCGCGCCGCAGGCTGGATGCGTAGAAGTTCGCGAACGTCGAAAGGTTGAGGAAGGAAAAGGCAAAGGCGATCGCCCCGCTCATCAGCACACAGGCAATGGTCTCATAGAAGAGGCCGTAGAGACCTTGCTGCCACGGGTTTCCCTCATAGCTGCGCGATCCGATCGGGCCGCCCCACCACGCCAGCCATTGCGCCACGGTCGCCCAGAAAATCCCGACTGCCGCTGCGAGCAGGAGGCCCAGAAGCAGCGCGAGGACCCGCCCGAATTTCGCGAGCAACCTGCCGAGCGACGTGCCTGGCTTGGCCGAGCCGGTGACCTGTGCGACCGCCTTGCGGATCGCCGGTATGCTCGCGATGAGCAGTGCCGTGACCTTCGCGACCGAACCGAACTCCCCGCCACGCACGTAGATCGTCTGGGCGATGCTGTCGAAGAGCGCCAGCGCGCCGATGAACAACCCGGCCGAAAGGCACCAGGTCGACCAGTTGGTGAGGCGGTAGCGTACCCGATCTTCCTGCACGCGCGGCGACGCCGGGTCGGGGGCGGCCATCAGGTCCACGCTTTTATGAGTCTCCGCGTCGGTCTTCATCGCATCCAGCACCTCAGCCGCGATACAGGCACCGAGCGCCAGGATCGCGACCGACAAGGCGATCCACGCTGCCTCCGCCGTGCGCGCGATGGAAATCCGAGTGGCTTGGGTGAAGAACGCGGAATCGTGATCGTTCTTGATAAAGGGCGCTTGAAGATGCGGGCCGATCAGGATTGTGATTGCCGCGACGATTACCAGTAGACCGAGCCACAGGCCTGGCCCGCCGAGCAGGCGCTGGACGCGGCTCTTGGGCGTGGACTGGCTGCCTCTCGTTAGGAAATAGGCGCCGAAAAAGGCGGCTGCGATATAAATGAACGCCATGGCGATCGGGCAGAGCCAACTCGCGATGAACCAGTGCGAGACCTTGTAGCCGCGCATCCACAGGCTCGGCCAGAACAACTCCGGTAGGCCTTTGCCGGCCCAATCGGCCTCGATATCCAGGTTGTCGTTGGTCAGCCACAGAAGTTGCGGCAGCTTCAGCAGCAGGAAGAAAGCGAGCAGGGTGACGCCGAGCACCAGATGGACCGCGAGCCAGCTTCGCGTTGCGATCACCGCGAGGCGGATGGCGTCGCCGACCTGACCCGGCAGCAGATGTCGGCCGCTCTGCCGGAGATGATCGAGCGCCCTTTCCCCATCCGTGCCGCACAGCGGGTCTCCTGTGCCGCCCGTGCATACCTCGCCGGTCTGTTCCTCGACGTCGCCGCGCCATTCGGACGGGACGTAGCGGCTGCAGAAAAACGACGCGATATAGCTTCCGCCGGAGACCGACGAGATATAATCGACATATTTTATCAGCCCGGCCCGGCTCATCGCGCGCAGGATGCCGAGCGAGATCGTCGCACTGCGGATACCGCCGCCGGAGAGCGCGATGCCGACGGTGTCGCTCGGTCCACGCGGGCCGTGTTCGCCACTGGGGAAACGTTCCGCGCCGAGCGCGGTCCGTCGGGCGCGCAGCCTGTTCAGTTCTTGTGCCAAGACCCGCGCCTGCGGCGTTTGCGCATCGACGCCGGAGGCGATGTCGCTCGCAGCTTTCCGCGGCTCGAGTTTGACGGTTGCGAACGGGTCGTCCTTTGGCGGGAGGCTCATGGTGCGATCTCCACGGTGTCTAGAGTGAGAGTCCCTTCGCCGCCGCGGCGCGAACAGGTCAGCAGCGCGACCTCGATATCCAGCCTGCGATCCTGCCGGAGTTTTTCGATCGTGATCGGAAGCCGCATTTCCGCTTCCTGATCGGTCTCGCCAAGATTTTCCTGCGTCCACAACGCGCCGTTGAGACGCGCCTTGATTAGGCCGTTCACCCAGCCGCGATCCCGGCTAATATGGTATCTCAGCGTCACCACCGCCCCGTCGCCGAGGGTCGCAAAGTTCGCGACCGACATCATCACCGAAAATCTGGTCGATGCCACCGACCCCGTCGTCGGCGAGGAGGGAGGGCGCGGTTTCCAACAGACAGATGTCTCGTTGGCCACCACATACGCCAGCGGCTGGGTGCCTGCCGTCAGCACAAGGCCGGTCGGAACACGTGTCGGCACCAGGCTCTTTATTGGCGCTCCGGCGAAGCTCGTCGGTTGGCCCCAGGTGATACTTGTCGGCTGCTTCGGGTTCGGGCCAGTGGCGCTGATGCCCGCCATTACCAATACGCCCGAGGCCGCCCCTCCGGACAACAGCATCGCTTGCAGGCGGCGCGCCATTCTCGTCTCCCCTCTCGTCGTGCCGGGCTCAGGACGCCTTCTTCTCGGGCAGGTTGGGGTCCGGGATGCACTTGCCGCTCGCCTCGTCCTTCTTGGCGACCGTGGCGAGAACCTTGCAGGCGCTGTCGATCTCATTGTCCCAGAGCGCCCAGCTCTTCTGAATTTTTGGGACGTCATAGGTCATGGCGGCGGCATCCGGGCGGGCCAATGTCGCGTTGCGTGCGACGTTCAGGGTTGCACGAGCGTCCCGCAGATAGGCATCGCCGTAGATGCGCGTCTTCTGGACCGTGACGAAACCGGACAGGCCGTCCTTGAGGATCGGCAGGAAGCCCTGGATCGCACCGCTGAATGCCGCGATCAGGTTGCTGGCGCGGTCGAGCGTCTGCTGCGCATCAATCCGCTCGACGTCCACGCCTACCTGAAAAACCCGCAACAGCCGGGTCGTGAAACCGTACCAGCCGAGCGTCGGCTGGATCGTCCCGGCGGGATCGGTCAGCGTCAGCATCTTCACACCCTTGGCGGGGATCGTTTTCCCGTCGGGGCCTTTTTTGGGTTTCCCAGCCTCGGTTTCGACAAGGACGCCCTCATCATAGACGAGCAGCCCGGTCTCATTAGCTTGCGAAATGAGCGAAGCGGGAAGTTTGGCTCGTGTCTCAGGATTAAGGACCAGGCTTGCGCCGCGCAGCGATCTCTCGGCGTCGATAACGTGCCCTAGCAGCAATTCGGCCTGAGTGACCTGTTTCGAACTCGGCCGCGAGACGATGAGTTCCGTGCCATATTGCGCGAGCAGGGCGAGCAGGATGTGACCGCGCAACAGCCGTCCCTCGGTATCGGCATCTCCCGCCGTGATCTGCTTCGCGGCAACCGCAGACGCGGGGCCGACAGGGGCGACATAACAATCGAGAAAGCGGTTCAGCCGCCAGTCCGGACCGGGTTCCATGCCGGTACCGGGATTTCCGGGTCGGGACGTAGCGGTCCGGTCCGGTGCGGGGTAGGGATCTGGGCCGCGCATGATCGCATAGGGCAGGTTCGCACCGTAATCCTGCTCATAGGTCTTCTCGCCCGGCTTCGTATTCGGGTCCACATATTCCACGCTCGGCATCATACCATCGGCGATAATCGCGGTGGCGGTGACGATGAACTTTGCGGGCGTTTGCCGCAGGATTTCATCGCGGCTTGGCAGCGGCTTCGCCGGATAAAGTATCTTGCCGTCGCGCTCGAGAGCATGGTGCGCCGTCCAGTCGTCAAGCGCGACGCCGGTAAGCGCATGGGGTGAGTAAAATCCCGCAGTCAGCAGACACTCCTGGAACGAATTTCGATCCACGCCGGGAGGCGCCACGGCAATACCGCTGGAAAGGGTCGTGCAGCCGCCCAGAAGCATCGTGACGCAACACAGGATTCCACGACCTCTCTCCCACATACCCGCAGCCCCCTGCCGAACGCCCCGTCACCAGCCTAGTAGCACGACTTGTGAAATGCGTAAATTATTCGAATCAATAATTCCCGACGCGAGTATGTTGTTTGGTATGCTTGATGGCAAGGCGTATTACTCGATAATCACCCACATCTTTGAAATCGGTTGCATTATAGTTACTTGCCGTACCACGCGAACGGTTCACGGTAGTCACGCTCGATCCGCCATCTCATTTTCGTCACGTTTATGAGTTCCTGGAGTGTCATCGTTTCCGGCAGTGTGGAGAGCCAGTATTTGAGCGGTTCCTTGTCGCCTTCGAGCCATTCGACAATGAACCATTCCTCGGCGCGGGGCCGAGGGAGATGATAGTCTCTGGAGGCGACGCGCAGACGCACGGCAGCAAAACGTGATGCCCGGTCGACATTGATCCCCTCGCGCTAGGTGATCGTCTTCCACGCCTCGGCCGGCAAGCTCACGGCCAGCGCCTTCGCGGACAGCGGTTTGTGATCCTTGCTTCGCTGCATCAGCCTGGGCGGCCGCCCTCTCCCGGTCCATGTCCTGGGTGGCAGCGGCCCTTCGCCGGGACGCCAGGCACTGACCTCGGATGGACGCCAACCGAATAAACCAGCCCGAGATCGCTCAAGTGCCAGCGAAACTCGCCATCCGCGCCGTAACCGGCATCGGCAAGGACAACGCCCACCAGCGTCTGGGCCGCGAGTACAACGCGGATCTGATCAATCGCAATTTGCGGCTTGGTCTGGAATACGACCTGGTCGGGTATCTTCGCCTTTTCCCGCGCTCGGGATCGTCCAGCCAGATCTCCGGAAGTAAAGCCGCCAGGCAGCCGGCAGGCTGGCGCCCTCGTTCGCGACGGCTGGAGCCATTGGCACCGGTCGGCGCGGTTCATTCCGAGCACAATCGGTTCGCACCGGTTGACCTATGGTCGCTGCGATGGTGTAATAGCACACCGCGAGGACGGAATGCGCACGCACGATGAGACGACCAAGATTAGCCGATCGCGTCGCGCGGCGCCCCGCCCGCTGGCACGCGCGTCAACTTCGTCGACGAACCGACCGTAGCATGCTCGTTGAGAAAGAGACTGCCGCAGGCCAGCCTGCGGATCAACCCCGATTCCTGGCGGTTGATTTCTTCTGCGGCGCGGGGGGGACCACTCGCGGCTTAATCGACGCTGGCGGATACGTCATCGCTGGTGTGGACAAGGAAACTAAGTGCCGACGCACCTACGTAGAGAACAATCGCAATTTGTATTGGGATTTGGAACCCCCTCGGTTCTTAGAACGGGACATCTTTGCGAAAAGCGCTGAGTATCCTGCGGGAGAACAGGCCGAACTCGCAGACGAACTTCGTGAGATGATCAGCGAGGCGCGCCTCGCATTCCCGGGCGTCCCGCTGCTTTTCGCCATCTGCGCGCCCTGCCAGCCGTTCACTACACTCTCATCAAAAAAGAAGTTGAGCGATGGCCGCACGGCCAAGCGAGGCCGTGACAGCAACCTGCTTCGCGCCGCGCTCGAGTTCGTCAAGGAGCACAAACCTGAGTTCGTGCTGTCCGAGAACGTCGCTGGCATTCAAGACGAGCGCTTTGGCGGAATATGGGAGGATTTCAGGAACGGGCTGCGCGAGCTGGACTTTGCCACAGGTTCTGAAACCGTATGCGTTTCGCAATTTGGCGTCGCTCAGAGGCGCAAGCGGTCTATCTTGGTCGCCGCCGCGCGCGGAAGCGTCCGCAAAGACCGCCTAGACGGTCTTCTTCAGTTAGACATGCTGATTCCCACCTCGGACAGCGCGGCCACCCCATTAACGGTGGAACAGGCCATCAAGCATCTGCCAGCGCTCCGCGCCGGTGACCACGATCCCGCCATCCCGAACCACCGTACGCGCTCGCTCACGGATCTGAACATCAAGCGTATCAGCTCCGCCAAACCGGGTGAGAGCAACCGCTACCTCGAAGACACCGAGCACGGCGATCTTAGCCTCGCCTGTCACCGCCGCGTCAACGCGCGCTTGAAAACTCGTGGCTTCAACGACGTGTACACCCGCATGCGCCCAGATGGTCCGTCGCCGACCATCACGACGAAATGCCACAGCATATCTAACGGCCGTTTCGGGCACTACGACACCTCCCAGAACCGGGGGATTTCGCTTCGCGAAGCCGCCGCGCTGCAGTCCTTCCCCGATTGCTACGTCTTCCATCCGGTCGAGCAGATCGAAGCTGTCGCACGCATGATCGGCAACGCGGTTCCGCCGCGCCTTGCGCAGTTCTTCGCGACGTATCTCGTCCAATCCGTTCAAAGCTGAGATCGACAGGGCGGCAAAACGCGGACTACCACCTGCTTTCGATCCAACACGTCAAACATCCCACCTCAATCGACTGGCTCACTCAAGTTTTGGAACTGAGAGGCGGAGTTCTTACTCGCTACATTACGGCTGTAATCACGTAATCATGTAATCACGGTGATCGCGTTGCACGCGAGAGCCACCTCTCGTCCATGGTCACGGCTCGTATCGCCTTGGCATTTAGGGCCAGTTCACGAGGAATGATGGCTCACCCCAAGAAACGAAATCTCAGGCGGCTGCGCGATCGCCTTTTGCACCATCCTCGGTGCCTTCATCCGCGGGTTTGCCAAACCGTGCGTAATCCACCCCGATCCGGGATTGATGGCTGCTGAGCAGATGGAGAAAACGAGCAGCATATTGCGGCCGCAGCTGGCTTACAGCGAAGACCTTTCGTTCCTCGATCGCAAGGACACCAGCCGCCTTCCCCATTTCCTTGAATACGAAACCGTGCCGCTGCCAAGGCTTTCCGCCCTCAATGCGCTGAGGCTCGAGCATCCAGGTGATGGGTCTGGGCTGCCGCATCTTGGCGTGTGTGGCACGGAGGAAGTGCTGCTTGCCGGCCGTCGACGCGAACACCTGCGTGCCGCGTTCCGCCTCGGGAAGCGACTGCTTCGCCGTGCTCGGTTCGAGCTTCAGCAAGGTCACAGGCTGAAACGGATGCAGGGCCGCATGCCAGCTAAAACCGTCCGACGACATGCGCGGGACCATGTCACACGCGGGTGTGACGCACATCCACCATTCTTTCCCATCCTCCGAGCATAATACCGTCCCGGTGGTCATGTGGCCTCCGCGGAAGACATCGGACGACAGGTACTCGTTGAGGGCGTGAAGAACTTCACTTCCGATGTCATGCTTGTCATTGAACTTCAATCCGGCCTCGCGCGCGGCAGCCTCGACGACCTCAATCTCGGTCCCATTGGAGATGTCTCCCATAGCCTCCACGGAAAGCCGTGCCGCGACGCGTCCGAATTTCATGATCCGAGAATTCGGATCCTCAAGCTGCAGCTGGATCGAACCTTCTATGGACTCCGCCAAGCGAGCGTTCAGCGACGCGACAAGACTGTCGACCGCAACCTTCTCGCCGTTCCCGTACTCCCGAAGCATGTGAAACATCCAACCCGCCTTCAGGAGGTTGGATGGCATCAACGTGCTATCGAACGCATATGAGCGGTGCTCTAACTCGTTCTGGAGCTCCGAAACCAAAAGCTGCAGCACGCTCGGCTTCCACGCAACAAGCGCCTTGTCCAAGCACTCGAGGATGCCCGCCTCGTCGGCCATCGGCTCCTGTGCCTTCTTCATCATACAGACGAATACACTACCGGCGTTCAGGTACGGCGGACTACCTTCCGCCTCACCCTCAATCGCGCGCGGTTCGCCAGCATCTTCGGGCGCCCCGTGGGCGCGCAACGCGCGGCGATGGATCATCGCCTCCAGCACGCGCTGAGTCGATGCGCGGGGTACGCCATGATCGTTGAACAGACCCAACTGCAGCTTCTGCTCGCCAGAGACCCCCTTGATCCCGCCCAACACGTATTGGCGCAGCATCTCATCGGTGATCAGTTCGACACGGCCGTCTGGATCCAATTTGCCAATCAGCTCATCGGGGTCGCGATCGGAACCGAGATCCACTCCGTCTAGCCAGGCTTCCTTCTCCCGCCAGCCGCTCCGCAGCCTGACCGCGGCACGCGTCCAGACCTCCATCAGATCATCTCGAGTGTAGATGATCACCAGATTGAAGTGAGGGCTGGTAGAGAGCCCATGAAGAAGACGAACGGCATCTTCACTGTCGTTGGGATCCGCGCGCTTAAGGTTCCAGTCCAGGACGACAAGGTCGCTCTTGCGGATCTTGTCGATGAAATCGGTGTCCACGCTGTCGACAGAGTTCTCGATGTCGCAGACGATGCGATTCTTGTGCATGAGGGCATAAAGGCGGCGCGCTTCGTCGACGTCCGGAAAGTCCGCTCGCACAGCCGCGGGATCGTTGGCCACCAGCAGGTCGTTGTAACTGGGGAAGCTGTCGTCGATCAGGATCGCCGATTGAACCGCGCGCTTCCTCAGGGTCTCGACGACTGCCTCATCGTAGGTCGTGGGATCAGCCATGCGTCATGCCTCTGAACTCGATGATAAAGTTGGCACCTGGGAGGACCTTGAGATCATCGGTACCGGCGTAGCGAATCGTGTGGTGTGAAACTGCGAGGTTCAGTTTGCACAGATGCAGTCCCACGCCCCTCCCGTTTGTCCGCCTGGTGAAGAACAGATCGAAGAGGTTGTCGACATCGTCCGGATCGACGCCCGGCCCAGAGTCCGCGACGAAGACCTGCTCTCCAACCAGATCGAGCGTGATCCTCCGATCCTCGACGAAACGCACCCAGTAAAGCGAGTTGTTCACGAGGTTGATGAAGACCGGCAGCAATCGCGACCGCAGGTCCGTGACCTTCATCGAACGGAACGCTGGCGTCGCGAGGAACTCGATTCGTTCGTCGTGAAGCCGCTTCCGGAAGAAGTCCCGGACAAACTCGGCGATCGACTCCCCGGTGATCGTCTCGCGCGATCGATAACCCGCGAGCCGCAAAGGCGCGAGGAACCGAAGCCTGTCAGTGATCGCGCTATGAGCCGCGAAGGCCAACCGGAACGCATCGCTCTTGCGTACGTCTTCCGGCATGCGAGTGAGGTTCCTGCGAACCTCGGCATCCATAGTGTCCAACTCGTGCCCGATAATCTCGATCGCGATCCCCATCTGGGCCAGCACGTTGAAATCGTTGACACGCCGATCGAGCTGCGTCCGCTCATTCTCGGTAACAGCCAGCGCGCCTTCCAGATCGATGTCGTCGCGCAGCTGTTCGAGCGCTCTGAGGAAAGGCTCATACCGAGCCGTGAAGTCCTCCTCGAGCTGCGCGGATACAGCATCGAGCCCGTTGAGGACGGACGCCAACCGGACCCCACGATCAAGATCCTGGAGCAGCGGGCTAGCGCGGAGATAATATTGCTTGAAGTCCGCCTCAGCCTGCGACCGCCATTTCTCCCGCAAGTCCGAGATCTGGCTATCGATCGTCTTGCGGAACCTATCGACCCTCGCGCTCAGGCGCGACTGGTTGCTCTGCAATCTACGATTGGCGACCTCTTCGGGGGCCTCCACCCTCATCGTTTCGATCGCGGTGGACAGATCGCCACCGACCGAATCGATCGCCGCCCGCAGCGCGCGATAATCGTCCCGATACCGACGATATGCGACCTCCTGGTCCCCGAGCTTTGCCGGGACCTGAGGAATCCTGAGCCTATCACTTTCGTCACGGATAGCGTCGAGTGCTTCCGATACGAGGGCGACCTCTCCGGCATCCTCCTCGCTAACCGCAGCCGTCAGACGTTGGCGCAGTTCGGAGGTTCTGGCCACCGCCGTCCGGACCGGCTCGGTATTCTCACGCAGGAAGGTCCTGAAGGTCGAAGCCCGGACGCGCGATGCCTTTTTGGCCGCATCCATCGCCGACCTGTTGCGCTCCTTGATTTCAGGCAGCTCTCCCACGCGAAAGTCGGAGTCCGATCCGAAGTAGCGCTTACCCACCGTCACGAGTAAATCCTCAACGAGGATCCTGAGTTCGCGGAAAGCCCGATTGTCAACGAGGCCTTCCCGCCCTGCCTTATCCCGCAAATTTGGATTTTCGCCGCGGGTGAAGGCGGTGCGACCGAAGCTCCGCCGATGCGCCCAGAAATAGCGTCCCGCATGCCGGGATCGACGTTCTTCAATGCCGTACAGATCAGCTTCCGGATTTCCGTATGGCATGATCCGCAGGTTGTCGCGGTAGACGTAGACCCCGCCGTAGTCTTCGGCTTTTGACAGCAACGTCGCGTGCACAGCTTTGCCCTGCGTAGTGGCATCCGCATCCTGCTCGAACGTTCCGATGCAGAATAGAAATGGCCCTAAACGTTCGCGGCCCGCTCGCGGCGGGGGGCGACGCGGCACGTGCGTGATCTCGCCGCGGTCCTTGCCGAACACCCGCAACTTGCCCCGAAACACTCCAAGCTCGTCAAAGCCCCCCTCGACGGAGTGCTCCAGCGACCGGAATTCCTCAAGCCCGAAGACGTCCGCCGCGCGGACGATGGATCTGCGCCGCCCGCCCTGATGGACGATGACGTCGTAATCGAAGGCCTCTCTGGTCTCGGCGTAAGGATCGGTGAAGCCCGTGAGCGTCTTGACGAGATCGAGCCGGACCGCTTCGACCTCGGGGTCGTCGTCCGCGGCAGAGGTTTCGACCTGCACCGCAAGTTCGCGGTGCACGTCCAGCAGCAGGATCGCAGTTCCACTCTCCCGCGTTCCTACAAAGACCTGCCAGTCCTGAAGATGACGCTCCGTGGGAAGAGCGTTCGCCGATGAACGTATCCGCTCGGACGTCGTCTCGGATAGGCCCGCGGTGCGCTCGTATTCATCGAAGCGTGACCAAGCCGCGACCAGGCGATCGCGTCGTGGATCATCTTTCGCCGGACTGACATTTGACGTCAGCGTCTCGCGCATCGCAGGCAATGCGCTGAGGATCGTTTCCTTTGAGGGAAAGGATTCCACTGCAACCGCGATGTCATCGAGTGCGAGGTAAGGGTTTTCGAAGAGTCGCCAATCGACCATCACCGCCGCAAAGTCGCTGCCGGTCCGCTTCGAAAGGATTAGGGTCACGGGAGCGAGGAACGCAGCCGAAAGCCGACCGATGCCCTTCTCGCCTTGCCTCGGACGCGGGGCCTTCCCCCGTGGGACGTCGTCCCGATCATCGCGATCCCTGATCTTCGAGTCGGTCCCGACGACGAGCCACCGTTCGAGAAAATCCTCACGGGACATGCCTACGCCGTCATCGAAGATGGCTCCGATGGCGGGGGGACCATCGTAGACGTGGAGCGACACAGCGTCGGCGTACGCGTCGTAAGCGTTTTTCCAGAGCTCGCTGACGGCCGTTGGACAGTCGGCGATCTGTCCACGCCCCAGATGGTCGATCGTGCGAGCCCTGGTCTGGAAGGTCGTGCGGGAAGTTGTCATTCCCGCCGCGGCGCGTAAAACGTTCCTATATCGTCCCCCGTCACGTACGCACCCAAACCCGATCAACCATCCGCCCAAGACCTTATGTCGCCAGGGCCAACCTGCGGTCAACCATAGGCATATCTCAAACCGAAGCCAGCGGCATAAGGTAGACCTCATCAAAATCGTGCTAAATAGATTTAGAAGCGCACACTGGCGTCCGATTACGATGAACGGCGCCCGCCCAGAATCATTTGACGACCCAGTCTTTCGGTCGGCCAGGCCTATCCAAGTATGAAGGGACGCTGCGGTCCACGGCACGCTCATCGCCTGCATCAAGGGTGCGTAGCTGTAGTCCAGAGGCGCCACAACGAATGACCGGAACCTGCTGTTTGGCGCCCGAAAGCGGACCATCCGCTTTCCACCCGAATGGTTCTTAAAAGCAGTCGGTCCGCCCACCACCCGATTCATCGATAATCACCTTTCTATAAATCAAATACCGGCCTAAAGTTGATTGATAGAAAGGCACCTTATTGATCATGCGTTGGAACTGGCAGCTCTCCGACTGGACCAAATTCACGTTCAACGAGACCGGCCTGCGCGACGCTGAGGCACACTTCCTCAAGGGCGCGGGCATTGTCGTCGGGTCGATGCATCACCTCGACGGGGCGGCCCGTCAAAGGATCGTGGTTGAGGTGATCTCGCAGGAGATGGTCGACAGCTCGGCTATCGAGGGCGAGATACTGGACCGCGACAGCGTGCAGTCCTCGATCGCTCGCCAGCTTGGTTTCGCAGCGGACAAGCGTCGGTCCAGTCCAGCCGAGGCCGGCGCTGCGGAACTGATGGTCGATCTTTATCGGCGCTATGCGGAGCCGCTGACCGATCAGCTTCTGTTCGACTGGCACCGGATGCTGATGAACGGGCGGCGCGATTTGGTCGACATCGGCGCTTGGCGAACCCATGCCGATCCCATGCAGATCGTGTCCGGCGCGCTGCATGCACCGCGCGTCCATTTCGAGGCGCCGCCGTCAGACCGGGTGCCGGAGGAGATGGCGCGGTTCATAACTTGGTTCAACGAGAGCGCGCCTCAGGGAAGCGCGCCGATGCCGGCGATGGCACGGACGGCGATCACGCATCTCTGGTTCGAGACGGTCCATCCCTTCGAAGATGGCAATGGCCGGCTCGGCAGGGCCATTGCGGAAAAAGCGCTGGCGCAAAGCGTTGAGGCTCCGACGCTGACGGCGCTGGCGACAACCATCAACCGGCACAGAAAAGCCTATTATGCTCAGCTGCATCAAGCCAGCCAAACCAATCAGATCGATGCCTGGGTAAGTTGGTTCGCCAACATCGTGCTGGAGGCGCAGGCGCGGACCATCGAGAGCATCCGGTTCCTGATCGAGAAGACCAGGTTGCTCGATCGCGTGCGCGGCAGGATCAATGCGCGACAGGAAAAGGCGTTGATCCGCATGATGGCCGAAGGGCCGGACGGCTTTGTGGGGGGACTCAGCGCCGGCAATTATCGCACCATCACCGATGCCACTTCGGCGACGGCAACGCGCGATCTGGCGGAGCTTGTCATACTCGGTGCGTTGGAGCGAGTAGGGGAGCGCCGATACGCACGCTACCATCTGACCATCGGCGGCAGAAAAGGCGATGGCGGGGTGGACGGCTAACGCCGCCCTCGTCGCAAATTCTGAGCGGATGACGGCTCGCGCCTGCTGTCCGATACCGCGACTTACTGACCGGCGCACGGGCCGGGCGGAAATGCAATTAGGGCGGTAAAATGCCAAAACTGTTTTCCCCTGCCACGTGCATTGATTGGCTGCTCACGGTGGTTCGATGTGGCCGGGAAAACATCGCTACGGCAGCAATTCACAATCGATTGGACCGGCCATTTTGACGATATTTCGGGGGAAATCGTCGATCACGATTGGAGGAAGACGCGGGCCAATTTTCCGCAACGGACCATAAGGAAGATGCTGCCTCTGAGATTAATTTCGACGTTGCGCGCGCCGCTCGAAAAGGCGCTTTTGGGCGCATGGGATCTGGACTTGAATCCCTCGATATCGGCGTCTGAATCAGACGAACGTGGAGTGTCGCGCCTCGCGCTTTTTCTACTGCGATGCCTATCGGTGTTATTGGCCCGTCGACGCGGCGGCGACTGTTTTGCCGCAGCGCTTTCTGGTCACAAATTGGGCAAAATGCTACACCGCGCCGATCCAGATTTCCTGCGCGATCCGCTAGATTTTCAGCGTTCGGGATTACCGACATTTGAGCCTTTCCGAGCGAACGGCGGATTCTCGATGTTCAGCAAAACAGCATTGCGAAGGCTGCGGCAGTTTGCCTGTTTCGGCTATTTCATATCGCCGACATTGGCTCCGCCGACGGTCCCCAGTTTGCCCATTGATGATGGCTATCTGATAGCCAGAACCCAAAATGAGCATTTGATGACTGGCTATCAGGCGCCCGTCAGGCTATTAGCTGCCACAGGAAACCACAGTTTTCCGCCAGTCTAACGCACAGACTGAAGCAGGCACAACAGGGCAGCAGTTCCTCTAAATGCTGCACACCCTATACGGCCCGCCGTGGGTTCTAAGTTACGGAAATTTCAACATAATCTGGCGACAGCGCAAACCTTAAGGTTCCTTAGGGTGCCACAAATAAGGGCCTAAGCCTCGGTAATAGCAGGAGAATACCACCTTAAGGAACCTTAAGCGCGCCCTGGTAGATAGACAATCTTACGAGGAAAGGCTAAAGCCCGTTCCGCGAAATCCAAACCAGCTCCGGTAATTATTCGGAGTCTGGCATGAATCATCTTACGGTTGGAGTTCACCTCCACGCCGACGTTGCCGCAGAGATCGACGCGCTCGGCGCGCGGCTAGGTCTGTCGCGCTCACGTACCGCTGCAATCGCCATCGTCTGGGGCCTCGGTCTGCTAAAGGCAGGCCAGGGCGTCGATCCAGTGCGGCTGGTCGGGCACATCGAATACATCCACGCGGCGCTCGATCTCCTGGTCGAGCGCGAACATCCCGACATCCACGCTCGGCTCGATGACATCGCCGTCGAGCGACTGGAGCGGCATCATGGCTAAGCGAGACATCCGCTTCAGCCGCGAAGCCGCGACGATCGAGCATCACTCGGCGCGGGGGAAAGTCCTGCGCAACTCGGGCAATTTCACGCGCGGCTCGCAGCTCATTTCTCACGAAATGATGATGGTCTGGGCGGGGGTGCGGATGCCCCTGATCGTGGTCTTTCTGACCTTCTCAATCTTGCTCTCGATCATCCTCAATTTCCGTATGCAGGATCACGATTCCCAGCTCGTCCTGATGCGGCTTTTTTCGGCGATATGGACGTATATCGGGCTCGATCCACGCAAGATCATCAACCTGACCTTGCCCGACGATAGCATCCTCAGAATCCCGATGTTTGCGGTGCCATACGTGCCCTCCGTCCAGCAAGCCTGCGCGGTCGCAATCCGCTGTGTCCTGGCCGCGCTTTTGGGTTCGCTATTCCTCTCTGTTCCACTCACGATCTGGTTCGTCAGCATCTCGCGAAAGCGCGGCGAAAACATCTTGAAAGAGCGGCATGAGCGCGGGGCGATGTTGGTCGAACGCGATGTGCTGATCGACGAAATTCGCGCACATAATCTCCGGGAATTTCGCAAGGATTGCGAGGCGTTCAAGCCCCCGCTCGATCCGGTAAAAGTGGCAGGATTGCCGATACGCCGGCGCGTCGATCTTGGCATCCATGTTCCCTACACGATCGCCAGCGTACCCTTTCCGCATCGGCTCGAACAAAGCCATGCGATGCTCATCGGCACGACCGGCGCGGGTAAGACAACCGTCCTGCGCAAGATCGTCAAACAGATGCGCGCGCGGGGCCATACCGGCGTGATTTTCGATCTGACCGGGGCGTTCGTTGAGGCGTTTTACAACCCCGAGACGGACACGATCCTCAACCCGATGGATAACGGTCACCGCTACATCCGCGAACAGGCCGACGGCACCCTCTCCGGCGCCGGATGGTCGCTCGCCCCTCTGATCGCCCTGATCGACGCCCTGGAGCTGGTCGACGGGCAGGAACGCGACCTTCGCCGCCTCCACGTCGAACTCCCCCGCGCCATTACCGAGGCAACGCGCAAGATCTTCGCGTTGATCGCGCCATTCGCCGAGGACGACTACGAGTGGGCACATACGATCGTGGCCCAGCTCGCCGAAATCCGAGCAAACCGCGACGCCAATCGCAAAGGCCCACCCGAAGCCCTGCAATCGATCCTCAACGCCGCCGAGAGCCTACTTATCCACACGCGCATGGTGACAACGGCCTTCGACAAGGGCGACCTTTTTGAAAAATCGTCCAGTAGAGTGGACCGTTTGGTCCACCACCAAGATACCGACCCTGAATCGCCTTCGTTGAAAGTAACTCGTCTGCCGAGGCAGCGTAGCGGGGATGGGGATTGCCCGGCCCCCGGCCGGAAGGAGGATGACAGCTCTGAAGATAGGCATGGGATCGAGCGGAGCGGCTTCACATGGGCCGAGGCCCCAGCCCTGTTCCCCTGGCTCGAGATGATAGGCGCGCTGGATGGCCCCAACGCCCGGGCCTGGTCGTACCAGCTTGCCCGCCTGCTCCATGTATCGGACGCCGCCGTGTCGCAGGCCCAGCGTCAGATGGGCGACGATTGCGCCGCCATCGCGTTGATGATTACCGGGCAGCATCTGGCGAACGGCGAGATACGCGCCACCCCCGAGAGCTATTTCCGGGGAATGATCGCCCGCGATCGACGCGGCGAGTTGAACATCGGCCACACGCTCTTCGGTCGCCGCCAGGCTATCGGCTCACTCCGGCCAGAGCGGGCGAAGGGTAAGCGCGTCAGCGTTCCGGCATGAACCCCCCACGACACGAAAGTACGTTTTATGTATGCTACTCTCCGCTCTTAAAAGCTGGTGACCGCCGACATCAGCCGTGGGCTCGATGCGACCGCGATAGCGCCAACGGGGTCGAACCCGCCGCCATTGCGCAGCGCCAAATGAAGCCGCCACCTGCTCAAGATCCGCGAAACATACGCCTGCGTCTCCCGAAAAGGCGGAAGCCCGCGATACTCGCGGATACGCCCCGGCCCAGCATTGTACGCACCCAGCGCGAGATCGTAGCGCGCGAACGCGTCGATCTGCGCGCGGAGATACCGCGCGCGCGCCCGCAAATTCTCAGCGGCATCCCACACGTTCGATACGTTCAGAGCGCGCGCCGTCTGCGGCATCAATTGCGACATCCCCACCGCGCCCGTCGGACTCACCGCAAACGGCCGATACTGGCTCTCCTGAAGGATCAGCGCGTCATACAGCTCGAGCGGCACCCCGGCCGCGCACGCCGCAGCCGCCATCGATGAGAAATAGGCCGACCGTCGCGCCTCGACCGCGCTGCTCAACCTCGGCAACGGCTGATAGGCAACCCGCCCGCATGTCGTCGATATCGGTGCCGCTGCCGGAACGGCTGCGAACGTATGTGCTGACCCGCCGCGCCGCATCCAGACCGGCACCGAAAGGCGATCCGTCGGATAGCTCGTGACCCCGTTAATCGGATTGGCACCTGGCACATCGACCGTTGGTGTCTGCGCAAGCGCTTGCGGTTCGATCGTCGTCGGCGGTGCGTCGCCTGGGCGCGCTTCGGCCACGACCGACGAAACACTGGTCGGCGCCGCAAAGGACAGAACTTGCGTCTCGCGCGCGTGCGCTACTCTCGCCACACAGGACAGCGTGAGAATCGCAGCTGTCATCAGTTTCATTTTCCGTCTCCGATCGCGTTGCGATTGGGAGCGGGTCTGGATTTCGCAGGACGTCAGATATCAATGCTCGCTCCGGCGAGCAACCCTGCGCCCGGATCAGGCAAGAATAGCGCCTACGAGAGGGTATTCGGAAGTGTACGGTAGGTCGCCGGCGTGGGGATCGCAACAGCCTGGCCCAGGCAGCTCCCTCCCAACGGCGCGTCGCATACCACCGGAGTCCTCACCAACATGTGAGCTAGGAAGCGGATCGGCAGCTTCCCACCCAGACATTGCCATTCCGCTAGGGTGTCATTTCGCCCTCAGCCGGAACCGACCCCGAACAAGCCGATCGAAGACATCGAGAAAAGCCTGCTCGGTTCGACGAAGTCAGTTCTTAAAGGAGCCGGAGCCATTAGCCCGACAGATGTCTCTCCTTATAGGCTTGCTCTCAACGCCGATACACAGGCTATACCGCAAAATGGCATCCACATGTGTAATAGTCTTCGATCGCTCGTTGGAGCGCATCGATCTCGTCGCACGCGACCGGCATCGCGCGGTAGGCAGCGCGTGCATTTTGCACCAGCAATCGCTCCGCTGCTGGGAGATCGACGGTACGGCATCGACCGTTTGAAACGATTTCTCGTCCTCGGACGAACATATCGACTACATGTTGACGCCGCGCCCGCGCCAGAACGAGTGGGAATACTTGGGGAACCTCAAGCAGAGTGTCGCTGGCAAGCGTGCCGAAATCAATCGTGAAAAGATCGGCTGGTGCGCCGACCGCGATGTCGCCGCCACCGTCTTCCCCCACTATCGTTCGTCGTCCAGTCCGCCACGACGCATTTAGGACGAACGCGTCGAGCAAGCGCGGGTCGCGGGCAAAGCTCAGTCGGGCAAGCCGCAACTCGCGCAGCATGTCCTGATCGTCGTCTAGGGCCATGCCGTCGAGGCCGAAGCAGATGCCGATATTACTATCGATCAACCGCGAGAGCGGCGGCATGCCCGACCGAAGTCGCAGGTTCGACGAGACGTTGGTGGCAACAGTCACTCCGCGCTCGGCCAACAGCGCGATCTCATCGTCCCGAAGCCATATTGCGTGAGCGATCGTCAGTCGCGGCGAGAGCAGCCCGATATCGTCCAGGAAACGCACGAGGCCGTTTGGATAGGCGTGATCGGCCCATTCGCGCTGGCGCTCTGTCTCGAACAGATGGGTATGAATGTGCCGACCGTCGCGGGCCGATGCGCGCGCGATTGCGCCTAGCGTTGCCTCCTCGGTCCATTGCGGAGCGACGGGGTGATATTGCAGGCAGAACAGATCGTGTTCGAACGCCTTCGCCTTCGCGAACAATGCCATATTCTCAGCACAGCTTCGCATCGCGCGGGGTGTTGCGTAACGCGCGCGCAAGGGTTCGGGTAGTCGCTCGAGCAACGGTGATAGCGGGCCGTAGACCAGCGGGTTGCGATCAAAGAACGGCCAGGCGAAGGCGACGTGGATGCCGACATCGCGCGCCGCCCGCGACACCGCCTCGGCCTCCGCCAGCAGCGCGGTGCCGTCCTGCGTGTTGTGGCAGTGGTTGACCGCGCACACGCCGCTTTCCGCCAACCGCGCGAAGGCGACCAAAGCATTGAGATAGGGATCGACTTGCGGTTGCGCGCTAAGCGCCACTACCCAGCTTTCCAGTGGCTGGTCTGCCGCGCCATATGCGAGCGGCGACAAGCCCCGGCCATGATCGTGCGCGTCGCTGAGCGCCGGCATCAGCAACAGCCGTGCTTCCGAGGGTTCGAGCGTGCCGGGATCGATCCGCTCTACCGCGGCGATCCGTCCGTCATCGCCCACAGTCACGCAGACCGCCCCAGTATAGCCGTCCGCCCGCGCGGGAAGCAGCCTTCCGGCCCGGATGATTTGCATGCTTTGCTCCCTGTGCATCGTGCAGGCGAGATTACATCCGTTGCACCTCCGGACCAGCTACGCAGTTTCGGCAACACGGCATCGCGCAACGAGCAATGGCTGGCGTAAGAAAATTGTCTCAGACTTTTCCTCGGTTCGGACGGATGCCGTTAGCGAGCCGGAGACGCCACGAAACGCGCGACGTCGCCGGAAGCGCAACGAGAAAAACAAACCAACGCCGCATACCAGCGACCACGCCGGTCGCGTTCGATACGCCAGGACGAACAGCGTCCGCCAATTGGTAAAAGCCGATGGCGGCGAAGCTCAAAGGCCCGCTTTCCCAAGCGGCTAATCATGCGACACGACTTTGGCAAAGGGGTATATGATGGCGGACTACACAGCGTTCGGGGATGACCGGGCAAAGCGCCGGTGGCACTTGGTGGCAGGCCTGCTGGCGGCGACCGCGCTGGCATCGCCGGCACATGCGGCTTTGGCCGAAAGCGCCCCTGCGACGCCCGAAGCGCCGGCGCAGCCCGCCGCATCGAGCAACGACACCGGCGGCGATATCGTCGTCACGGCCCAGCGGCGCGAAGAGTCGGTCAGTCGCGTGCCGATTTCGATCGCCACCTACTCCCGCGAGTTGATGGACCGCGAGGGTATCCGCCGCATCGACGACATCGCGCGCCTGACTCCGGCGCTGCGCTTCACTCAGACGAGCGGTGTGACCGGCAACAACAGTTCGAACATCGTGCTGCGCGGCGTTGCTTCCGACGTCGGGTCTTCCACTACCGCGATCTATATCGACGATACGCCAATCCAGATTCGCAACGTCGGCTATTTCGGAGGCAATCCCTATCCGCGCGTGTTCGACCTGGAGCGCGTGGAAGTGCTGCGCGGCCCGCAGGGGACATTGTTCGGCGCAGGCGCGGAAGGCGGCGCGGTTCGCTTCATCACGCCGCAGCCGGACGCCGACGCCTTCCACATGTACAGCCGGGCGGAAGTTTCGACCACCAAGAACGGCGCGATGAGCGGCGAGGCCGGTCTTGCCGTCGGCGGGCCGGTGACCTCGACCTTGTCGATTCGCGCGAGCGGCTGGTATCGACGCGATGGCGGCTATATCGACCAGGTGACGCCGCAGACCAACACGGTCATCGCCAAGGACATCAACAGCGAGCGGACCTACGCGACCAAGGTCGCCCTCACCTGGAAGCCGATCGATGGTCTGTCGCTGACACCGGCGATCTACTACCAGAAGATCGAGAGCAACGCTCGGAGCAATTACTGGGAAGGATACGGCAATGCGTCGGATTCCGACTATAAGACTGGCGTTTATCAACCGGAGCCGACGAGCGATGGTTTCACCCTTTCATCGTTCAAGGCGCAATATGATTTCGGGCACATATCGTTCATCTCGAACACGTCTTATTTTGATCGGCAGCAGAACCAGACGCTCAATTACCTGAACTATTTCTCGTTCCTGCGCTCCGGAAGCCCGTTCGGCACATATGCCAACAAGCAAGCCAGCAATGCAGATGATTTCCTCAAGACGCGGCAGCGTAATTTCGTCCAGGAAGCGCGGTTGCAATCGTATGACAACCGGCTGATCGACTGGACCGCGGGTGTCTACTACGCGCGAACGATCCAGTATTTCACCAACTATACCGCATCGGGGCGCATTCCCGGCATGCTGGTGAACGGCTTCAAACAATATGCCGGCAAGTACAGTTTCGTCGAACTTCTGAGCGCACGTGATCGTCAGATCGCCGGCTATGCCAGCGTCGATATCAAGCCGGTCGCGAAGCTGAAGATCACGCTGGCGGCGCGCTACACGCATAATGATTTCACCTTCATCGATACCAGGGATGGCCCGACCAATTCGGGGGTACGCACCACGTTGACGCAATCGCAGAGCGAAGGGGCGTGGACGCCGCGCTTTAACGTTTCCTATCAACTCGATGCGAACAACCTGCTTTATGCGACCGCCAGTAAGGGTTTCCGTCCCGGTGGGGCGCAACCGCAAGTCAACCCGGAATTCTGCGCGAACGATCTTAAGACGCTTGGTCTGACCACAAGTCCGTCCGGCTATAAATCCGATTCACTGTGGAGCTACGAGGCGGGTTCGAAGAATAAACTGTTCGGTGGTAAGGTAAATCTTGATTTGAACGGTTATTATATAAAGTGGAAGAACATCCAACAGTCGCTGCGATTGCCGACCTGTAGTTTCAGTTTCATCAGTAACCTCGGTTCGGCGACAGGCAAAGGCGCCGAGGTTTCGGTGTCGGTGCAGCCCGTGCCCGGCGTGACGATCGGCGGCAACGTCGGTTACACGCGGATGACCTACGATGAGAACATCTTTGGTGGCAACGGCCTGTTGCTGCGCGCCAAGGATCAACGCATCGGAGGTCCGCTCTGGTCGGGTCTTGTGTACGGCCAGGTCGACCGCCCGATCAGCGAAAACGTCAACGGCTATGCCCGCGTTGATTACAGCTTCGCGAGCAAGAACATCCAGTCGGCGATTTCCGGCACGTTCGGTTATGACTCGGGTCTCTATGCGCTGAACGGCACGAACTTCGTCTCAGCGCGCCTCGGGGCGCGGGTGAAGGGCCTCGACATATCACTGTTTGTCGACAATCTGACGGATTCCCATGATGTGCTTGCGCGCAATCATGACGGTGCCGGTTCGTCGCTCTATTACGATCAGAGCTTCCGGCCACGCACCTTCGGCCTGACCGGGCAGTTCCGCTACTGATCGAGACCACCCCGACGCGAAAGCTGCGGTGAGATCTATCCTCACCGCAGCTTTCCGAATGGCAAGCAGAGGCAATATGACCGCTCGCGACCGCGTTGCTCCGATCAAAGCAGGCGCGGCGCCGGCCATCGCGGCCTCGCGCGTGACGTCCGATCTCGATCCATTCTCGCCGGCGTTTCGCGCCGACCCGTTCACAAATTATGCCCAGCTTCGCGCGCTCGGGCCGCTAGTGTGGCTTGAGCGGTACAATATCTGGGTGGTGTCGCATCATGCGCAGGTGCGTGCGGTGCTGAACGATTGGCAGACTTTCAGCAATGCCGCTGGTGGTGGGCTGACCAACCTGTTCCTCGAAGAGAATTGGCGGCCGCGCAGCATCATCCTAGAGGTCGATCCGCCCGAGCATGAGCGCACACGCCGCGTGCTGATACAGGTGATGAACGCGAGCGCGCTCAAGGCGATGAAGCCAGGGTTTGAGGTCGTTGCGCAGCGGTTGATCGCGGCGGCGCTCGACGCGCGGGACATCGAGGCGGTCGGCGATCTCGTTCAGCCGTTTCCGCTCACCGCCTTTGCCGATGCTGTCGGCATGCCGCCGCTGGAGCGCGAGAAGATGCTGATCTACGGCGGCATCGTCTTCGGCGCGTTCGGTCCGCGCACTGCATGGTACGACAGGCTGATGGAGCAGGCCGTCGAGATCGGTGCCTGGATCGAAGCGCATTGCGAGCGCAGTGCGCTGAAGGCGGACGGGATCGGCGCAGATATCTATGCGGCAGCCGACGCTGGCGATATCAGCAACGCCGAGGCGAAGCTGCTGGTGCGCTCGCTGCTGTCGGCGGGCGTGGACACCACGATCGATTCGATCGGGCTGTGCCTGCGCGCGCTCGCCGAGCACCCCGACCAATGGGCGCTGCTGCGCGCGGACCCCAGGCTTGCGCGCAACGCCTTCGAGGAGGCGACGCGCTATGACAGTTCCAGCCAGAGCCTGTTCCGCACCACCACCCGCGACGTCGCGTTCGAGGGCCAGCGGCTTGGCAAGCACGCCAAGGTGCTGGTGCTGATCGGCTCAGCCGGGCGCGACCCGGTGCGGTGGGAGGAACCAGGACGATTCGACATCCGCCGCCGCATGACGCATCAGATCGGTTATGGCACTGGTATCCACGGCTGTGTCGCTCAGATGATGGCGCGGCTCGAAGGCGAGATCTTCTTTGGTGCGCTCGCCAAGGCCGTGGGACGGCTCGAACTGACCGGGCCATCTGAACTGCGGCTTGAGCCCGGCTTGCGCGGACTTGCGCGGCTGCCGATGCGCGTCACGCGGCCATGATCTGAAATGGCGAGTATCGTTCTGATCGGCGCGGCCGCGACCGGAATAGCGCAGGCAAGCGTCGCGATGTTCCGGGCGCGCGGTGACGACGTGCTGGTCGTCGATGCCGACCCCGCGCTAGGACTGGCGGACGGGGCGGGGCGCTGTCATATTCTCGCCCGCGACTTCGACGATCCCGCAATGCCCAGGGAAGCGATCGCGCTGGCCGCCGATCTGCACGGCGGCATCGATAGTCTCATCGTGGCCGCCGGGGCAATGCACGCGGCGACGCTCGCCGATTGGACGCAAACGGCATGGGACGCGGTACACGCCGTCAACCTGCGGCTGCCGTTCTTCGTCGCACAGGCAGCGGCACCGTATCTCGCCGCTTCGGCAAACCCCGCCATCGTCTTCGTCTCATCGACCGCGGCCCGGCGCGGGCAACCGCAGACCGCGCCCTATCAGGCCAGCAAGGCCGGGCTGTCTGCGCTGGTGCGCGGGCTTGCCGCCGAACTCGGACCAGCCGGAATCCGCGTCAACGCGGTGCTACCGGGTTGGATCGAAACCCCATTCAGCAACGCCTTCTGGCAGACGAAGGCGGACCCGGCGGCGGCGCGCGGCGCTGTCGAGCGCCGTATCCCGCTGCGGCGCCAGGGCAAGGCGGGCGAGGTCGCCGCCGTGATCGGGTTCCTCGCGTCGCCGGCGGCATGCTACGTCACCGGCACCGAAATCGTGGTCGATGGCGGGGACAGCGCGGTTTAATCGCTCTGTCGTGCGCCGGATGCACGTGTCCAGCGTGTCAGAGCCGTCCCGGCGATCAGGCCCAGCCCGTGGAGCGCCGCCGTCGATACCAGCATTCCGGCGGCGAAGGCGAACGCATCCCCGCTCGCCTCGCTGGCATGGGCATAGCCGTGGGCGGTGGCGAACACTGCAGTCAGCCCGGCCGCCAGCGGCAATGGCATGCGGCGACCGGCCAGCAGGCCCGCCAACAGCATCGGCGACGACACCAGCACGATCGCCTCTACAGACGCCCCTGGCAGCATATAGCCGAGCGCGAAACCAAGCGAGAGGCCGCCCAGGAACGCCACCGGCAGCGCCAGCAGTGCGCGCGGGAAAACGAAGGCAGCCCATACGCCAACGAGCAGCATCGCCGCCAGATGATCATACCCCGTAAGGGGATGCAGCAGCCCGCCTAGCATGCCGGCGTCCTCGCCGTGCCCGGGATGCGCGAATGCCGGGGTGGCGATCAGTACCAGCGCGGCGGCCGGGATCGAACGAGTCAGGAGACGCATGCTACTTCCTTTCAGACTGGCAGGGGGGTGAGGCCGCCGCGCGCGACGATGAACTCGGCGACGGCGCGGGGACCATCACCGGCGCGCACGTTGGCGAAGAGGAACGGGCGCTCGCCGCGCATCCGCTTCGAATCGCGGTCCATCACCTCAAGGCTCGCGCCGACCATCGGCGCGAGATCGATCTTGTTGATAACGAGCAGATCCGATCGGGTGATGCCGGGGCCGCCCTTGCGCGGAATCTTGTCACCGGCGGAGACGTCAATCACGTAGATGGTCAGGTCGGCGAGTTCGGGGCTGAACGTCGCGGCGAGATTGTCGCCGCCGCTCTCGATCAGGATCAGGTCAAGCCCCGGGAAACTGGCGTTGAGTCGGTCTACTGCGGCGAGGTTCATCGAGGCATCCTCGCGGATCGCGGTGTGAGGGCAGCCGCCCGTTTCCACGCCGAGGATACGCTCGGGCTCCAGCGATCCGGCCCGCACCAGGAACTCGGCGTCCTCGCGCGTGTAGATGTCGTTGGTGATCGCGGCGATCTGATGGGTATGGCGGAAAGCGCGACACAGGCCGTCCATCAACGCGGTCTTGCCGGAGCCGACCGGTCCACCGATGCCGACGCGCAGGGCCGAAGATACAGTCATGTGCGGAAGAGCCTCGTATATTGGGTTTCGTGCGCCATGCAGGCGATTTCCGAGGCGAGCGCCATGCCGCCGATCTGGGTGAAGGGATCGTCCTCCGGCGGCAGCGCGGCGGCGCGCGTCGCGGCGGCAAGCAGCACGGGTTTCAGGCCGTGCAGGGCGCGCTGACCATCGCTTTGGCCGAGCGGCACCAGCCGTTGTGCCGCCGAGACCAAATTGGCTGCCACGCCATGCGCGAAGCCCGCGAGCGCGGCGGCCAGCGGCATAGCCTCATGTGCCATCAGGCAGGCTGCGGCGACCGGATAGGCGAGGTGATCGTCGCCGAGCGCATCCAGTGGGGCGAATGCCGCGCCGCCGAGTGTGGTCCGCGCGATCCGTCGGAAAGCACCCCCTTGGGCGACGGTCTCCAGCCGGCGCTCGGCGCCGGTCGCGCTCGCCGTCGTGAGGTCCGCGACCGCGGCGAGCGCGCCGTCGTCGCCCGCGCGGCGCGCGGCGAAGGCGTGGCGGAACAGGACTAGGTCGTTCCACAGCGCGCCGCGTTCGACGAGGTCGGTGATCCACGCGACGGTCGTGTCGCGATCGTGAACGTCGCCGGCCTCGACGGCCCATTCCAGCCCGCCGGAATGCGCGAACGCGCCGACCGGCCACGCCGGCGACATCCAGCTCAGCAGATCGAACAGCCGCGCCTCATCCATGCGCGTGCTCGTGATGATGGTGATGATGATGGTGGCCGCCGCCGGTGCCCTCGGCATAGGCGCCGCCCTCGGGATCGAACGGCGCTGCGATAGGGGTGCAGCGGCCGCCGAGACCCTCGACCATCGCTTCGATGACATGGTCGGCGCGAATTCGCAGCGTTCCGCCGTTGGCGCCCGCCAGCAATTGCGTCGGCAGATGGCGATTGCCGAGATGCCAGGCGATCCGCACCAGCGCGCCCACGTCGGCGGCATCGATGTCCAGCAGCGCTTCGTCCGAAGCGACGACGCGCACGCGCGCGCCATCTTCCAGCAGTAACATTTCGCCGTCGCGCAGATGCACCGCGCGCGGCATGTCGAGCAGCATCGCCGTGCCGCGGTCGCTGTGCAAGACGATTCGCCGTCGGTTGCGATGATCGAAATCGAGCGTGATACTGTCGTCGGCGGTGCTACCGCGCCCAGCTTCGACCGCTGCAATACGAACCATGTCCGGCCTTTCGTTCAAAACAGGAAATAGCGCTGCGCCAGCGGCAACTCAGTCGCGGGTTCGCAGGTGAGCAACTCTCCATCGGCCCGCACTTCATAGGTTTCGGGATCGACCTCGATCACGGGCAGCGCGTCGTTGAGCTTCATATCCGCCTTGCCGATGCCGCGTGTGCCCTTAACCGGCAAAACGGTGCGACGCAGCCCGAGCCGCTCGGCGACTCCGGCCTCGGCGGCGGCGCGTGAGACGAAGGTGATGCACGATGCGGGCATGGCGAGTCCGAATCCGCCGAACATCGGGCGCGCATGGACGGGTTGCGGCGTCGGGATCGACGCATTGGGGTCGCCCATCATCGCGACCGCGATCATGCCGCCCTTGACCACCAGATCGGGCTTGGCGCCGAAGAAAGCGGGGTCCCACAGCACGAGATCGGCGAGCTTGCCGACCTCCACCGAGCCGACCTCATGCGCGATGCCGTGAGCGATAGCGGGGTTTATCGTGTATTTGGCGACATAGCGGCGCGCGCGCAGATTGTCGTTGTCGCCGGTTTCGCCCGCCAACGCCCCGCGTTGCAGCTTCATCTTGTGCGCGGTCTGCCAGGTGCGGGTGACGACTTCGCCGACGCGGCCCATCGCCTGGCTGTCCGAAGACAGTATCGAAAGCGCGCCGAGATCGTGCAACACGTCTTCCGCTGCGATCGTCTCCTTGCGGATGCGGCTGTCCGCGAAGGCGAGATCCTCGGCGATGCCGGGGTCGAGGTGATGGCACACCATCAGCATGTCGAGATGCTCGTCGACGGTATTGACCGTGAACGGCATCGTCGGGTTGGTGGAGGAGGGGATGACATTGGCCAGCCCCGCCACCTTGATGATGTCGGGCGCATGGCCGCCGCCCGCGCCCTCGGTATGGAAGGCGTGGATGGTCCGGCCCTTGAAGGCGGCGATCGTATCATCGACAAAGCCGCTCTCGTTTAGCGTGTCGGTGTGGATCATCACCTGAACGTCATACGTGTCGGCGACGGTCAGGCAGCAGTCGATCGCGGCCGGTGTCGTCCCCCAATCCTCGTGCAGTTTCAGGCAGGCCGCGCCCGCGACGATTTGCTCGATCAGCGCCTCCGGCCGGCTGGCATTGCCCTTGCCGGCAAAGGCCAGGTTCACGGGAAGGCCCTCCGCCGCCATCAGCATGCGCTCGATATGCCACGGGCCGGGCGTGCAGGTTGTGGCGTTGGTGCCGGTGGCAGGGCCAGTGCCGCCGCCGATCATGGTGGTGATGCCAGAGGCGAACGCTTCCTCCACCTGCTGCGGGCAGATGAAATGGATATGCGCGTCGATCCCGCCTGCGGTGACGATCTTGCCCTCGCCGGCGATGATCTCAGTGCCCGGGCCGATGACGATCTCGACGCCCGGCTGGATGTCTGGGTTACCGGCCTTGCCGATCCCGGATATGCGGCCGCCGGTGATCGCGATGTCGGCCTTCCAGACGCCGGCATGATCGAGGATGACGGCGTTGGTGATAACGGTATCGGCCGCGCCCTCGGCCCGGCTCGCCTGGCTCTGACCCATGCCGTCGCGGATCACCTTGCCACCGCCGAATTTCACTTCCTCCCCCAAAATGGTGGAGTCGCGCTCGATCTCGATAAGCAGCGCGGTATCGCCCAGCCGCACGCGATCCCCGACAGTTGGGCCGAACATCTCGGCATAGGCGGCGCGTGGCATCCGGTAAGCCATCAGTCGAGTGCTCCCATCACCGCGCCGCGAAAACCCTGCACGATGCGCGCGCCGCGCAGCGGAACGAGGGCGACCTCGCGGCTCTGGCCGGGTTCGAAGCGCACCGCACTGCCCGCCGGAACGTCGAGCCGCTGGCCACGCGCCAGCGCCCGATCGAACGCGAGCGCCGGATTGGCTTCGGCGAAATGATAGTGGCTGCCGACCTGGACGGGCCGATCGCCGGTGTTGGCGACGGTGAGCGTCGTGACGGGCAGACCCGCGTTCAGCACGTGCTCGCCGGGAGCGGTGAGGATTTCGCCGGGAATCATGCGCGCAGCCTCGCTCACCGGATGGGATGGTGGACGGTCACCAATTTGGTGCCGTCGGGGAAGGTTGTCTCGACCTGGACGTCGTGGATCATCTCGGCGATACCCTCCATCACTTGCGCGCGGGTGATGACATGCGCGCCCGCCTCCATCAGGTCGGCGACCGAACGGCCGTCGCGCGCACCCTCCGTGACGAAATCGCTGATGAGCGCGATCGCTTCGGGGTAATTGAGCTTCACCCCGCGCTCCAGCCGCCGCCGCGCGACCATCGCCGCAGTGGCGATCAGCAGCTTGTCCTTCTCGCGCGGGGTCAGACGCATAGCTCAGCAACTCCAGACGCGGGGCATTGGCGTCTGCCGGAGCACCGCCAGTGCGCGCAGCAGATCGGCACGCAGGATTGCGCCGTCACCGGCGAGGAGACGTACCGCGAGCATCCCGTCCCACGCGCTGGCAGCGCCACGACCCGCCGGCAGCACCGTGCGGACCGGGTCGAGCGCCGCACGCGCATCGTGTGCGACATGCAGGATGGTGGCGAAGGCGCCATGCCCGGCGCCAAGTGCGGGGCGCCGCATCAGCGCGGCGATATCGCCGTCGAGCCGCAGCGCATCGGCATAGATCAGGCGACCGTCGCGCCGAACGCGCCAGCGATCGTCGAATTCGCCCGTCGCCACCGTCTCGCCCATCGCGGCGCGGCCGAGCACGATGCCCTCCAGCACGAGCAGCCGGGCGTCGCCGGCCATGTCGATCTCCAGTGTGCGCCTCAGCCGGGCGCCGTCGAACAGGATCGTCTCCTGCGGCAGCCACTCGGCGGTGGCGCGCGGACCGATCGTCAGGGAGGTTGCGATCGTCGCGGGTTCGCCGATCGCGCGGTAGACGCGCTCGGCGGCCTGGGTGGTCACCGTCAGGCGTGCTTCCGCTTCCCAGCCCAGCGTTTGATCGAGCCGGTCGCCACAAGCGAGTCCGCCGGCCGTGTTCATGAGGATCAGCTCGGCCGGGCCGGTCGTGGTGCGCGGCATCCGGGCGCGCAGGCAACCTTGCTGATACGCCTCGCGCACTACCGTCTTGCCGCCACGCGCGGCGACGCTCAGGCGAACCGTGCCGTGGCTGCGCAACCGCGCCAGCGCAGCCTCGGCCTGGTTCATTGGAACGGCACCCCCGCGCGCGGCGTCTGGACGGGGCCGGGGGGCTGGAGGGTCTTGCAGCTATCCGCAACCGGCCTGCCGGCAAGCAGCGCGCGGGCGAACGGCAGCGAATCGACCAGCGACCCGTTCACCGCACCGCCGTGGCTTAGCCCCGGATAGGTATGCCACTGGATGCGGCTGCCGGCCGCGCACAGCGCCTTCACCGCATCATATTGCCCGGAGGTGCCCGCCATCGAATCGGCAAGGCCAGTGCCGGCGAGGACCGGCACGGTGAGCGCGGCGGCGGGAATCTGAAAGGCCGGCTCCATATCCGCGTCATATGCTTTCACGCCAGCGGTGAAGCTGTTCGCGCCGGTGATGCCCCGCTGTTTGGCGAGCGCGAACATGTCGTGCAGGCAAGCCGTGCGCGCGGCGGTCAGCATCGGCCGGCCCTTGGGCGTGACGATGGTTGCGGGGTCGATGTCGGGGTGCAGCGCGCGGTCGATGCCGCCGACCCGCAGCATCGCGAAGGCACCGTCCATTTTGGTGGGATCGGTGAGGGCGGCATCCTTGCCGAGATAGCCGGTGCCCTTCCGTTCGGCGATCGTCATCACCAGCCCGGTCGCGACGGTGCCGAGAACATGCAGGTCGGGCGCATAGCTTGGCGCCAGATATGTGGCGCCGATCGCGGCGCCGGACCCCTGCGACTGGCCGACGATCAGCACGCGATTGGCGATCGCGCCGGGCCGCGCGGCGATCGCCGCGCGCGCTGCGTCGAGCACCGAGCGGCCTTCCGAGCGCCAGAGCAGATAGGGGTGCATGCCCGGCGTGCCGAGGCCTTCGTAATCGGTCGCGACGACGGCGAAGCCCGCGCCCAGCCAGCGGCCGAGATAGGCGGCATCGCGTGTCGAAGGTCCGGCCCATGACGGTGCGCAGACGTCCGCCACGCCGACGGTGCCGTGCGACCAGGCGACGACCGGCCAACCGCCGGCAGGTGCGCGTCCCTTGGGCAGATAGAGCAATCCCGATACCGCGATCGCGCCGCGTTCGACGCCGCTGGTCGAACTGTAGAGGATGCGGCGCACCGGG
Source organism: Sphingomonas populi (assembly GCF_004208535.1). Lineage (GTDB taxonomy): Bacteria > Pseudomonadota > Alphaproteobacteria > Sphingomonadales > Sphingomonadaceae > Sphingomonas > Sphingomonas populi. The sequence continues at coordinate 43,561 of NZ_SGIS01000029.1, forward strand.
GCCGCTTCCGGCAACGCCTGCTCCGGGGCGGGTTCCTCGCGTAGCATGCGTCCTGCTGCGGGAACGGGCGCGGTCCATCGATAGAAAGGCGACGTGCCGCCATCGCCATCGACCTGTTCCGCCACCGGCCCCGGCGCTGCCGAGGCTGCGGTCAGAAGGATCATCAGGGCGGCGAGGATCTGTCTCATGGCACCGCAGGCTATCGACGCGCGCGATCCGGGGCACCCGTAAAGGCGTCACCCCGGCGTTGCCGCTTGGGCAACGCTCACGCACGTTGCTTTTTTTGAACGGCGCGGCGCCAATGATGGCACTCGCTTCCGTCGGCCTCGTGACGGAAAGTGATCTGGCATATAGAAAGGTTCGGCGATGGAGCGAGCGGCGCGAATGCCCTGGGCGATGGTGGCGGTGCTATACGCCTTCGGCCTGCTCGGCATGTCGCTCGTCGGGGTGCTGTCGCCACTCGCGGGGCGGGTGACCGCCGCGCTCGGCGCGCCAAAAGAGGCGATCGGGCTGACCATCGCGCTGTTTTCGCTGCCGCCCGCGATCATCGCGACGTTTGGCGGATCGGTGATCGACCGGATCGGGCCACGGCGCGTCCTGATGGTCGCGCCCCTGCTTCTCGTCGCCACCGATCTGATGCTGGCGATGAGTCCGTCGATCTGGCTGACCGATATCGCCATGCTGGTCGCGGGGTTCGGCTATGTCGGGCTGGTGGTCGCGGTGCCGGCGGCGTTGATGAATACGCTCGACGGCGCGATCCGCGCCCGCGCGATGGCGTTCTGGTCGACGCACGCGCCGGCCGGATTTTCGGCCGGGCTGTTGCTCGCGGTGCCGTTCACCGGCGCGATCGACTGGCGCATCGCCTTCCTGATCCACGCCGGGCTCGTCGCGGTCGTGCTGGTGGCTGCGGGGCTGCTGTTGCCGGCGATGGCGGTGCAGCCGGAGAGTGGCGCGCAGGAAAGCGCGGCGGTGCGGCTGTCGCGCCTGTTCCGTGCCGTACGGGAACCGGCGGCGGTGCGGCTGGCGCTGGCCACGGCGATGCCCAACATGATCTCCTACGGCACCAGCCTCAGCGCGGTCGGCTATCTGTCGCGGATGCACAATGTCTCGTTGGCGGCGTCCGCGACCACGGTTGCGGCGGCAAAGATCGCCGCCATCGTGTTCGGCGGCACCGTGATCGGGGCGTTGCTCGCCCGCAATCTTCCGCCGCGCCGCCTCTTCGTCGCGGTCATCGTGAGCGGGATCGTGGCGCAGGTGCTGCTGTACCTCCCGGCGAGTCCGCTGCCGCTTGCGGTGGCGGGGCTGATGTTGTGGCTTTTTTCGTTCGGTGGCCAGTGCGGCGTGTGCATGGCGATGATGCCGGCGCTCGCGCAGGGCGATCTCAAGGGCGGTGCGTTGGCGGGGTTCGTCAATCAGGCGATCTCGATCGTTTCGTTCCTCACGCCGGCACTCTACTTCGCCATCTCCGGCTGGACCGGCTTCGTCGCGCTGGCGATCGGCGGCTCGCTCATCAGTCTCGTCGCGCTGCCGACGCCGCGCCGCGCCGACGCATCGCCCGCGCGATGACGGGATTGCAACGCCCGGCAGCCGAAAGGGCACAGCTTCGTCAACGCCGCCCTGCTAAAGAGCGGTCATGACCGTTCCCGCAGACAATTTCGATCGCGATGACCCCCGCGCGGTGCGCCGCGCGATCCGCGACGGGCGGTTCACCGGCTTCACCAACCAAGTCGCGCGCGGATATGTGCAAGGCAATCTCGTTGCCGTGCCGGCCGAGCACGCCGCCGCATTCGAGGCCTATTGCCGCGCCAATGCCGCCGCACTGCCGATTCTCGGCATCAGCGCACCGGGCGAGCGGACGCTCCCGGCGATCGCCGAAGATATCGACCTCGCCCGCGATGCCGGCGGCTATACCGTGTTCCGGGACGGCGTTCCGGTCGAGACACCGCGCGACGCGCGTGCGGTCTGGCGCGACGATCTGGTCGCCTTCGTGCTCGGCTGCTCGTTTTCGTTCGAGGCGATCCTGCAGGCGAACGGCGTGCGGCTTCGCCATCTCGACGAGAACGATGTCTCCGCGATGTACGTGACCGATCGCGATACGGTTCCGGTCGGCCCGTTCTGCGGCAAGCTGGTCGTGTCGATGCGCGCGCTGACGCCCGCCGATGCGATCCGCGCAACGCTGGTTTCCGCGCGCTATCCGCAATTCCACGGCCCGCCTGTGTCGCTCGGCTTGCCGGCGGATCTCGGTATCGCGGATCTCGCGGAAAGCTACGGCGGTCATGGCCTCACGCGCTTGCAGCCCGGCGAACTGCCGGTGTTCTGGCCGTGCGGCGCGACCGGCCAGATCGCGGCGCGCGAAGCGCAGTTGCCGATCTGCATCACCCATCACAAGGCACATATGATCGTGACCGATCTGCCGCTTCCAGCAGGTGACATATGACCATCGAAGACCTGATCGAACACTATACCGCGAACGGTTACGTGACGGTGCCCGGCCTCCTCTCCGCCGGCGAACTCGATCGGCTCCAGCACTTGACCAACGCGGTCGAGGCGCGCGCCGAGCATGTCACGCAAGAGGACGAGGTGTTCGCCTTCGACACCGATACTGCCGGCAACCGCATCATCCAGCGCATCAAGAAGCCGAACCGCATCGATCCGTTTTACGCCGCGCTTGCCGCGCATCCGGCGATTCTGGCGGTGGCCGAGCGGCTGATCGGCCCGGCGATCCGGCTCAACCATACCAAGATCAATATGAAGGCGGCCAATGGCGGCGCCGCGCTGGAGTGGCACCAGGATTGGGCGTTCGCGCCGCATACCCACATGGGCACGATCGTGGCCTCGATCATGATCGACGGCGCGAGCGCGGAGAATGGCGCGATGCAGGTGATCCCCGGCAGCCATCTCGGCCCGTTGCTCGATCATCATGACGACGAGGGCTTCTTCGTCGGCGCGACCGATCCGGCGGCGTTCGATGTCGGCAGCGCGGCCCTTCTGGGAGGGCCGCCCGGAACGGTCAGCTTCCATCATCCGCTCACCATCCACGGCTCCAGCATCAACCGCTCCGGCGCGGCGCGGCGTATTCTGTTCTACGAATATGCGGCGAGCGACGCTTTCCCGTTGTTCTACAAGGTCGATTGGGACGAATATGATTCGCGCATCGTCGCCGGGCCTTCGACCTCCGAGGTGCGGTGCGAACCGAATCCGATCAAGCTGCCGTTCCCGTCGCGGGCGGGAAGCTCGATTTACAAGATCCAGCAGGCGGCGAAGATCAAGTATTTCGCGGACGCACAGTGAGCGAGACGACGGCAGGGTGCCCGGTCGCCTTCCTCACCGGCGCGAGCGCGGGCACGGGCACCGAGATCGCCCGCGCGCTGGCGGCTGAGGGGTATGCGGTGGCGGTGCTGGGGCGACGCCGCGATGCGCTTGACGCATTGGCGGCCGAACTGCGCGAGGGTGGCGCGCCAGCGCTAGTTCTGGAGGCGGATGTCCGTGATGCCGTAGCGCTCGAGAACGCGCTGGACGCTTTTCTCGGCTGGTCGGGGGGGCGAGTCGATGTCGTAGTCAATGCCGCCGGCACGACCGGACCGCTGTCCCCGCCGATCGGCGGGTTCGACGTCGTGGCATTCGACGATGTGATCGCCACCAACCTACGCGCGCCGTTCATCGTGCTCAGCCGGCTATTGCCGGTTATGCGCGCCGCCAGGAGCGGGCGTATCGTCAATATCGGCGGCAACCACGGGATGCGTGGGCGCGCCGGGCGATCGAGCTACAGTGCGTCGAAATGGGGGCTGCGCGGGCTGACGCGCAGTGCTGCGCTTGAAGCCGGACCCGATAACGTGACGGTCAATTACGTCGCGCCCGGCCCGGTCGCGGTGCCGCGGATGAAGGCCGCTTGGCGGGCCAATGCCGATCGTGACGGGATCGGCGAGGAAGAAGCGCTGGCGCGCTATGTCGCCAACATGGGTATCCCACTCGGTCGGCCAAGCGAACCGGCCGACGTGGTCGCGCAAGTAATGTTCCTGATCGGGCCGGGCGGCCGCAATATCACCGGCCAGGAAATCGTTGTCGATGGCGGCGCGACGCTCTGACCGAGCGCGCGCCGGTCATCAGAACAGATCGAAATATTCGCGCTGCTCCCAGTCGGTCACGGTCGCATTGTAGCGGGCGACCTCGGCGCGTTTGATGAGCAGGAAATGATCGATGAATGCGTCGCCGAAACCGTCGCGCAGCACTGTGCTTGCGTCGAGCAGCGGCAGTGCCGCTTCCAGGCTGGTGGGAAGCAGCGGCGCTTCGGCGGCATAGGGCGTATCCACCGCCGGCGGTGGCTCGGCACCAGCAGCGATGCCGGCGAGGCCAGCCACCACCTGCGACGCGAGGTAGAGATAGGGATTGGCGGCAGGTTCGCCGACGCGGTTTTCGATCCGGGTCGCCCCGGGGGCACCGCGCGCCAACACGCGCAGCAGCGCGCCGCGATTGTCCTCGCCCCAGGCGATCCGGTCCGGCGCGAGCGAGTTGGCGCGGTATCGCTTGTAACCGTTGATCGTCGGCGTCGTCAGTGCCGTCGATGCCGCCGCCGCGTCGAGGAGGCCGGCAAGGAAGAAGCGGCCGATATCCGACAGGCCGGGCGCGCCATCTGCGCGCGCGAAGGCGTTTCCGCTGCCGTCCCGGCACGCGAGCGACTGGTGGAGATGCCATCCGCTCGACATCGCGTCCGGGAGCTGCGGGCGGCACATGAAGGTTGCGTGGTAGCCGTGGCGACGGCTGACCTGCTTCACCATGTTGCGAAACAGGATCATGTCGTCGGCGGGCGCGATGCCACGGCGCGGTTTGAACACGAATTCGCACTGGCTCGGGCCGAATTCTATCTCCAATGAATGGAGCGGCAAATCCAGCGCAACGCATTCGCGGCGCAGGATCTCGACGATCGGCTCGATCCGGTCGAAACGCTGCTCGGTGAGATAGGCGTAACCCTGATGCAGCAACGTCACATCGGGCGGGGTGCCGGGCTGTCCGGCATCCTCGGGCATCAACCGCGGATCGGCGAGCCGCATCAGGTGGAACTCCACCTCAAGCCCGCTAACGTACTCGAATCCTTGCGCCGCCAGCCGTGCCATCGCGTCCTGCGCGAGCCGGCGCGGCGCCGATGGCACGGGTCGGCCATCGGTATAATAAAGGTCGCACAGCATCCAGCCGGTGCCCGGTGCCCAGGGTAGCATGCGAAAGGTCAGCGGGTCCGGCACCATCACCATGTCGCGACCGCCTTGAAGATCGGGATCGCCGATGCCGGCGCCGGCGGCGAAGATCGGCGCGACGGTGCGATGCGCCGTGTCCTTGAGCAGCAACGTCGAGGTTATCGCGCAGCCATCCTCGAACACGCCCGGCATCGCATCCGCCACCAGCACCTTGCCGCGCAGCAGCCCATGCAGGTCAGGGAAGGAGAGGCGCACCGTTTCGACCGTGTCGCCGGCGATCTGGTCAGACACGCCGCGCGCGGCGTCGGCCTGCGCACCGCTCCAGAGCCCATGCGCGGCGATGAAGCCGCTCACGCGGGCTTCCCGGCGGAGACCTTCGTCCAGCTTGCGGCGTTTCGGCGGCGCGCGTCGGCACGCTGCCAATAGTGCACGATGTCCTCGCCCGGCCCCGTCACGCCGTCGATCGTCGCCGGCCCGGTGATCGCCCCGGCTTCCTCAGGCGTCAGGTGCAGCAGCGGGCGTTCGCCGGCCTCGACCTTGCTGATCTGCTTGAGCAACAGCTTGCGATAGGCGACGATGCCCTTGTCGGTGGTGCCGAGATGCTCGCGGGTACGATCCTGGATGCGGCCCTGGCTTTCGACCGCCCATTGGTCGTGGACGTTGATGTCCTCGCCCATGCCGGTATAGGTCCGGCTGCGCTGCTCGACCACGTCATAGCCGTAATCATTGTGGCGGCCGAGGCGCGGCTTGTAATCGGGCAATGCGTAGAGTTGCAGCCGCTGGCGCCGCATCTCCGCCTTGTCCACCGCTTCGTCGAAGCTGGTGAAGATCGCATACCAATAGCAGCTATGGTCATCGACCGGCACGTGCCATTGGGTGATTGTCATCGTTTCGGACAGCGGAATGACGAACGCCTGCGGGAAGAACAGGTTGGTGACGCGGACATGCGTCACATCCTCGCCGAGCGGGCGCAAAGCGGTCAGCCGGAAGCCAAGATCGGTCGGATCGATGCGAATTTCCGGATTTTCATATTCACGCAGCACCTGCGTCATCGTCATATCGCTGTCAGCCGAGGTGGCGCGAAACTGGCGTCCGTAATTGGCGGCGGCGTCTTCGTCCTCGAAGAAACGGTGAAGAAAGCTCGCATGCGCGGGATCGATGCCGACTTCGAGCGCCTGCAGCCAGTTGCAGTCGAGGAAGCCCTTGAACGCGAAGACGTGGCTGTCGGGCGCCCGAAAGCAATCGAGCGCCGGGCGCGCGGGCGCGGGGCCGTCGCCGAGATAGCCGAAGATGATGCCGCCCACCGTTTCGACCGGATACGCGCCCTGACGGATGCGCGCGCACAGTTTGCTGTCGGACGGCTCGCCCGGCGTCTCCAGGCATTTGCCATCGACGTCGAACAGCCAGCCATGGAACAGACACCGCACCCCGCCGTCCTCGAGCCGTCCGAAGGCGAGATCCGCGCCCCGATGCGGGCAGTCGCGATCGATCAGACCGAGCCGTCCGGCTTCGTCGCGGAACAGCACGAGATGCTGGCCCAGCACCTGCACCGCCTTCAACGCACGCGGCCCATCCAGTTCCCCGACCAGCGCGATCGGCTGCCAGTATGTGCGGAGCAAGGCGCCGAGCGGCGTCCCCTTGCCGGAGAGCGTTATCTGGTCGTTCTGCTTCGGGGTCATCCGATCTTGGCCTTTTCGAAGAGTATCGCCGGGCGGAAAATACCATCGTCCATGTTGCTTTTAGCGATGCGGGGGGTGCTGTGGTGTTGCCAAAAACGGCGCCGGCCGTTGCGGCCACGGCGATGCGGCGGACGTTGCCGCTGCGGGCGCCTTGCGATATCGCGACACGCATCCAGCATGGAGCGCACGATGACCGAACCTGCCACCAAACGTCATCTCCGCGCCGTCGCGGTGTTTTGCGGTTCGAACACCGGCGCGGGCAGCACCTTTACCGATGCTGCCGCCGGTCTCGGTCGCGCGCTTGCGCAGGCCGGCATCGGCATCGTTTACGGCGGCACGCACAAGGGGCTGATGGGCGTGCTGGCGGATGCCGCTCTCGCCGAGGGTGGCATGGTCCACGGCGTCATCACGCAGCGGCTGTTCGACAAGGATCACCTCCATCCCGGTCTGTCGCTGCACGAAGTGGTCGAGGGGATGGGCGCGCGCAAGGCGCGGATGCTGGGGCTGGCCGATGCGTGCATTGCGCTGCCCGGCGGCATCGGCACGACCGAGGAATTCATGGAAGCGTGGACGCTCAACCAGCTTGGCGACATCGACAAGCCGGTCGGGTTGCTCAACGTCGCGGGGTTCTATGACAGCTTCATGGGTTTTGTGGACACGATGATCGCCAACCGCTTCCTGCCCGAGCAGCATCGCGACGGCATCGTCGTGGAGGCCGATCCGTCGTGTCTGATCGATCGGCTGCGCCACTTCACCAAACCCGTCGTCCCCAAATGGATGTGATCAGTCGGTCGCGATCCACAGCGACTTGACCTGAAGATGCTCCTCAAGATGGTTCGGCCCATATTCGCGACCGAACCCGCTGGTCTTGATCCCGCCCGAGGGCACGGCCGGATCGATGGCGTTATAGCAATTGACCCAGACCGACCCCGCCTGGAGCGCGCGACCGAGCCGGTGTGCGCGGCCGATATCCCGGGTCCATAGCCCTGCACCGAGGCCGTAGGGCGTGTCGTTGGCGCGGGCGATCACCTCTGCCTCGTCATCGAACGGGAGGATGGCGACGACCGGGCCGAAAATCTCCTCGCGCACCGCGCGCATCGTGTCGGTCGCGCCCGCCAGCACGGTTGGCGGGAAGAAAAAGCCGGCGTCATAGTCGCCGCCGCCGAGCCGTGCGCCACCCGATAACGGCGTCGCGCCAGCGGCACGCGCATCGTCCATGTGGCCGCAGACCCGTTCCAACTGCCGCGCCGAAACCAGCGGGCCAAGATCGGTCGTTTCGTCGAGGCCGTTGCCGATCTTCAGTTTCGCGCCGGCTGCCGCGACGGCCTGTGCGAAGTCGGCTTCGGTCGCGCGCGCGACGAACAACCGCGTGCCAGCGCTGCACACCTGCCCGGTGTTGCCGAACGCGGCGATCGCCGCGGTCGCGGCTGCCTTTTCGATATCGGCGTCGGCGAAGACGATGTGCGGCGATTTGCCGCCAAGCTCCAGCGACAGGCGCTTGAGGTTGCCGGCGGAGGCAGCCACGATCGTGCGCCCGGTCGCATCCGATCCGGTGAAGGCAAGCTTGTCGACGCCGGCATGCGCGGCGAGCGCGGCGCCCGCCACGCGGCCGAGGCCGGTGACGATGTTGAACACCCCCGGCGGCACGCCCGCCTCCTCGACCAGCCGGCCGAACGCGAGTGGTGCTAGCGAGGCATCTTCCGCCGGCTTCAGCACCAGCGTGCAACCGGTGGCGAGCACGGGACCAAGCTTCAGGACGGTTGCCCACAGCGGTCCGTTCCACGGGATGATCGCGCCGCATACGCCGACCGGCTCGCGCACGGTGCAGGCGAACATCGCCGGATCGGACGGGGTCGCCGTTTCGCCCTGGATGCTGCGCGCCATGCCGGCGTAATACCGCAGCAGATCGACCAGCATGGCGACGCCGCCGCGCGTGCGGCGGATCGGGGCGCCCATGTCGAGCGTGTCGAGCGTCGCGAAGATCTCGGCATCGCGTTCGAGCAGGTCGGCGAGGCGTAGCAGCACGCGCTGGCGGTCGCTTGGTGAGAAGCGCGGCCACGGGCCGCCCTCGAAGGCCGCCCGCGCTGCGGCGACCGCGCGGTCGATGTCTTCGGCGCGCCCTTCGGCGAGCGTCGCGAGCAGGTCACCGGTGGCGGGGTTGCGGCTTTCGAAGGTGCCGCCAGCGGCGGCGTCCTCCCAACGACCGCCGATCAGCAACTGGCGTGGCGCGGCGGCGAGCGCGACGGCCGGGGTCATGCCCGCACCTTGAACGCAATCCGTTGGGCGCCATTCCAAAGCGTGCTGCGGCCGAGTTCGGGAAGCTGTTCCAGTCCTTCGATGATCGTCAGGAAATGGATGCCGGCGAGTTGCCCGAGCTTGCTGGCGAAAGCGACCGCGCCATAGGCGAGCAGGATTTCGGTTTCGCTATAGCCGCCGGGATAGAAGATGAACTGCCCGGGCGCCGGGTGACGCGTTGGGTTCTCCCACGGCAAATCGAAAGGGGTGTCGCCCATCGGTATCCAACAGCCTTCGCCGCTCCAGCGCACGTGAATCAGCGAATCCTCGTAAGGCAAGAGGCTGCGAAATCTCGCACAGGTGACGGGCGCGAGGTCTTCCTCAAGCCGTGCCACGAACGTGAACGGTCCAGCGGTGATGTCGAGCAGAGTCATGCTTTATCCTCAGGCGGCGGCCGCGAGGCGCGCGAAACCGCGCTCCAGATCGGCGATCAGATCATCCACGTCCTCCAGCCCGACGTGCAGGCGCAGCGACGGCCCCGGCGCATCCCATTCGACGGCAGAGCGCAGATCGGACGGATAGGTCGGCACGACCAGACTCTCGTAGCCACCCCAGGAATAGCCGAGCTTGAACAGGTCCATATGGTCGAGCATCGCCGCGAACTGGCGATCGCTGCAGGCGTTCAGCACGATGCCGAACAGCCCGGACGCGCCGTCGAAGTCGCGCTGCCATAATGCGTGACTGGGGTCACCGGGGAGAGCGGGGTACATCACGCGCGCAACTTCGGGCCGCCCTTGCAGCCACGTCGCCACGCGTAGCGCCGATTCCTGATGGCGCTTCATGCGCAGCGACAGCGTCCGCAGACCGCGTAGCGCCATGTAGATGTCGTCGGGGCCGCCACAATAGCCCGAGCCGGACGCGGTTTTCTTGACGGGTATGAACGCCGCTTCGGTGCAGACCGCGATGCCGAGCATCAAGTCGGAATGGCCCGAGATATATTTGGTGGCGGCATTGATCGACACATCGACGCCGTGCGCCAGCGGTCGGAAGCAGACCGGCGAGCCCCAGGTATTGTCCATGATCGTGACGATCCCGCGCGCGCGGCAGAGCTTGGTGATCGCGGGCACGTCGGTGATCTCGAAGGTCAGCGAGCCGGGCGATTCGAGGTACACGACACGCGTGTTTGGCTGAATAAGCTCGGCGATTTCGGCGCCGATCGACGGACGGTAATAGGTGATCTCGACGCCGAACTTGCGCAGGAAGTCCTCGCAGAACGCACGTGCCGGTCCATAAAGGCTATCGAGGATCAGCAGATGGTCGCCCGCTGACAGGAAGGCGGTGAGCGACGCGCAGATCGCGCCAAGCCCGCATGAGGTGGTGACGGCACGGTAACCGCCCTCCAGCAGCGTAACCGCATCCTCGAAGGCGCGCGTGGTTTCCGTGCCTTCGCGCCCGTAGGTGAAGCCGACATAGGCGCCGGACGCGCGATCGCGACGGGTTTCCAGCAGCTCGTCGACCGACGAAAACAGCACCGTCGAGCAGTGATAGACCGGTGGGTTGACGACGCCGTGATGGCGCGCCGGATCGCGCCCGGCGTGCAGGATCTGGGTGTCGCGGTGGAAGGTGGAAAGGTCGGCGGTCAAGCGGCGGCTCCTAGAGGATGGTACCCGAATCGACGATGATGTCCTGGCCGGTGATCATACGCCCGCCGGGGCCGAGCAGGTGGCGCAGGGTTGCGGCGATATCGTCCTCCCCGACCAGCCGACGCAGCGCGGTGCTGGCGGTGAACCGGGTGAGCGGCGCGTCGGCAGGCTCGCCATTGCGCGCGGCGCTCTCACGAAACAGCCGCTGCAGGCGTTCGCCATCGACGCCACCGGGCGAGATCATGTTGACGGAGACGCGGTAGGGTGCCGCATCAAGCGCCGCCGATTTCACGATTCCCCGCAATGCCCATTTGCTCGATCCATAGAGGCCGAAACCGGCAACGCCCTTGTGGCCGTAGGTGCCGCCGATCACTACGACGCGGCCAGTGCGCGCCGCAATCATCGCCGGCATCACCGCTTTCATCGCCAGCAGCACACCAAGTACGTTGGTGTCGTAACAGGCCCGGAACGCATCCGGATCGCTTTCCCAGACCGGCGCGCGGGGCGCGCCGATGCCGGCGGCGCACACCAGTATGTCGATCGCACCGAACGCATCGCGGGTGGCGGCGGCCGCCGCCTCGAGCCCGGCTGCATCCGTCACGTCGGCTGCCAAGCCGAGCGTGCGCGGGCCGAGCGCAGCCGCAGCCGCGCGCGCGGTTTCCGCATCGCGGCCCACCAGCGCCACCGACGCGCCGGCTTCCACCAGCGCGCGCGCCAATGCCAGTCCTAGCCCGCGGGTGCCTCCGGTCACCAATGCCGTCCGTCCTTCGATCACGCTCGTGCGGTCCTCCTCGCGGTCTCGTCTACCAGACGGCGGCGCGAACCTTGGTGATGATTAGGCGACGGGTGTACGCGAAAAAAGCATCGGAAAGGCGTTTGGTGTTGCGATATTGGCTTGACGGAGAGGCGTGAATTCCGTCACGCCGGAAAGGTGCACGACATGAGCCGCAGTGACGGCAGCGCCGACGACACGACCAGAGCCGAGCGCGTCGCGCTCACCTCGGTCCCGGTCATCGACTTCACCCGGTTCCGCACCGGCGACGCATCCGACCGTTGGGCGGTTGGCGATGCGATCGCCGCGGCCTGCGAGGAGATCGGTTTCTTCTATCTCGCCGGCCACGGGATCGACCAGGACCGCGTGGACGACGTGTTCGCCGCAGCGCGCGGCTTCTTCGGCCTGCCGGCCGATGCGCGGGCGGAGGCGATGGCGACGGCGGACTGGTATCGCGGCTATATCCCCATGCCAGAGGCGCAGCCGTTGTCGCGCAACACGCGCTTGTTTGAGCAATATCGCTTGCAACCCGAATGGCCGGCCGATCCAGAGGATGCCGAGCATGCGGCGATCTTCGACCATCCCAACCGCTGGCCTGCCGCGTTGCCGACGTTCCGGCCGGCGGTCGACGCTTATCTCGACGCGATGCTCGCCCTGTCGCGAGATCTGTTACGCGCCTTCGCGCTCGGCCTCGGGCTGGAGGAGAGCCGCTTCGATACGTGGTTCCGCCATCCGCCTTCGCAGCTCAGCCTCAACTATTATCCGGCACTGCCGCACGCCGCAGCGGACGACGTGTCGAATATGGTCGCGCATACCGACGAGGGGCCGTTCACCATCCTCGCGCAGGATACAAACGGTGGGCTTGAGGTCAAACGCCGCGACGGAGTCTGGATCGAGGCGCCGCCGATACCGGGCGCCTTCACCATCAACGTCGGCGATATGATGATGTGGTGGTCCAATGGGCGCTTCCTCTCCAACCTGCACCGCGTCCGCAATCGTGGCGGTGTCGAGCGCTTTTCCGTGCCGTATTTCGCCAATCCCGATCGTTGCGTGACGATCGCGCCGCTGCCCGAATTGGTCGGCGAGGGGCCGCGTTACGCCCCCGTGCGCGTCGCCGATCATCTCGCGCGCTTTTACGAGAAATTGTCCATGAACCCGCACAAAATCTATGGCTGAGCGACCCCGCGCCCGGATCGGCGCCGACATCGGCGGCACCTTCACCGACATCGTGCTGGAGGTCGGCGAACGCCGGCACTCGACCAAGCTGCTCACCACCTATGACGCGCCGGAGCGTGCGCTGCTCGACGGCGTCGCACTGCTGCTGGCGGAGGCGGCGATAGCGCCGGCCGACGTCGAGCTGATCGTCCACGGCACCACGCTGGCGACCAATGCGCTGATCGAGCGGCGCGGCGCGATTACGGGGTTCCTCACGACCGAAGGGTTCCGCGACGTGCTGGCGCTCGGCAGCGAGAGCCGGTTCGATCAATATGATCTGGCGATGGAAAAGCCCGCGCCACTCGTGCCGCGCGCGCTGCGCCTTGGCGTGGCGGGGCGGATCGCCGCTGACGGGATCGAGCTGGTTCCGCTCGACGAGGCTGGTGTTCGGTCTGCGGCCGGCGTTTTCAAAACAAGCGGCGTGGAGAGCGTGGCGGTCGGCTTTCTGCACGCTTATGCCAATCCCGCGCACGAACGGCGCGCGGCGGACATTCTCGCCGAGGAACTGCCCGGGGTTAGCCTTTCGCTGTCGAGCGAGGTATCGCCCGAGATGCGGGAATATGAGCGCTTCTCGACCACCACCGCCAACGCCTATGTGCAGCCGCTGGTCGATGCCTATCTGCGCCGTCTCGAAAGCCGGCTGGCGACGCTGGGCTTCGGCTGTCCGCTCTATCTGATGCTCTCGTCGGGCGGGCTGACCACCGTCGATATCGCCGCGCGCTTTCCGGTGCGGCTGGTGGAGAGCGGGCCGGCGGGCGGCGCGATCTTCGCCGCCTCGATCGCGGCCGAGCGCGGCGCCGCGCGCGTGTTGGCGCTCGACGTCGGCGGCACCACCGCCAAGATCTGTCTGATCGACGACGGTACGCCGAAAAGCTCGCAGATGTTCGAGGTCGGGCGGGCGCACCGGTTTCGCAAGGGGTCGGGCCTGCCGTTGCGCATCCCGGTCGTGGAGATGGTCGAGATCGGCGCGGGTGGCGGCTCGATCGCGGCGGTCGATGCGGCAGGCCGGCTCACCGTCGGCCCGCACAGTGCCGGCTCGGAACCGGGACCGGCCGCTTACGGGCGCGGTGGCACCCGGCCGACCGTGACGGATGCCGATATCGTCATCGGCCGGATCGATCCTAATGCCTTTGCTGGCGGCAAGCTGACGCTGGACCCGGCCGCTGCCGCCGCCGCGCTGGCCGGGCTTGGCCTGTGGAACGGCGATGCGGACGTGCTGGCGCTGGGCGTCAGCGAGATCGTCGATGAGACGATGGCAAGCGCCGCGCGCGTCCACGCCGTCGAGCAGGGCGCGACCGTCGAGGATCGCACGCTGATCGCGTTTGGCGGCGCCGCTCCATTGCATGCCGCGCGGGTCGCCGAAAAGCTCGGCATCGGCGAGGTGGTGATCCCGTCCGGCGCGGGCGTCGGCTCGGCGGTCGGTTTCCTGCGCGCGCCGGTGTCGTACGAGGTCGCGCGTAGCTTCGCGCTGCGGCTCGACCAGATCGATATTGTCCAGCTCGACCGGTTCCTGCTCGACATGGCGAGCGAGGCGACCGCGCTGGTCGATGCTGGCGCCCCCGGCATCGACCGGATCGAACGCCGCGTCTGTCTCGGCCGGTATGTCGGGCAGGGGTATGAGATACCGTTCGAGGTGCCGGCGCGACGGCTCGTGGCTGGAGATGAAGCGTTGCTGAAAAGCGCATTCGAAAAAGCCTATGCCGCGCAATATGGCGGTCAGACGCTCGATCTGGCGATCGAGGCGTTGACCTGGCGCGTGACGGTGGCGACGCGCGGGCACGAAACCGTGCGGGCGCCGGCGATGGTGCCGGGTGCCTGGCGCGAGCCCGCCGGCCAGCGCGCGGTGAGCGATCCCGCGAGCGGCACACGTCAGGCATTCGGCCTGTTCCTTCGCACCGATCTCGTCCCCGGCGACCGGCTGCGCGGGCCAGCGCTGATCGTGGAGCGCGAAACCACCACCGTCGTGTCGTCCGTTTTCGATGCCGCCATCGATGCGCGCGGCTATATCGTGCTGACCCGCAAGGAGGCCTGAACCATGACCGCTGCCTTCACCGAACTGCGCCAGCAGGTGATCTGGACCCGTCTGATCTCGGTCGTCGAGGAACAGGCGCAAACGCTGATGCGCACCGCGTTTTCGACGACGGTGCGCGACGCGGGCGATCTTTCCGCCGCGCTGTTCGATCTCGACGGACGGCTGATCGCCGAGGCGGTCACGGGCACGCCCGGCCACGTTAACTCGATGGCATCGGGGGTGCGCCACTTCCTGGACAAATTCCCGGTCGCGACGATGGTGCCGGGCGACCATTTCATCACCAACGATCCGTGGCTGACGGCAGGGCATTTGCACGACGTCACGGTGATCTCGCCGGCGTTCCACGGCGGCACGGTGGTGGGGCTGTTCGGCGTCTGCTGTCATCAGGTCGATATCGGCGGACTGGGGCAGGGGCCGGACGGCCGCTCGATCTTCGAGGAAGGACTCCAGATTCCGCTGCTGAAGCTGGCATCGGCGGGAAAGCTGAACGAGGATCTGCTCGCGATCCTGTGCCAGAACGTGCGCACGCCGTTGCAGGTGAAGGGCGACGTGTTGTCCTATGTCACCAGCAACGAGAAAGCCGCGCAGCGACTGTCGGCGATGCTCGCCGAATTCGGCCTCGACGACCTGCGCGACGTTGCCGAGTATATCGTCGAACAGTCGCTGTCGGCCACCCGCGCGCAGATCGCGAGCTTGCCGCAGGGACAATGGTCGAGCCAGCTCGTGATCGACGGCTACGATAAGCCGGTGACGCTCGTCGCGACGCTGACGATCGATGGCGAACGGGTGTCGATGGATTATACCGGCACCGATCCCTGCCTGCCGCGCGGGATCAACGTCGTGCTCAATTATTGTCGCGCCTATACCGTGTTCGGTCTGCGGTGCATCATCTCCCCGGAGGTGCCAAACAATTATGGCGCGCTGCTTCCTTTCGAGGTGACGGCGCCCGAAGGCTCGATCCTCAACGTGCAGCGGCCCTGGCCCGTGGCGGCGCGGCATGTGATCGGCCAGATGTTGCCCGATCTCGTGTTCGGTTGCCTGTCGCAGGCGATTCCCGATCCGGTGCCCGCAGAGGGCAGTTCATGCCTGTGGAGCGTGCAGCTTCGCGGCAGCATGCCGGCGGGCAACGCACTGGCTGGCGAGAGCTTCGACGCCATCTTCTTCAACAGCGGTGGTTCGGGCGCGCGTCCGGTACAGGACGGATTGTCGGCAACGGCATTCCCCAGCGGCGTGCGTGCTATGCCGGTCGAGGTGACCGAGAGTACCGCGCCGATCGTGATCTGGCGCAAGGAATTGCTGCCGGACAGTGGCGGCATCGGCGAGCGTCGCGGCGGGCTCGGTCAAACGGTGGAGGTTGGGATGCGTGACGGCAGCGCCTTCGAGGTGCTGGCGATGTTCGAGCGTGTCGAGCGACCCGCGCGCGGGCGCGATGGTGGCGGGGATGGCTCGAATGGTTCGGTCCGACTCGCGTCGGGAAAGCCGCTGCGCGCCAAGGGACTCCAGGCGATACCGGTCGGCGATCGGCTGGTGCTGGATGTGCCCGGTGGGGCTGGCCTGGGCAACCCGCGCGCGCGCGCTCCGCAGCGGATCGAGGAAGATATCTCCGAAGGCTATGTCACGCGCGAGCGCGCAGTTGCCGATTACGGATGGAAATCGTCCAGCGCGTGATCGGGTGGTTGGTCGCCTGGCATCGGCAGCGTCCTGAGGCTGTCGAGCCGGCGCGCCATCTGCTCGGCGAATTTGGCCGCCGCCAGCGGTAAGGGTCTGCCCTTCAGATGTCCGAGCACGAGCGGCCCGTACGTCCGGTCGAGGTCGCTCACGCGGCGCACCGCGAAGCGTGGATCGCTCTGCCAGTTGGCCGCGCCGATCTCGATCTGGAAGGTGAGAAGGTCGGTGCGTGCGACGAGCTCGCCGAGCAGTTCGAAACTGTTCGCCTCAACCGTCACATTGAGCTTGGCGGAACTCGCCGCCAACCGGTCCTCGATGATCTCGCGGCCGCCGAAATGCGAATCCGGCAACGCTACCTCATATTCCGCGCATTGCCGCAGTCGCACCGTCTCGAACGCCGCCAGCGGATGGTCGGCCGCCATTACAGCGACCAGGCCCTGCCCAACCGACAGGATCGAGTGCAGTTCCGCCGAGCGGAGCGGGCGGAAGATCAGCACGATATCGGTGTCGTATTCGATCAGCGATTGCAGCGCGGTATTGTGGTCGGTGACGGTGATCTTGAACTGCACCTTCGGATGCCGTTTGCGAAAATCGACCACCTCGCCGATCACGAAGCTTCGGGCCACGGCCTGGCTGCACGCGATACGGACTTCGCCGCGCTGGAGGTTGGTGAGTTCCTCGATCTGCGAATACACACGCCGTAATTCCGCGCTTTGCGACCGAATCCAGCGGATCAACACTTCACCCGCTGCGGTCAGGCGCATGCCCGAAGTGTGCCGTTCGAAGATGGCCGCGTCGAGATCGTGCTCCACGTCCTGAATGCGGCGCAAGAGCGCGGAGGGGGTGAGGTTCAAACGCTCCGCCGCCTGCCGTACCGAGCCCACTCGAGCGACCTCGTCGATATACCGCCAGATGCGTTGATTTCGTAATGCCATCTAACAACCCGTACGTTTTTTTGCACAGCCTTGCCACGTATTCAACACCGCCCGAGCAACACGCATGCGGTTAAAACTTGGCGCGACGAATGGGACATGATCGTTTCAGGAAAATAAATACAGCAATTTATCGAATATAAAAATTTTGTTATGCGCAAAATACAAGTCAATTAATCTGAAAATTGAGGCTAATTTAAGATGCATCTTGGTCTTCATGACAACATTGTTCTCGTTACCGGGGGCGCTAAGGGAATGGGGCCAGCGATAGCGCGCGCTTTTGGTAGGGAGGGCGCAAGGCTTATGCTGCTCGGTCGCGACATGGCTGCCCTGGATATTTTGCGTGCCGAACTTTCCGATGCCGAAGTCTTCGTCGAAACATATCAATGTGATGTCACCAACGCTGCCGAGGTCGATCAGGTGGTCGCAGGTATCGTCGCGGCGCATGGCCGTATCGACGTGCTCGTCAACGCTGCGGGCGGGACCGGGCCGGTTGGCGCCACGGCGTGGGAGACGTCCCCAGAGGCGTTCGATGAGATCGTGACCCTCAACCTTAATGGCTGCTTCCACATGATGCGCGCGGTGCTGCCGGGCATGATTGCGCGCCGGTACGGTAAGATCGTCAATGTCGGCGGTACGTTCGGGCTGAAGGGGCGCGCTGGACGGATGGCGTATTCCGCGTCGAAATGGGGTTTGCGCGGCGTTACCAAATCGACCGCGATCGAGGCCGGGCCGTACAACGTCAACGTCAATTACGTTGCGCCGGGGATGGTCGATGGACCGCGATTCCGCGAACGTGTGATGCCGGAAATGGCGCGCACACGCGGGATTTCGGAAGACGATGTCGTGGCGGAACATGCAGCCGAATATGCGCTGCGCCGGATCAGCACCGATATCGACATCGCCAACGCCTGCCTGTTTCTCGCCTCCGACGTGTCGCGGCAGATCACGGGCGTTGATCTGCCCGTCGATGGCGGATGGGCCGCGCTTTGATATCGCCCCAGGAGACTTTTATGATTGCAGATTACGTCATCACCGGCGGCACGCTCGTCAGCGACACGGCGGTGTTCGCGGCCGACATCGCCATCAAGGATGGCGTGATCTTCGCCATCGGCGCGCCTGATGCGATGCCGGAAGCCCGCGAGACGGTGGACGCAAGCGGCAAATACGTGCTGCCGGGGGCGATCGATGCCCATGTCCACTTCCGCGAGCCCGGGTATGTTCACAAAGAGACCTGGGAAACCGGGTCGGCGAGCGCCGCGATGGGCGGCGTTACAACGGTGTTCGAGATGCCCAACACCAATCCGCCGACGGGTACGCCCGAGGCGCTTGCTCTCAAGCTCAAGGCGGCCGAAGCGTCCTATGTCGATTTCGGCATCTACGGCCTTTTGGGCGAGGATAATCTCGACCAGCTCGAGGCGCTGATCGAGGGCGGAGTCGCCGCGTTCAAATGCTTCATGGGCAATACCTTCGGCAACCTGCCGTCTCCCCCGACGGGCGCGATCCTGGAGGGGTTCGAAATCGTCGCCAAACACGGCTATCGCATCGCGCTTCATGCCGAAAATGCGTCGATCATGGCACGCCGCCAGACCAAATTGCGGGAAGCCGGGCGGAACGATCCGCTTGCGCATCTTCATGCTCGCCCTCCGGTCGTCGCCGTGGAAGCGGTGGCACGCGCCGCCATCCTCGCGGAATGGACCGGCGCCCGCATCCATGTGCTGCACGTATCGTCCGGCGACGAACTGCGCCCGTTGCGTGAAGCTAAGGCCCGCGGGGTCGATATCACTGCCGAGACCTGCCCGCATTACCTGCTGCTCGACGAGACTGCCTATACCGACAAGAAATCGCTGATCCGTGTGAATCCGCCCGTGCGGGAAAAGACGCATCAGAACCAACTATGGGCGGCGGTGCAGGATCGCACCATCGACATGATCGCCACCGACCATGCTCCGCATTCGCACGAAGAGAAGCACCGTGACGAGATCTGGGTGGCCGATTGCGGCTTCACGGGTGTCGAGACGCAGATGCCGCTGATGCTCAGCCAGGTCCGCGAGGGGCGGCTGTCTCTGACCGACTATGTCCGGATGACCTCGCTGGCGCCGGCAAAAGCGTTCGGCCTCTATCCGCGCAAGGGCGCGCTATTGCCCGGGTCCGATGCGGATCTGGTGGTGATCGATATGGAGCATGAAGCCTCGATCGACTCGGGCCTGCTCCAGTCGAAGGGGGCCAGCACGCCGTTCCACGCCCATCCGATCAAGGGTGCGCCGATCCACACGATGGTGCGCGGGCGCTTCGTTATGCGCGATCAGGCGCTGGTCACGGAAGCAAAGGGACACGGCAAGAACGTCCGGCGTATCCAGCAGATGCCCGCGCCAGCGCCCCGCAATGTCGAGACGACCACGCAGGCGATCCTCGCTTATCGACCGGGTTGATGTCTCGCTAGGCCCTTTCACGCCCGTTCGCCGAGTGGCAGGCGGATTGAAAGACCTGCGTCTGGAGCGTCGCAAGGATGTCCGTCAGAATCTGCACGACCAATGAGAACAAGGTGCGGGAGTTCGAGCGGATGCTCGGCTTCGATCTTCGGCCGGTCGCACTCGACCTCGAGGAAATCCAGACGCTCGACACCGTCGCGGCCTGTCGCAACAAGGGCGTCCTCGCGTTTGCCGCACTTGGCGAGCCGGTCGTCGTCGATGATACCGGCTTCGAGCTTGCCGCGCTGGACGGATTTCCGGGTGCGCTGGTGCGATGGGCGATCGATGCCGGCGGCACGCGGATTCTTCATCGGATGCTGCCAGAAGGAGTGCGCGATACCGCTTCGGTCGTCACGGCCGTCGCCTATGTCGATGGGGCGGGCGTGCAGATCTTCGTCGGACGTCTCGACGGTCGTGTCATCGCGGAGCCCAGAGGAACTAATGGCTTCGGCTTCAACGCTGTGTTCGTCCCTTCGGGCGAGGACAGGACACTCGCCGAAATGAGCGATGCCGAAAAGGATCGGATTTCGCCGCGCGGCCAAGCGCTGCGAGACCTCGCGGCATTCCTACGGGAGCAGGCTCGATAGAGTCTCCGCTGCGAGGGCGAAGCGATCGTCGCGACCGGGCACCGCAGCCCCCGCCGGCAAGCTCGAGGCACGTTTAGGAAACGAGATGAGCGAGATGATCGACAAGGCAGGGTTGAAGGTCGCCGGTGTGTTGGCGGCTTTTCTGGAGGAGCGCGTGCTACCGGGCACGGGTATTCCGACGGACAAGTTCTGGCACGGCGTGGCCGATATTTATCGCCGCTTCGCGCCCGAAAATGCTCGTCTCCTTGATGTGCGTGAGGACATGCAGGCGAAAATCGACGCCTGGCATGAAGAGCGGGCAGGGAGGCCTGTCGATCAGGATGCGTATGAAACTTTCCTGCGTGAGATCGGCTATCTGGTAGCGGAGCCCGCCTCCTTCGCGATCGAGACGCGGAATGTCGATACCGAGGTCGCCCGAATCGCGGGCCCACAATTGGTGGTGCCGATCCTCAATGCACGCTTTCTCCTGAACGCTGCCAACGCGCGGTGGGGCAGCCTGTACGATGCCCTATACGGGACTGACGCGATACCGGGCGCGCCAGCGGGCGATGGATATGATCCGGTTCGTGGCGAGCAGGTCATCGATTGGGCAAAGAGCTTCCTCGATCGCGCGGTGCCGCTCGCTCGCGGATCGTGGCGCGACTGGTCGGGCGGCGAACCGATGCTAGCCGACCCCACGCACTTGGTAGGTCGGGCAGGTGGCAATCTGCTGCTGCGCCATCACGGCCTGCATATTGAACTGATGATCGATCCGGCGCATCCGATCGGACGGAATGATCCGGCGGGGTTGGCCGATGTGTTACTCGAATCCGCGATCACCACGATCGCGGATCTCGAGGATTCGATCGCCGCCGTCGATGCCGAGGACAAGGTTGCCGCTTATTCCAACTGGCTGGGGCTGATGCAGGGTACTATCCAGGCCAGCTTCGAAAAGGCCGGGCGAACCATTGTGCGTCGGCTGAAAGGGGACCGCCACTACATCGCGACGGACGGAACGGAGCTAGTGCTTCCAGGTCGCAGCGTGATGTTCGTCCGCAATGTCGGCCATCTGATGACGACGCCAGCACTGTTGCTGCCGGACGGTCGCCAGGCTCCAGAGGGCATCCTTGACGGGATCTGCACCAGCCTGATCGCGCTTCACGACATCGCTGTCGCGCGGCGTAACAGCCGCTCGGGATCGATCTACATCGTCAAGCCGAAGATGCATGGGCCGGCGGAGGCCGCGTTCACGAACCGTCTCTTCGATGCGATCGAAGACTTGCTCGGTCTCGACCGTCACACGATCAAGGTCGGACTGATGGATGAGGAGCGGCGCACGAGCGCCAACCTCGCCGCCTGCATCGCCGCGGTGAAGGGGCGGCTCGTGTTCATCAACACCGGCTTCCTCGATCGCACCGGTGACGAGATGCACACGTCGATGCGCGCCGGCCCGATGATCCGAAAGGGCGAGATGAAGGACTCGACGTGGATCAAGGCGTATGAGAATCGCAATGTCCAGATCGGGCTCGCCTGTGGGCTGTCCGGCAAGGCGCAGATCGGCAAGGGCATGTGGGCTGCGCCGGATCGGATGGCCGATATGCTGGCCCAGAAAGATGCCCATCCTCGCGCCGGCGCCAGCACCGCTTGGGTGCCGTCGCCCTCCGCCGCGACGCTGCACGCAACGCACTATCACGAGATCGACGTGTTCGCCCGCCAAGGGGAAAGGTCTGGCGAAGCGGTGGCGTCGCTGTCGCACCTGTTGACCATTCCCATTGCGCCGGGAGGTAACTGGCAGCCGGGCGAGGTTCAGGAAGAACTCGAAAACAACGCGCAGGGAATCCTCGGCTACGTCGTGCGTTGGGTCGATCAAGGCATCGGCTGCTCCAAGGTGCCCGACATCCACGATGTTGGGCTGATGGAAGACCGAGCCACTCTGAGGATCAGTTCGCAGCTCATCGCTAACTGGCTGTTCCACGGCGTAGCCACCCCCGCCCAAGCCGAGGATGCGTTACGTCGCATGGCCGTGAAGGTCGATGCGCAGAACAGGGCCGACACGCGCTACGAACCGATGGCTGGGCGCGAGAACCAGAGCCTTGCCTACCAAGCTGCGCGGGCGTTGATTTTCGAAGGGGCCAATCAGTTCAGTGGTTACACTGAGCCGCTGCTTCACCAGTTCCGTGCTCATAAGAAGGACATCACTTGAAACACTGGGCGCTGCGTGTTCAAAGCATCTCTAACCGACTCCCGCACTCCGATCCGGAGAGGGTGTTGCAGGCCAAGGTTACGACCGCGATCGCGCGTGAACTGGTCGGCTATGCATGGGATATTGCGCGGCGGATGTCGCCCGCGATGGCCAACTGATTTCGCCTTTGGCGACAACAAGAGGAGGCGCCAGCGCAACAGCTGCATAGCCTTGGTCGGCGTGCCGCAGGCACCCGACAGTGATGGGCAATCCACGGTGTACGGTGGGGCAGGTTCGTCCGACGCCCGAACTTAGACGGAGGATTGGCCCAGCGACCGACACGGGGTAGTGCGGTGACCAATCCGCGAATGAGATCTTGATCAATCGTCGTCGAACAGGAGTCCGCGGCCCCCCCAAGGTTCAACCAGTCACTAGTGCACTGACCCAATCAGGTGATTCACAATCGGTTAGTTTCGTGCGAGTCTGGCGGGATGTCCCAGATCGTATGTGTGATCGTAAACTCTGAAGATGCGGCGCGGTTGGCGTCGGTGGTCGCCGATCGAAACGGTTCGCTCAAGCATATCCAGCGCGCCAGGATCGTGCTGGCCTCGTCGGAGCGGCTGACGGTATTGGAGGTTGCGCGCCGGACCGGTGCCAGCCGACCAGCGGTCTGGCGCTGGCAAGCTCGCTATGCCGCGGAAGGCGTGGAAGGGTTGCTGCGCGACAAAACACGGCCGCCTGGAAAGGCACCGATCACCACCGCAGTCATAGCCAAAATTCTGGCGCTGACCTGCGCCGAGCCGCCAGGCGAAGCCACCCATTGGACTGGACGGGCGATGGCCAAGGCGATGGGCGTGTCGCTGAGCACGATCCAGCGCATCTGGGCTGCCAACCGGCTTCAGCCGCACCGCATCAGGACATTCAAACGCTCCCGGGACCCGGCCTTTGCCGCCAAGGTGGAGGATGTCGTAGGCCTCTACATGCACCCGCCGGCCCATGCTCTGGTGCTGTCGATCGACGAGAAGTCCCAGATCCAGGCGCTCGATCGCACCCAGCCGGGCCTGCCGCTCAAGCCCGGCAAGTGCGGCACCATGACCCACGACTACAAGCGCCATGGGACCACGACCCTGTTCGCCGCGCTCAACATCCTCGACGGCGCGG
>NZ_SGIS01000003.1 GCF_004208535.1 Sphingomonas populi
TGGCGATGCCGCCGGGATGGCCGGTGTTCCAGGCCTTCAGCATGTCGAGTGCTTCGGGACCGCGCACCTCGCCGACGATGATGCGATCGGGACGCAGGCGCAGCGTCGAGCGGACGAGATCGGCCATTGTCACGACGCCCGGGCGCGTGCGCAGTGCCACCGTGTCGGCCGCCGGGCTTTGCAGTTCGCGCGTATCCTCGATCAGGATCACGCGCTCGTCGACCCAGTCCATTTCGGCGAGCAGGGCGTTGGCGAGCGTCGTCTTGCCGGAACTCGTGCCGCCGGCGATCAGGATATTGTAGCGCTGCGTGACGCAGGCCTTCAGCCGATCTGCCGCCGCTTGGCCCATGATGCTATCGGTCACATAGTCGTCGAGGCTGTACAGCCGCTCGGCGGGCTTGCGGATCGAGAAGCAGGGCGCAGTCGATACGGGCGGGAGCACGCCTTCGAACCGTTCGCCAGCGCGTCCCTCGATATGCGGCGGCAGTTCTGCTGACACGATGGGCGCGTCGCTATGCACTTCGGCGCGGGCATGCGATGCGACGAGACGGATGATGCGCTCGACCTGGTCCGCATCCATGCGGATGTGGGTATCGGATCGCGCGCGCCCTCGTCGGAGATCCGCGCATTCTCATCCTCGACGAGGCGACCTCGGCGCTTGATGCCGAGAGCGAGGAGATCATCCAGACGAACCTCAAGGCGATGGCGCGGGGACGGATCGTCATCATCATCGCGCACCGGCTGTCAGCGATACGTCAGTGCGACCGCATTGTTGCCCTGGAAGCAGGGCGGATCGTGGAAGCTGGCACGCATGACGAGCTGTTACGCCGCCAGGGACGCTATGCTGATCTTCATCGGCGGCAGATGGGTGTCTCTCACGGGGGTGCGGCATGAGCAGTTTGGGCCATCACTGGCGCGTGCTGCGGCAGGCGCTAAAGGACGACCGGGACCGATCCGGGCAGAAGCGCCGTTTCAGCGATCCGGAGTTCCTGCCAGCAGCACTGGAGGTGATAGAGCGACCCGTATCTCCGACGGGGCGCATAACGCTTTGGATTCTGATGGCGGGCCTCGTCGCCACCATCGCTTGGCTGGTTTTCGGGCGCGTGGACGTGGTGGCTTCGGCGCAGGGCAAGATCCTGCCCACCGACGCGGTCAAGCTGGTGCAGGCTTCCAACACGGGCGTCGTGCGTCGGATCTACGTACGCGACGGTGAAGTGGTTCGTCGCGGTCAAGCGTTGATCGATCTCGATCCTACCGTGTCGACCGCCGACGAAGCCCAAGCTCAGAAGGCGCTTCTCGCCGCTGAGATCGACGCGGCTCGTGATCGAGCTATCGCGGATGCGCTTGGAGGCCAGGCAATCACCTTCAACGCCCCTGCCGGAACGTCTCCGGAAGTGGCGGAAACGCAGCGCCGTCTTATAGCGGCGCAGGTGGCGGAAAACATGGCGGCGACCGCCAGCATGGCAGCCGCCCGTCAATCCTCCCTCGCCGAGGCGCGCGCAGCCGCAGAGCAAATCCGCAA
The DNA here is from genome assembly GCF_004208535.1 of Sphingomonas populi. GTDB lineage: Bacteria > Pseudomonadota > Alphaproteobacteria > Sphingomonadales > Sphingomonadaceae > Sphingomonas > Sphingomonas populi. The sequence goes on from NZ_SGIS01000003.1 coordinate 1,523, forward strand.
GTACAACGAGACCTTGCCGGTGCTCGACCGCGAGGTCGATGCCATGGACGGGCTCGCGGCAAAGGGCTATGCTCCTGGTCTCAGGTTGCTGGAACTTCAGCGGCAGCGGCGCGCCGAAAAAGGCGATCGTGACGTTGCCGCCGCTCAGCAAGCCCGCGGCTTATCCGACGCTCGCAAGCTCGGGCAGTCGGTTACCCAGACCCGGGAACAGGCGCGGCAGCAAGCACTCGCCGATCTTGCCAAGGCACAGAACGAAGTGATCATCCGGCGAGAGGAACTTACTAAGGCCCGGCGGCGCTCCAAGTTGCAGCGACTGGTGTCACCGGTAGACGGCAGCGTGCAGCAGCTCGCTGTTCACACGGTTGGCGGTGTGGTCGAGCCGGTTCGTACGCTCATGGTGGTCGTACCGCGGGGCGCACTGAGCGTTGAGGTCAAGGTGTTGAACAAGGACGCCGGCTTTGTCCGCGTGGGTCAACCTGCTGCCGTCAAGCTTGAGGCATTTCCGTTTACCCGTCATGGTACGATCCCGGGTCGGATTAGCTAGATCAGTAGCGACGCCGTGGAAGATCGTAAGTTCGGGTTGGTCTATTTGGCACGAGTTACCCTGCTGAAGACAACCATCAACCGCGGCGACTCGGTTGTGTCCTTAGGACCCGGAATGAATGTCACGGCTGATATCCAGACTGGCTCGGGCGCTGCTTACGCAAGCGTTGAAAACAGTCCCGGGAACAGTTCAGGGGAGGGTATAGTGTAATAGAAATTTGTGTCGCTCGCCGATGTGCGATGCTGCAAGTTAAGATGGAAGCGGGTCCCGGCAACCACAAAACTAAGCAAATACACTACTTTATCAAAAGCTCTCTTTCTCCGAAGAGGGCTTTTTGCGTTAGCACGCCGCCGCGCTCGTCACGCACATCCAACACGCGTTCGGAATGTTGATCGAGTCCTCGGCTCAGCGATGGCGCGGCGGTCGAACCACCGCCGCGATCACCGTCGTGATTGAACCTGGCCCGGCCTGCACCACGTTTCCGCCTGTCATCGCGATACGGCTTGCCTGATGGGTTGCGTCGGTGACGAAGATGTCGCGCACGCCGATCTCCGGCGATGCGATCTTCAGCGTCCGCTGGACTGGGCCTGCGTTGAGGTGGATGAGCACCAAAGTCCGCTGGTCCGTCCTTGTTCAGCACGACGCCCGGTGCGGCGAGCGCGGCCCAAGGCAGAAAATCGGCGAGACAGGCCGCGTGCCCGCGATATTCGCGCAAAGACATCATGGCCGCACCCATGTCGGATAGCGAAGGTGCCGGCGGGCGACGTCGACGAACCGGGCGTCGCGCCGTGCTGCCCAGACGCCGAGCATGTGCCCGATCGCCCAGATCGCGAGGCCCGCGACCCAGAGCCGCAAGCCCAGGCCGATCGCGCCGGCGAGCGTTCCGTTGAGGATCGCCACCGCGCGCGGCGCGCCGCCGAGCAGGATCGGCTCGCTGAGCGAACGGTGGACCGGCGCGTAATAGCCCGGCACGAGGTCGGCACTGCCCTCCATCAGATCAGCGCTCCGCCGCCGAACGAGAAGAACGAGAGGAAGAAGGATGAGGCGGCGAACGCGATCGACAGGCCGAACACGATCTGGATCAGCCGGCGGAAGCCCCCCGACGTCTCGCCGAAGGCCAGGCTGAGGCCCGTCGTGATGATGATGATCACCGCGACGATCTTGGCCACCGGCCCCTCGATCGACTCGAGGATCGAGTTGAGCGGGGTTTCCCAGGGCATAGACGAGCCCGAGGCATAAGCCGGATTGGCGAGCAGCGGCAGACTCAGCGCCAGGGCGAGGGTGGCGTGGCACGCGTGCCGAAGACGGCGCTGAAGGACAGCGGTCATTGGGTATCTCCATGGTCGGGGGAAGGAAGAAAGGTCAGGCGGTAGTCGCCGGTCGCAGCATCGAGGCCATCGATGCGCGCCAGTTCCGAGAGCCGCCGCCCGGCGCCGTCACGCACCAGCACCGCGACGAGATTGATGGTCTCGGCGATCAGCGCACGCGGCACCGTCACCACCGCCTCCTGGATGAGTTGCTCCATCCGCCGGAGCGCGCCGATCGCGCTGCCGGCATGGATGGTGCCGACGCCGCCGGGATGGCCGGTGCCCCATGCCTTCAGCAGGTCGAGAGCTTCGCTGCCGCGCACCTCGCCGATCGGGATGCGGTCGGGGCGCAGGCGCAAGCTGGAGCGGACCAGATCTGACAGGGAAGCTACGCCGTCCTTGGTCCGCATCGCCACGAGGTTCGGCGCCGTACACTGGAGCTCGCGCGTGTCCTCGATCAGCACGACGCGGTCGCTGGTCTTGGCGACCTCTGCCAGCAGAGCGTTCGTGAGCGTCGTCTTGCCGGAGCCGGTGCCGCCGGCGACAAGGATATTGGCGCGCGAGGCAACGCCGTCACGTAGGACCGCAGCTTGAAGGAGCGACATGATCCCGGCCTCCGCGTAATCCTCGAGCGTGAAGACCGCGACAGCGGGCTTGCGGATTGCGAAAGCTGGCGCGGTGACGACTGGGGGCAATAGCCCCTCGAACCGCTCCCCGGTTTCCGGAAGCTCGGCCGATACGCGCGGGCTGCGAGGATGGACCTCGACGCCGACGTGATGCGCAACGAGACGAATGATGCGCTCGCCATCCGCAGGCGTCAGGCGCTCGCCGCTGTCAGCGATACCGTCGCCGAGCCGATCGACCCAAAGCCGTCCATCGGGGTTGAGCATGACCTCGATCACGGCGGGCTCGGCGAGCCAACGCGCGATCGATGCGCCCATCGCCGTGCGCAGCATTCGCGCGCCCCTGACAATGGCTTCCGATCGGATTGCCTCTGCGCCCATCTTGATCCCCGCTTCAATGGCGGGGCCAAGCGTCCCGCGTGCTGGGGATGATTAAGAGACGCAGAAAAAGGCGAAGTTCAATATGGATTTAGCGTCGTAGCGCGGTGGCGCAATAATACAGGCGTTGGCGTAAGACTGTCCTGAGCTTCGGGGAATCGAACGGGTCGACACGAACAGCGCGACACCTACTTCGTCGAAACGCCGCGCCGCTCCGGCGGGATGCGCGACCGGCGCGCGTATCAGCGTGGAGAGACTGGTGTCAGCTCTGGCAGCGTAGCATGCCAAGGCGGAGGACTTGAGTTCGTGTCGTCGCTTGCCGACCCGGATCCCCAACGCCGGTATTCCAACGATGCTGAGCATCGCCGGACCCTTAACCGGCTCCGCCCATCGCAGGTGATCGCGGACTTTCGGGCGAAGATCGTGTCGCCGCAGTCGATGACATATTGGACATCGCGCAGCACGTGAGCGAGGCAGACCTGATGCGCCTTGCCCAGTTCCTGCTGCCCGGCATAGCGATCCGAGATCCAGACGTCGGGCTGGTGTACCGCGTTCGCTTTGACTGCCGGACCTGTAAAGGCCAGTTCGATAACCGGACAGCCCGTTTAAGCTCAAGCCAATCGGTAAGGGTGCAGAATAGGAAGTTCCCGCTAGGCGGGGAACACCATGGGGTAAGTGTTCCGAAAAAACCGACCTAAAAACCGACCTAAAATGAAAATTAGGTCGGTGCTGCCTTGGCGGCACTCGTCTAATTTGTTGATTTCTTTAAGGAAGTTATGGTGGACGCACTTGGGCTCGAACCAAGGACCCGCTGATTAAGAGTCAGCTGCTCTACCAACTGAGCTATGCGTCCATTCCGGCAGCGGTAGGAGATGCTTGGCAGCACCACCGCGTCGGGAGGTGCGCTGTTACCATCCGCGCGGCGGGATGCAACCCCTTTTTCGTTACCAGCGCACAGTTTTGCGATTTTGCCGGTCGATCGACATCAACACGCCCAGACACAGCATGACAGTCATCTGCGCGGAGCCGCCAAAGCTGATCAGCGGCAGCGGTACGCCGACCACGGGGGCGAGGCCCATCACCATCGCCATGTTGATCGAAACGTAGAAGAACAGCGTGGTTGCCAGCCCGGCGGCGGTCAGCCGGGCGAAGCGGCTTTCGGCGTGCTGTGCGACGTTCATCCCCCAATAGATGATCGTGAAGAACGCGGCGATCAGCAGCACGCCGCCGATCAGGCCCCATTCCTCCATCATCGTCGCCAGCGCGAAATCGGTGTGGCCCTCGGGCAGATAATCGAGGTGGCTTTGCGTGCCGTTGAGGAAGCCTTTGCCGAAAATCCCGCCCGATCCGATCGCGATCTTCGACTGGCTGATGTGGTATCCGATGCCGAGCGGATCGCTTTCGGGATCGAGGAACACGAGGATGCGGTTGCGCTGATAGCCGTGCAGCACGAAATTGACCGCGAACGGCACCGCGATACCCACCGCCAGCGCACCGCCGATGAACAGCCTGAGCGGCACGCCGGCCAGGAACATCACGGTGATGCCGCTCGCCATGATCATCAACGCCGTGCCGAGATCGGGCTGCTTCATCACCAGCGCGGCGGGCAGCAGGATCAGCGCCGCAGCCGGCCAGATCGCGCTGAACCGTCGCGTCTCGCCCGCCGGCAGACCATCGTAGAATTTGGCGACGGCCAGCACGATCGCGAGCTTCATCAATTCGGAAGGCTGCAAGCGGATGATGCCGAGATCGAGCCAGCGCTGGCCGCCGCCGCGCACCGCGCCGATCAGTTCGACCAGCACCAGCAGTACGACCAGCACACCATAAGCTGGCAGGGCGGCCTTGCCGAAGGCGGACGCGGGTACGCGCGACAATGCGATTGCACCCAGCAGGAACACGAAGAAGCGGACGCCTTGGGACAGCGCCCAGGGGCGGATGCTACCGCCAGCCGCCGAATACAGTACGAGCAAATCGAAACTGCCGATCGCCAGCGTTAGCAGAATGATGAGCCAGGGCAGTTGCGAGACGGCTTTGGGGACGTAATCGCGTGCACTCATTGGTCCCGCTCCGTGGTCCCGTCGGCGGCGATGCTGTTGCCGGCGGCATTGGTGCGCGCGACCGATTCGGCGGTTGAGACGTCGGCGGCGGTCGCGGCATTGACGGCGGGGGCCTCGGTCGGAGCGGTGACGTTGAGTTCGGTCTGCACCGCGACCGCCGGGGGCGGTGCGTTGGCGGCGGCGCGATAGGCGGTCGCCTCGGCAGCCATGCGCGTGCGGATGTCGCCGCCCCAAGTCGGCTCGAGTTCGGCGAGCGTCGCCATCGCTTTGTCGCGGTCGAACATGTACGTCATGATGTCGCGGCCGATCCCCGGCGTATCGAGGTTGCGCACGGTATGCCCGCCATGTTCCAGCACGACGGCGGTGGCATAGCGTGGCTTGTCGGCCGGCGCGAAGCCGATGAACAGGGCATGGTCGCGCAGCTTGAACGGCAGCGACGCATTCTTGAGCACGCCGCCAGCGCGCTCGGCCATTGAAATACGACGGACCTGCGCGGTGCCGGTCTTGCCGGCGAGCGCAACGCCGGGAATCTGCATGCGGGCCGCGCCACCGGTGCCGCCACCGTTGACCACACCGAACATCGCATCGCGCACCACCGCGAAATGCTCGGCGGAAATCGACAGGTCGGCCGGGGCGGTGGCGTGACCGGCAAGGATGCTGGGATGGAGAATTTTGCCCGACGCGAGCCGCGATGCCATCACCGCAAGCTGGAGCGGGTTGGCGAGCACATACCCTTGGCCGATCGATGCATTGAGCGAATCGGCGACGGTCCATTGTTCCTTATATTTCCGTAGCTTCCATGCCGGATCTGGCACGGTGCCATAACGCTGACTGCCGAAGGGCAGGTCGAACTTCTGGCCCAGGCCCATCGCGCGCGCGACCGGCGCGATCGCGTCATAGCCGACCCGGCGCGCCATCTCGTAGAAATAGATGTCGCAGCTCTGCATGATCGCGTTCTTGAGATCGAGCGGCCCGTGCCCGCGCTTCTTGTGGCAGTGGAATACGCCGTTGCCGACGCGCAGCGCACCCGAGCAATTGACGCGCGTGCCCGGATCGACGCCGGCTGCAAGCAACGCAAGCCCGTTCATCGGCTTGACCGTAGAGCCGGGCGGATAAAGACCCTGCAACACCTTGTTCATCAACGGAACATGATCGTTATCCGACAGCATCTTCCATTCGAGATGGCTGATCCCGTCGGAGAAATTGTTTGGATCGTAGGCCGGCATCGACACCATCGCGAGCATTTCGCCGGTCAGGCAATCGATCACTACCGCAGAGCCCGAGTTGGTGCCGAGCCGCCGCGCCGTATATTCCTGTAGTCCCGCGTCGATCGTCAACCGGGTCGTCTGGCCGGGCGTGTCGGGGCGGGTAGCGAGCTCGCGCACCAGCTTGCCGCGTGCGGTGACTTCGACTCGCTTCGCGCCGGGCTGACCGCGTAACTGACTTTCCAGTGTCTTTTCAAGACCATCCTTGCCGAGTTTGAAACCCGGTACGAGCAACAGCGGGTCTTTGGTTTTGAGATATTGTTCGGCCGACGCCGCCCCGACATAGCCGGTGAGATGCGCCACCGCCGCACCTGCCGGATAGCTGCGCGCAAACCCGCGCGTCGGCGCGACGCCGGTCAGTTCGGGCAAATGGACGCTGACTGCGGCGAACCGTTCCCAATCGAGATTGTCGGCGACCTGCACAGGCTGAAAACCGGCGGCGTGCTTCAGATCGGCGGCGATCCGGGTCATTTCCTCCGGCGGAAGGCCGAGCAAGCGCTGCAATTCGCCAAGGATTCTCTCCTTGTCCTGAAGCAAATCGGGGATCAGATCGACGCGAAAATCGGTACGATTGTTGGCGATCGGCGCGCCGTGACGATCGACGATCCAGCCGCGGCGCGGTGGAATTCGCGTCATGCTGACGCGGTTGCTTTCGGACAACAGGCTGTAATGCGCGTTCTCTGCGATCGCGAGCCAGGTCATTCGGCCAGCCAGCAGCAGCGCGACCCCACCTTGCGCCGCGCCCAGCATCAGCGCGCGGCGAGAAAAGCTATAAGTCTGCGTAGCTTCGGTGACGATACGCGGCGGGCGGCTCATGCCGGTTCGTAATCCCGATCGAGCCAGGCGCAAAGCAAGGAAATGACCGGGAACAGCAGCACAGAGGTGGTCACCTGGAGCAGCAGCACGGTATCGACGTGGGTGCCGAACGGCACCGCGACCAAGCGGCCGCAAATCAGGTAGAAGGCGGTGCCGCCCGCCGCGATCAGCCAATTTTGCCAAAAATCGCGGAACACCAGACGCTCGTCGATCAGATCGATCATGAAAAAGCACAGCGTCCAGGTGGTGATGCCGAGTCCGAACGGCTGACCGCTCACCAGATCATCGAACAGCCCGAGCGCGAGGGGAGCCCACACCGGGATCGCCTCACGCCGGTTCAGTCGCCACGCGAGCAGCATTAGCAGCCCGACGGGTGGCAGAAATGGAAAGGAGGCGATCGTCGGCCAGATGGTGACGCAGGAGCCGACCATCACCGACAGCGCTGGCAGCAGCCGGCCGACGCTTGAATCCGGGGTCTCGTCGAAGGGCCCGCGGCGGCGCGGCGATCTCACGGCTTTTTCGCCTTGGGGGTCGGCACTGGCGTCGGCGTCGGGGCAGGTGCGAGGGCCGGCAGATAGGCACGCTGCACCAGCGCGAAATCGAGCGTGCTCGGCCGTACTGCGGTTTCGGCGAGGACGATGTCACGGCCGTGGCGCAGAACCCGCGCCACCGGAATGTTGGGCGGGTAAATTCCGCCCGCGCCCGAGGTGACGAACACCTCGCCCGGCGCGAAAGTCGCGGCGGCGTTGCTGACCGAGCGGATATCGACCAACCCGTCGCCGCGCCCCTGGGCGAGCGCAGGGAGGCCGTCGCGGGTGCGCCGCACCGGCACCGAGCTTTCGGGATCGGTCAGCAGCAGCACGCGCGCGGTGTTTGGGCCGGATTCGAGCACCTGGCCGATCAACCCCTCGGGGCCGAGCACGGGCTGACCATGTTCCACGCCCTGCCATGCACCGGCGTTGAGCGTAGCGAAGCGTCGCGTGCTCGCTGCGGTGGAACTCACCAGCCGCGCGGTGGTCACCGGCACGCCGACCCGCTCGCGCAGTGCGAGCAGACCCTTCAAACGGCGGTTCTCATAGTTGATCGCGCGCGCGCGCATCGTGATTGCGCGCTCGTCGGCGATCTGTTTGCGCAAGACGGCATTCTGGTCATGGACCGCGATATAGCTGCTCAAGCCCGTCGGCACCGAGCCGACCGAGCGGCCGACGAAGGCGAGCACCGAAGACACCGGCGCGCTCACCTCGGCGATCGCGGTGCGCGCCGCGCCGAACGTGTTCGGATCGAAATAGGACAAAGCGAGCAGGATCGCGCCGACCAGCGTACCCGCCACAGCGAACACATAGGTTGCGAAAACGCCATATTGCGCCCGGCGCGAAAACCCCGGACGCCGGTTATTCGACGGCGCCATCAATCCCTCGTTCGAAGCCCGCTCCGGGGCAATTGGAAGTCTGACGCCCCGTACACAGGGCCGATGATATTGGGTAGCGGTATCGCACGTCGCGACACCGCTATCCGAAAAACATCAGGCGCTGTGCAAGACCCCGCGAAACACCGGGTCTTCGAGCGCGCGGCCGGTGCCGAGCGCGACGCAGATCAGCGGATCGTCGGCGACGGTGACGGGCAGGCCGGTCTCGTCGCGCAGCACCTCGTCGATGCCCTTGAGCAGCGCGCCGCCGCCGGTGAGGACGATACCCTGATCGACGATATCGGCAGCCAGTTCCGGCGCGGTATTTTCGAGCGCGATGCGGACGCCTTCGACGATCGTACCGACCGGCTCGCTGAGCGCCTCGGCGATCTGGCCCTGGTTGATCTGAATTTCCTTGGGCACGCCATTAACGAGATCGCGGCCCTTGATGTGGATCGTCAGGCCGATGCCGTCCGCCGGCGGCTTGGCGACGCCGACTTCCTGCTTGATCCGCTCCGCCGTCGCATCGCCGATCAGCAGATTGTGGTTGCGGCGGACGTAGGAGACGATCGCCTCGTCCATCTTGTCGCCGCCGACGCGCACCGACGTGGTGTAGGCGAGGCCACGAAGCGACAAGACCGCGACTTCGGTGGTGCCACCGCCGATGTCGACGACCATCGAACCGATCGGTTCGGTGACGGGCATGTCGGCGCCGATCGCGGCCGCCATCGGCTCCTCGATCAGCCAGACCTGGCTCGCGCCCGCATTTGAGGCCGCGTCACGGATCGCGCGGCGTTCGACCGAGGTCGAGCCCGACGGCACGCAGATCACGATCTGCGGCCAGCGCATGAAGCGCCGCTGGCCACCGTGGACCTTGTGGATGAAATGCTTGATCATCTGCTCGGCGACATCGATGTCGGCGATCACGCCGTCACGCAGCGGGCGAATCGCCTGGATGCTGTCGGGGGTCTTGCCCATCATCAGCTTGGCGTCGTCGCCGACCGCCTTCACGCGCTTGACGCCGTTGAGCGTCTCGACGGCGACCACCGACGGTTCGTTGAGGACGATGCCGCGACCGCGCAGATAGACGACGGTGTTCGCGGTCCCGAGATCGATCGCCATGTCGTGCGACATGAATTTGAAGAAACGCGAGAAGAAGGCCATTGATCGTTCCGTTCTGAGCCGCCCCTAAAGCAAGGTTGCGGCAATTCGCACAACTCCCAGCGTCGTCTTCATGGCCGGTGCGTCAGAGCTATCGCCCTGATCGCGTGAGATGAATGCGGGTCGCGGGATGGCTGCGCTTGGGCTAGAGCATGACTCATGTCAATACGGCGCCTACCCGAACATCTGGTCAATCGAATCGCTGCCGGCGAGGTGGTCGAACGCCCGGCGAGCGCGCTCAAGGAACTGGTCGAAAACGCGATCGACGCCGATGCGTCGCGTATTTCCATTCGGCTCGTCGCAGGCGGGACAGACCTCATCGAAGTTACCGACGATGGCAGCGGCATGACGCCCGCCGACATGGCGCTCGCGCTGGAACGGCATGCGACGTCGAAGCTGCCGGACAGCCTGTTAATCGATGGGGCGATCGAAGCCGTTGCGACGTTGGGTTTTCGCGGCGAGGCGTTGCCCTCGATCGCGAGTGTCGCGCGGCTTTCGCTCGAAAGCAGGGTGCCCGGCGCGGAAGGCTGGTCGCGAATCGTCGATAACGGTGCGTTGGTGGGTGAGGGGCCGGCGGCGATTCCCCCCGGCACGCGTGTCCGCGTGGAGGCGCTGTTCGAACGCGTGCCGGCGCGGCGCAAGTTCCTGCGCTCGGCACGGTCGGAATATGCCGCCAGCCTCGACGTGGTGAAGCGGCTCGCGATGGCGCGGCCTGATATCGCTTTCAGCCTTGAGCATGACGGCCGTCGTGTGCTGACCGTCGCCGCCAGCGAGACCTTGCCCGACCGCGTGGCCGCGCTCACCGATCGCGGGTTGATCGAGAATGGCATCGGCGTCGATCTGGAGCGCGAGGGCATCGTGCTTGGCGGAATCGCCGGATTGCCGACCTTCAACCGTGGCATCGCCGACCATCAATATCTGTTCGTCAATGGGCGTCCGGTGAAGGACCGCCTGCTCACGGGCGCGGTGCGCGGCGCCTATGCCGAACTGCTCGCGCGCGATCGGCATGCGGTGGTGGCGCTGTTCCTGCAGGTGCCGGGCGATCTCGTCGATGTGAACGTTCACCCCGCCAAGACCGAAGTGCGTTTCCGCGAGCCGGCGCTGGTGCGCGGCCTGATCGTCAGCGGTCTGCGTCGCGCGCTCGACGAAGCCGGGCATCGCAGCGCGCAACGCCCCGACGCCGCCGCGCTGGAGCTGTGGAAATCCGAGCCGATCGCGCCACCAACGCCCTCTCCCCACTTGTGGGGAGAGGGTCGGGGAGCGGGGCAGTACGAAGCGCCGTCCCCCGCGCTCCATGCGGTGTACGACCGCCGCCCATCCTTCGCAGCGCCACCCCCGCAGGCCCGCGCCGAACCGGCCTATCAGCCACCCCCGCAAACCGAACGCTATCCGCTCGGCGTCGCGCGTGGCCAGGTCGCGCGCACCTATATCGTCGCCGAGGCCGAGGACGGGCTGGTGCTGGTCGATCAGCACGCCGCGCACGAGCGGCTCGTGCTGGAGCGGATGCGCAAGGCGATGGCGGGCGGTGGGGTCGCGTCGCAGGCGCTGCTGCTCGCCGAAGTGGTTGAACTCGACGAACCCGCCTGCGACCGGCTCGAAGCCCGCGCCGCCGAACTCGCCGAATTCGGCCTCGACCTCGATCGCTTCGGCCCGCGCGCGATGCTGGTACGCGGCGTACCCGCATTGCTCGGGCAAGGCGATGTCGTCGGCCTCGTCACCGATATCGCCGACGAACTCGCCGCGTTCGACGAAGCGCTGAGCCTCAAGGAACGGCTCGACCATGTCGCCGCGACGATGGCGTGCCACGGATCAGTCCGGGCCGGGCGGGTGCTGTCGGTCGCCGAAATGAACGCGTTGCTTCGCGAGATGGAGGTGACCCCGCATTCGGGCCAGTGCAACCACGGCCGGCCGACCTGGATCAAGCTCGCGCACGGCGACATTGAGAAACTGTTCGGGCGCAAATAGTTCGAGTCAGCCTCCGCCCAGTTGCTCCAGGTACGTTTGGCTGATGCAGGGGGAGTGAGGGATCATCCCTCGCTCACGCGCACCCGTTTGATCCGTGGCATCCGCTCCATATCGGCGGCCTGCTTGATTCCCTGACGCAGTTCGTCGCGCTTTTCGTGGATCGAAGCGATCACCGGGCCGACCGCCACGCCGAGATCGGTCAGCACCGCTTCCGAGAGCTGAAGCGAGCTTTCCAGCGTCTCAGGCACCGCATCGGTCACGCCCGCGCGGTACAACTCGGCGGCATGATCGACATCGCGCGCGCGGGCGATGATCGTCAGATCGGGCACCCAGCCGCGCACGCGCCGCGTAACCTGCACCGTCAGCACCGGATCGTCCATCGTCAGGATCAGTGCCTTGGCCCGTCCGAGGTTGAGGCGATCGACCAACTCGGGTCGCGACACGTCGCCGAAGATCAGCGGATAGCCTTCGCGCCGCGCCGCCGTAACCGTATCGATATCAGCCTCGACAGCGACATAGGGCTGGTTGTGTCTCGCGAGCATGTCCGCCACCATTCGGCCGACCCGCCCGAAGCCGATGATGACCGTGCCTGGCCCATCGCGCGGTATCATCAGGTCTGGCGTATCGTGGCCACCGCTGCGTTGTTCGATCTGCGCCGCCACGCGCCGCCCTGCCCAGGCGAGCAACGGGGTGATGGTGAGGCCGATCGCCGTGACGGTTTGCCAATAGGCGGCGGTGGACGGCGCGATCAGCGCCGCCTGCGCGGCGGTGCCGAGCACGATCAACGTCGTCTCCGACGGACTCGACATCAGCACGCCGGTTTCCGTGGCGATGCCCGATTTGACGCCGCCGAGCTTGAGCAAGGCGAACGTCACCACGGTCTTGACGACGATCACGCCGAGGATGCCGAGCAGCAGCGCGCCCCAATTGTCAGCGATCTGCCGCAGATCGAGGCTCATGCCGACGGTGAGCAGGAACACGCCGAGCGCCAGGCCCTTAAACGGCGCGGTCATCACCTCGACCTCGCTGTGATAGTCGGTCTCGGCGATCAGCAACCCGGCGAGCAGCGCACCGACAATGGGAGACAGACCCGCTGCAGCAGTGGCGAGGCTCGCCACGATCACGATCAGCAGTGACGCGGCCAGGAACAGTTCGGGGCTTTTGGTCCGCGCGGCCTGCGCGAACAGTTTCGGCAGGATGAATCGCCCACCCAGAAACATGACGGCCACGGTTATCAGCCCACGTCCGAGTACGCCGACGAACGCCCAGTCGCCGCCGGTCGCGTTTGGCGAGAAGGCGGCGAGCACGAAGATGATCGGCACCAGCGCGAGATCCTCGAACAGCAGCATCGCGAACGCGGAGCGACCCACCGCGCTGGTCGTGCCCGCGATCGGCAGCACGAGCGCGGTGGAGGACAGCGCCAGTGCGAAACCGAGGCCGATCGCGCCTGGCCATTCCTGCCCGAGCAGATGCAGCGCGGTTCCGATGATGAGGCCAGACCCGATCAGCTCTGCCGCACCGGTGCCGAACACTTGCGCCCGCATCGCCCAGAGCCGCCTGAACGACAGCTCCAGCCCGATCGAGAACAGCAACAGGATGATGCCGAATTCGGCGAACGGCTCGATCGAATGCGCGTCGGAAATGGTGATATAGTAGAGCCACGGGTAGCTCCCCACCAGTGATCCGAGACCAGCCGGACCGACCAGAACGCCGACCAGGATGAACCCGATCACCGGACTGATACGGAACCGAGCGAACGTCGGGATCACGAGACCCGCCGCCCCGAGGATGACGAGCGTATCGCTCAGTCCGTTATTGTCGAGCGCCAATGCCATGACTATCGTGTAGCCAACGCGGAAGGGGTTTGTCAGCCGCCGACTGACGTGAGGGGACGATTGTTGGCAACGATCATGCGTCTCGACCACCGGCGTTGGATGGGAGGGAAGTGATGGCCGCGTTCGCAACACTGATCGCTATGGCTCTTGTCGCGGCGGGGCCGTCCGACGCGCCGGAGGAGGCCAAGGTCGAACGGGCCGCTGGATTACTCCACAACGGCAAAGCCGGTGATGCTCTTGCGCTGCTCGAAACGGCACTGGCCGGTTTCGAGCGCCGTTACTCCAAGGAGAAACGGCGCATTTACTGCGCCCATGCGCCGACGGAAACGTTGTTCTATCTTGTCGGTGCGGCGAAGGATCGGCGCGACGCCGTCGCGATCGGGCCGGGATGGTGCGACGCTCTGTTCATGAAAGGGTACGTGTTGGTCGAGTTGGGTCGGGTAGCCGATGGCCGCCCCGTGCTGGAAAAGGCGGTGGCGATGGCGCCGGCCAACTCGCATTATCAGAACGAATTGGCTTTTAATTATCAGGCGACACGCGAATGGCCGCGCGCGCTCGAACTATACCGCAACGCCTATGACAGCGCGATGATCGGCGAAGCGAGTTCCCGCGTCCTCGAACAAAGCCGCGCGTTACGTGGTCAGGGCTATGTGCTCGTCGAACAAGGCAAATGGGATGAGGCGAAGGCCGTCTACGAAAAGGCCCTCGCGCTCGATCCGAACGATGCGAAAGCGAAGGGCGAGCTTGGCTATATTGCCGAGCATCGCCCCCGCTGACGCCTGATTTTACGCCGAGAGAACGTCGCCCATCTTGGCTTCGAGGTTGACACGAACCGCCTCGAAGAACTGCTCGGTGGTCATCCATGCCTGGTTGGGGCCGATCAGCAGCGCGAGATCCTTGGTCATCTTGCCGCTTTCGACGGTCTCGATGCAGACCTTCTCGAGCGTTTCGGCGAACTTGGTGACTTCGGGCGTGCCATCGAACTTGCCGCGATAGATCAGGCCGCGAGTCCATGCGAAGATCGACGCGATCGGGTTGGTCGAGGTTGCCTTGCCCTGCTCGTGCATGCGGAAGTGGCGCGTGACGGTGCCGTGCGCGGCCTCGGCCTCGACGGTCTTGCCGTCTGGCGTCAGCAGCACCGAGGTCATCAGGCCGAGCGAACCGAAGCCCTGCGCGACCTGATCCGACTGGACGTCGCCATCATAGTTCTTGCACGCCCAGACGAATTCGCCGCTCCACTTGAGCGCCGAGGCGACCATGTCGTCGATCAGGCGGTGCTCATAGGTGATGCCCGCTTCCTTGAACTTGTCCTTGAATTCGGTCTCGAAAACCTCGGCGAACAGATCCTTGAAGCGGCCGTCATAAGCCTTGAGGATGGTGTTCTTGGTCGAGAGGTACACCGGCCACTTGAGGTTGAGGCCATAGTGCATCGAGGCGCGCGCGAAATCGCGGATCGAATCGTCGAGGTTGTACATCGCCAGCGCGACGCCGGGCGACGGGAAATCGAACACTTCGCGGTCGATCTTCGTGCCATCTGCGCCGTCGAACACAAGGCGCAGCTTGCCGGGGCCGGGGACGAGGAAATCGGTCGCGCGATACTGGTCGCCGAAGGCGTGGCGGCCGACCACGATCGGCTTGGTCCAGCCCGGAATCAGGCGCGGCACGTTCGAGATCACGATCGGCTCGCGGAAGATCGTGCCGCCGAGGATGTTGCGGATCGTGCCGTTGGGCGATTTCCACATCTGCTTGAGGCCGAATTCCTCGACGCGCGCTTCGTCCGGGGTGATCGTCGCGCACTTCACGCCGACGCCGTATTTCTGGATCGCCTTGGCGCTGTCGATCGTGATCTGGTCGTTGGTCTCGTCGCGCTTCTCGACGCCGAGGTCGTAATATTCGAGATCGATGTCGAGATAGGGGAGGATGAGCCGCTCGCGAATCCACTGCCAGATGATCCGCGTCATTTCGTCGCCGTCGATCTCCACGACGGGCGTCTTCACCTTGATCTTCGCCATTGATGTCTCTCTTGTGCAGGAGGAGTTTGAGCCAGCGTCTAGGAGCAAGCCGGCGCGGGATCAACCACTGCGGGATGATGCGGCGGTGATTGTGTTGGCCGGCGCGGCGGCGTAGGTCTGCGGCCATGCCTTCTCTCGAAAAACCCGAAATCACCACCTACACCGTCAAATGGCGTTTCGCCGACATGCACCCCGAGGGGCGGAAATATGTGCTGATTGCGGCAGCGCTCACCTTCGCGATGTGGTTGTTGGTGCCGATCCTGACCTGGCCGATGATCGCGGTGACAGCGTGGGTCGCCTTGTTCTTTCGCGATCCCATCCGCGTAACCCCGCAGGCCGAAGGGCTGGTGATCGCGCCCGCCGACGGCCTCATCACGATGATCGAGCGCGTGTCGGTGCCGCGTGAGATCGCGGGGGAACTGGGCGAGTTGCCGCTGGTGCGCGTGTCGATCTTCATGTCGGTGTTCGACGTCCATATCAATCGCACGCCGATCGCGGGGACGATCCGCCAGGTCGTCTATATCTCCGGCAAGTTCCTCAACGCCGATCTCGACAAGGCGAGCGAGGAGAACGAGCGCCAGCATATCGTCGTCGAGGGCCGCGACGGCCGACGCATTGGTTTCACCCAGATCGCCGGACTGGTCGCACGACGGATCGTGCCGTTCGTCAAGACCGGCGACATGGTCGCGCGCGGGCAGCGGATCGGCCTGATTCGGTTCGGTAGCCGTGTCGATGTGTATCTGCCCGAGGATTGCGCCTGTCAGGTCGCGCTCGGCCAGCGCAGCATCGCCGGTGAGACGGTGCTTGGCCGCGTCGGCGGCATCGTCGCGACCGGAATTTCGCAGTGATCGTAACGGTCAGGGCAGTTCGTTAAAATGCGCCGCCCGCTCCGCCGCTCACGACGCGGCCTGCCGCTGCGCGCGGTCGCACCCAATGCCGTCACCGCTTTGGCCTTGTGCTTCGGGCTGACCGGCATCCGCTATGCGATCTCGTCGGATTGGGAAGCGGCGGTGACGATGATCATGATCGCCAGCGTCCTCGACGGACTCGACGGCACGGTGGCGCGGCTGGTGCGCGGCGAGAGCCGGTTCGGCGCGGAACTCGATTCGCTATCGGACGCGATTTCTTTCGGGGTATCGCCCGCAGTGATCCTCTATCTCTGGTCGCTCAAGGACGTGCCGCGTGTGGGCTGGCTGTGCGCGATGGTGTTCGCGGTGTTCTGCGCGTTGCGGCTCGCGCGTTTCAACGCCGCGATCGACCTGCGTGACCAGCCGCACAAATCCGCCGGCTTCTTGACCGGAGCGCCCGCGCCGGCCGGCGCGGCGCTGGCGATGTTGCCGATGTATCTCTGGTTCTGGACCGGGCAACCGTGGTTCCGCTCGCCGGCAATCGTGCTGCCCTGGGTCGCATTGATGGCGATCCTGATGGTTTCCAGCGTCGCGACATTTAGCTGGGGATCACTCAAACTCCGCGATCACATCCGTTTCGAGGCGATCGCGGTCGTCGTGCTGCTCGGGGCCGCGCTGATTTCAGCGCCGTGGCACACCTTGTCGGCCTTGTGCGTGTGCTATCTCGCCACGCTGCCGTTCAGCATCACCGCGTATCGGCGTGTCAGGCGGCTTCGCGAAACGACGCCGGCCGGACCCGCTGTGCCGATTGCACTCGAACCCGCACGCGGCGATCACTGACCACACAATACGGATCGGACGCCGCGATCTCGACTTCACCGCGCAGCAGTGCGGTGATCCGCGGCAGCGCCGGGACGAGCGTGAAAGCGAAAACCCAGATGGCCGCCGTGAACGCCGCGGCGAAGACCATGCAATCGAGAACTGCGACCATTGCTCAACTTCCTGTTTACGCGCGAAGTCGAAGATCAGAAAGCTTCGGGCCCCGGCGATGTTCCATGTACCGCTGATAGACATGGTATGTTCCACCTTTGTACCATTCGTCAAGCTTGATTTTCGCGGAAAGCTCGGCTAACGGGTCCGCCTTCACACCGCATGGGAAGCACACATAGCCGGTGTCCACGGGGTATCCCCGACGGATCACACGCTTCCCAGAGGCACAACCGGAAAGGAACTATCCTATGGCGGCACCTGTCGTCTCCATGCAGCAATTGCTCGAAACGGGCGCGCACTTCGGCCACCAGACCCACCGCTGGAACCCGAAGATGAAGCCTTACATCTTTGGCGACCGTAACGGCGTCCACATCCTCGATCTTTCGCAGACCGTGCCGCTGCTCGCGCGCGCACTCGAGTTCATCAGCGCGTCGACCGCCGCTGGCGGCAAGGTGCTGTTCGTCGGCACCAAGCGCCAGGCGCAGGAGCCGGTCGCGGACGCAGCCCGTCGCGCTGGCCAGCATTTCGTCAACCATCGCTGGCTGGGCGGCATGCTCACCAACTGGAAGACGATCTCGAACTCGATCAAGCGCATGAAGGCGCTCGAAGAGCAGCTTTCGGGCGACACGCACGGCCTCACCAAGAAGGAAGTGCTCCAGCTCACCCGCGAGAAGGACAAGCTCGAACTGTCGCTCGGCGGCATCCGCGACATGGGCGGCATTCCCGACGTGATGTTCGTGATCGACGCGAACAAGGAAGAGCTGGCGATCAAGGAGGCCAACACGCTCGGCATCCCGGTCGTGGCGATCCTCGATTCGAACGTCTCGCCTGACGGCATCGCCTTCCCGGTTCCGGCGAACGATGACGCGAGCCGCGCCATCCGCCTGTACTGCGAAGCCGTGGCGATCGCCGCGACGCGTGGCGGCCATGAGCAGGCTACCCGCCGCGGCACCGATTTCGGCGCGATGGAGCAGCCGCCGGTCGAGGAAGCGCTGACCGTCGAGACGCCGGCCGCTGAGCCGGGCGACGTTCCGCCGGTCGCGGCCGAAGTCGAGATGGCTGTCGAGTCCGAGCGCCAGCTCGACGCCTGAGCGTCGTTGAACTGACATATGGGCGGGGTAGGGCGCAGCTCTTCCCCGTCCTTACCCATATCTGCAAAGCCAAGAGGAAATCGACATGGCAGAGATCACAGCCGCTGCGGTGAAAGACCTGCGCGAGAAGAGCGGCGCGGGCATGATGGATTGCAAGAAGGCGCTCACCGAAGCTGCCGGCGATACGGATGCTGCGATGGATTGGCTTCGCGCCAAGGGCCTCGCCGCCGCCGCCAAGAAATCGAGCCGCACCGCTGCCGAGGGTCTCGTCGGCGTCGAAGTGTCGGGCACCAAGGGCGCCGCAGTCGAGGTGAACTCGGAAACCGATTTCGTCGCGAAGAACGTCCAGTTCCAGACGTTCGTGCGCGATGTCGTCTCGGTTGCTCTCGAAATGGGCGACGATATCGATACGATCAAGGCGACCTCGCTCGGCGAAAAGACCGTCGAGGAGACTTTGGTCACCAACATCGCGACGATCGGCGAGAACCAGACGATCCGTCGCGCCAAGCGCCTCGAAGTATCGGCCGGCGCAGTCGTTCCCTATATTCACAACGCGCAGGCGCCCGGCCTCGGCAAGATCGCCGTGCTGGTCGCGCTGGAAAGCGAAGCGGGCGCGGATGTGCTCGAGCCGCTCGGCAAGCAGATCGCGATGCACATCGCCGCTGCTTTCCCGCTGGCGCTGAACGCCGACGGGATCGATCCTGCCATCGTCGAGCGTGAAGCCGCGATCGCCAAGGAAAAGAACGCCGACAAGATCGCGGGCAAGCCGCCCGAGGTCGCCGAGAAGATCATTCGCGGGCCTGTCGACAAGTTCCTGCGCGAGAACGCGTTGCTCACGCAGGCGTTCGTGATGGACGGCAAGACGCCGGTTCAGGACGTCATCGCCGCCGCCGCCAAGACGGCGGGCACGGCAATCGTGCTCAAGGACTATGTCCGCTTCCAGCTCGGCGAAGGCATCGAGAAGGAAGTCAGCGACTTCGCGGCCGAAGTCGCCGCTGCCTCGGGCGTTCCCGCCAAGGTGTAAGCCTCTGCACCGCCCGCCGCCGATTGCGGCGGCGGGCGGCGTTTATCGTCTGCACGGTTTGACGATATGTTCAGCGTGGTTTCCGCGCTTCCAATCGCGGAGGGCCACGACTAAGGTCCGCCCCGCACCCGCCACTCAGCATGATGGACTCCCGTGAGCGATCCTAAGTTCAAGCGCATCTTGTTGAAATTGTCGGGCGAAGTCCTGATGGGCGAGGGTGGGCTGGCGATCGACCCCGCCGTGACCGCTCGCGTTGCCGGCGAGATCGCCGATGCCCGCGCCGCCGGATATGAGTTGTGCGTCGTCGTTGGTGGCGGCAACATCTTCCGTGGTTTGTCCGCTGCGGCCAAAGGCATCGAGCGCGCGACCGCCGATTATATGGGCATGCTCGCGACCGTGATGAACGCGCTCGCGGTCCAGAATGCCCTGGAGCAGATCGGCGTCGATACGCGTGTGCAGTCGGCGATCCCGATGCAGTCGGTATGCGAACCCTTCATCCGCCGCCGCGCCGAGCGTCATCTCGAAAAGGGCCGTGTGGTGATCTTCGCCGCCGGCGTCGGCAGCCCGTTCTTCACGACGGATAGCGGCGCTGCCTTGCGCGCGGCTGAAATGAAGTGCGACGCGTTGTTCAAGGGCACTTCGGTGGATGGCGTCTATGATGCCGACCCGAAGAAGGTGCCGACCGCAAAGCGTTTCGAAACCGTCGCTTACAGCACGGTTCTTGCGCAGGATCTCAAGGTTATGGACGCCAGCGCCATCGCTTTGTGCCGCGACAACAATATTCCGATCGTCGTGTTCAACATCCGAGAGCATGGCAATCTCGCCGCCGTGCTGCGTGGCGAGGGCGTTTCGACGGTCGTTCAGGCCCAAGGAGAATAACATGGCAGCCTATGACAAGGCCGATCTGGAACGCCGCATGGCGGGCAGCGTTGAAGCGCTCAAGAGCGATCTCGGCGGCTTGCGCACCGGTCGCGCGTCGATCTCGCTGCTCGATCCTGTCACGGTCGAAGTATACGGCTCGCACATGCCGCTCAACACGATCGCGACCGTCTCGGTGCCCGAGCCGCGCATGATCTCGGTGCAGGTGTGGGACAAGAGCAACGTCGGCCCGGCCGATAAGGCGATTCGCTCCGCTGGCCTCGGCCTCAACCCGATCGTCGATGGCACCACGTTGCGCTTGCCGATCCCCGACCTGACCGAAGACCGTCGCAAGGAACTCGCCAAGCTCGCCGGCAAATATGCCGAGGGCGCGCGCATCGCTGCGCGCAACGTGCGTCGTGACGGCATGGACAGTCTCAAGGTCGACGAGAAGAAGGGCGTCATCTCCGAGGACGAGCGCAAGCGCCTCGAAACCGAGGTGCAGAAGCTGACCGATGCGACGATCGCCGATATCGATGCGGCGGCGACGGCAAAGGAAAAGGAAATCCTCGGCAAGTGAGCACCCGGCCTGCCCCGGTTGCACGGATGGCCGCAGGCGGAGCGGTGCCCCGCCATGTCGCGATCATCATGGACGGCAATGGCCGCTGGGCCAAGAAGCGCTTTCTGCCGCGCGTTGCCGGCCACAAGGCGGGCATCGATGCGGTGCGTCGGGTAACGCGCGCCGCGCGTTCGATGGGGATCGACGCGCTCACGCTGTATGCCTTCTCGTCCGAGAACTGGCGGCGGCCCGAGGACGAGATCAGCGACCTGATGACGCTGATGCGCGTCTTCATCCGCTCAGATCTCGACGAATTGGTGCGCGAGAATGTGCGGCTGCGGGTGATCGGCGATTATCGTCGCTTCTCGTCCGATCTGGTCGTGATGGTCGATGACGCGATCGCGCGGACCGCCTCGAATACCGGCCCGATCCTCGCGGTTGCGCTCAATTACGGTTCGCAGGCCGAACTCGCCGACGTCGCGCGTCGTCTCGCCGAGCGTGCGATGCGGGGCGATCTCGATCCCGCCACGATCGACGCCGGGCTGATCGAGTCGCAACTCGACACCTATGATCTGCCGCCGCTCGATCTGTTGATCCGCACCTCGGGCGAGGTGCGGCTGTCCAACTTCCTGCTGTGGCAGGCGGCCTATGCCGAACTGCTGTTCACCGAAACCTTGTGGCCAGATTTCGACGGTGACGCTCTGGCCGATGCGGTCGCGATCTTCGGCCAGCGGCAACGCCGGTTCGGGGGCCTGTGAACGAGGCCAAGGCGCCTAAGCGGCCTTCCGAACTGGCGCTGCGTACGATCGTCGGTATCGCGCTGATTGCGGTCGCATTGGGAGCGATCGTCGCTGGTGACATCGTGTTCTGGCTGGTGTGCGTAACACTTGGGCTGCTTATGATGGCCGAATGGGCCGATCTTCAGGCCACGCCCGCCACTACCAAACGTCTGGCGCAACTCGCGCTGTTCGTGCCCTTGTCGGTGATGGCGCCGATCATGGCCGGACCGAGTTTCTTCACGCTTGGCCTGCTGGCGGGAGCGGGGTTCTTCATCGTCATCGTCACACAGCGGCCGATGCTGGCGGCGGGTGCGATCTATGTCGGGTTGCCGACGCTCGCGCTGCTGGTGATCCGCGAACAGAAGGAAGGCATCGTCTTCACGCTCTGGGTGCTGGCGTTGGTGTGGGCGTGCGATATCGGCGCGTATGCGGCCGGCCGGTTGATCGGCGGGCCGAAGCTCGCACCTGCGATCAGCCCCAACAAGACCTGGGCGGGATTGCTTGGTGGGATGGCGATGGCGGCGATCTTCGGCGCGTTCCTCCACGCCATGTACGGCTTGCCACTGCGACTCACGCTCGCCACGCCGTTCCTCGCGGTGATCGCGCAGGGCGGCGATCTCTACGAAAGCTGGCTCAAACGCCGTGCCGGCGTGAAGGACAGCGGCAATATTTTTCCCGGCCACGGCGGCGTGCTAGACCGGCTCGACGGGCTGGTGCCCGTGGCGCCGGTCGCGGCGTTTCTGGTCATTTTGCCGAGATTTTATTTCTGATGAAGACGATTACGATTCTCGGTGCGACGGGCTCCGTCGGTCGCTCGACGCTGGATCTGGTCGAACGTGAGCCGGACGCGTTCCAGGTGCTCGCGCTGACCGCACACCGCGACGTAACCAAGCTGGCCGAGGCCGCGATCCGCACCAAGGCCAAGCGCGCCGTGGTCGCGGACGAAGCGTGCTTGGGTGCGCTGCGGGATGCGCTGGCCGGCACCGGCATCGCGGCTGCAGGCGGCGCGCAGGCCGTACATGATACGGCCGAGCTTGGCGCGGACCTGACAATGGGCGCGATCGTCGGCTGCGCTGGACTGGAGCCGGTGCTGGCTGCGATCGATCAGGGGCGCACCGTCATCATCGCCAACAAGGAGCCGCTCGTCTCGGCGGGCGACGTGGTGCTGGCGGCAGCGGCGAAGAGCGGCGCGACGCTGCTGCCCGCCGATTCCGAGCACAATGCGATCTTCCAGTGTTTCGACGTGGCGCGACCTGGCCGCGTGCGGCGCATTATCCTCACGGCCAGCGGCGGACCGTTCCGCGACTGGTCGCTGGACCAGATGCGGGGCGTAAGCGTCGAGCAAGCTGTCGCGCACCCCAATTGGTCGATGGGCGCGAAGATATCGGTCGATTCGGCGACGATGATGAACAAGGGCCTCGAACTGATCGAGGCTGCGCGGCTCTTCCCGGTGCCGCATGACGCGATCGAGATCATCCTGCACCGCCAGTCGGTGATCCATTCGATGGTCGAATATGTCGATGGCTCGACGCTGGCGCAACTCGGCCCGCCCGACATGCGTGTGCCGATCGCAAGCTGTCTCGCCTGGCCCGACCGGATGGCGACGCCGATGGCACCGCTCGATCTCGTCAAGATCGGCCGGCTCGATTTCGAAGCGCCGAACTCGGTACGCTTCCCGGCGCTTCGGCTCGCGCGTGAAGCGCTCGATGCGGGTGGTGCGCGCCCGGCGATCCTCAACGCCGCCAACGAAATCGCGGTCGCCGCGTTTCTCGACAGGCGGATCGGCTTCCTCGAAATTGCCGCAATCGTCGAAGATACCCTAACCCGCTACGATCCGCCCGCGCCGGGGGCACTCGCCGACGTTCTCGCCGTCGACGCAGAGGCGCGGGTGATCGCGCGTGAGCGAGTGAAGGATTGCGTTGCGTGACCCACAGCCCCGGCTTCCTGCTGACCGTGCTCGCGTTCGCGCTGGTGATCGGCCCGCTCATTTTCCTGCATGAGATGGGGCATTATCTCGCCGGGCGGCTGTTCGGCGTGAAGATCGACGCTTTCTCGATCGGCTTCGGACAGGAAGTGTTCGGCTTTACTGACAAGCGTGGCACGCGCTGGAAATTCTCGTGGATGCCGCTCGGCGGCTATGTGAAGTTCGCTGGCGACATGAACGCCGCGAGCCAGCCCGGCGCCGACTGGCTGATGCTGCCGCCGGAAGAGCGCGCGAAGACGTTGCAAGCGCGGCCCGTTTGGCAGCGCGCGATTGTGGTGGCGGCCGGGCCGATCGCCAATTTCATCGTCGCGATCGTGATCCTCGGCGGGTTTGCGCTGACATATGGTGTGGATGCCACGCCTTCGGTAATCGGCATCGTCGCGCCGAAGAGTGCGGCGGCAAGCGCCGGTCTCAAGACGGGTGACCGCATCACCAGCCTTGGCGGGCGCGGCGTCACCACCTTCGCCGATCTCGCGCAATACACCGTGCTTCGCCCCGACGAACGGGTGAGCGTCCGCTTCGAACGCGATGGCCAACCGCTCAGCCGCGACGTGACGATCGGCGCGCTGGTGCAGCGTGACGCGTTCGGCAACGAATTCCGCAAGGGCCTGCTCGGCATCGGCCCGGTCAAGCCGGTGCTTCGGCCGGTCAGCCTGATCGAAGCACCGTTCGCCGGAGCGAAGATGACCGGGGAAATCCTGCGCAGCACGCTTGATGGGCTAGGCCAGATCCTCACCGGGCGCCGCTCGGTCGACGAACTTGGCGGGCCACTGCGCATCGCCAAGGTGTCGGGCGAGCAGCTTTCGCTCGGCGCACCCGCGCTGATCTGGATGATCGCGGTGATTTCGATTAATCTGGGATTCATCAACCTCTTGCCAGTCCCGGTGCTCGATGGTGGCCACCTGTTCTTTTACGCTATAGAGGCGATACGGCGGAGGCCGGTGCCGCTTCACGTACAGGAATGGGCGTTTCGCGGCGGGCTTGCGGCGATGCTGGCGTTGATGTTGATGGTGACGTTCAACGATCTGGGATCGTTTGGGCTCTGGAAAAACCTCACCGGCTTGATCGGCTGACGAAGGTGAGGCAGGGCGGGTCCGCGGTGTTGCGATCCGCGAGTATTTTCTCCGATTTGGGGTGGGAAGTGACAGCGATCAAGGTTTCGACGTTCGGAAAGCATGCGCTCGTCACGCTTCTGGCGGGTACGGTGCTTTCCACGATGCCGAGCGCGGCCGACGCCCAAGGTGGCATGCGCGGCGGTGGTGGGCACCGCGGCGGCGGTCAACGCGGTGAAGGCCCGCGCGGCGCTGCGCAGCCGATCCCAATGCCGCCAGCGCCGACCACCGGCGCGGCCGTGGTCGTCAGCGATCCCAACGCCAAGAAGATCCTGACGCTTCGCGTCGAGGGATCGCAGCGTATCGAGCCTGAGACGGTGCTCTCGTACACGCGGCTGCGCGTCGGCATCGCCTATAACAACGAACTGCTCGATCAGGCGATCAAGGATCTGCTGGCGAGCGATCTGTTCGCCGACGTGTCGATCAGCGGCGTCGAGAGCGGCAATATCGTGCTGCGCGTGCGCGAGAACCCGATCATCAACCGCGTGATTCTGGAGGGCAACAAGCGCCTGAAGGAAGACAAGATCACCAAGGAGATCAAGCTCAAGCCGCGCCAGATCTTCACGCGCACCGCCGTCCGGCAGGACGTGGCGCGCATCGTCGAACTGTATCGCCGGCAGGGCCGATTCGCCGCCGCGATCGAGCCGAAGATGGTCACGCTCGACCAGAATCGCGTCGATATCATCTTCGAAATCAACGAGGGTCCGAAGTCCAAGGTCCGTCAGATCAACATTCTCGGCAACGAGGTGTTTTCGGACAAGGCGCTGCGTGGCCAGATGGCGACCAAGGAAGCGCGGCTGACGACTCTGCTTAGCTCGAACACGAGCTACGATCAGGATCGCCTCGCCTACGACCAGCAGAAGATGCGTCAGTTCTATCTGACCAACGGCTATGCCGATTTCCGTGTCACCTCCGCCGTCGCCGAGCTGACGCCCGACAAGAAGGACTTCATCATCACGTATGTGGTGGAGGAAGGGAAACGCTACAAGTTCGGCGACGTGACGGTCGATAGCGACATTCGCGACTTCGACGGCAAGAAGGTCGCCGCCGGCCTGTCGATCAAGAAGGGCGACTGGTACGACGCCAAGAAGGTCGAGGATACGGTCGACAGCCTGAACCAGTCGGCTGGTCTCGTCGGCTATGCGTTCGCGGATACGAACCCCGAGTTCAACCGTGACAAGGACACGCTGACGATGGGGATCAATTTCCACATCGCAGAAGCCAAGCGCAGCTACGTCGAGCAGATCAACGTCACCGGCAACACCCAGACGCAGGACAAGGTGATCCGGCGCGAAATCCGTCTCGCCGAGGGCGATGCGTTCAACAGCTTCCAGGTCAAGCGCTCGCAGGACCGCATCAACTCGCTCGGCTACTTCCAGGACAAGTTCGAGATCAAGCAGAGCCAGGGCTCGGCGCCCGATCGGGTCGTGCTCGATGCCAATGTCGAGGAGAAATCGACCGGCGAGCTATCGCTGTCGGTCGGCTATTCGAGCCTCGAGAATTTCATCATTCAGGCATCGATCACGCAGCGCAACTTCCGCGGCAAGGGGCAGGAGCTGCGCGCGAGCGTCAACTACTCAAGCTATTCGAAGTCGGTCAATCTCGGCTTCACCGAGCCGTATTTGTTCAACAAGAACATCGCCATCGGTGGCGACCTTTTCCGGCGCGATTACAACGCATTCAATTTTAGCGGCAGCGATCGTCAGACGACCTACACACAAGTCTCGACCGGCTTCCAGATCCGTGCGGGCGTGCCGCTCACCGAATATTGGTCGCTCGCGGGGCGCTACGGCCTTACCTACGATCAGGTCGGACTGAATGGGCAGTATTTCAACTCCGACGGCAGTTGTAACGTTCTCGCCGCCGGCAGCTATCTGTGTCAGGCCATCGGCAATCGCTGGACCTCGTCGGTCGGATATTCGCTGATCTTCGATTCGCTCAACAGCCGGTTGCGCCCGACGGCAGGGCAGAAGTTCAGCCTCAGCCAGGATTTTGCAGGGCTGGGCGGCGACGTCCGCTACGTCCGCACGCGCGTCGATGCGACCAAGTACAAAAACCTCGGTGCCGGCTTTATCGGCTCGTTGCACGTCGAGGGCGGCTATATCTTCTCGCTCGAAGGCAAGAAGCCAGCCGGCGTCGACAAAATCCGTATCACCGACCGCTTCTATCTCGGTGAGCCGGACTTCCCCGGCTTCGACATCCGCGGCGTCGGCCCGCGCGTAACGCGCACGCCGTACACCACCGATGCGACGGGCAAGCAGATCCTCGTCACCGACAAGAACAGCATCGTCGACGACGCGCTGGGCGGCAACAAATACTATGTCGGCCGGCTCGAAGTGCAGATTCCGCTGGGGTCGGGCGCGCGTGAACTCGGTCTGCGGCCGTCAATCTACGTTCAGGCGGGTGCCTTGTGGGGCGTGACCAAGCCGGTCGCGACGGCAAGCTTCCCGACCACGATCGATCCGGTTACGGGCCGCGCCACGGTGCAGCCGCAGGTCACGCCGGTTTTGGACAGCACAAGCGGCAAGCCGCTATTCGCCGTGCCAGCCACCGATGGCGCCAATGCGGGGTTGCAGACGATCTGCGCGGTCGGCTATTCAGCGAGCGCGACCACGCCCTGCGTCGGCTCGTCGGTGAACACCGCCGTGACCAGCACCACCGCGCCGTTCCTCGAACAGTTCCTGGGCAATTCGGGGGCGCCGCGAATCTCGGTCGGCGCGGGCGTGAACTGGAACTCGCCGTTCGGGCCGCTCCGAATCGATATCGCCTACGCCTTGAAGAAGGTGAAGGGCGACGACACCAAGCTTGTGACATTCAACGTAGGGACACAATTCTGATGAACACGTTCAAGAAGCTCCTGATCGGCGGCGCGATCGTCGTTCCGGCCGCGTTCGCAGCCAGCGCGGCCACCGCGCAGGTTTCCGGCATCGCGTTCTCCGACCCGGAATCGGTCATCCTCAGCGCCAAGGCGCTCGATGCCGCCAACCAGACGATCGCGAGCACCTACAAGGCGCAGCTCGATCAGGCGCGCGCACGTCAGCAGACGCTCGACACCGAGTTGCAGACGCTGATCGCCCCGCTCGACACCAACAAGGACAAGCAGCTTTCCGACGCCGAAGTCCAGGCCGCCCAGGCTGCCAAGAACCCGGCGCTTGCGAAGCTCGAAGCCGCACAGAAGGCCGGCCAGCAGGAAGTCAGCCGTTTGCGCCAGCCGGCGACGCTCGCTCAGGCCTATGCGATCGAGCAGATCGCGATGAAGTATGATCCCGCGATGAAGGCCGTGGTCGCCGCCAAGAAGGTGAGCCTGCTGCTTTCGGCCGGCGCGATCCAGTATAATGCGCCCGAGGCCGATCTGACCGACGAGATCAAGGCAGAACTCGATCGCCAGACCCCGTCGGTGTCGGTGACGCCGCCCGCCAACTGGCAGCCAAGCCAGCAGACCGGTCAGCTCTTCCAGCGCTATCAGCAGCTCGTCTATTACAGCGCGATGCAGCGCCAGCAGGGCGCGGCTGCCGCACCGGGCGCTCCCGCCCCGGCCAAGAACGCGCCGCAGGGTCGCTGATCGCCTCGCGATGACGGATCAAGCAGAAGTCCGCAGCACTGGCCCGTTCGATATCGCACGGGTCATGGCGGCGCTCCCGCATCGCTATCCGATGCTGTTGGTCGACCGTGTCGAGGAGATCATCCTCGACCGGTCGATCACGGCGATCAAGGCGGTGACGATCAACGAGAGCTTCTTTCAGGGGCATTTCCCCGGTCGTCCGATTATGCCGGGCGTGCTGATCGTCGAGGCGCTGGCGCAGGCCGCCGGCGTACTGGCGGTCGAGAGTCTCGGCCTCGCCGGCTCGGGCAAGCTCGTCTATTTCATGGCGATCGACGGCGCGAAGTTCCGTAAGCCGGTCGAGCCGGGCGTATTGCTCAAGCTCGAGGTCGAGTTCGTCCAGAAGCGCAGCAGCGTCTGCAAATTCGCGGGCCGGGCCACGATCGACGGGCAACTTGCGGCAGAAGCGAACTTCACCGCGATGATCGCCGATCCGCCCAAGGCATAGCGCGGTTTTGGACGCGCTGACCTGGTTCGGGCTGCTCGCGCTGTCCTTCACGCTCGTCTGCTACGCACTGGAAAGCCGATCGCATTGGTGGACGCTTGGCTTTGCGGCTGGCTGCGTGCTTGGGTCAATCTACGGATTTCTCCAAGGGGCGTGGCCGTTCGGCTTGGTCGAGGCGATCTGGGCGGTGGTGGCGCTACGGCGGTGGCTTTCGCTACGCACCTGAGTTGCACTCCCGCTAAGGCTCTGATAGGGGCCGCGCCTTCGCCGCTGGTCGGAAACCAGTGGCTTTCACCGGAGATTTGACGTGAAGAGCAACATCCACCCCGATTACCACATGATCAAGATCCAGATGACCGACGGCACCACGTTCGAGACGCGCTCGACCTGGGGCAAGGAAGGCGATCTGATGCAGCTTGAAATCGATCCGCTCGCACACCCGGCCTGGACCGGCGGCAAGGGCCAGATGCTCGACGCGGGTGGCCAGGTTGCACGCTTCAACAAGCGTTTCGGCGGCATTTCGCTCTCCGGCAAAAAGTAAGCGTTCGGTCGGCGGTCGCGACGCGGCAACGCGTCGCGCGATCGCCGCCGAATTCGAACACGCGGTTGCCGAGGGCGCCGCTGCGGCCGTTCGCAACCGATCTCTTCTACGGAGATTGGTAGCGAGCGGTTTTCGCATGTCCGGCTAAGGGATGCGCCCCAGCGCGACGGCGGGGCGGGGCGTGGATCGGCTGACATGAACGATTAGTGTGTTTTCTTTGCAACTGCGACGTTGTAAGGAAAGCACGATGGTGTTGCGCTTAACCCCGAGTTCCAGTCACCGTGCGTTTCGGTTTCCCGAATTCGCCGTCGCGATCGAACTGGCTGCGCTCGGTATAACGTTCGCGACCGCCATCGCGACCTATTCCGTCGTCCGTACACACGCGCTCGCCGAACAG
Organism: Sphingomonas populi; assembly: GCF_004208535.1. Classification (GTDB taxonomy): domain Bacteria; phylum Pseudomonadota; class Alphaproteobacteria; order Sphingomonadales; family Sphingomonadaceae; genus Sphingomonas; species Sphingomonas populi. The sequence goes on from NZ_SGIS01000003.1 coordinate 31,120, forward strand.
ATGGTGCCGCCCGCGCTGAGCGCGTTCCTGCTGCTTGCCAATTTGCTTCCGCTCGTCGCGATCATCATTCTGGTCGGGCGACGCATTGCCCGCCACCGCGCTCAGCGTTCTGCGGTCGCAGGGGGTGGCCAGCTTCACGTCCGGCTCGTGGCGATCTTCTCGTTGCTGGCCAGCATCCCGATCGTTTTGACCGTGATTGCCGCTTCGTTCATGTTCCAGTCCGGTATCGAATTCTGGGTGTCGGACCGGGCGCGCAGCTCGTTCGAAGCCTCGATGAACATGGTCCGCGATTCGCAGCGCGAGATCATCACGCGCTGGTCGAACGAAGGCCGTGTGATGGCGGCGGATATCGCCAGCGAGTCCGCGCAAATTCCGGTCGGCTCGCCGCGCTTTCCCGCATTCCTGCAATATCAGACATACCAGCGCAGTCTCAGCCAGGCCGCAGTGTTCCGGTACACGCCAACCACAGGAATCGAGCCGATCACGGTGGTGGCGGTGCCCGATCTCGCCGTTCTCGCCAAGCGTGCGGACCCCAAGATCCTCAATATCGTCAAGCGCCAGAACCGGGCCTATGTCGATCTCGCCAAGGATATGGTGTGGGTCGTCACGGCGTTGCCTGCATCCGACAATCTGTATTTGTACGTCGGCACCGGCACGAACGCGGACTTCCTCAACCAGCAGCATGTCGCGGCCGAGGACGTGCTCAAGGATTATCGCGGCACCCAGTCGCGCGCGCGCGCTCTGCAACTCCAGTTCAATGCGGCGCTGTTCGCGGTGGCGCTGCTGATCGTCGGTGTGGCGGTGTGGATCGCGCTCGCCGTGGCCGACCGGCTGGTACGGCCGATCGATGAATTGGTCGGCGCGGCGCGCTTGATCGCCGATGGTGACCTTACCGCGCGCGTTCCCGAACGCGAGGAGCGCGACGAGGTTGGCACGCTCGCCAATGCGTTCAACCAGATGACGAGCCGCTTGCAGGCGCAGACCAGCGCGCTCGAAAGCCGCCGCGCGCTGATCGAGGCGGTGATGTCCGGCGTGACGGCCGGCGTCATCTCGATCGCGCATGACGGCACGATCCGGCTCATCAACCGCTCGGCGGCGACGTTGCTCAAGACCGGCGACGACAATCTCGTCGGCAAGCCGCTGTCGCTGGTCTCACCCGAGCTCGGTGCCTTGATCGAGAGCGAGGATCGCGAGGCGATCGTCGAAGTCGAGTCGACCGGCGAGGCAAAGACGCTCGCGGTGAAGATCACGCGCGCGGGCGAGGGGCCGATCCTGACCTTCGACGACATCACCGGCCAGTTGCTCGATCAGCGCCGCGCCGCCTGGTCCGACGTGGCGCGCCGTATCGCCCACGAGATCAAGAACCCGCTTACCCCGATCCAGCTCGCCGCCGAACGGCTCCAGCGCCGCTACGGCAAGCAGATCCCCGCCGACGACGGTACGTTCGCGCGGCTGACCGAAACGATCATCCGCCAGGTCGGCGATCTCCGGCGGATGGTCGATGAATTCTCATCGTTCGCGCGCATGCCCAAGCCGGTGTTCCGCAGCGAATCGCTCCTAGAGGTCGCCCGGCACACGTTGTTCCTGCACGAAGTCGCGCATCCCGCGATCCGCTTCGTGCTGCAATATGACGAGCCCGGCCCGCTGCTGGTGTGCGACCGCCGCCAGATCGGCCAGGCGCTCACCAACATCATCAAGAACGCGGTCGAGGCGATCGAGGCCAAGGGCGACAGCGAGGGCGGGGCGGTCTCGATGACACTCTCGCAGGAAGCCGATGCCGCGACCATCGTCGTTCGCGACAGCGGCATCGGTTTGCCCGCCGCGCGCGACCGTATCGTCGAACCCTATGTGACGACACGCGCGCGCGGGACCGGCCTTGGCCTCGCCATCGTCAAGAAGATCGTCGAGGAGCATTTCGGCACGATCAGTTTCACCGACAATGAAGGCGGCGGCACCTGCGTGACGATCCGCTTCGATACCGTGGCGCTTGCCGCACTGGACGCCGGTGAGGCTCCCGCCTCCGAAACCCGCGCGGCCGACTATAACCAGAACCGGACCTGACCTATGGCACTCGATATCCTTATCGTCGACGACGAGCATGACATTCGCGATCTCGTTGCGGGCGTCCTTGAAGACGAAGGCTATGGCACCCGAACGGCCGCCAACAGCGACGCCGCGCTTGAGGCGATCTCAATGCGGCGGCCGTCGCTAGTATTGCTAGACGTGTGGCTGCACGGTTCGCGGCTCGATGGTCTCGATTTGCTCGACGAGATCAAGCGGCGCGATTCGACCATCCCGGTGTTGATGATCTCTGGCCACGGTAATCTCGACACCGCCGTCGCCGCGATCCGGCGTGGCGCCGCCGATTTCATCGAAAAGCCGTTCGAGGCCGAACGCCTGCTGTTGATGGTCGCGCGCGCAACCGAGACCGAACGGCTCCGCCGCGAGGTGGCGTCCTTGCGGGCCGTCGCCGCACGCGATGCCGATCTCACTGGCAATTCCGCCGCGATCAACGCGGTTCGCGCCACCCTCAAGCGCGTCGCCGCGACCGGCAGTCGCGTGCTGGTGATGGGCGCGGCCGGCGTCGGTAAGGAAATCGCCGCGCGGCTGTTGCACGGCTGGAGCCAGCGCGTCGATGCGCCGTTCGTGATCGTCAATGCCGCGCGCATGACGCCGGAACGCGTCGATGAGGAATTGTTCGGGGTGGAGGAGGGGGGTGATCTCGTCCGCTCCGGGCTCCTTGAACAGGCGCATGGCGGCACGCTGTTCCTCGACGAGATCGCCGACATGCCGATCGCGACGCAGGCCCGCATCCTGCGCGTGCTGACCGACCAGAGCTTCACCCGCGTCGGCGGCACGCGTATCGTCAAGGTCGATGTCCGCGTCGTCTCGGCGACATCGCGCGATCTGGCCCATGAAATCGCCGAAGGCCGCTTCCGCGAGGATCTCTATTACCGCCTTAACGTCGTGCCGGTGCAGATCCCGCCGCTCGCCGAACGGCGCGAGGACATCCCGGCGCTGATCTCCCACTTCGTCGCGCATTATGCCGCTGATCGCCGCGTGCCGACGCCAGAGATCGCGCCCGACGCAATGGTCGCGCTGCAATCCTACGAATGGCCGGGCAACGTGCGCCAGCTCCGCAACATCGTCGAGCGAGTCATCATCATGGCGCCGGGTGACCGGATTGGCCGCATCGATCTCGACATGCTGCCGAGCGAAGTGCTGGGCGATCCTGGCGAACTCGGCAGCGGCGCAACCGCGATCATGGGATCGCCGCTGCGCGAGGCACGCGAGACCTTCGAACGCGAATATCTGCGCGTCCAGATCAAGCGCTTCTCCGGCAACATCTCGCGCACCGCGAACTTCATCGGCATGGAGCGTTCCGCGCTGCACCGGAAGCTCAAATTGCTCGGCATCACCGAAGGCCGCGAGGAATAGTGGACGAAACCGCCGCGCGCGCCTAGATTGGCGCCGCGACAATCGCACAACCGACGCCGTAAATGGCGCGCTGCGGGAAAAAACCCGCCAAGAACAAAGGATCGACCGATGGCCGACAAACCAGCTTCGCTTCAGGACCTCTTTCTCAACGCACTGCGCCGCTCCAAGACCCCGGTGACGATGTTTCTCGTCAAGGGCGTCAAGCTGCAGGGCATCGTGACGTGGTTCGACAATTTTTCCGTGCTGCTGCGCCGCGATGGTCAATCGCAGCTCATCTACAAGCACGCCATCTCGACGATCATGCCGTCGAGCGCGGTCGATATCGCCGCGATCGTCAACGCGGTCGGCGAGGCGCAGCGTAAGCAGCCGCTGCTTCAGGAAATCTTCCTGAACGCGGTGCGCAAATCGAACGACAACGTCACGATGTTTCTCGTCAACGGCGTGATGCTGCAGGGACACATTGCCGCGTTCGATCTGTTCTGCATGCTGCTCCAGCGTGATGGCATGTCGCAGCTCGTCTACAAACATGCCGTGTCGACGATTCAGCCGGCCCACCCGCTGAACCTCGCAGATGAGCAGGCCGAGACGGAAGAAGATTGAGAGTGACGCTTTGAGTACTGGCTTCGATCGGGACCGCGACGAGTTCGCCCGCGGCGCCCGCGCCATCGTCGTATATCCCGATCATGGCGCCTCGGCCCGCGATGCCGATGCGCGCCTCGACGAGACCGCCGGCCTCGCTGCCGCGATCGGCGTTACGGTGGTGGACAAGGTCGCGCTCCGCCTTCGCGCGCCCAAGCCCGCCACGCTGATCGGCAGCGGGCAAGTCGAGCAGCTCGCCGCGACGGTGCGGATGGAGGAGGCAGGTCTCGTCGTGTTTGACGCGGCGCTGACGCCGGTGCAACAGCGCAACCTCGAAACCGCGCTCGAAGCCAAGGTGATCGATCGCACCGGGCTGATCCTCGAAATCTTCGGCGAACGTGCCGCCACCGCCGAAGGGCGGTTGCAGGTCGAACTCGCGCATCTGGACTATCAGGCTGGCCGGCTCGTACGGAGCTGGACCCACTTGGAGCGTCAGCGCGGCGGCTTCGGCTTTCTCGGCGGCCCGGGCGAAACCCAGATCGAAGCCGATCGCCGATTGATCCGCGACCGCATGGCACGGCTGCGCAAGGAGCTCGATTCGGTCAGCCGCACGCGCGGCCTGCACCGCGAACGCCGCCAGCGCGCGCCGTGGCCGGTGATCGCCTTGGTCGGCTATACCAACGCCGGAAAATCGACCTTGTTCAACCGCCTGACCGGCGCGCATGTGATGGCCGAGGATTTGCTGTTCGCCACGCTTGACCCGACGCTTCGGCAGATCTCGCTGCCCGGCATCGACAAGGCGATCCTGTCCGACACGGTCGGCTTCGTATCGGAACTGCCGACCCAACTCGTCGCCGCGTTCAAAGCGACGCTGGAGGAGGTCGTCTCCGCCGATCTGCTGATCCACGTCCGCGACATCGCGCACCCGGATACGCAGGCCCAGCGCGACGATGTCGAAGGCGTGCTACGCGATCTCGGCGTGACCGAAACGACGCCGCGCATCGAAGCGTGGAACAAGCTCGATCTGCTCGAAGGCGAGGCGCGCGAAGATATGCTCGTCGAAGCCAGCCACCGCGAGGACGTGGTGGCGATCTCGGCCTTGAGCGGGGAAGGGATCGACACTTTGGTCGCGACGATCGGGGCGCTGTTGACCGAGGGGCATCGCCGCTATGCGATCACGCTGGACTCGGCCGATGGTGCGGGCGCGGCCTGGCTCCACGCGCATGGCGAAGTGCTGGGGCAGGAGGTCGATGGCGAGCATGCGCTGTACGATGTCCGCATGTCACCAAGCGATTACGAGCGGTTCCTCACACGCGGTTAGAGGAGTGTGGCCCGCTCTTCGGCAGATGAGGGGTAACGCGAGCATGCAAAAGCGCGATGAGCGCCGGGTCCATGAAGGCGTAGTGGTCAGGGATGTCGAGGCAAATGATCCGCTGACCCTGTAACGCCGATCGGAAACGCTGCTGGAGCTTACGACGGTGAGTCCGCTCCATGACGAAGATGATGTCAGCCCAGGTCACCAGTTCGGATGTCAGCGGATTGTCGGCGTCCGGCTTCGTGCCGGCGGACGTTACCTCTATCGCGGCATGGTTAGAAAAGACGGTTTCCGCTGTGGGGCTGCGCAAGCGATTCTGGCTGCAGACGAACAGGACGTTTTTCACGCGGTTGGGCGTTCGCCCGCCTTCACCGCCACCCAGAGCCGCTCCTGCGCTTCCAGGTCGCGCGTGGCGAAACCTGGATCGGCCGCTTCCATCGCTTTGAACCGCCGCTCGAACTTCGCGTTACCGGCCCGTAGCGCCGCTTCTGGATCGACACCCAGCTTACTTGCCCAGTTAGCGACCGCGAACAGGAGATCGCCAACCTCTTCCTCGCGCTCAGCCTGCGTCGCCGCACCAGCGACCTCGGCCAGTTCCTCGTCGATCTTGGCGCGCGGACCGCTCTCGTCTGGCCAATCGAAGCCGACGCGCGCCGCGCGCTTCTGCAATTTCTCCGCGCGCAGCAAAGCGGGCAGGCCGATTGCGACACCGTCAAGCGCGCCCGGAGCCGCTTTGGCGGCGCGCTCCTCGGCCTTGATCTGTTCCCAGCGGTGCTTGCCGCCTTCGATGGCATCGCCGAAGATATGCGGGTGCCGGCGCTCCATCTTGTCGCTGATCGACGTCACCACGTCGGCGAGCGTGAAATGACCGGCTTCCTCGGCCATGCGACTGTGGAACACGACCTGAAGCAGCAAGTCGCCGAGTTCATCGCGCAACTCCGCCATATCGCCACGCTCGCACGCGTCGGCGACCTCATAGGCTTCCTCGATCGTGTACGGCGCGATCGAGGCGAACGTCTGGGCGCGATCCCATTCACAACCGCTGACCGGATCGCGGAGGCGGGCCATGATCGCTACCAGACGCTCAACCATTGCTGCCCCTCACATGATCCATCAGTTCGATAATATATATTATGTTAAATAAACCCTCATAGGCCGAGGAAGCCGCGCATCCCCGCGCCGACGCCCATCGCCTCCTGCCAAGCCACGACAACGAAATACAGCAGCAGAAAGATCGCCAGCCAGGCCAGCGCCATCTTGATCACCTCGCCGACCGGCAAACGCCGTGCGACCAGCGCCGAGATCGGTAACACCAGCATGATCACGTAGAACATCACGTCGCCGGTCACAGTTCGATCTCCAGCCCATCATATGCCGGCTCGATGCCCGCCGGCAGCCGCGCCGCGAGCGCGGCATAATCCATCGACTGATCCATATGGGTCAACACTGCGCGGCGCGGCCTGACCGTTTCGATCCAGCCCAGTGTCGTAGCGAGATCGGCATGCGTCGGATGATAGCGTTCGCGCAACGCATCGACAATCCAGACGTCGAGACCCTCATAAAGTGACTCAACGATACCAATCATCTCATTGATATCCGTTGCATACCCCAGGCTCTTGCCATCGGCCTCGAAGCGCAATCCCGCAGACGTGATCGACCCGTGCGGCTGATCCGCAACCCGGATCGCAATATCGCCGATCACGAGCGTGTCGCTCAAATCCGCCACCGCCACTGTCGGCGGATAGCCGCCGGCACCCGCGAAGACGTACGGAAAGCGCGTCATCAGCGAGCGCGCGGTCCAGGGTCTCGCGAAGCCTCGCACCGGATGTCCGAGTGCGTGATAGACCTGTCGCAGATCGTCGATGCCGTGCGTGTGGTCGGCGTGATCGTGAGTCCAGATCACCGCATCGACGGTCGCGACCTGCGCCGCCAGCAACTGCGCGCGCATATCGGGTCCGGTATCGACGAGGATGCGCGTCGTTGCGGTCTCGACCATAATCGAGACGCGCGTGCGGGCGTTGCGCGGATCGGTAGGATCGCACGCGCCCCAATCATTCCCGATCCGCGGCACGCCCGATGACGTGCCCGATCCGAGAACCCGCACCTTCATGCGCGCACTTTGCTGAACAGCGCGTAAAAGTTTCGCGCGGTTGCCCCTGCCAATTCCTCGACGCTTTGCCCACGCAAGCCGGCAAGGAACGCGGCGGTGTCCGCGACGAACGCAGGTTCGCCGGTCTTGCCGCGGTGGGGCACGGGCGCGAGGAACGGCGCGTCGGTTTCGATCAGAACCCGGTCGAGCGGCAATCGCGTCGCGGTCGCCTGCAAATCCTTGGCGTTCTTGAAGGTTACGATGCCGGAGATCGAGATGTAGAAGCCAAGATCGAGCGCGATATCCGCGAAGGCGTCGCTCGCGGTGAAGCAGTGGATCACACCGGGGAAGGCCCCCTGCTCCATCTCTTCGCGCAGGATCGCGGCGGTGTCGTCCTCGGCATCGCGGGTATGGACGATGATCGGCAATTGCGTTTCGCGCGCGGCGGCGATGTGGGCGCGGAAGCTCGCTTGCTGTCGCTCGCGGTCGCTCTTGTCGTAATAATAGTCGAGCCCGGTCTCGCCGATGCCGACGACGCGCGGGTGGCGGGCGCGCTCGATCAGCCGCGCGGTGCCGACATCGGGATGCTGATCGGCCTCATGCGGGTGAATGCCGACCGTCGCCCACACATCCGCCTCGCGTTCGGCGGTGCCGAGTACCATGTCCCATTCGCTCTCGCGCGTCGCAATGTTGAGCATCACCTCGACACCGCGCGCGCGCGCGTTGGCGAGCACCTCCTGCTGTCGGTCGCCCAAGCCGTTGTAATCGAGATGGCAATGGCTGTCGGCGAACATCAGGCGTCCGCCTCCGCAGGCAGTTCGAGTCGCGGAAACAGCCCGACCGGCTGATCGAGCTTGAAATCGCTTTCCGCTAACGGCGAATACCAATGCGATCCGATCGCGGTGAAGTTGCGCAGTCCGGGTGCGATCCCCATCCGGTCGAGCAAGGTGGCGGCGCTACCCGGAATGATCGGCGCGATACCGACGGCAAGCTGCGCGATGCAGATATACAACGTCGCCAGCACCGTCTCCATCCGGGCCGGGTCGGTCTTGCGGAGCGCCCAGGGCGCTTGCTCATCGATATACGCGTTGCAGGCATAGACCGCTTGAATCCAATGCTCGGTCGCGTGCGACAGCGCGAGATCGCCGAATGCCGCCGGCATCGTCTCGTGAACCGCCTTCCCGACAATCTCGAACAAGGCCTCGTCCGCTGCGTCGTGACCGTGAATCTCAGGCGGACCGCCGTTGCAGTTCTTGAAAATCTGCGCGAGCGTGCGCTGCGCAAGATTGCCGAAGCTGTTGGCCAGTTCGGCATTGACCCGCGTCACGATCGCCTCGGCCGAATAGCTGCCGTCCTGACCGAAGCTGACTTCGCGCAGCAGGAAATAGCGCACTGCATCGACGCCGAACCGAGCGATCAGGTCGGCCGGATCGGTGACATTGCCGAGCGACTTCGACATCTTCTCGCCGCGGTTGAGCAGAAAGCCGTGGCCGAACACCGTCCTGGGCAAAGCCAACTTCGCAGACATCAGGAAAGCCGGCCAGTAAACCGCATGGAATCGCACGATATCCTTGCCGATCAAGTGGAGATCGGCCGGCCAATATTTTGCCATCGTCGCGGCGTCGTCGGGATAGCCCACGCCGGTCAGATAATTGGTCAGCGCGTCGACCCAGACGTACATGACGTGCCCGTCACTGCCCGGCACCTTCACGCCCCAGTCGAAGCTGGTACGTGATACGGATAGGTCGGCGAGTCCGCCCTCGACGAAGCGTAGCACCTCGTTGCGGCGGCTCTCCGGGCGGATGAAGTCGGGGTTGGCGGCGTAATGGTCGAGCAGCGGCTGCTGGTATTTGGAGAGCCGGAAGAACCAGCTTTCCTCGGCGGTCCAGGTGACCGGCGTGCCCTGCGGCGAAAGCTTCACGCCCCCTTCCCCGTCAACCAGTTCCTTCTCGTCGTAATAGGCTTCGTCGCGAACCGAATACCAGCCTTCGTAGCGGCTCAGATACAGGTCGCCGGCGTCCGCCATCGCCTGCCAGATCGCCTGGCTGGCGCGATGATGGTTCGGTTCGGTGGTGCGGATGAAACGATCATACGAGACGTCAAGACTGTCGCACATCGCCTTGAACAAACCAGACATTTCATCGGCGAGCGCGCGCACCTCGACGCCTTTGTCGCGCGCGGTCTGAACCATCTTGAGGCCGTGTTCGTCGGTGCCGGTCTGGAACCGAACGTCGCGCCCGGCCTGCCGGTGGAAGCGGGCGATCGCATCGGCGGCGATCGCCTCATAGGCGTGGCCGATGTGCGGCTTGCCGTTGGGATAGCTGATTGCGGTCGTGATGTAATAGGGTTCGGACATAGGCGGCTCCTAGAACATCACACCAAGCAATTGAAGCCTCCGCCGAGGCGCCGGCTATTTCGCGAGCGCTGCCACCAGCCCCGCCATCTCGTACACCGTTCCCTGCGCATCGAGCGACAACCCGCGTGCGCTCGCTGAGAGCGCCCGCGCGGCATCATAGCTGTCCAGCGCGACCCGCAAGCGTTCGCCACGCCGATCGCGCGCGCTTTCGGCGATGAAGGCAGGTGCGCGGTCTAGAAACGCTTCGTAGCGCGGCTGCGCAGCCTTCAGCGCGAGCGCCTTGGCGAGTTTCACCCGCCGCGCGTTGCTGCGGTCGCCATCCTGCGCGATCGCCGCCAGCACGCCGTCGAGCGCGGCGAGATCAAGGCCGGCGAACCCCAGCGCCCGTCCCGGCGAACCTGCGCCAGCCCGGACCAGCGCCGCCACCTCGGCGTCATCCGCCTTGCCGAGATGTTCGCGCACGATCCGCTTCATGTCGCGCTCGCCGAGCGGATCGAAGCGCAGCAGCCGACAGCGCGACCGGATCGTCGGCAACAGCCGCCCCGGCGCATGGCTGATGAGGATGAAGATCGTCCCCGCTGGCGGCTCCTCAAGGCTCTTGAGCAACGCGTTGGACGCGCCGGGCCGCTCGACATCGTCGATCGCGTCGATCAGCACGACACGGCGCGATGACAGCGACGGCTTCATCGCGAACATCGGTAGCAGCGCACGCACCTGCGCGATCGGAATACTGCGCGCCAACTCCTGCCCCGTCTTGTCCGATTCTTTGGGCAAGCGCCTGAGTTCGCGGTAATCCGGGTGCGATCCCGCTTCTATCAGCCGGCGTGTCTGATGGTTTTCGGGCACGTCGAACCCCGGCGGCAGCGTGTCCGGCGCTGCCGCATCGGCGAGCAGCCGCATCGCGGCCGCACGCGCGAAGCTGGCCTTGCCGATCCCCTCGGGGCCGGCGAACAGCCATGCGTGGTGGAGCGTATCTCCCGCCATCGCCGCCGCAAAGGCCGCGTGCGCCGCATCGTTGCCGACCGGCAAAGTCATGGCAGCAAATCGGCCAACCCAGCCAGCAGCGCCACGGTCACGCTGTCGGGATCGGCCGCCGCGTCGATCATTCGGAAACGCGTCGGCTCGTTCGCGGCGAAGCGCCGGAACGCGGCAGCGACATCGGTGTGGAAGGCGTCATCCCGCGCGGCAAAGCGATCCGCCGCCGCGCCATCGCGACTTTCCGCCCGCGCGCGCCCCTGTTCGACCGGCACCTCCAGCACGAAGGTCCGATCGGGCAACAGCCCGCGCGATCCGAAGCCATGCAGCGCGAGGATCGCGGCATCATCGATCCCGCCGGCCAGCCCCTGATAGGCGCGGCTGCTGTCGAGATAGCGGTCGCAAATCACCCACGCACCCTCGGCGATCGCCGGAGCGATCGTCTTCTCGACATGATCGGCCCGCGCGGCGGCGAAAAGCAACGCCTCACTGCGCACGCTCCAGCGCGTTTGGGCGCCGTGGAGAAGCAGCGCGCGGATCGCCTCGGCGCCCTCGCTGCCGCCGGGCTCGCGCGTGACGACCACCTCCAGCCCGCGCGCGCGCAACGCCTCGGCAAGCCGCCGCGCCTGAGTCGATTTACCCGCCCCCTCCCCGCCTTCCAGCGAGATGAAGCGACCGCTCAAGCGCCGAACAATCCCGTCAATCCGGCCCATACGCGACCGAAGAAACCGGCTTCGGCGACATCGGTCGCGGCAACCAGCGGCAGCCGCTGGGTCGGCATGTCAGGCGCGGTGACGACGAGATCGGCGATATGCTGGCCAGCCTTTATCGGCGCCTTGATCGGCCCGTCATACGCCACCTTGAGCGTCATTTCCGAACCGACACCGGCGGGCAGAGTGGCGGTCAGATCCTTGCCAGCGACGAGATCGACATGGTTGCTCGTGCCAAGCTGGACCTCGGCGGTTTCGACCTTCTTGCCCTTGCGTGCGATCGGCTTGGCCTGCCAAGAACGGAAGCCCCAGTTCATGAACTTGACCGATTCCTCGGCGCGCTGGCCGTAGGTGCCGAGCCCGGCCAGAACCATCACTAGCCGGCGGCCGTTCTGGATCGCCGAGCCGGTGAAGCCATAGCCGGCCTCTTCGGTATGGCCGGTCTTGAGGCCATCGGCACCGGCGACGCGGCCGAGCAGCGGATCGCGGTTTTCCTGCTTGATCGCAGCACCCGCGCCGAGCGTCTTGCCCCAGGTGAAATCGGTCCGCGAATAGAATTTTTTGTACAAATCCGGGTAGTTGGTGATCGTCGCCTTGGCGAGCGCGGCAAGGTCGCGCGCAGTCACATAGGTCACGCCGCCATCGGGCCAGCCGTTCGACGTGCCGAAATGGCTGTTCTTGAGGCCGATCTTCTCGGCATCGCGGTTCATCCGCTCGACGAACGCCGGCTCGGTGCCCGAAATCCCTTCGGCCAGCACGACGCACGCGTCGTTCCCCGACAAGGTCACAATGCCATAAAGCAGATCGGCGACGCTGACCTTCTCGCCGGCTGACAGGAACATCGTCGAGCCCTGCGAATGCCACTTCTTCCACGTTTCGGGCTGCATCTCGAACTGCTGGTCGAGCTTGAGCTCGCCCTTCTTGATGAGATCGAAAGCGACATAGACCGTCATCATCTTCGCAAGCGATGCCGGCGGCATGCGGCGGTCGGCATCCTTCTGGTACAGGATCGACCCGGAGGACATATCCTCCATATACGCGACGGGAGCGGGCGTATCGAATTGCGGCGCGGCGGCGAGGCCGGGCTGGACGACGAGCATCGCGAGAACAGAGGCGGCGATCAGTTTCTTCATTTCAGGCGGTCCCGTTACGCTAAAAGTCTACTCGGTATGGCTTACACGCGCGTCGCGATAGCCGCGCCGCGCCACTTCGTCACGCGCGCGATTGGCGGCGGCGACATTGCCATACGGGCCAAGCTGAACGCGGTACAGCCCGCCGCCGCCAACCACGCGCCCGCCGAGCGACCGCGCGAGATCATTGGCGCGTCCTGCCGCCGAAAGCGCGGCGACCTGCACCACATAGCCTGAGCGCGGTGCTGGCGCGCGCGATTCAACGCGAGGCTGGCTGCGCGCAATTGGCGCGGGCGCTGGGTAGCGTGCTCCCGCTACCGCCGCCTCGTCGATATGCGCTGGCGGACGCGGCGCGGCCGGACGGACATCGGCGTGTCGGGGCGGCGCTGCGGCGGACGCCTGAGCATAGTGCGGCACGCGCTTGCGCAGCGCTTTGAGCAGAACTTCGGGCGCGTCGATCCGCGCGGAGGCTGCCGCGCCGGATCGCAATGCGGTTTGGTCCTGCGGGCTGGGCATCGCTGATCGCACACGTACACCAGCGCCGGGCGCGATGCCGAGCGCCTGAAACGCGTCCGCCGACAACAGCGCCGTACCGCCCGGCGCGAGGTAATCGCCGACCCGCGCAAGGATCGTATGACCGCTGCCAAGTTCGGTCAGTTCGACGAAGCTGCCGGGCGCGGCGCCCGCCGCCGCTACAGAAACGCCAGCGCCGCCAGCATCGGGTTGCGCCACCGCGACCATATCGAACAGCGGACCGCCCGATGTCGCGCGTGGGCCAGAACCTTGCGGCAAGTCCCGCGGCGGCCCATCCTGTGGACCTGCGGCAGTTTGCATCGGCTGCGACCAGCCCACGCGCGGCTGGTCTGCGGACGGTGGCAATTGCCTGTCAGCGGCGCCAAGCGCGGCGGAGAGAGCGATCAGCAGCAGCATTTACTGCGACACCGCATCCGACAGCAGCCCCACCGACAACGCGTAGAAATTCGAACAATTGTAATCGAGGATCACACGGTAATTCCCGGTCAGCAGATACGCGGTGTTGCCAGGGCCGTCGGGTTCGATGAGCGTCGCCAGCACCGAATCGCCGGGCCAGGCGCGGGTCTGCGACGCGATGCCGAGCGCGCGCCATTCGGCCATCGTCTTCCAGCCGCTATGCCGCTGGAAGACGCGCGGGCAGCGGGGGCTGAGCGTCCGGTTGACGATCTGCGACCGATCAAATCCAGCCGGCACGTTTACCGCGAAGCCCCAAGGCTGGCCCGGCCGCCAGCCGGCATTGGCGAAATAATTGCCGATCGAAGCAAGCGTGTCGGCATCGCTCGTCCAGATGTCGGCCCGTCCATCACCGTCGCCGTCGCGCGCGAGCCGGTTGTACACCGATGGCAGGAACTGTGGCCCGCCGGTCGCCCCCGCCCAGCTTCCCACCAGCTTGGCGCGCGGTACGCCGCGATCGATCATCTTGAGTGCGCCGATGAACTCGTCGGTGAACAGATCGCGGCGCCGTCCTTCATAGGCGAGCGACGCGAGCGCGCGCGGCAGATCGAACCCGCCCATCACCACGCCGTAATTGGTCTCATTGCCCCAGATCGCCACCATGATCGATTCGGGAACGCCGGTTTCCTCCTCGATCTTCTTGAGGCGCCAGCGCTGTGCCTGATACGCGCTGCGGCCTCGGCTGATCCGTTGCGCATCGACATGCGCGATTCGGTACGGTGCGAACGGCGGGACCGCCGTGCTGGCCGGATTGCCGGGCTGCTTGCGATCGAGATCGATCACGCGCTGGTTGAGCGTCAGTGTCGGCATCACCGCATTCAGCGTCGCCTCCGACACGCCTTGCGCGCGCGCCTGCACACGCAACTGGCCAAGGAAGGCCTGAAAACCGGCATCGTCCTGAGCGCACGCCGGTAGCGCAAGCATGGCCGCCAACGCCGTGCCGATCGCCGATAAGGTTTTGCAAAACACCCGCATGCGAAGACTCTGGCACAAGCCCGCGCCGACATGAACCCCCAAAGGCCGTAGCTCTTGCACAAATCGGCGTTCCGGCTCTAAGCGGGGCACGCACGCGGAGAGATGGCCGAGTGGTTTAAGGCAGCGGTCTTGAAAACCGCCGTGGGTGCAAGCTCACCGTGGGTTCGAATCCCACTCTCTCCGCCAATCCCGCTCTATTGCGGGCGAGCAATCGATCCACCGCTTGCCCGCGCAGATGTAGCTTCGAACCGACATCATCGTGTCTCGCGAATGCAGCGTTACTGACACAAATCGCCCCTAGTTGGTCGCCAGCCGGCCAAAACAACGCGAAGCCGGCTCTGCCCAAGGGGACATCATTTGACGAAATTCATATCGGCCGGCGCGCTCGCCGCGCTGCCAATCGCGCTGTGCGCGCCCGTTCTCGCGCATGCCGCGCCCATCGCCGCACCGGCTGATGCGCCCGCCACCGAGCAGATCGCCGACGCGGACATAGTGATCGTGACCGGCACGCGCGATCGTGGCGTGACTCAGTTCAACTCGCAATCGCCGATCGATGTACTGCCGGCCACCGCGCTCGACGCGAGCATCTCGGGCGATCTCACCGACACGCTCGCGCAATTGCTGCCCTCCTTCAACGTGCAGCGGCTGCCCGCCGCCGACGGTCAGGCATTCGTGCGCCCCGCCACGTTGCGCGGGCTGTCGGCCGATCAGACGCTCGTGCTGGTCAACGGAAAACGCTACCACCGTTCCGCCCTGCTCGGCACGCGCGGCGCGCAGGCGCCAGATCTCGCGACGATCCCGGGCCTGGCCATCAAGCGTATCGAAGTGCTGCGCGATGGCGCCTCGGCGCAATACGGCTCCGACGCGATCGCGGGCGTGGTCAACATCATCCTCGACGATCAGCCCGGCCTCAGCGCCTTCGGCCAATATTCGCAATATTACAAAGGCGACGGCAAGGAATATCAGAGTGGTATCCAGGGCGGCGTGGCGCTCGGCGACCGTGGCAGCTTCGTCTTCACCGGCGAGTACGACCACTCCGAGGCCACTTCGAGAACCCGGCAGCGCCCCGACGCGATCAAGTTCCAGGCCGCCAACCCGACGCTGTCGGTGCCGAATCCGGTGCAGCGCTGGGGCCAGCCCGATCTCGAAAGTATCCGTGGCGGCTACAACACGCATTTCGATGTGTCGGACGCGTTCAAGCTCTACAGCTTCGGCACGTTCGGCGAGGGCGAAGGCGTCACCGATTTCAACTGGCGCAATCCCGCCGGAACCGCATCGGTTTATGGCGCTAGCCCGGCCTTTCCGGGCTTCAGCTTCACCAGCCTGTACCCGACCGGCTTCACGCCGCGCTTCGGCACGCAGACCAGCGACGTGCAGGCGACCGGCGGCGCGCGTGGCGCACTCGCCGATGCGTTCACCTATGATCTCAGCGCCTCTTACGGCCAGAGCGTGATCGACTATACGCTAAGTGAAAGCCTGAATGCGTCGCTCGGCCCGACCTCGCCGACCGCCTTCTATCTGGGTCGCTTGCGCCAGCGCGAATTCAACCTCAACGCCGATTTCGTGTACCGCCTGCCGGTCGGGGGCCTCGCACCGATCAATATCGCCTTCGGCGGCGAGCGTCGTCTTGAACAGTACAGCATCCGCCCGGGCGACCCGGCTTCTTACGCGATCGGTGCCGGCGCGGCTGCGGGGCTCGCGCCCAATTCCAACGGCTTCCCCGGCTTCAGCCCGCTACAGGCAGGCCGGTTCAGCCAGGAAAGCTATGCTGGCTATGGCGATCTCGAATGGCAGCCCGTCAAGATGCTCAGCGTCGGCGCGGCAGGGCGTTACGAGAACTTCTCGGCGTTCGGCGGCAAGTTCACCTACAAACTGAGCGCGCGCGTTGAACCGATCGACGGCATCGCGCTTCGCGGTGGCTATTCGACCGGTTTCCGCGCGCCGACGCCGGCGCAGCTCAACACGTCGAACACCTCGCAGGGCCTCGATACAACGACCTTGCAGGTGTTCAACAGTGGCCGTCTCGCGACCACCGATCCGATCGCGGTCGCGCTCGGCGCCAAGCCGCTCAAGCCGGAGACGTCGGATACGATCACTGCCGGCCTGACCTTCAGGACCGCGTTCGGGCTAACCGGCAGTGTCGATGCCTATCAGATCAGCGTCGATGGCCGCTTCAGCCAGTCGGCGTCCGCCCTGCCGCCGACGAGCGTGGCCAATCCGTTGCGCTTCACTTCGGTGAGCTACTTCACCAACGACTTCGACACGCGCACGCGCGGCATCGAGGCAGTGCTGAACTATACGCAACAGGTCGGACCGGGCAAGGCGACCGCGACGATCGCCTATAATTACAACCGCACGAAGGTGACGAGCGGCATCTCGGCGGCGATCCCGAACGAGTCTCAGCGGATCGTGTTCGAGCAACGCCTGCCGCAGCACAATGCGACCGGCTCGATCGGCTATGACATCGGTCCCATCGGGATGCTGGTACGCGGGCGCCATTATGGCGGCTGGACCGACGTGTCGGGCAACGGGACCGGCGACATCTACCAGAAGTTCGGCGGCATCGCGCTGTTCGACGTGTCGGCCAGCTACACCTTCGACGAGCATTTCACAATCCGCGCCGGTGCGGAGAACGTGTTCAACACCTATCCGGCCGAAGCCACCAACCAGGCGGTGCGCGGCCTGATCTATTCGCGAAATGCCCCCTATGATACCGATGGCGGCCAATATTATGTCCGCGTGGGCATGAAGTTCTCACGGAAGGGGACGGCATGCCGACGATCAGCCGAAGGACCATGATGGCGGCGGCGGCGGCTCTGCCCGTCGCCGCCCGGCTGAACGCGGCAATGCCGTCCGATCCCAAATCGGGTGGCCGCGCAGCGCGAGCGAACGACGAAGCCTATTGGGCGAAGATCGCCGCTCAGTACGATGTTGCCCGCGACGTCATCCAGCTCGAAAACGGCAATTGGGGCATCATGGCGAAGCCCGTGCTTGCCGCCTATGAACGCGCGGTCGAGCGGGTCAATCGCGAGAACAGCTTCTACACGCGACGCGGCTTCGGGTCCGATTACCATGCGGTGCATCAGCGCGTCGCGGCTGCGCTTGGTGTCGGCACCGACGAGATCGCGCTGACCCGCAACGCCACCGAGGCGCTGCAGGGCCTGATCGATGGGTACAACAAACTGCGCCCCGGCGACGCGGTGCTGACCGCCGATCTCGATTACGATAGCATGCTGGGCTGTTTCGACGGGCTGAAGGCGCGGCGCGGCGTGCAGGTGGTACGGATCGCCCTCCCCGAACCGGCAACATATCAAGGCGTGATCGACGCTTATGCGAAAGCGTTCAGCGCGAATCCCAAGATTCGGCTGGTGCTGCTCACCCACCTCAGCCACCGCACGGGATTGGTGGTGCCGGTCCGCGAGATCGTCGCGATCGCGCGGACACGCGGGATCGACGTGATCGTCGATGCCGCGCACAGTTGGGGCCAAGTCGATTTCGATTTCGCCGATCTCGGCGTCGACTTTGCCGGCTTCAATTTGCATAAATGGTGGGGTGCGCCGCTCGGTGTCGGCGTCATGTACCTACGCAAGAGCCGGGTGCGCGATATTGATCCCGATCCCGCCAATGGCGAGGGCGGCCTCGACAGCGTGCAGGCGCGCATACACACCGGGACGAGCGATTTCGCCGCGATGTTGACCGTACCGGACGCGTTCAACTTCCAGCAGGCGATCGGCACACCCGAGCGCGCCGCGCGGTTGCGCTATCTGCGCGACCGTTGGGCCGAGCCGCTGCGCAAGCTCGACGGTCTGCAGATCCTGACGCCCAGCGATCCGCGATTGCACGGCGGCATCACCTCGTTCCGTATCCGCGGCCTCGTCACCGCCGCCGACAACATCGCCGTCGCAAAGATGCTGCTCGACGAATTCGGTATCTTCACCGTCCACCGCACGGGGGTGGAGGCCGGCGCCTGCGTGCGGGTGACGCCAGCATTGTTCACCAATCCCGCGCAGATCGACGCACTCGCTGCGGCGCTGCAGATATTGGTCAAGCGGCTTGCGAAAGCCTGATGCGCGCGAGGAATCCGTCGGACCGGCTGCTGCCGGCTGTTGCGGGGTCGTACAGCGGAAGAGGTGATAGCAGCGTCGCCGGAAGTTCAGCAATGACACTTCGTAGTATTTCAGCTAGACGATCCACAATGCTGCGGAGGTTACAGTCCCTTTTGCTCGTCATAATCGCGTCGTCGCTGGTGATGACAGCGACTGTGCATGCGCGCGAGATACCGGGACCGGCCACGATCGAGTGCAACGGCACTGTACATAGCGACGGCGACGCAGACCAGTCGCAAGGTGACGCCGACAAGGCGATGCCGCATCATCATGGCACCTGTCATAGTCAGGTGTTGGACGTTCCGGTGACGGATGGGCCGTCCTCAATGGCGCGCACCGATACCGTCCGTCCGTTTCCCACCCCCGACAGTTCAACCGCGTCGCATTCGGTTGCCCCTGCGTTGAGGCCCCCGGCCGCCTGACGATACCCGCTGGCCGCTATCGGCCGGCTTGACGTATCTTGTTAGGATCAATGTGCCATGAAAAAGATGTGCGCGGCCGTGCTGGCTGCGGCGTCCTGCGCTTCGATAGCGCAGGCGCAACGGGTGCAGGCGCCGCAAGCGCCAGCGTCGTCAGCGGTGATGCCAACGGCGGCGAAGCCCGTATTTACGCTGGATCAGGCGGTCCTCGACGCAGGCGGGGCCGCGCCGTCGGGCGCCGCCGCAACGGCGGCAATCGAGGCGGCTCAGGCCGGGCTCACGGTGGCCGGGCTGCGCCCCAATCCAGTCGCGCAAGGGCAGGTCGAAAACATCGTCGGCTCGGGTTCCTACCGGGGCCTGCGCAGTGCCGAGACAACGATCGGGGTCGCCGTACCGATCGAGCTGGGCGGCAAACGTAGCGCCCGCGTCGCCGTCGCAGGCGCGCAACTCTCGCGCGCCGAACTACAGGCCGCGATCGTCGCGGCCGATATTCGCGTGCAGGTCACGCAGCTCTATGTCGAAGCGATCGCAGCCGAGCGTCGATTGGTGACGGCGCGCGACCAGGCGCGCATCGCCAGCGAAGTGCTGCGCGGTGCCGCAGTCCGTGTCCAGGCGGGACGCGCGTCCCCGCTCGAGCAACAACGCGCCGACGTCACACGGATCAACGCGGATGCCAGCGTCGAACGACTGACACGGCTCGGCGAAGCGGCCAGGACGAATCTAGCGCGACGTCTCGGCCATCCGATCGACGGCATACTGGATACAGGGTTGCTCGATCGGCTGCCTGCGGCGACCGTTGGCCCGAGCGCGCCGCCTCAGCCAGCCGGCACGCTGGCGCTGGCGGCGGCGGATGCCGATCTCGCGATCGCGGATGCCGGCATCCGTCTCGCGCGCGCCAACCGCGTGCCCGACATCACCATCGGACCCGCGCTTCGGCGCCTGGAGGCAACCAACGACACCGCCGCCGTGTTTGCGATTTCGATCCCGATCCCATTGTTCAACAATGGTCGTGCCGCCATTTCTCAGGCGACCGCGGAACGGACGCGAGCCGGAGCGGTGCGGCGCGTGACCGCGCTCGACGTCGAGCAGGCGATCACCGACGCACAAGCGGAAGCGGCCAACGCGATCATCACCGCCCGCGCCGCATCCGGCCCGGCCCTCGCTGCGGCGCAGGAGGCTGCCCGGATTGCCCGGATTGGATACCGAGAAGGCAAGTTCGGTCAGCTCGATCTTCTCGATGCCGAACGCACGCTCGCCGAGACCCGCGCCGCGTCGATCGACGCGCTCGCCAACTATCAGAACGCGCGTGCTCGGCTGGAGCGGCTGACCGCCCCCGCCACGGCGTCCAACGCTCCGGGGGGTATCAATCGATGACGCGCTTCACGACCTATCGCGCACTTCCAGCTCTGGTCGCGCTGCTTCTCGGGGCCTGCGGCTACGTGTCGGAAGGCGACAACCAGACCGAAGCGGCATCCCAAATCACCCGGAACGAAGCGTCTCACGCGGACGAGGGCGCGGTGACGCTCTCGCCCGACCAGATCGCCGCCGCCGGTGTCCAGATCGGACGCCCCCTCGCCGGGGGCGCCGGCGCGATCGATCTGCCGGCCACGATCGAGGGTGATCCGCAGGAAACGCAGGTGGTATCGGCCGCGATCGGCGGTCGCGTCGTCGCCCTAACCCGCAACCTCGGCCAGTCGGTGGTACGCGGCCAGACCATCGCGATCATCGAAAGCCGCGAGGCCGCGCAGATGAAAGGCGAGGTCCAGGCGTCGCGGGCCCGCCTGGCGCTCGCCAACTCCAACCTCGCGCGCGAGCAGCGGCTGTTCTCCCAGAAGGTCTCCCCCGAACAGGATTTGATCGCGGCGCGCACTGCGGCGATCGAGGCACGGATCGCCTACAGCCAGGCGCGGGGGCAGGTTTCCGCAGCCGGCGGGGGTGGTGGCGGCCTCAACCGCCTGGGCATTACCGCTTCACTCTCCGGTCAGGTCATCGCGCGCCCCGTCGTCCTCGGGCAGACGGTGGCGGCGGACGCTGAGCTCTACCGGATCGCCAACCTCCGCAAAGTTTCGGTGTCGCTGAACCTGAGGCCAGAGGACGCCGGGCGCGTGAAGCCCGGCAACGTCGTCTCCATCACGGCGCCCGGTCGTCAGGCCACCGCCCACATCAGCTTCGTGTCGCCGGCGCTCGATCCACAAACGCGGCAGGTGCCGGTGATCGCCACCCTCGGCAACGGCGCAGGACAGTGGCGCGTCGGTGAATCCGTCACCGCGTCGGTTCAGCTATCGGGCAGCGGCGGGTCGAGCGCGATCCGCGTGCCGACCACCGCTGTCCAGACGGTCGAGCGCAAGTCGGTCGTCTTCGTGCGGACACCAAAGGGGTTCCGGGCGACGCCGGTCAAGCTCGGCGACGCCGCAGGCGAGACCGTCATCGTCCGCTCCGGTCTTACCGGCCGCGAGCAAATCGCCACCACAGGCAGCTTCACGCTCAAGGCCGAACTCGGCAAGGGCGACGCCGAGCACGAGGATTGATGTCATGATCGCCCGCATCGTCACATGGGCGGTCGAGAAGCGCTGGCTCGTCCTACTCCTCACCGCCGTCGTCGCCGTCATTGGCACCATCTCGCTCGCCCATCTGCCGATCGACGCAGTTCCCGACATCACCAACAACCAGGTTCAGATCAACGTCCGCGCTCCCGCCCTCTCGCCCGAACTGGTCGAGAAGCAGGTGTCGTTCCCCATCGAAACTGCGCTCGCCGGTATACCGGGCCTCGACAATACGCGCTCGCTAAGCCGCAACGGCTTTGCGCAAATCACGGCCGTCTTCGACGACTCGACCGATATCTACTTCGCCCGCCAACAGGTCGGCGAGCGACTGCAGAGCGTCGCCGAAAGCCTGCCTGACGGCGTGAATCCAGAGATGGGGCCAATCGCGACGGGCCTCGGCGAAGTCTACATGTGGACCGTCCGGCTCGACCATCGCCAGGACGATACGCATCGTCCGGGCGAGCCGGGGCAGCAGCCCGATGGCAGCTACATCACACCAGAAGGCGAGCGGCTAACCACCGAGGAGGACAAGGCGACCTATCTGCGCACCGCGCAGGACTGGATCGTCACGCCGCTGCTCAAAAACACGCCGGGCCTCGCCGGGGTCGACTCGATCGGGGGCTACACCAAACAATATCTCGTCGTCCCGGACGTGCAGAAGCTCGCGGCGCTCAAGATCACGCTGACGGATCTTGGCGTAGCGCTCGAGAAGAACAACACGAGCATCGGCGGCGGGTTCGTCAACCGCAACGGCGAGGGCCTCGCGGTCCGATCGGATGCGCTGGTGCGCAACGCGACCGAACTGGCGCGTATCGTCGTCGCGACCCGTGAAGGCGTACCCATCGTGCTTGATCAGGTCGCGACCGTCCGCACGGGTCAGGCAATCCGCATGGGTTCGGCTTCGGAGAACGGCACCGAGGTCGTCGTAGGCACGGCGATCATGCGGATCGGCCAAAACAGTCGCAACGTCGCGACTGCGGTCGCCGACAGACTGAAGGCGATCAACGCGTCGCTTCCGCCCGACGTCGTGGTGCAGCCGGTTCTCGACCGGACCGCGCTGGTGAACTCCACGATCACGACCGTTGGGCGAAACCTCGGCGAAGGCGCGGTGCTTGTCATCGTCGTCCTGTTCCTGCTGCTCGGCAATTTCCGGGCGGCGCTGATCGCCGCGCTAGTGATTCCCATCACCATGATGTTGACGGGCTTCGGAATGCTTCGTCTCGGCGTATCGGCGAACTTAATGAGCCTTGGCGCGCTGGACTTCGGCCTCATCGTGGACGGCGCGGTCATCATCGTCGAGAACGCCCTACGACGGCTTGCCGAGCAACAGCATCACCAAGGCCGCCTCCTGAAGGTGAAAGAACGGCTCTCGAACGTGGCCACCGCCGCGCGCGAGATGACCGGCCCCTCGGTCTATGGCCAGGCGATTATCGTGCTCGTCTACGTGCCACTGCTCACTCTAACCGGCGTAGAGGGCAAGACGTTCGTGCCGATGGCGCTCACCGTCATCATCGCGCTCGCTTTCGCATTCGTCCTATCGATCACCTTCGTGCCGGCCATGATCGCGATCTGGCTTTCAAACACGGTTGAGGAGAAGGACGGCTGGATCATCGGGTGGCTGAAGAAGGGTTACGAACCGAACCTGAACCGGGCGATGAACCGTCCTGCGGTCACGATCGGCGCGAGCGTGGTCAGCCTCGTGCTGGCGGCCCTCGTCTTCACGAAGCTGGGGCAGGTCTTCCTGCCCCAGCTCGACGAAGGCGATCTGCTGATCCAGGCGCTACGCATCCCGGCGACCTCCGTGCAGCAGAGCCAGGCGATGCAGGTTCCGATCGAGCGGATGATGTCGAAGCAGCCCGAGGTGCGCTTCGTCTTCTCGAAGACCGGCACCGCCGAACTCGCCTCGGACCCGATGCCGCCCAACGCGACGGACATGTTCGTAATATTAAAGCCTCGGGAACAATGGCCCGACCCGAAGCTCGCCAAGGCGGATCTGGTCGCACGGATCGAAGGCAGGCTCGCCCGCTTTCCGGGGAACACCTACGAGATCACGCAACCCATCCAGATGCGTTTCAACGAACTGATCGCGGGTGTGCGCGGCGATATCGCGGTCAAGGTGTTCGGCGACGATTTCGCTACCATGAACCGCACTGCCGAACAGATCGCCAGCATCCTGCGCAGGACGAAGGGCGCGGTGGACGTGAAGGTCGAGCAGACGACCGGGCTTCCCATGCTCGACATCCGCGTCAACCGCGACGCCATGGCGCGTCTCGGCGTCACCGCTCAGGACGTGCAGGATACGGTTACCGCCACCGTCGGCGGTCGAACGTCCGGCATGATCTTCGAGGGCGATCGACGGTTCCCGGTCGTCATTCGACTGGGGGAGGCGCAGCGATCCGATCTCAAGGTGCTCGAACAGGTACAGGTGCCGGTCTCGGGTGGGTCCTACATCCCGCTCTCCAGCGTTGCCGACATCGCCGTGGTAGACGGTCCGAACCAGATCAGCCGCGAGAACGGCAAGCGGCGCGTCGTGGTTCAGGCCAACGTCCGTGGCCGTGACGTCGGCTCCGTCGTCGCGGACACGCAAGGCGCGATCGGCAGCCAAGTGCGGCTTCCGGCCGGCAGCTATCTGGAATGGGGTGGCCAGTTCGAAAATCTGGAGTCTGCGAGGGCGCGGCTGCAGCTCGTGATCCCCGCCTGCTTCGTGCTGATCCTGATGCTGCTCTACGGCGCTCTGCGCAGCGTGCGGGACGCGGCGATCGTCTTCACCGGAGTGCCGTTCGCGCTCGTCGGCGGCGTCCTGCTGCTATTCGCGCGCGGCATGGATTTTTCAATCTCGGCGGCGGTCGGCTTCATCGCGCTGTCGGGGATCGCCGTCCTCAACGGCCTCGTCATGGTCAGTTCGATCCAAGACCTCATTACGTCGGGAATGAAAAGGGAGCAGGCCGCGCATGTGGGGGCGATGCAAAGACTGCGGCCGGTGGTCGTGACCGCGCTGGTCGCGAGCCTCGGCTTCGTGCCGATGGCCCTTGGTCATGGTGCGGGCGCCGAGGTCCAGAAGCCGCTGGCGACCGTCGTCATCGGGGGCCTCATTTCGGCGACGCTGCTCACGCTGTTCGTCCTGCCCACCCTCTACGCGCGGTTCGGACAGCAAGAGCTCAAGGTCGAAGACGATACGCCGGATGACGACGCTTCGCTGCCGCAGCCAGCATGATCATCAACGCGGGCGGGCGGAATCAATCCACTCTCATGCTCGCCTCTTCAAGCGGTGAGCGCGCCGATTAGCTGCGCCAACCGTGACGCATCGTGCTTGGCGGTTGAACGTTGCCGGCAATCGCGCCACGATCGGTCCATGCGCATCCCCCTCCCCCCGCTCCTTTCTGTCGCCATCCTGTTCGCCTCGCCCGCCGCCGCCGAGGCACCCGATCCCGCGCGCCTGAAGGCCACCGTCGAGAAACTGGTGAGCTTCGGCACCCGCCACACGCTTTCCGCGCCCGATGATCCTGTGCGAGGCATTGGCGCGGCACGGCGCTGGGCCGGCGCGGAGCTGACCCACCTCGCCGATGCCTGTGGCGGCTGCATCACCGTCGCCAATATCGCGCGCACCTTCACCGGGCCGCGCGCGCCGCAGGGGGTGGAGATCGTCGATGTACTCGGCTTCCAGCAGGGCACTGAACCCAAGCGCGTCATCATCGTCGGCGCGCATATCGACAGCCGCGTCACCGATGTGATGAACACCACCGCCGACGCGCCCGGCGCGAACGACGACGGCTCGGGCGTCGCGCTCGTGCTGGAGGCGGCGCGAATTCTGTCGAAAGAGAAGTTCCGCGCCACGATCGTCTACGCGATCTTCTCCGGCGAGGAGCAGGGGCTGTGGGGCGGCCAGTTGCTCGCGGAGACCGCCAAGGCGAAGGACTGGACCGTCACGGCGATGCTCAACAATGACATCGTCGGCAACACGGTCGGCCAGAATGGCGTGCGTGTGGCAGACCGCGTGCGGGTGTTCTCCGAAGGCTTGCGCGCCGCCGACGATCTTCCCGCCCACCTCGCGCGGCGCGGCAATGGCGGCGAGGACGATTCGCCCTCGCGCAGCCTCGCCAAAGCGGTGCGCGGGATCGCCGGCACGCTGCCGGGCGGGCTTGAGGTGTTCGTCGATCGCCGGCCCGATCGGCTCGGGCGCGGCGGCGATCACGAACCTTTCCTCAAGCTTGGCTATCCGGCGATCCGCTTCACCGTCGGCGCGGAGAATTGGAACCAGCAGCATCAGGATCTTCGCACCGACAATGGCGTCACGTATGGCGACACGGCCGACAAGATGGACTTCGCCTATCTCGCCAAGGTCACGGCGATCAACGTCGCGACGATCCGCCGCCTCGCCGCCGCACCTGCCGCCCCGACGGGCGCGACGATCACCGGCGGCGGCAGCGACGATACCACGGTCGCATGGCAACCCGTGACGGGCGCAGTCGGCTACCGGATCCACTGGCGCCGCACCGACGCGCAGGATTGGCAGCAGGCGCTCGACGTGCCAGCCACCGATACCTCGCATGTGCTGAAGAACGTGGTGGTGGACGACAGCTTCTTCGGCGTCGGCGCGCTCGGCCCGGACGGGGCGGAAAGCGTGGTGACGTTCGCAGGCCCGCCGGCGCGGTAGGTAAGCTTCTCTGATCGTCCGATCCGATCAGTCTCATTAGGCCAGATCGATGGTCGTGCGGCGCGGTGCTTGCTACGGGAACCCGCATGTCTTTCAAACTGCCCGATACCGCGACAGCGCCCTTCTGCCCGTCGGAGATTCGCGGCGCGGTCGCCGTTCCTACCGGCTTGCCGCTGTGGCGCAAGCTGCTGCGCGCGACCGGGCCGGGGCTGCTCGTCGCGGTGGGTTATATGGACCCAGGCAATTGGGCGACCGACATCGCGGCGGGATCGCGCTTCGGTTATGATCTGCTGTTCGTCGTCTTGCTCACCAGCCTCGCCGCGATCCTGCTGCAATCGCTGGCAATGCGGCTCGGGCTGGTGGCGGGACACGATCTCGCGCGGATGGCGCGCGAACGCTATTCGCGCGGGGCGACGTTGGGGCTGTGGCTGCTCGCCGAACTGGCGATCATCGCCACCGACGTTGCCGAGGTGCTGGGCAGCGCGCTCGCGTTCAACCTGCTGCTCGGCGTGCCGCTTTGGCTCGGCGTGCTGCTGACCGGGCTGGATACGATCGTCGTACTCGGGCTGAAAGGCGGCGGCTTCCGCCAGATCGAGGCGATCATCCTTGGGCTGGTGACCACGATCGCGGTGTGCTTCGCGGTGCAGCTCGTCATCGCCGGGCCGAGCCTGTCGGGCATCCTGCACGGGGCGGTGCCAAAGCTCGCGGTGTTCGCCGATCCGCAGGCGATCTATCTCGCGGTCGGCATCCTCGGCGCAACGGTGATGCCGCACAACCTGTATCTGCACTCGTCGATCGTCCAGACGCGCGTGACCGAACCCGGCGAAGCGGCGCTGAAGGAATCGTTGCGCTTCGCGACGATCGACATCGTCATCTCGCTGTTGCTCGCCACCCTCGTCAACGGCGCGATCCTGACGCTGGCGGCGGCGACTTTTCACGAAAGCGGCTACGCCAATGTCGCCGAAATCGAGGAAGCGTACCACCTGCTCGCGCCGCTCACCGGCGCTGCGGCGGCGGCGATCCTGTTCGGCATCGCGCTGTTCGCCTCGGGCCAGAGCGCGACCTTCACCGGCACGATCGCGGGTCAGGTGATCCTCGAAGGCTTCCTTGATCTCAAGATCCCGTGCTGGCAGCGCCGCATCATCACGCGCGGGCTCGCGCTGGTGCCGGCGCTGGCGGGCGTGCTGTGGCTGGGCGACCATGCCGTGGGCAAGTTGCTGGTGCTGACTCAGGTGGTGTTGTCGCTGCAATTGCCGTTCGCGATCTACCCGCTGATTCGCTTCACCAGCGACAAGACGATCATGGGCGTCCACGCCAGCGGCGCGGTGGTCCGCACGGTCGCGTGGGGCGTGTTCGCGGTGATCGTCGCCGCCAATCTGTGGCTGATCGTAACGATGCTCTGAGCCGCGCGGAACATCGCCGACGTCGGGGCATTCCCTGTGTTCACAACAGGAAGAACCCCGTGACCGAACAGCCACCGCCCCGCACAGCCGGCAAGGCCGCGATCATCGTCGTCGCGATCATCATCGCGATCATCGTAGCGGTCTTCATCGGACTAAACCTGTCGCACTACAAATCCGTTCAGCAGCCCGGCCAGCCCGAACCCGGCGCCGCCAAACAGGGTCCGCAGGATCTCGGCACCGCGAACCAGCAGTACCGACGGGCCTCGACGCGGGTCGCGTCGCGGCCCTTCGCACCAATCAGGCGGCTGTGGTCGCCAGACCGTCGAGTTCGGCGAGCACAGCGTCGGATAGGGTGAGTTCGGCCGCAGCGAGGTTCTCGGCCAGATGCGCGACGCTCGACGTGCCGGGGATCAGCAGGATGTTCGGCGCGCGCGCCAGCAGCCACGCGAGCGCGACTTGCATCGACGTCGCGCCGATCCGCGCAGCCAACGCTGCGAGCGCGTCCGACTGGATCGGCGCGAAGCCGCCGAGCGGGAAGAACGGCACATAGGCGATGCCCTCCGCCGCGAGCGTATCGACCAGCGCATCGTCCTCGCGGTGGACGAGATTATACTGGTT
The DNA here is from genome assembly GCF_004208535.1 of Sphingomonas populi. GTDB lineage: Bacteria > Pseudomonadota > Alphaproteobacteria > Sphingomonadales > Sphingomonadaceae > Sphingomonas > Sphingomonas populi. Next base: position 59,417 of record NZ_SGIS01000003.1, read on the forward strand.
CTGCACGCACACCAAAGGCGCGATCCGCTGCGCCTCCGCGACTTGCGCCGCTGTCGCGTTGCTGAGGCCGAGGTGGCGGACCAGTCCCTGCTCGCGCAAGCCCGCCAACGTCGAGACTTGCGGTTCGATCGGACCTTCCAGCGGGCCATGTACCGCACCCATCAGCCGCAGATTGACCACGTCGAGCACATCGAGCCCCAGGTTGCGCAGATTGTCATGCACCGCTTGGGTCAGTTCGGCCGGGCTTTGCGCGGGCAACCACGAAGCATCGTCGCCGCGCACCGCGCCGACCTTGGTCACGATCGTCAGATCGTCACGATAGGGATGCAGCGCCTCGCGGATGATCTGATTGGTAACGTGCGGGCCGTAGAAATCGCTGGTATCGATATGGTCGACCCCCGCCTCGACCGCCGCGCGCAACACCGCGACCGCCGCGTCGCGGTCTTTGGGCGCCCCGAACACGCCCGGCCCGGCGAGCTGCATCGCGCCATAGCCCATGCGGCTAACGGTGCGGTCGCCCAGACGGAACGTTCCGGCTTTGGCAAGATCGGTCATGGCACATCTCCTTGGTGATGGCGCGGATATGGACTTCCCCCGATCATCCGATAAGTCGGTCCAATCGGAACGGGCTGTGCGGATATTCGGACAATGGCGGCGGAACTCGATGATCTCTCCAGCTTCGTCGCGATCGTCCGCGCCGGCGGCTTTCGTGATGCCGCGCGCGTCTCGGGCGGTTCGGCGTCGAGCTTGAGCGAGGCGGTGCGGCGACTGGAAGCGCGGCTCGGCGTGCGGCTCCTCCATCGCACCACCCGCAGCATCGCGCCGACCGAAGCCGGGGCGCGGTTGTTCGAGCGACTGTCGCCAGCGCTCGCCGAGGTGCGCGCAGCGCTCGACGTAGTGAACACCTTCAAGGATCGACCCGCCGGCACGCTGCGGCTCAACGTCCCCGCCAATGTCGCGCGCACTGTGCTGCCGGGTATCGTGCCCGCGTTCCTCACCGCCTATCCCGACATCCGCTTGGACGTGACGGTCGAGGACAGCTTCGTCGATATCCTCGCCTCGGGCGCGGACGCCGGCATTCGCTACGAGGAGCGGCTCGAACAGGACATGATCGCGGTCCCGATCGGCCCGCGCACCCAGCGCATCCTCACCGCCGCCGCACCCGCCTATCTGGCCGCGCATGGCCGGCCGGCGCATCCCCAGGACTTGCTCCAGTACGCCTGTATGCGCAGCCGCTTCTCCGGTGGCGCGATCGCGATATGGGAGTTCGAACGGGCCGGAGAGATCGTGCGGGTCGATCCGCTCGGCCCGCTGCTGGTGCAGCCCGGTCTGGCCTGCGACCTGCTCATCGACGCCGCCATCGCCGGGCTGGGCATCGTCCATCTGTTCGAGGACTGGCTCAAACCGCATATCGCCAGCGGGGCGCTGGAGACGGTGCTCGACGACTGGTGCGAGCCGTTCTCCGGCCCGATCCTCTATTATTCGGGCCGCCGCTATCTGCCGACGCCGCTGCGTGCCTTCGTCGATTTCATCAAGGCGCATCCGTTTGCGGAACGGTGAAGAAATCGGAACATGTTCTGGCGGCAGCGTTATTTGCGATATACCGATAACCTCGCAGCCGCGATCACGGCGCGACGGGAGAGGATTAATGATGACGATCTGGAAAACGATCGCGGCGACCTTTGCACTGGCAGGTCTCCCCTTCCCCGCGCTCGCGCAGGACGGCACACCACGCCAGGTCTCCGTCATGATCGACGCCAGCCGCAGCGTCGGCACGTTACGGCCGACGTGGCGGTTCTTCGGCGCCGACGAGCCGAACTACGCGACGATGAAGGACGGCCGCAAACTGCTGGTCGAACTCGGCGCGCTCAAGTCCGGCCACGTCTATTTCCGCGCGCACAATCTGCTGACCAGCGGCGACGGCACCGCAGCCTTCAAATGGGGCAGCACCAACGCCTATACCGAGGACAAGGCCGGCAAGCCGGTCTATGACTGGACGATCGTCGACGGCATCATCGATACGTACCGCGCACAGGGCATCCACCCCTATCTCCAGATCGGCTTCATGCCCGAGGCACTGTCGAGCGCACCGGCGGGCTTGCCTTACCGCCACAACTGGAAGCCCGGCGTCGATTACGGGAAGATTGCGACCGGCTGGAGCTACCCGCCCAAGGATTACGCGAAATGGGGTGAACTGGTCTATCAATGGACTCGCCACAACGTCGAGCGCTACGGTCGCGCCGAAGTCGAGCGCTGGTTTTTCGAGGTCTGGAACGAACCCAATCTCGACTTCTACTGGCGCGGCACGCCTGAAGATTTCTACAAGATGCACGATTACGCCATCGCCGGCGTGCGCCGCGCCCTGCCGAGCGCGCGCGTCGGCGGGCCTGACGTGGCGGGCGCGGGCGGCACCTTCATGGACGGCTTCCTTCAGCACGTCACCTCCGGCAGGAACTATGCGACCGGGCAGATCGGCACCCCGACCGACTTCCTCTCGTTCCACGCCAAGGGCAAGCCGAGCATTGTCGATGGCCATGTCCGCATGGGACTAGCCACGCACCTGATGGCGGCGGACGGCGGCTTTACCAAGGTGCTGTCGGTTCCGAGCCTGGCCGCCAAGCCGGTGGTGATCGGCGAGAGCGATCCCGAAGGCTGCGCCGCCTGCCCCGGCCCGGAGAACGCCTATCGCAACGGCACGATGTATTCGAGCTACACCGCCGCCAGCTTTGCGCGGATCTGGGAACTGGCGGCCAAGCGCAAGATCAACCTCGCCGGCATCGTCTCCTGGTCGTTCGAGTTCGAGGGCCAGCCGTGGTTCGCCGGCTATCGCCAGCTTGCTACCAATGGCGTCGATCTGCCCGTGCTCAACGTATTCCGCCTGTTCGCGAAGCTTGGCGAGACGCGGTTGGCGAGCACCAGCAGCGCGGAAATCCCGCTCGAAAGCGTGATGGCGGACGGCGTGCGCGGCACCCCGGATGTCGGCACGCTCGCCACGCGCGCTGCCAACGGCAAGCTCGCCGTGCTGGTGTGGCATTATCACGATGACGATCTTGCCGGCCCCGACGCGCAGATCCACATTGCCCTGAACGGCTTGCGAAACACACCCGCGGCGGCGACCGTGTGGCGTGTCGACCCCACCCACGCCAACGCCTTCGCGGCATGGCAAAAGATGGGGTCTCCACAGGCCCCGAACGCCGCGCAATACGCGGCGCTGGAAGCCGCCTCGCGGATGCACCCGGAAACCGTGAGCATCGCGCGCGGCAAGGCCGGCGCGGCGACGCTCGACGTGCCGCTCGCCCGGCAAGGCGTCGCGCTCGTTCTGCTCGACGGGGCATGAGCCGGACCGGCGGAAATCGAGAATTGGCAAGCCGTAACGCTTGCGTTAGATGCAACGCCGAGGCCCATGATCGGGTCTTGATGATCGCGCCGGTGCCCCGCGAGGGGCTTGAATGGGAATGCGGTGCGGGGTTCGCCCCAAAACCGCGGCTGTCCCTGCAACTGTGAGCGGTGAGCGACGGCATCAGGCTCTTTCGGGAGCAGCCACTGGATCGGCGCATCTGCGGATGCGTCCTCTGGGAAGGCGATGCCGCAGCGTTGACCCGCAAGCCAGGAGACCTGCCGGCGATATGGTCGCTCTTGCTTCGGCCCAGGGGATGGCTGCGGCACGGTTCTCCGTCTGAGCGACGAGCCTGTGCGGCTGGGGCTGCATCGGTGCGTGGCGCGGGCGGCATTCGGCGCCTGTCCGTCGTTGCGCGCCGACCGATATCGGTCCCCGCCGGTCGTTGCTTGCGCCGTGGGGAAGAGCATGTCCGATTTATCCAAGGTTCCCGTAACCATCGTCACCGGCTTTCTGGGCGCTGGCAAGACGACGCTGATCAACCATTTGATCCGGGAATCCGGCGGGCGTCGGCTGGCGGTGGTGGTCAACGAATTTGGCACCCTGGGCGTCGATGGCGATATCCTGAAGGGCTGCGCGATCCCCGATTGCCCGGCCGAGAATATCGTCGAACTGGCCAATGGCTGCATCTGTTGCACCGTCGCCGACGATTTCATTCCCACCGTGGAGACGCTGCTCGCGCTCGACCCCCGGCCCGATCACATCCTGATCGAGACATCGGGCCTCGCGCTGCCCAAGCCCCTGCTCAAGGCCTTCGACTGGCCCGCGATCCGATCCCGCATCACCGTCGATGGCGTGATCACGCTGGCCGATGCCGAGGCGGTCGCGGCCGGGCGTTTCGCACCCGACCTGACCGCGCTCGACGCGCAACGCGCCTCCGATCCGAGCATCGATCACGAAACACCGCTGTCCGAGGTGTTCGAGGATCAGCTCGCCTGCGCCGACATGGTGCTGCTGACCAAGTGCGACCTCGCCGGCCCCGACGGCATCGCCGCTGCCCGCGCGGTGATCGCCGCCGAGACGCGCAAGCCGCTGCCGGTGGTTGAGATGGTCGACGGCGTGATCGATCCTCGCGTCGTGCTCGGCATCGGCGCGGCGGCGGAGGATGATATCGCCGGACGCCCCTCGCATCATGACGGTGAGGACGAACACGAGCATGACGATTTCGACAGCGTCGTCGTGGATTTCGGTGAGATCGCCGCGCCGGACGATCTGGCGAAGCGCATCGAAACGCTGGGACAGGGCGGCGATGTGCTGCGGGTGAAGGGCTACGCCGCCGTCGCCGGCAAGCCGATGCGGCTTCTGGTGCAGGCGGTCGGCGCGCGGGTTCGGACGCATTACGACCGGCCCTGGCGCGGCGACGAACCGCGGCGCACCCGGCTGGTCGTCATCGCCGAGCGCGACCGGCTCGATCCGACTGCGATCCGGGCCGCGCTGACGGTCTGATCCGGCGATGCACGTCATCTTCCGTGAAACGCACGGGCTGGAGGAGAGCGCCACGCCACGCGATCTGGGGCAGGATGCCGCCGATCTCGTGGTGCTGTCGTTCTCGGACAGCGATCTCGGCGCGTTCGCGGCCGGGTGGCGCGCAATGATGGCGGAGGTGGGTGATGGCGGGGTGCCGACCTTGCGGCTCGCCAACCTCGCCGAACTGACGCACCCGCTCTCGGTCGATACCTATGTCGAACGCACACTCGGCGCCGCCAAGGGCATATTGATCCGGCTGATCGGCGGCACGGCCTATTGGTCTTATGGGTTGCAACAGGTGGAGATGCTGGCGCGCCAGCGCGGCATCGCGCTGGCGGTCATTCCAGCGGACGGGCGACCGGACTCCCGGCTCGACGCCGCGTCGACGATGCCGGTCTCCACGCTGCGCCGGCTCGCGCAGCTTTGCGATATCGGCGGCGCAGCGGCGGCGCGGGCCGCACTCGCCCAATTTGCGCTGGCGGCGGGTCTGTCTGTCAAACCCGGACAGGCTGCGCGCGCCATCGCGGCGGTGGGCGGATGGTCGCCGGATCACGGCGTCGCCTGCCCTGCCGCATTCGCGATGACGGCGGCGCGACCGCGTATCCTGATCGTCTTCTACCGCTCATATCTGACCGCAGCCGATCTCGATCCGATCGCCACGCTGCACGCGGCGTTCGGCGCGCGTGGGTATGATGTGCTCGGACTGTTCGCGCCGTCGCTCAAGGATGTCGAGGCGCGGGGCTGGCTGCGCCGGTGGGTGACGGCGCTGGCACCGGCCGCGATCGTCAACGCGACCGCTTTCTCCGCACGCGACGAGAGCGGCGAAACCCCGCTCGACGGCGCAGGGGTGCCGGTGTTCCAGATCGCGCTCGCCACCTCCGACCGGGAAGCGTGGATCGACGCGCCGCGCGGCCTCTCGCCCGCCGATCTGGCGATGCACGTCGTGCTGCCCGAGGTCGATGGCCGTCTGTTCGCCGGCGTGGCGAGTTTCAAGGACAGCGCGACGCGCGATCCCGACCTGCAATATGCCCGCCGCGAACATCGTGCCGATCCGGCGCGGATCGACGCTATCGCGGCGCGCGTCGACGGCTGGATCAGTCTTGCGGCAACGCCCACAGTCGAACGCCGCCTCGCCATCATCCTGTCGACCTATCCCGGCAAGGCGCACCAGATGGCGCATGCCGTTGGCCTCGACGCCTTCGCCTCGGTTGAGGCGATGCTGAACGATCTGGCGGACGCCGGCTATGCGACCCTGCCCGCCACCGACGTGCCTGGAGCGCTCGGATCACGGTGGCTGGAATGGCCGATCGCCGACTATCGCGCGGCGCTCTCGCGCTTGCCGGCGGTGTTGCAAGCCGATCTCGCCTCCGCATGGGGTCGGCCCGAGGATGATCCCGCTGTCGTCGGCACCCTATTCCGGTTTGCCGCAATCGAAGTCGGCGGCAGCATCGTCGCGCTTCAGCCTGAACGTGGCGGCTTGGCAGCGCGGACGGCGGAATATCACGATCTGTCGCGTTGCCCGCGCCACGGCTATGTCGCCTTCTATCTGTGGCTCCACGCGCGCGCCGATGCTGTGGTCCATGTCGGCGCGCATGGCACGCTGGAATGGTTGCCCGGCAAGGCGGTCGCGCTGTCAGGCGACTGCTGGCCGGAGGCGCTCACGGGGGCGATGCCGGTCATCTACCCCTTCATCGTCAACGATCCCGGCGAGGCCGCGCAGGCCAAGCGCCGCATCGGCGCGGTCACGATCGGCCATGTGCCCCCGCCGCTGGAACGCAGCGGCAGCGGCGTTGGGCTGGGCCGGCTGGAAGCGCTGCTCGATGAATTTTCCAACGCGGATGGACTCGATCCGCCGCGCCGTGCGCGCCTGCGCGGCGATATCCGCGACGAAGCCGAGGCACTCGGGCTGGAAAGCGTGCTCGGTCTCGACACCGCCCGCTCGGATGCGGAAGCGATCACCCGGATCGACACGTTCGTCTGCGACGTGAAGGACGGCCAGTTCGGTGACGGACTCCATGTGTTCGGACGCGGCGATCAGGGCGCGGCGGAACGCGCCGGGCTGCTTGCTGCGCTCGACGGGCGGCGCGTACCGCCGGGTCCGTCGGGATCACCCTGGCGCGGGCGGCGCGACGTGCTGCCAACCGGGCGCAACCTCTACACCACCGATCCGCGCGCGGTGCCCTCGCGATCGGCGCATGCGCAGGGCGTACGGCTTGCCGACGAACTGATCCGCCGCCATCTCCAGGATCAGGGCGACTACCCCACGGGATTGGTGGTCGATCTGTGGGGATCGGCGACGATGCGAACGGCGGGCGAGGAATTCGCGATGGCGCTCCATCTGCTCGGCGCTGAGCCGGTGTGGGATATGGGTTCGGACCGCGTGACCGGTGTCGAGATCCTGCCGCTGGCGATGCTCGACCGGCCGCGCATCGACGTGACGTTGCGCGTGTCCGGGCTATTCCGCGATGCCTTCCCGACATTGTGCGCGATGTTCGGGCAGGCGGTTCGCGCGATTGCCGCTCGTGACGAGCCAACGGATCGGAATCCGTTCGTCGGCACGGCGCCCACCCCGCGCGTCTATGGCCCCGCGCCGGGCCGCTACGGTGTCGGCATCGGCGACGCTGCCGACATCTACACGCCCGAAGCGCGCCACAGCGCGGGCGAAGCGTGGCTCGCCGCTTCGTCGCATGCGCTCGATAGCGCGACCGATCACGCCGATCCGGCGGGCCTGCGTCAGCGCGTCGCCGCCGCCGACACGTTCCTCCACGTACAGGATCTGCCCGAAACCGACCTGTTGCTCGCCGCCGACTATGCCGCGCATGAGGCAGGCTTCGCGGCCGCGCAGGGCGTGACCGGCGGCACCGCCACGCTGTACCATCTCGACGCGACCGATCCCGACCGTCCCCGCGCGCGTCCGCTGGCCGAGGAGATCGCCCGCGTGGTCCGTGCCCGCGCCGCCCATCCCGGCTGGGTGGCGGGCATAATGCGCCACGGCTTTCGCGGCGCGGCGGAGCTTGCCGCCACGCTCGATCACCTCGGCGCGTTCGCGCATCTCGCCGGCGTGGTGACGCCCGAATCGATTGATCTGTATTACGATGCGACGCTGGCGCGCGACGATGTCCGCGCGTTCATGGCCGCCGCCAACCCGGCGGCGCTGGCGGCGATGCAGGCGCGTTTCGCCGCGCTCCATGCGGCGGGCCTGTGGCAAACGCGGCGTAACTCGATCCTCGCCACGTTGGACGGCACCGCATGATCCGTGGCTGGTGCCCGACAGCGTGGCGGCCGATGGCGGCCGGCGACGGCCTGCTGGTGCGCGTTCGCCCGCAGCTCGGGCGGCTGACGCGCGAGCAGATGCTCGGGCTGTGCGACGCCGCGCTCGCTTGGGGCAACGGCCAGATCGACATGACCAACCGCGCCAATCTGCAAATCCGCGGTGTCACTGAACATGGTTTGGAGCCGCTGGTCGCAAAGCTGGTCGCGCTCGGCCTGGTCGATCCCGATCCGGCGCGAGAGGCGCGACGCGCCATCCTCGTTGCGCCCGAATGGACGGTGAGCGACGACACCCACCGCATCGCCGCCGAACTGGAACGCCGGCTCAGCGAGCTTCCCGACCTGCCGGGCAAAGTCGGTTTCGCGATAGACGCCGGGCCGGCGCCGGCTTTGCACGCCGATCCCGCCGATTTTCGTATCGAGCGCGGTGCCGAAGGTGGACTGATCCTGCGCGCGGACGGGCGGGAAAGCGGCGTCGCTTTGCCCCCCGGCAGCGAGGTCGATGCGCTGATCGCGCTGACCAAGTGGTTCGTCGCCACCGGAGGCTGTGATGCCGGGCGGATGGCACGTCATCGCGCGCCGCTGCCGGGCTGGGCAAACGGGTCGGAACGCCCCGCCCCGCCCCCAGCGGGATTGACGGCGGGACGTCACGATCTCGGCGCGGCGCAAGGGCTGCCATTTGGGCGCATCGACGCTGAAACCTTCCGCGCCTCAGACGCGCGCGCGATCCGCACCACGCCGTGGCGGATCGTCCTCCTCGAAGGGGTGGCACACGCGTCCAACACCAACGTCCACCTCCCCACCGATGCCTGCGTGGGCGCACCCGCCTGCCCGCAAGCGAGCGTCGAAACGCGCAATCTCGCCACGCGGCTCGCACCGCTGATCGCTGGCCGGCTCCACGTCTCGGGGTGCGCGAAGGGGTGCGCCCGCGCGGCCCCGGCCGACGTCATGCTGACCGGGCGTGGCGGGCGCTACGATCTCGCCTTCGATGCCCGCGCCGACGCGACACCCATGCTGTCGGGGTTGAGCGCTTCCCAAGTCCTGACCTATTTCGGAACTGTCTGATGCCGCACGTTTATGAAACCGATGGCGCGGCGATCTATCGCCAGTCCTTCGCCACCATCCGCGCCGAAGCGGCGCTGTCGCGCTTCAGCGCGGAGGAGGAGCAGGTCGCGGTCCGCATGATCCACGCCACCGGGCTGGTCGATCTGGCGGCGCACATCCGCTTCTCACCCGACTTCGCTAACGCCGCGCGCGCCGCACTGGAGCGGGGTGCATCGATCCTGTGCGACGCCCGCATGGTCACAGAAGGCATCACGCGTGCGCGCCTGCCCGCCGACAATCCGGTGATCTGTACGCTCCACGCGCCCGAAACGCCCGAGCTGGCACGCACGATGCGCAACACACGCTCCGCCGCCGCGCTGGAACTCTGGAGACCGCATCTCGCCGGCGCGTTGGTCGCGATCGGCAATGCGCCTACGGCTTTGTTCCATCTTCTCAACATGCTCGAAGACCCGGCGTGCCCCCGCCCCGCCGCGATCATTGGCTGTCCGGTCGGGTTCGTCGGCGCTGTGGAGTCCAAGGCGGCGCTCTGGGCCGAACAGCCCGTGCCCTGCGTGATCGTCGAAGGGCGAATGGGCGGCAGCGCGATCACCGTCGCGGCGATCAACGCGCTGGCGAGCCGCGCAGAATGACGCCCGGCATCATCCACGGTGTCGGCCTCGGCCCCGGCGCGCAGGATCTGATGAGCGTGCGCGCCGACCGGCTGGTGCGCGGCGCGCGCCATATCGCCTTTTTCCGCAAGGCGGGCCGGTCCGGGCAGGCACGGCGGATCGTCGATGGCATGCTCCGCGCCGACGCGACCGAGTTCGCGATGGAATATCCCGTCACCACCGAGATCGCGACCACCGATCCGAGCTACAACGCACACCTCAGCGGCTTCTACGCTGACTGCGCGCGGCATCTCGCCAAGCTGTCAGAGGCGGGCGAAGACGTGGTGGTGCTGTGCGAGGGTGACCCGTTCTTCTACGGATCGTTCATGCACCTCCACAGCCGGCTGACCGGAATCGTGCCGGTGCGGGTGGTGCCGGGGATGACCGGCATGTCGGGCGCCTGGACCGCCACCGACACGCCGATCACCTGGGGCGACGACGTGCTGACCGTGCTGACCGCGACCTTGCCCGAGGCCGATCTCGTCCGCCGCATCCGCGATACCGATGCGTTGGTGGTGATGAAGATCGGCCGCCATCTCGACAAGCTGCGCCGCGCGGTCGCCGCCGCCGGGCGCGAGGAAGGCGCGTGGCTGGTCGAGCATGCCGCGATGCCCGACCAGCGCGTCACCCGCCTCTGCGATGCGGATAGGGTCGCGCCGTATTTCTCGATCCTGCTCATCCACGGCCAGGGGCGCCGGCCGTGAGCGGTTGGCTCGCCATCGCCGGCCTCGGCCCCGGCGACGCGGCGCTGGTCACGCCCGAAGTCACCGCTGCGCTGGCGGAAGCGACCGACGTGATCGGCTACATTCCCTATGTCGCACGGGTGGCGCCGCGCGCTGGGCTGACGCTGCATCCGTCCGACAATCGCGTCGAATTGGACCGCGCGCGCCACGGGCTCGATCTGGCATTGGCGGGGCGGCGGGTGGTGGTGGTGTCGTCGGGCGACCCGGGCGTCTTCGCGATGGCGGCGGCGGTGTTCGAGGGCGTAGAGCAAGGCCCGCCCGAATGGCGCGCGATCGACATCCGCGTGCTGCCCGGCATCTCGGCGATGTTCGCTGCCGCCGCGCGCGCGGGCGCGCCGCTCGGCCATGATTTCTGCGCGATCAACCTGTCGGACAATCTCAAGCCGCAAGCGGTGATCGACCGGCGCATCCGGCTCGCGGCCGAGGCGGATTTCGCGATTGCTTGCTACAATCCACGATCCAAGGCGCGGCCGGATGGGTTGACGGCGGCGTTCGCGATTGTGCGAGCGGTGTGCGCGGACGATCGCCCGGTGCTGTTCGCCCGCGCGGTCTCGACGCCCGAGGAACATCTGCGGATCGTACCGTTGCCCGAGGCGCGCGCCGAAATGGCGGACATGCGAACGGTCGTCATCATCGGCTCAAGCCAGACGCGCGTGATCGCGGGAACGCGCTTCCTCTACACGCCCCGGTCGGCGGCGTGATCGATCCAGCGCAGCACGGCGGCGACGTCATGGACTTCCGTTCGCTCGGGCAGTCGCGGACGGTCGATCATCAGCACGGGCAGCCCCAACACGCGCGCGGCGGTCAGCTTGGCCTCGGCACCACGTCCGCCGGCATTCTTGCAGACGACGAGATCGATCGCCTGTGCGCGCATCAACGCTGTGTCGGCCCCTGCGGTGAAGGGTCCGCGATCGACCACGACGTGGTGATGCGGCAGGGCGATGGTTTCCGTCGGGGCATCGACAAAGCGCAGCAGATAGCGATGCTGCGGCTGAGCCGCGAAGGCATCGACATGCATCCGCCCGAGCGCGAGCATCACACGACGCGCCGGCCCGGCGAGCGCGGCGACGGCACCGGCGATGTCTGGGGCGTATTGCCAGCGATCACCGGCCTCTGGCGTCCACGCGGGCCGAGTCAGCGCGAGATGCGCGACGCCGGCCCGCGCCGCAGCGGTAACCGCGTGGGCGCTCATCTGCGCGGCAAACGGGTGTGTGGCATCTACCAGATGCGTGATACCGGAATCGCGCAGATACGCGGCAAGGCCATCGATACCGCCGAAGCCGCCGATCCGAACGCGCACCGGTTGCGGCTTCGGATTGGCGACGCGGCCTGCGTAGCTGAGCGTGGCGCGCAGGCCGCGCTCCGCCAGCGCCACCGCGAGCGCGCTGGCTTCGGTGGTGCCGCCGAGGATCAGGATGTGCGGCATGACTGAGCGGAATCCGTGGCTGACGATCGTCGGGATCGGCGAGGATGGACCGGCGGGCCTCTCCGCCGCAAGCCGCGAAGCGATTGCGCGCGCCGATTGGGTGACCGGCGCGGCGCGTCACCTCGCGCTGCTGCCCGATCTGCCCGCCGACGCCGTGCCCTGGCCGGCGCCGTTCGCGGATGGCATAGCGCCGCTGCTCGCGCGACACGGCAGCAATGTGGTGATGCTGGTTTCGGGCGACCCGTTCTGGTTCGGCGCCGGATCGGTGGTGACACGCCATCTCGCGCCCGACGAATGGGTCGCACACCCTGCCCCTTCCACCTTCGCGCTCGCCGCCGCACGGCTCGGCTGGGCGATCGAGGAGACCACCTGCCTCGGGCTGCATGCCGCGCCGTTCGAGCGTTTGCGTCCGCACCTCAGTCAAGGCGCGCGCGCCATCGTGTTGGTACGCGACGGCGCGGCGGTTGCGGGGCTGGCCCGCTATCTTGCGGCATGCGGGCTCGGCGCGAGCGATCTGTGGGTGCTGGAGGCGCTCGGCGGCCCACGCGAACGCATCCGCCGGACACAGGCAGCGGCGTGCGATTTCGCGGATATCCTTCACCCCGTCGCGGTCGCGCTTGAGGTGGCGGGCACCGGCGCGGTCCTGCCGGCAGCGTCGGGACGACCGGACGACTGGTTCGCGCACGACGGGCAGATCACCAAGCGCCCGATCCGCGCGCTGACGCTCTCCGCGCTCGCACCCAGGCCGGGCGAGATGCTGTGGGACATCGGCACGGGATCAGGCTCGGTCGCGATCGAATGGCTGCTTGCCCATCCCGCGACACAGGCGCTGGCGTTCGAGGCCGATGCGACGCGGGCGGCACGCGCGCGCGACAATGCCGCCGCGCTCGGCGTCGATCGGCTGCATGTGATCGAGGGGCGCGCCCCCGACGTGCTTGGCGGCCAGCGCTTGCCCAACGCGGTCTTCGTTGGCGGCGGGCTGTCGGACGCGCTGCTCGAATGGCTCCGCACGACCCTGCCGCACGGCACGCGGCTGGTCGCCAACGCGGTGACGCTCGAATCTGAAGCGCTGCTGGCGCGCTGGCACGGCGACATGGGTGGCGAGCTGATGCGGATCGAGCTCGCCGACGCCGCGCCGATTGGCACGCGGCGGGGATGGCGGTCGCAATATCCGATCGTGCAGTGGAGCGTGACGCTGTGATCGTCGCCGGCTTCGGCTATCGCAGTGGCGCGAATGTGGCATCGTTACGCACGGCGCTCGCGCTGGCGCAGAACGGCCATCCGCCCGTCACAACCTTGGCCGCCCCTGCAGACAAGGCCGCGCTGCTGGCGTCTCTCGCCGAAGCGCTCGAACTGCCGCTGATCGTCGTGACGCCGGAGGCATTGCGGGCGGTCGAGACGCCGACCCGCTCGCCTATTAGTCTCTCCGCACGCGGCACCGGCAGCGTCGCCGAAGCCGCCGCGCTCGCCGCAGCCGGCGCGGGCGCGCGGCTTATAGCGCCGCGCCACATCTCCCCGGATCGCATGGCGACCTGCGCCATCGCTGAAGGATTTCAATCATGACCGTCCATTTCATCGGCGCCGGCCCGGGCGCACCCGATCTGCTGACGTTGCGCGGACGCGACCGCATCGCCGCATCGCCGGTCTGCCTCTATGCCGGATCGCTGGTGCCCCGCGCGCTGCTCGATCATTGCCCGCCGGGCGCGCGGATCGTCAACACCGCGCCTCTGTCGCTCGACGCGATCCTCGCCGAGATCGTCGATGCACAGGCACAAGGGCTGGACGTGGCCCGGCTCCATTCGGGCGATCTGTCGATCTGGTCGGCGATGGGCGAACAGCTTCGCCGCCTGCGCGCGCTCGGCATCCCCTTCACCATCACGCCGGGCGTCCCCGCCTTCGCCGCCGCCGCCGCCGCGCTCGAGTCCGAACTGACCTTGCCCGGCCTCACCCAATCGGTCGTGCTGACCCGCACACCGGGCCGCGCGAGCATGATGCCGCCAGCGGAGACCCTCACGGCCTTCGCCGCGACCGGCGCGACGCTGGCGATCCATTTGTCGATCCACGCGCTCGACCGCGTGATTGCCGATCTGACTCCCGCATATGGCGGCGACTGCCCGGTTGCGATCGTCTGGCGGGCGAGTTGGCCTGACGAGCGGATCGTGTGTGCCACCTTATCGACCGTGGTACAGGCGGCAGCGGGCGGCCCCGAGCGGACCGCGCTGATCCTCGTCGGCCCGGTCCTCGCGCCGGCCGATTTCGCCGAAAGCAGCTTGTACGCGCGCGAGTATGACCGTCGTTTCCGGCCGCAGACCGCCGCCTCGCCTTTCGCCGGAACCCGCGAATGACACCCGGATTGATGATCGCCGCACCGGCCTCCGGCACCGGCAAGACCACGGTGATGCTCGGCCTGTTGCGCGCGTTGCGCGACGACGGTCTCACCGTCCAGCCGTTCAAGAGCGGCCCCGATTATATCGACCCCGCGTTCCACCGCGCGGCGAGCGGGCGGCGGTCGTTCAACCTCGATAGCTGGGCGATGGCGGAGGCGATGCTGCACAGCCTCGTCGCGCAAGGACGCGATGCCGATTTCGTCCTCGCCGAGGGATCGATGGGGCTGTTCGATGGCGTCGCCACGCCTGGCGCGGCCGGTAACGGCGCCACCGCCGATGTGGCGAAACGCATGGGCTGGCCAGTCGTGCTCGTCATCGACGTGTCCGGGCAGGCGCAGTCCGCCGCCGCGACGGCGCTCGGCTTCGCGCGCTATGATCCCGATCTGGCGGTCGCGGGCGTGATCCTCAACCGGGTGGCGAGTCCGCGCCACGAGCGGCTCGCGCGCAGCGGCATGGCGGCGATGGGCATCCGCGTGTTCGGTGCGCTGCCACGGCGCGGCGACCTCAAGCTGCCCGAACGGCATCTCGGGCTTGTCCAGGCCGCCGAGCATCCCGATCTCGACGCGCGCATCGCCGACTATGCGGCGTTCCTGCGCGAGCATGTCGATCTCGCCGCGCTGCGCCACGCCGCCACCGCTGCCCCCAAAGACGCCGCCGAACCGTGGCGGTTTACACCGCCGGCCCAGCGTATCGCGCTGGCGCAGGACGCCGCTTTCTCGTTCACCTATCCGCACATGCTTGATGCATGGCGGCGCGCGGGCGCGGAAATCCTGCCCTTCTCTCCGCTGGCCGATGAA
The DNA here is from genome assembly GCF_004208535.1 of Sphingomonas populi. Classification (GTDB taxonomy): domain Bacteria; phylum Pseudomonadota; class Alphaproteobacteria; order Sphingomonadales; family Sphingomonadaceae; genus Sphingomonas; species Sphingomonas populi. Next base: position 74,616 of record NZ_SGIS01000003.1, read on the forward strand.
GCGCCCGATACGAGCGCCGATCTCGTCTGGTTGCCGGGCGGCTATCCCGAGCTTCACGCCGGGCGTCTCTCAGCGGCGGCGACGTTCCACGCCGGTCTGGCCGAACACGCGCGCACCCGCGCCGTTCATGGCGAGTGCGGCGGCTATATGGCGCTGGGCGAGGCGCTGATCGATGCCGATGGCGCGCAGCACCGCATGGCCGGGCTGCTGGGCCTCGTCACCAGCTATGCGCAGCGGCGGATGCACTTGGGCTATCGCCGCGCGACCTTACGCGCGCCGATGGCGGGCGTCGGCGAAGGCACCGACCTGCGCGGGCATGAGTTTCACTATTCGACGATCCTCGAACAGCCCGATTCACCGCTCGCGTTTGTCACCGATGCCGACGGAAATGCCGTGGACGAGACGGGATCGTACCGTGGGCGCGTGTCGGGCACGTTCTTCCATCTGATCGCGCCTGCGCGATGAGCGGGTTCGTCTCGTTCGTCGGATCGGGGCCGGGCGATCCCGAACTGCTGACGCTGAAGGCGGTGGCCCGGCTCGGTGCAGCCGACGTCGTGCTGTTCGACGATCTCTCCTCGGGGCCATTGCTCAGCCATGTCCGGCCCGGCGCGGACCTCGTCGCGGTCGGCAAGCGTGCCGGGCGCGCCTCGCCCACTCAGGCGCATGTGTCGCGGCTGCTGGTCGATCATGCCGCCACCGGCGCGCGCGTGGTGCGGCTCAAATCGGGCGACCCCGCGATCTTCGGACGGCTTGAAGAGGAAATCCTCGCGCTGCGCGCCGCGCGCATCGCGTTCGAAATCGTGCCAGGAGTCACCTCCGCGTCGGCTGCGGCCGCTGCGGCGGCGATTCCACTGACGCGCCGGCTGAACGCCCGGCGCGTCCAGTTCGTCACCGGTCATGACGTCACCGGCGGCCTGCCCACCCTCAACATGGCCGCGCTCGCTGATTCTGATGCGACAACAGTCGTATTCATGCCCAAGCGCACCTTCGCCGAACTGGCGGCGCGACTCGTCGATCACGGCCTGTCGCCCGATACGCCGGCGCTGCTGGCGGAGAATGTCGGTAATTCCGGCCAGCGGCTCGTGCGCTCGACCATCGCCGCATTGGCGCAAACCCTGCGCGTTGAGATCGGCACCGCGCCCGCGCTGATCCTCTATGGCCCGCTGATGGAGGAAGAAACGTGATCGACCTCCACCTGATCGGCATCGGCACCGGCAACCCCGATCACCTCACCCGCCAAGCCGAGGCAGCGATGAACGCGGCCGATCTGATCCTGCTCCCGCGCAAGGGCCAAGCCAAATCAGACCTGATCGACCTGCGCCGCACGCTCTGCGCGACGGTGTTGACCAAGCCCGTGCGCGTCGTCGAGTTCGACCTGCCCGTGCGCGCAGACAGCAGCGACTATCTCGCCGCCGTGGGCGACTGGCACGATGCGATCGCCGCGACATGGGCGGCTCAGATCGCCCGGCATCTGCCGCATGGCGGGCGGCTGGCATTGCTCGTCTGGGGCGATCCGTCGCTATACGACAGCACGCTGAGGATCGCGGAGCGGTTGCAGACAGGCGGCATGGCGATGCGCGTTCATGTCGTCCCCGGCATCACCAGCCTGCAGGCACTCACCGCCGCGCACGCGATCCCGCTCAACACGCTCGGCGCCCCGATCGTCGTCACGACTGGTCGTCGGCTGCGCGACGATGGCTGGCCTGAGGCCGCAGATACCATCGCGGTGATGCTTGATGGGGCGTGCGCCTTCACCACGCTCGACCCGGAAGCGGTATTGATCTGGTGGGGCGCGTATCTCGGTATGGCGCATCAGGCACTGATCGCGGGCCCGCTGGCGGAGGCTGGTCCGCAGATCGTGACCCGCCGCGCAGCGCTGCGGGCCGAACATGGCTGGATCATGGATACCTATCTACTCCGCCGTGAGCGATCCGCCGCATGACCGAACCCACGTTCGATGCCGGGTTCCTCGCGCAACTCGATGACCTGCTCCGCTGGCGACGCGACGTCCGGCATTTTCAACCCACGCCGATACCCGAAGCCGACATGCGCCACCTGCTCGCCACGGCGGCGCTGGCGCCATCGGTCGGCAACGCTCAGCCTTGGCGCTTCGTCCGTATCCGGTCGGAAGGCTTGCGCGCGCGGCTCGCCGATCACGTCGATGCCGCCAGCCGGGAGGCAGCGGACGCCTTCACCGACGACGGCCTGCGCGAGCGCTATGGCGCGCTGAAACTCCACGGTCTGCGCGAGGCGCCCGAACTGCTGGCGGTGTTCTGCGACGACGATCCGGCGGCGGGTCACGGCCTCGGCCGCGCGACGATGGCCGAGACGCTTCGCTATTCCACCGTCACCGCGATCCATACGCTTTGGCTGGCCGCCACCGCGCGCGGGCTTGGGCTGGGCTGGGTCTCGATCCTCGATCCCGTGGCCGTAACCGCGATGCTCGACGTGCCGGCGCGCTGGTCGTTCGTCGCCCTGCTGTGTATCGGCACGCCGCTTACCGGCTCCGATATCCCCGAACTCGAACGGCGTGGCTGGCAGGCACGCGAACCCCTCGCCGACAGGGTGTTCGAACGCTGAGCCGCTGCTTGCACGGCCCCGATCGTTTCGGTACGAGATGAATCGAGGCGCGCGGTCGCAGGATCGTTCGCCTTATGATCGCGCTGGTGCCCCGCAAGGGGCTTAAAAGGGAACGCGGTACGGGACTTTGGTCCCTAAGCCGAGGCTGTCCCTGCAACTGTAAGCGGCGAGCGCGATGCACATCGCGTCTGATCCCTCGGGACAGGCGCAGCCACTGAGTCCGAGCGACTTGGGAAGGTCGTGCATCGTCGCGTTGACCCGTGAGCCAGGAGACCTGCCGGCGTGGGTCGCTCTTGCTTCGGTCCAGGGGATGGCTGCGGCACGGTGAACTCCGTTCGAGCGACGAAGGTGCGGGGGGCCGCACGGGCAGGCGTGACGGTCGCGATGGCGTCCGGTCGGCGCGGCTGCCGTCGCTCACGCGGAGGCCCCCCGGTTCGTCCGACGCCGGGGGACTCCATGAATGCGATATCTTACAAGCTGCGCGGCGCTGGCCATCACGGCCGCTACCGCGCCACTGCACGCGCAGACCGCGCTGAATACGAACAGCGACGCCGATAATATCCTGGTGATAGGCGAGCGCCAGCAACCGAGCCTGACGATACCGAACACGACCGGTAGCCGCCTCGGCCTCACCGCGCTGGAAACACCTGCCACGCTCTCGACGATCGACGGCGACCTGATCCGCGCGCGCGGCGATATGTCGGTGGTCGAGGCGGCGAGCCGTGCTCCCGGCATCAGCAACGTCGGCAACCTCGGCAACGGCGGCACCGCGCTGGCCGCGCGCGGGTTCAGCGGTCAGGGATCGGTGCTGCAACTGATCGACGGCGTGCGGCTGTTCCCGGTCGCCGGCACGATTACCTTCCCGACCGATCCGTGGATGGTTCAGCGGATCGACATTCTGAGCGGCCCTGCGTCGGTGCTCTACGGCCAAGGCGCGCTGGGCGGCGCGGTCAACGTCGTGATGCGCAAGCCCAACACCGATCGCACCGAGGCAGAAGGCGAGATCGGCTATGGATCGCAGAACACTTTCCATGTCGCCGCCGGCGTCGGCGGACCTTTGAACGATCGCCTCTCGTATCGGATCGATGGCAGCTATCGCCGCTCGGACGGCTATGTCGATCGCGGGCAATCGCGCAGCTACGCGCTGTCCGGCACGTTGCGCTGGACGCCGACCGAGACACTCGTCGTCACCGTGCGCGACGATTACGGTAATCAGCGGCCGATGCGCTATTTCGGCACGCCGCTGATCGACGGTCGCCTCGACACCGCCGTCCGCGACCGCAACTATAACACGCGTGACGGCCACGTCCGCTATCAGGACAACCGCACCAGCCTGCAGGTGGACTGGACGCCGAGCGGCTCGCTCACCTTCAGCAACCAGGTGTATCGGCTCACGAGCAAGCGGGCCTGGCTCAATCTGGAAAGCTATTGCTGGGTGGGGGCCAATGGTTTCTGTCCGAGCGGCCTCAACGAACAACCCGCCACGCCTGGGCAAATCTATCGCACCGGCATGACCGGCATCGTCCACGATCAGACCCAATGGGGCGATCAGGGTAGCGCGACGTGGCGGACAAGCCTTGCCGACGGCATCGGCAACGATCTCGTCGTCGGGTTCGATGCGAACCTCATCAAGACACGCTACTCGCACAATTTCGGTGCGGACCCGCAGGTCTCGGTGGTGGACCCGTTCGACTTCGACCCCGGCGTGATCGTCGATACGCAGGGCATCGCACCACGCTATCGCACGCGCACCGACGAAGTCTCCGTTTTCGCCGAGGACCGGCTGAAGGTCGGCGATCATGTCTCGATTGTCGGCGGCGTCCGTCACGAACGCGATCGCATCAAACGCTGGAGCATCGCGCCATCGGGTGCCGATAGCTTCGCGCTCGACAAGACGCTGACCAACACCACCTGGCGGGTCGGCGGCGTCTACCAGCCGATCAAGACCGTCTCGCTCTATGCGCAATATGCCACCGGGGTGGACCCGCTCGGCACGCTGACCACCTATTCGACTGGGCAGGTCCAGTTCAGCAACGCCACCGGCGATCAGGTCGAGATCGGTGCGAAGGCGGTGTTTCTCGGTGGCCGGGGCACCGCGACGATCGCCGCCTATCGCATCGTCAAGAAAGGGCTGCTCGCGCAACGCACGCCGACGAGTCCCGTCGAGCAGATCGGGCAAAGGTCGGCCAAGGGGATCGAGGCGACGGTGTCGCTCGATCTTCCGCACGGCTTCGGCATCGATGCCAACGGCAGCATCCTCGATGCGCGGTTCGACGCGTTCCGCTCCGGCGGCGACAACCTCGCTGGCAACACGCCGCCCGATGTTCCTGAACGGATGGCGAACCTGTGGCTGCGCTGGGACGCCACCCGCCAACTCCAGGCGCGCGCCGGCCTCCGCTATGTCGGGCGCCAGCTCTCGGACAATGCCAATCGCTTCCGGTTGCCCGGTTACGCGACGATCGATGCCACTGTGTCCTATGCGGTGACACGCAACGTCGCGGTCGATGTCCACGCCTACAATCTGCTCGACAAGGATTACGCGACCAACGCCTATGGGGACCAGCAATGGGTGCTCGGTCGACCGCGCTCGGTGGATGTGTCGCTTCGTGCCGGTTTCTAGCGCCTGGCGCATCGCCCGGCGCTGGCTCTACCTGACGCACCGCTGGATCGGCATCGCGAGTTGTCTGCTGTTCGCGATGTGGTTCCTGTCGGGGCTGGTGATGGTCTACGTCCCCTATCCCTCGCTGCAGGCCGGGGAACGGTTGGCGCGGGCGGAGCCGATCGATTGGTCGGTGATGAACGTGCCACCACCACTCGACCGGGGCAGGATGCAGCGCGCGCTGTCGCTGGAAATGCGCGACGGCGTTCCGGTCTGGCGCGTCGGCGGATGGGATGGGCGCGAAACCACGATATCCGCCGCGCGCGGCGCCGTGATGCGGCCCGTCGATGCCGCTTTCGCCAAGCGCGTGGCGCGCCGCTTTGCCCGCGCGCCGGTCGCGAGTCTCGAGCGATTGGAGCGCGACCAGTGGACGGTGGCAGGCGGGTTCGACCGGCATCGCCCGCTCTGGAAGGTCTCGATCGACGATCCTGCGGGGACGGAACTCTATGTCTCCTCCACAACCGGCGGCGTGGTACAGCGAACGACCCGCCGCGAGCGGTTCTGGAACTGGCTCGGGTCCGTACCGCATTGGCTGTATCCGACCATTTTGCGGCAGGACAATGCGGCCTGGCGGCAAGTCGTGTTGTGGGTGTCGGGGCCGTGCATCGCGGCGGCAGTGGCCGGTATGTGGATCGGCATCCTGCGCACTCGCCTCGGCGCGCGCCGGTTCAAGGGCGGACGGGTGACGCCGTATCACGGCTGGCTGCTCTGGCATTATGTCGCCGGAATGGTTGGCGGGGTGTTCCTTATCGCGTGGATCTTCAGCGGCTGGCTGTCGGTGGACCCCGGCCATGTGTTCCGCGCCGCCGATCAGGACGAAGCGGCGGTGCGTGTCTATTCGGGTGGGATGATGCCCAAGGTCGCGCTGCCCGGGCTGCGAAACGTGGCGGCAGGTGCGGTGGAGGTTCGCTTGACCGATCACGCCGGCGTGCCGCAGCTGACGGTCGCATACCCCGATGGCCAGCGACAGGTGCTCGATCCAACCACGCTCGCCCCTGCCCGCCCGCCCCGCGCGGCGATCGTCGCGGCGGCCCGCAAGCTGATGGGCGATGCCCCGATCATCGCGGTCGAGCGACTGACTGCGCCCGACATATATTGGTATGAGCGCGGCGCGCCGCCGGCCCTGCCGGTGCTGCGTGTCCGCTTCGATGATCCGGCGCGCACCTGGCTGATGATCGACCCCGCCACCGGCGAAGTGCTCGCCACGCTCGACCGGCGCCGTCGCGTCTATCGCTGGGCATTCGACCTGCTCCACACATGGGATCTCAACGCGCTCACGCTGCATCGGCCGGCGTGGGACATTCTGCTCTGGCTGCTCTCGGCGCTGGGGCTGGTGACGTCGGTCAGCGGGATCTGGCTGGGCTACAAGAGGCTTGTACGATGACGACAGACTCCGCTTCCCGTCCTCGCGTCCGGCGGCGTATCATCGTGCTGCTGGCACTGCTTCTCGCCGCCAATGCCGGCGCGTGGGTGTGGGCCGGCAGCCTGTTCCACGCTGCGCCCGCTATGCTCGGCACTGCGCTGCTCGCCTGGACGTTGGGGCTGCGCCACGCCGTCGACGCCGATCATATCGCCGCGATCGACAACGTCACCCGCAAGCTGATGCATGGCGGCACGCGCCCTGTCACCGTCGGACTGTGGTTCGCGATCGGGCATAGCACCGTCATCCTGATCACATCGGTGGCGATCGCCGCCACCGCCAACGCGCTCACCCGGTTCGAGGCGTTCAAGGTCGCTGGCAGCGTGGTCGCGACGATCTTCTCGGCGGGTTTCCTGTTCGCCATCGCGGCGATCAACCTCGTCATCCTGCGCTCGGTGTGGCGGACGTTCGCACACGTCCGCGCCGGTGGCAGCTACCGCGAGGACGATCTGGACGTGTTGCTGGCCGGGCGCGGCCCCGTCTCCCGGCTGTTTCGCCCGCTGTTCCGGCTGGTGACGCGGCCGTGGCACATGGCGCCGCTCGGCTTCCTGTTCGGCCTCGGCTTCGATACCGCGACCGAGGTCGCCATCCTCGGCCTGTCCGCCGCGCAGGCCGCACACGGCTTCGCGTTCGCGCCGGTGCTGGTGTTCCCGGCACTGTTCGCGGCCGGCATGGCGCTGGTCGATACCGCTGATGGCATCCTGATGCTCGGCGCCTATGAATGGGCGTTCGTGCGACCGATCCGCAAGCTCTACTACAACATCACCATCACCGCCGTTTCCGCTTTGGTGGCGGTGATGATCGGCGGGATCGAGACGGCGGCGCTGCTCGCGGACAAGCTCGGCCTTTCGGGTGGCGTGTGGGACGTCGCGGTCGATCTCGGCGGGCGCTTCAACCTGCTCGGCTTCTTCATCATCGCACTGTTCGCCACCGCCTGGACGATCAGCTTCGTGATCTATCGCTGGAAACGCTTCGACGACATCCAGGTCCGTCCAGCGACGCCATAGCGCCTGCGAAGCGCGTCGATCGCCCTCGTCCTCTCCTCACGGGCTAGACAAGGCCTCACAGAAATAGAATACTATATTCTATAGGGTGTGGACGACGTTAGGGTTGCCATTGAAGCGCCGCGATCTTTTGACGAGTCTGCCGGTCGCCTGCGTTGCCGGACACATCGCGCCCCGCGCATTCGGGGCGGTGCCACCCACCTCTGGTACAATCCGCAGCGACTCCGGCCCGTTCGCCGTCACGCTGGACACCGCGTCGCAGGTTCTCTCGTCGCTCTCGCCGCGAACCGCGCCGGACTTCGATTTCGCGCCGAAGCGTCGCAACGGAATCACCGCCGGCGATTATGCGCTCGGCGATATCGACATTCGCTTTCGCGCCGGCGGGGCGTGGCTCGACGTTTCGACCGCTTTCCATCGCGCCACGGTCAAGGCTCTGCCGGCCACAGGAGACGTGCTCGCCGCCGCCGACCTTACGCCCACTTTGCCTGCGGGTTGTCCGTTGCATGTCGAACGGCGCTGGATCGTCGCGGCCGATACTCTCATCCTGCGGTTCATCGTCACCAATCGCTCCACGGCGGCGGTGGATATCGGCGGACTCGGCTTCGCCATGCCGTTCGACAATGTCCTCACCGGCCGAACGCTCGAACAGGCGCACGCGCTGGCGAGCTTCGCCGATCCGTATGTCGGACGGGATGCGGGCTATCTCCAGGTCACGCGTCTCAACGGACAGGGTCCGGCACTGCTGGTCCTGCCCGAGCCGGGCACCCCGTTCGAGACCTGGATGCCGATCGCCGACGGCAAGGCCGCCGATGGCGGCGCAGCGCTCCTGAAAGATCGCACCAAGCGCGAGCTGACCTTCGAGGGTTTCTACCGCTGGATGGTGGCGAGCAAGGGGTTCGCCGATCGCGAATGGCGCGGCGCCGAGCAATGGAACGAGCCGACCGGCTTCACGCTCGCGCCGGGCGAGACGCGCAGCTTCGGGCTGCGGCTGGCGCTCGCCCCCGATATCCGGTCGATCGAGCGCCGGCTGGCGGCAGCGGGTCGGCCGGTTGTGGTCGGCATCCCCGGCTATGTGCTGCCGACCGACCTACCGGCCGACCTCTTCGTCAAAGCCGGTCAGCCGGTATCGCGGATAAACGTCTCTCCGCCCGGCGCGATCACCGTCGATGCCGCGCCGCCGGCGGGCGGCTGGATGCGCTACCGCCTGACGGGACGAACCTGGGGCCGTGCCCGCGTCACGCTTCATCATGGCGACGGCAGCCGGCAGACGGTCCATTACACCGTCATCAAGCCCGCGCGCGAGGTGGCGGGCGACCTCGGCCGCTTCCTTTTCACGCGGCAATGGTACGAAGACCCCGCCGACCGCTTCGGCCGCAGCCCCGCGATCATGAGCTATGACCGCGAGCGCGACGCGATCATCACGCAGGAAAAGCGCGTCTGGATCGCCGGTCTGAGCGACGAGGGCGGCGCCGGCGCATGGCTCGCGGCGATCATGAAGCAACTCGACAATCCGGTTGCCGCCGAGATCGCGAAGTTCGAGCGCTTCCACGTCGAGGTCATCGAGCGCCATTTGCAGGTCGGCGACGGGCCGGAGCGCGAGGGCGTGCGCAAAAGCCTGTTCTGGTACGATCCCGCCCACGCCGCCGAGTACGACCCGGCGATCGACTGGACGACATGGGCGAGTTGGAAACCCGAACGGGCGCGCTCGGTGGTGCGATCATTCAACTACGTCCATGTCGCGGCGGCGCAATGGGTGCTCTATCGCCTCGCGCGCAACCGCGTCGGGCTGGTCACGGCGCATGACTGGCGCTGGTATCTCGATCGCGCCGCCCGCACCGCGATTGCGATGTCACGGCTCGCGCCCGAATACGTCAAGTTCGGGCAGATGGAGGGCGATGTGTTCGTCGCGATCCTCGCCGATCTGCGGCACGCGGGGCTGACCGCGCCGGCCGACGCGCTGGAAGCCGATATGCGCAAACGTGCCGACCTGTGGAGCACGGAGACGTTTCCGTTCGGCAGCGAGATGCCGTGGGATTCGACCGGACAGGAAGAAGTCTATGCGTGGATGCGCCATTTCGGCGACCACACGAAGGCGGATCTCACGCGCGAGGTGATCCTCGGCTATGATCCTTTGATCCCGCATTGGGGCTATAACGGCAGCGCGCGGCGCTATTGGGATTTCCTGTTCGCCGGCAAGACCGCGCGGATCGAGCGGCAGTTGCACCATTACGGATCGTCGCTCAACGCGCTGCCGCTGTTCGACAGCTATCGCCGCGACCCGGCGGACATCCACCTGTTGCGGGTCGCGTATGGCGGGTTGATGGGATCGTTGACCAACGTCGATCGCGACGGGTTCGGCGCATGCGCCTTCCACTCCAATCCCGACATGATGCGGTTCGACGCCTATTCGGGCGATTACGGCATGAGCTTCTTCGGCCATGCCATCGCGACCGCCAGCTATCTGGTGCAACACCCCGAGTTCGGCTGGATCGGCTTCGGCGGCACCGTGACGGAAACTGGCGGTCGCGTCACTATCGCTCCAAAGGACAGCGCGCGGACACGTATCTTCATCGCACCCGTGAAGCTGTGGCTGGTGCTGGAAGCCGGGCGCTTCGCGGCGGCGACATTCGATCCGGGCAGCGGTGCGGTGACGCTGACACTCGAAGCGCGCGACGCCTACACGCCGGTCGCTCGGCTGGTGATCGAGGGTGAAGGCTATCACCTCACCGGAGCACGCGCGCCCGAACGTGGCGCGCATGTCGTTGCGCTGGGCGACGACGAGACACTTATCAGGCTGGCGCGCGCATGAGCGACGCGCGGTAAAGTGTATTTATCCTCAAGGGCAAGAATGAATATCGTATATTATATTTGACATACAGATGACATCGTGGTGCATTCGTCGCCAAGGCAAAACGCCATTGGGGGTTTCCACATGGGACAGACGGCACGCACCACCTATCGCACGGCGGCATTCGCGGCGGTTCTCACGGCATTGATGTCGACGAGCGCGCACGCGCAGATCGCAGGGACAACCACAGCCGCAGAACAGGACGCGAGAACCGCTGACGCGAGCGCCGACACGATCGTCGTCACCGGCACCCGCATCAAGCGCCCGGACCTGAACAGCAACAGCCCGCTCACCGCCGTAAGCGAATCGGAAATCCGCTATCAGGGCGCGACGAGTGTCGAGAGCGTCCTCAACAAGCTCCCGCAGTTCACAGCCGACGCGAACGAGAACGTCTCGAACGGGTCCGACGGCACCTCGAACATCAACCTGCGCAATCTCGGCCCCAATCGCGTGCTGGTATTGCTGAACGGGCGGCGGATGCTGCCGCAGCAAACGATCGACGTGAACTTTGTGCCGTCCGCGCTCGTACAGCGCATCGACGTCGTCACCGGCGGCGCTTCGGCGGTGTACGGCTCGGACGCGATGTCCGGTGTCGTCAATTTCGTGCTGCGCGACAATCTCGACGGCCTCCGCTTCGATGCGCAAAGCAGCATCGCTCAGCATGATAATGGCAATGCCTATCTCCACGGCCTGACCGACGCCAAAGGCTACGCGCGCGCGCCGTCTTCCGTGTTCGACGGCGGCAAGACCGATATCAACGGCGCGTTCGGCAAGAATTTCGCGGATGGTCGCGGTAATATCACAGTCTACGGCGGCTATCGCCAGACCCAGGCGGTCACGCAGGATAGCCGCGACGTATCCGCCTGCGCGCTCGACCCTGCCGACGATGCCGGCACCAGCCTCACCTGCGGCGGATCGAGCAACAACACTTATGGTCTGTTCACGCTGCTGACCGGCCCCAACAAGGGGAAAACGCTCAACAATACCAAGGACGGCCAGCACACCTGGGTGCCCTACACCTCGAGCTTCGCCTACAATTATGCGCCGACCAACTATTTCCAGCGATCCGACGAGCGCTACACCGCCGGCGCTTTCGCCAAGTTCAAGTTCAGCCCGCTCGCCGAAGTCTATGGCAGCTTCATGTTCATGAAGGATCACACCTTCTCGCAAGCTGCGCCATCGGCTCTGTTTCAAGGCACGACCTTCACGATTCCCTGCAACAACCCTTATATGTCCGCCAGCCAGGCGACGACATTGTGCGGCCCGGCGGCCGGCACGTCTCAGACCGAGGACACCTTCATCGGCCTGCGCCTCTCCACGCCGCGGCGCGACGATCTGCGCCACGCGGACTACCGCTATACCGCAGGTGTGCGCGGCGATTTCGCCACGGGCTTCAGCTACGATCTCAACTACCTGCGCTCGCTCGTCCGCTACAACGAGACCTATTCGAACAATGTCGACAACGTGAAAGCGCAGCGCGCGTTGAACGCGGTCAGCGTCAACGGCACGCCGACCTGCCAGTCGGTGATCGACAAGTCCGATCCGAACTGCCTGCCGATCGACGTCTTCGCAGCGGGGGCGATCAGCCAGACGGCGCTGCCCTATCTGTTTTCGAACAGTTCGACTCAGAGCCGCAGTTCGCAGACGATATTTTCTGGCTCGATCAACGGCGACCTCGGCGAATACGGCATCCAGACTCCTTGGGCCGAGAATGGCGTCGCCATCGCGCTGGGCGCCGAGCATCGCCGCGAGACCCTGAACGAAACCGGTGACGCGATCGCTATCCAGAATGGATATGTCGGGTCTAACGGCACGATCAGCGTGAACGAGGGCTATGGTGAGATCGAGGTGCCAGTTCTCTCAAATCTCCCCTTCGCCAAATCGCTGACGATCAACGGCGGCGTACGCTATTCGACCTATCACAACGAACAACGATCGACCGGTTTTCAGTCTGATTTCAACGCCTTCACCTACAAGGGCGAACTATCTTGGGCACCGAGCAGCGACCTGCGGCTGCGCGCCAGTTACAACCACGCATTCCGCGCTCCCAACATCAGAGAATTGTTCAACGCCGTCTCGTTGGGCAACGTGACCGCGACCGACCCCTGCGCCGGCGCCAGCCCAACCGCGTCGTTCGAAGTGTGTCAGCGGTCGGGCGTGACCGCCGGGCAATATGGCAGCATTCCCGAATGCCCGGCGGGCGTTTGCGTCCAGCAGTTCGGCGGCAATCGCGACGTCAAGCCGGAACAGGCGGACACCTACACGATCGGGATGATCCTCACGCCGCGCATGGTCCGCAATTTCACGCTGACGGTGGATTATTTCCACATCAAGGTGAACGACTATATCAACTCGATCCCGCCATCGCTGACGATCAGCCAATGCGGTTCGACGGGCGACCCGTATTATTGCAGCCTGTTCCACCGCGATCCGCGCAGCGGCGTGCTGTTCGGCAACGACGGATACGTCGTCGGCACGACGATCAACACCGGCTCGCTGAAGACCTCCGGCATCGATATCACCAGCAGCTACACGCTCGATCTCAACCGCTTCGGCAAGCTCAACTTCGATCTGATCGGCACCTTCCTGCTCGATCTCAGCACCGAGCCGCTGCCGGGTCTCGGCAGCTATGACTGCAAGGGCCTGTACGGGTATTCCTGTGGTCAGCCTTCGCCGAAGTGGCGCCACCAGTTGCGGAGCACCTGGATGATCCCCGGCGACAACCAAGCGACCCTCTCGCTGGCTTGGCGCTATCTCGACAGCGTGAAACTTTCCACCCTGTCGGACAATGCGTTTCTCAACGAACAGGGGCCAGGCAGCGTCATCAACCGCAAGATCGGCGCCTACAGCTACTTCGATCTGAGCATGACATCGAACTTCACCAAGAACCTGACGCTGCGCGCCGGCGTCAACAACCTGCTCGACAAGGACCCGCCGGCGATTGCGCAGGGCGTCCTGTCCAGCTTCGGTAACGGCAATACCTATCCGGGCGTCTATGATCCGCTCGGCCGCACCATCTTCATCGGCGCGACCGTCAACTTCTGATCGTCCACATACAAGGATCGTCCATGCCCCGCCCGTCCCGCCGCGATCTCCTCAAGACCGCCGGCGCGGCGGGCGGACTCGCGTTCGCGCCGCCACTTGCCGCAACCGCGCGTGCCGAACCCGCCAACCCGCGCGGCGTGGTGCCGCTCGAACGCGGCTGGCGCTTCCATCTGGGCCATGCCAGCGATCCCGAAAAGGACTTCGGCTTCGGCACCTCGCACGACACCTATGGAAAATCCGGCGACGTCGGCACGCCGGTTGCCGCCCGCACCTTCGACGACAGCGGCTGGCAGGCGGTCAACCTGCCACATGACTGGGCGGTGGACTTGCCGTTCGAACGCTTCGGCCCACCCGACTCGGCGGCCGATCACACCGGCGCGTTTCAGGGTTTCAAGCCGGTCGGCCGGATGTGGCCCGCGACCAGCGTCGGCTGGTATCGCCGTAGCATCCCGATCGCGGCAGGCGACGCGGGCAAGCGCCTGTCGCTCGAATTCGATGGCGTCTCGCGCGATTGTCTCATCATCCTCAACGGCTTCGTCGTCGGATCGAACGAGAGCGCCTATGCGCCCTTCCGCGTCGACATCACCGATTTCGCGGTTCCCGGCGAGGAGAACATCCTCGTCGTGCGCTGCGACGTCAGTCTTGGTGAGGCATGGTCGTATGAAGGTGCGGGCCTCTATCGCCACGTCCGGCTGGTCAAGACCGCGCCCGCACACATCCGCCAATGCGGTGTCGCGATCCGCCCCGAACTGCATGACGCGGGCGCAGTGCTGCGCACCGCCACCGAGATCGACAATGACGGCCCGGCCACCACCGCGCGGCTGCGTGCGACCGTCACCGCGCCGGATGGACAGAGTGTCGCGACGTCGCTGTCCGATCCCGTCACACTGCCGGCATGGGGGCAGATCACCATCCCGCAGGCCATTCGGATCGCCAGTCCAGCGCTGTGGTCGCTCGATACGCCCGTGCTATATACGCTCACGACCGAAGTGGTGATCGCCGGCGCCGTGGTCGATCGCGACGATAGCCGCTTCGGCATCCGCACGATCCGCTTCGATCCCGACCGGGGCTTCTTCCTCAACGGCGCGCCAGTGAAGATCAAGGGCACCTGCAACCATCAGGATCACGCCGGCGTTGGCTTCGCGGTGCCCGATAGCCTGCACGTCTGGCGGCTCGAACAGCTCAAGGCGATGGGCGCGAACGCCTATCGCTCCACCCATCACTCACCCGCGCCGGCGATCCTCGACGCCTGCGACCGCATGGGCATTCTCGTCATGGACGAGACGCGCCAGATGTCGAGCAACCCGGAGGGTATGAGCCAGCTCGATCGCATGGTCCGTCAGGGCCGCAACCACCCCAGCGTCATCCTGTGGAGCATCGGCAACGAGGAAATACATCGCGGCACCGAGACCGGCGCCCGCATCGCCGAGACGATGAAGCGCCGCATCTACGAACTCGACGGCACGCGCCCCGTCACCGAAGCGTTCAACGGCAAGTTCGGGCAAGGCGCCTCGCGCGTCCTCGATGTGCTGGGTTGCAATTACTATCTCGACGAGATCGACGCCTATCACGCCGCGCACCCGACCATGCCGATGATCGGCACCGAAACCGGCAGCACGGTGATGACACGCGGCGAGTACAAGCGCGACGACGCCGCCGGGATCGTCCCGGCCTATGACACCGACTATCCGAAATGGGCGACCACCGCCGAGCGCTGGTGGAGCTTCTACGACGCCCGCCCCTTCCTCGCCGGAGGGTTCGTCTGGACCGGATTCGATTATCGCGGCGAACCGACGCCGTTCGAGCGCTGGCCGGAAAACGCGTCGAACTTCGGGCAGATGGACAGTTGCGGCTTCCCCAAGGACAATTACCAGTATTACCGCGCCTGGTGGGGGTCGAGGCCGGTGCTCCACCTCTTCCCGCACTGGAACTGGGCGGGGCGCGAGGGGCAGGACGTCGCTGTCTGGGTCCACAGCAATTGCGATGCGGTCGAACTGTTCCTCAACGGTCGCAGCCTCGGCCGCAAGCCGGTTGAGCGCAACCGCCACCTCGAATGGCAGGTGCCCTATGCACCGGGCCGGATCGAGGCGCATGGCTTCACCGGCGGCCGTCGTATCCTGACCGACGTGCGGGAAACCGCCGGCACCCCGGCCCGGCTCGCGCTGTCGAGCGATCGCCGCTTGCTGGCGCCCGGCGAGGTCGCGGTCGTTCGCGCCGCCGCTCTCGACGCGCACGGCCGCGACGTGCCGACCGCCACGAACCGGATCGCCTTCGCGCTCGATGGCGATGCGACATTGCTCGGCGTCGGCAACGGCGATCCGCGCTGCCTCGAACCCGACCATGCCACCGCACGTTCGGCGTTCAACGGCCTGTGCATGGCGATCATCCAGGCTGGCGACCAGGGCGGGCCGATCCGCCTCTCGGCTTCGGCCGACGGACTGCGGGCAGCGGCCCTGCCGTTCCTTGGAACGCCGGCCTGAGCCGACCTCAGGCCATCACTGCCGCGCGGTAAACAGCCGCACCCCGAACACCGGCCCGGCGGTATGCCCCTGATGCGGCTGGAAGCGCACCATGACACGCGCCTTGCCCCGCGTCAGCGCCTCGGGCACCGGATAGTCGATGTCGATGAACTGGCCGGGCTTCTGCGCCTCCAGCACTTGCGTCGCCACGACGGTGCCATCGACCACGATGTCGAACGCACGCTTGCGCTCGTCGCCCCAATAGGTCGCCTCCAGCACCAGCGGGCCGGGTTTCACCTTCATGCCGAACTGGAAGAAACCGCCGCTCCGCGCATCACGCCCGTTGCGCCCGCGATACACCACCGGGAAGGAGATGTCCGAGGTCAGCGCGTGGTCCCGCTCGGGCTGCATTTCGCCGAGATGCATGACATCGACCGATCGCGCGGTGAGATCGGCGAGGCGCGCCTGCTCGGCGGCGATCGCGATCTTTTGCGTCTCCCACTGCGCATCGGTGAAGCGTTTGAAATAGACCGCGCTGCGCCGGTCATAGCCGCGGTAGAAGGGCGCGAAGTCCATATCGCCCGGCCGGCCAAGCCCCTGCGTGCGATACACCGCAGGCGCCGCACCCGCCTTGAACCCGCCGAGAATATCGCTGCCGACCAGCGCAGGCGCGCCGCCATCGGCCAGCGGCTGCGCCGCCGGGCCGAGATCGGCGGCGAGCACCAGCGGACCGCGCAAAATTGCGATCGTGTCAGGGTCGTCCGGGGTAGATTCCGTGCGCAACTCCATTGGCAGCACCATCGCGAGTACATCGCCTGCCTGCCAGCGGCGGCGCACCACCGCATAGCCGGCGCTGCGCTCGGCTTCGACCGGCGTGCCGTTGACGGTCAGCGTGGCGGTCTTCGCCCAACCGGGCACGCGCATCGCGATCGTGAACACGCCGCCACGCTTCAGCGTCGACAGCGTCAGCCGCACCGCACCGTCATAGGGATAGGCGGTGGCAAGCTCGACATCCGCGCCCCTGCCCGCCCAATGCGCGCGCGAGGGGATGAACAGGTTCACGAGCAGAGCATCCTTGCCCTGCCAATAGATCGACTCGCCGTGCTTGGCATGGCTCTCCATTCCCGAACCGACGCAGCACCAGAAATCCTCGGTCGGCGAGGAGAAGTCGCGTTTGATGCCCGACATCAGCGGCGTCATGTAGGTGAACATGCCCGTCTTCGGGTCTTGCGCGGCAAGAATGTGGTTGAAGTGGGTGCGCTCGTAATAATCGAACATCGCGCCATCGGGCGCCCATGCGTAAAGCTGCCGGGTGAGCTTGAGCATGTTGTAGCTGTTGCAATGCTCGCACGTCTGTTCGGTCAGATGCTGCGAGATCGCATCGGGCGCGAAGAAATACTCGCGGTCGGCATTGCCGCCGATCACATAGCTGTGGTGATGCGTCACCGTGTTCCAGAAGTAGCGCGCCGCCGTGCCGGGCGCGGCGCGGCCGGTGAGGTCATGGATGCGCGCGAGGCCGATCAGCTTGGGGATCTGCGTGTTGGCGTGAATGTTGGGCAGATCGTCCTGTTGGCGTTCGAGCGGATCGAGCACGGCGTCGTCATGGAGTCGCTCAGCCACGCTCAGCCATTGCGGATCGCCGGTACGCGCCGAAAGCTCGGCATAGCTTTCGTTGAGGCCACCATATTCGCAGCCCAGCATCTTCTGCATCTGCGCCGCGTCGAGCGCCGCAAACACGCGCTGGAAATAGCGCGCCATGCCGACCGCAACGCCGAGCGCCTGCGCGTTGCCACACAACGCCTGCGCGTCGAGCAGCCCCGCGAAGGTCTTGTGGATGTTGTAAAGCGGTGACCAGGCACCGTTGAGATCGAACCCGCCCGAACGGATATCGCCCGTCATGATCTCGGGAAATATCTCCTCGCCATCGACCAAGGTACCGTCCTTGCGCTTGCGCAGCAGCCCGGCGACATAACCGGTGCCGCGCGCGGCCTGGCACTCGGCGAGTTCGGCGACGATATAATCGACGAGCCGCTTAGCCTCGATGTCACCGATCTGCGCGTGGATCAGCGCGAGCGCCGAGAGATAATGGCCGAGCGTGTGCCCGGCGATCGTATCGCCCTCCCAGCCGCCATACACCTTGCCCTTGGGCGCAAGTCCGGCGCCGGTACGGAAATTGTGCAGCAGACGATCGGGTTCGAGGGCGAGCAGGTAGCGGCGATTCGCCTCGACCGCGTCGAGGAACGGCGACGGCAGCAGTCGAACATCCTTCAAGGGCAACGGCTCGGGATGTGCAGGCAGCAGCGCGGCGCCAGCCGGCGCGGCGGCAAGCGCACGTCCGGTCCAGCCGCTCGCGAGCGCCAAGATGCCCGCGCCCGCCAGCCAGTCCCGCCGCGTACCAACAAGCTGCAACGTCATCCCGCTCTCCCTTGCGAATACGTAGAATACGTTATACGATCCATAAGACATTGCAAGGGCGGGGCATATATGCGGGTTCTCAAAAGCGGCGTGATGATGGTCGCGTCCGCTTCGGCGATCATGACAGCGCCCAGCGCCGTCGCGAAAGATACCGCCGATGCGCGCTTCAAGGCGATCTATACTGCCGAATGGACGTGGCGCCAGAACCAGAAGGCGGACGATGAGGACAGCGGCGACCATATCTCGGCGCACCTCCCCGATGTCGGACCGGCCGCGCAAGCCGAGCGCCTCAAGATGTGGACCGAGGTGACGGCGAAGCTCGCGACGATCGATCCCGCTCAGCTCACGCCGGAAAACCGTATCGACCTGCAAATCTACAGCAACCAGATCACCACCGCGCTCGCCGCGCTTCGCTACCGCGAGTATGAAAAGCCGCTCAACGCCGACACCAGTTTCTGGGGCAATGTCGTCGGCACAGCGCGGCAGAGCTTCAAGACCGAGCAGGATTATCGCAACTACCTGACCATGCTCGGCGAGATGCCGCGCTATTTCGCGCAGCAGATCGCCAACATGAAAGCGGGCGAAGCGCGCGGCTTCACGCCGCCGAAGATCACGCTCGTAGGCCGCGACGCGACCGTCACGCCGATCACCGACGCCAAGACGCCGCAGGACAATCCGTTCTACGCGCCGTTCAAGACGATGCCCGCTGTCATCCCCGCCGCCACGCAGGCGGCCCTACGCGCAGAGGCGGTCGCCGTCATCCAGAACGCCGTCGTGCCCGCGCACAAGAGCCTGCTCGCTTTCCTGCGCGACGACTATATCCCGCACGCGAAGACCAGCCTCGACGCCTATTCGCTGCCCGACGGCAAGGCCTATTACCAGTCCAAGATCAAGGAATTCACCACCCTCGATCTGACGCCCGCGCAAATCCACCGGATCGGGCTGGACGAGGTGGCCGGCATCCGCGCGCAGATGCTCGGGGTGATGAAGGAGGTCGATTTCAAAGGCGACCTGCCCGCTTTCCTCACCTATCTCCGCACCGATCCGCGCTTCTACGCCAAGACGCCGCAGGCGCTGCTCGATCGTGCCGCCTGGATCGCCAAGACGTTCGACGGCAAGGCGAAGGACTGGTTCGGGCATCTGCCGCGTAGCCGCTTCGCGATCATTCCCGTTCCCGCCGACATCGCGCCCATCTACACGGGCGGTCGCGGCGGGCCGGGCGTGTACCTCGTCAACACATACAATCTGCCGGCGCTGACGCTCCACGAAAGCGCGCCCGGCCACGCCTTCCAGATGCCGCTCGCCGCCGAGAACAAGGATTTGCCACCGTTCCGCCAGCAATCCTACATCTCGGCTTACGGCGAAGGTTGGGCGTTGTATTGCGAGAAACTCGGCGTCGAAATGGGCATCTACGACACGCCCTATGATCGCTTCGGCATGCTGAGCTACCAGATGTGGCGCGCCGCGCGCCTCGTAGTCGATACCGGCATTCACTCGATGGGTTGGACGCGCGCGCAGGCGCAGGCCTATCTTCACGACAACACCGCGCTCGCCGATCACGAAATCGAGACTGAAGTCGATCGCTACATAGCTTGGCCGGGGCAGGCCTTGTCCTATTACCTCGGCGAAAAGGCGATCGTCGATGCGCGCGCCAAAGCCGAAAAGGCGCTGGGGCCGAAGTTCAACATCCGCGCCTTCCACGACACCGTGCTCCAGCTCGGATCGGTGCCGCTGCCGGTGCTGCAAGCGCGGGTCGATCGCTTCATCGCCGAGGGTGGCAAGGGACCGTACCCCGACGAGGAATAAGCCGGCGCGGCGATCAGTCGAACGGCCGGTCGATCGCCGGCTGCGGTTGCGTGAACCAGCGCGGGCCGGTGTCGGTCATGTAGAAATGGTCCTCCAGCCGCACGCCGAAACGATCGGGCACGACGATCATCGGCTCGTTGGAGAAGCACATGCCCGCTTCCAGCGGCGTGCGGTCGCCGCGCACCAGATAGGCCGGTTCGTGGATCGACAGGCCGATGCCGTGGCCGGTACGGTGCGGCAGGCCGGGCAGGCGATAGTCCGGGCCAAGTCCCGCCGCTTCCAGCACCGCGCGCGCGGCATAGTCGACGCTCTCGCACGGCGCGCCCGGCACCGCTGCGGCGAAAGCAGCCGCCTGCGCCGCCTTTTCGATATCCCAGATCGCACGCACCTCGCTGCCCGGTTCGCCGAACGCATAGGTGCGCGTGATGTCGGAGTGATAGCCCTCGATCGTGCAGCCGGTGTCGATCAGCACGAGTTGCCCGTCCTCAAGGCGTTGCTCGCCGGGCAGGCCGTGCGGGAAGGCGGTGGCGCGGCCGAACTGAACGATGCAGAAGCTGTAGCCCGACGCGCCCATTGCGCGGTGCGCCTCGTCGATGAAGCGCTTGACCTCGGAACTGGTGATGCCCGGCGCGAGGATACGCGCGGCGCGGCGATGCACGTCTAGCGTCATATCCTTCGCCTGCTGCATCAGCGCGATCTCGGCGGGCGACTTGCGCATCCGGCACCCGTCGATCGCCGGCGCGCCATCGACCAGCGCAATGAACGGCGCCGCGCGGCGCAACCTTTCCGACATCTGGAACGGCAGCGCCGGATCGATCGCGAGCGTGCGCGCGCCCAAACCCGCCAGCGCATCGGCGACAAGCGCGTGCGGGTTCGCATCCTCCTCCCACAGGCGGATATCCACGTCGATCAGCAGGTCCGCCTGCAACGATCCCAGTTCGAAATTCGGGCAGATCATCACCGGCTCCCCGCGTACCGGCAGTACCATCGCCACCAGCCGCTCGGTCGCTCCCCAGGGAACGCCCGCGAAATAGCGCAGCGACGCACCCGCGCTGATCAGCAACGCGTCGGCCCCCATGCCCTCGGTCAGCGCGCGCGCGCGCTCGATCCGGGCGAGCCGCTCGGCCCTGTCGATCGCGGGCGCCGTCGCGGTCCAGGGGCGGATGGCGGCGAGTTCGGCTGCGGCGGTGGAGCCTCCGATGGTCATGTCATGCCTTTCTGGCGAAGCGATCGAGATCGAACGCGGTGATGTCGAACGGTAGCGCCTCGTGCGCCACCAGCGCCCCGACGATCTCGGCGGTGATCGGCGCGAGCGTCAACCCGAGATGCTGATGTCCGAACGCATAGACCAGATTGTCGGCCGATCCGCTCCGGCCGATCGCGGGCAGATAATCGGGAAAAGTCGGGCGCGATCCCATCCATCGATCGAACGGCCCACGCATCGGCAGGCCGAGTTCGGCGATGTGGCGTTCAAGCCGCTCCCACTTGGCCGGATCGGGCGGCGCGTCGGGATCGCCGATCTCGACGAAGCTCGCCACCTGCACGCAATCGCGATAGCGCGTGACGATCATCGAGCGATCCTCGAACACCACCGGCGGCAACCCGGCAGGCCAGTCGTGATCGCGGGACCGCAGATGATAGCCACGCTCGGCGACGATCGGCGCGCGGTGGCCGAGCGGCGCGATGAGCGACCCCGAGCGCACGCCGGCGGCCAGCACGATATGATCGGGCACCGTCACCGCGCCACCGTCGATCGACACTCCTGCCCGCCCGGCGACGCGCGACAGATGCGCGCGACCCCGCACGATCCGCCCGCCGGCCCGTTCGAACGCACCCTCAAGCGCATCCGCCAGCCGCCCCAGATCCGCGACCGAGCCGGTGTTGGTAAAGCGGATCGCTCCGGCCGGCGCAGTGCCGACCAATGCCGCCAATTCCTGCCCTTCAGCCGCGTCGATGTCGCGAAACGATGCGGTGCCGGTGTCCGCCGCCGCCCACGCCGCCCGGCCCGCTCGCGCCGCCGTCGGCGATTCCCAGACCACGAAATGCCCGTGGTCGCGCAGGATATTGCCGGGCAGGTCGGCGGCAAGCCGAAGCCACGCCGGCATCGCCTGCCCCACCAGCATCGACAAAGCCTCCTTGCCGGATTCGAAACGGCGCAGCCGCGCCGCGCTGAGCATCCGC
Organism: Sphingomonas populi; assembly: GCF_004208535.1. Classification (GTDB taxonomy): domain Bacteria; phylum Pseudomonadota; class Alphaproteobacteria; order Sphingomonadales; family Sphingomonadaceae; genus Sphingomonas; species Sphingomonas populi. The sequence goes on from NZ_SGIS01000003.1 coordinate 97,033, forward strand.
CACGCGAAGGGCAGCGACGCTCGCCACTGCCCGCGCGGCAACGCGAGCGCGCCGCCCCGCCAGAACAGCCGCTTCGGCGCAGACCGGATCGCCGCGCGCGAGGCCAGCGGCTCGACCTGCTCGATCGCGATATGTCCGGCATTGCCCCAGGACGCGGCAGTGCGCCCGGGATCGGCATCGCCCAGCGTCACGTCGATTCCGCGCCGCGCCAGCGCCAACGCGCTCGCCAGTCCCACGACACCGCCGCCAATGATGATCGCCTTTTCGCCCATGTCCCACCTTGATGATCGGGCGGCCCTATCGTATACGATATATGTAGACAATCAGCGGCGGCGCCATGTTCCAGAAAAGTTTCTGCTCAGGATCGGCAGTCTGGAATGTTTACCGCTTGGTACATGCCGTCGGATCGGGGCACAGTCGGATCGATCCTGTGGAGCCCCTTTCCCGATGAGCATTGTCGTCCGCAACCTGTCTGAGCAAATTTTCAACATCGTCCGTGAACAGATCGTGTCCGGCAAGCTGCCCGTAGAGCGGCCGATCCGGCAGGATGCGATGGCCAACGAACTCGGCGTCAGCAAGATACCGCTACGCGAGGCGCTGGCGCGGCTGGAGCAGGAAGGGCTGCTGGTCAGCCAGGCCAATCGCGGTTTCTTCGTGCGCCAGATGTCGGCGAGCGAGGCCGAGGAGATTTTCGCGCTGCGCCTCGCGATCGAGCCGCAGGCGCTCGCCGCCGCAGCGATGGACGCGAGCGAGGAGGAGCAGCAGGACGCGCGCGATGCGCTGGCCGCGCTCGACCTCGCCGCAGTCGATCACCTTGACGATGTCGCCGCGCGCAACCGGGATTTCCACATGACGCTGGTCCGCCCCGGCCGCCGACTGCTGACGACCCAGTTGATCGAACGCTTGCATGTGATGTCGGAGCGCTACGTCCACAAGCATCTCGAACCGGCTGGCCGCGAGCACCGCGCCCATCTCGAACATCAGATTCTGCTTGAAGCCTGGACCACGCGCAACGCCGAGCGCGCCAAGGCGCTGGCCGCCGAGCATATCAACGGCACGCTGAGCGATCTTCGCCGGCAATTAAGCTGGTGATTCACGGGCCAGCTCCGAACCGACCCGGCTGACCACGCTGGCGGCACGACCTTTTTCGACCAAGGACATTGCGATGATCGACTCCTGCGTGAGGGCATCCGTGCTCGCGTTCGCGCTTCTGTGCTTGCCGACCAGCCTGAACGCGGCGCCCGATGCCGCCGCGTTCACCCGTTCGATCGGGCTGCGCGAGCAGTGGCAGTATTTGACGCGAGAGGTCGCGTGGCCGGCGCACTGGACACCCGATGGCACCCGCTTTTCCTACCGAAAGACGGTCGAAGGCGGCTTCGCCTTCGAGACCGTGGACGCACGCACACTCGCCAAGTCGCCGGCGTTCGATCACGCGAAGATGGCGCAGGGCCTTGCCGCCGCGCTCGGCCATCCGGTCGATCCGCTGCGGCTGCCCTTCTCGGCGTTCGACTATAGTGAGGACGGCAAGGCAATCCGCTTCCAGATCGAAGACGCGGCGTGGCGCTGCGGACTCGACGGACAGGGCTGCGGAATCGAACCGGACTATCGCCGCCCACGCGGCTTCGGTGTCGTCCGCGATCTCTCGGTGCCCGCCGACAATCGCCCTGTCCTGTCCCCTGACGGCCAATGGCAAGCGCTGGTCGAGGACAACCAACTCGTCGTTCGCAAGCCGGGCAGTAAAGAGTCGGTTCGCCTCAGCCGCGACGGATCGGCGGGCGACTTCTACGATCCCGAGACGTTGGTCTGGTCGCCCGACAGCCGCCACATCATGATCTATCGCGTCCGTCCCGGCTATGCGCGCCGCGTGCTGCGCGTCGAGGCCGCGCCCGCCGGGCAGCTCCAGCCGGCGCTGCGCAGCCAGCTCTATCCCAAGCCCGGCGACCCGGTCGATCAGGAGCAGCCCGTGTTGTTCGATGTCGCCACCCGGCGCGGGATGGTGATCGATACCGCCCTGTTCCCAAACCCTTACGAGCTATCCCAGCCACGCTGGCGCAAGGACGGGCGCAGCGTGGAGTTCGACTATGTTCGGCGCGGCTTCCAGCAAGCGCGCGTCATCGCCGTCGATGCCGAGACCGGAACGCCGCACGCGGCCGTGACCGAGGATGCCGCGACCTCCGTCTATGCGGATCGCCGCTTCGCGCAGGATGTCGGCGGACTGGGTAACGAGATCCTCTGGGCGTCGGAACGCGACGGCTGGAACCATTTGTACCTGGTCGATGGCCGCACCGGCCGGGTGAAAACCAAAATCACGCATGGCGATTGGGTGGTGCGCGACGTCGTCAAGGTCGATGATGCCAAACGCCAAATCTGGTTTTCCGCAAGTGGGATGAACCCCGGCGAAGACCCCTATTTCCGGCATTATTACCGGATCGACTTCGATGGCCGACACCTGACCGCGCTGACGCCGGCGCGCGCCGACCATGATGTCGCCTTCTCGCCCGACATGACTCTGTACGTCGATACCTATTCGCGCGTCGATCTGCCCAATATCTCCGAACTGCACCGCGCTACCGATGGCGCGCTGGTCGCTACCATCACCAAAGGCGACGATACCAGGCTCGTCGCCGCCGGTTTCCGCCCGCCCGAGGTGTTCACCGCCAAGGGCCGCGACGGACGCACCGATATCTGGGGCGTCGTGGTCCGCCCGCGCGACTATGATCCCGGCAAGACCTACCCGGTGATCGAGAACATCTACGCCGGCCCGCACGACAGCTTCGTGCCAAAGGGCTTCTGGCCGTTCGGCTATCATTCGGGCGGCGACAAGGTGATCGGGATGCAGGCGCAGGCCGATCTCGGTTTCATCGTCGTACAGATCGACGGCATGGGCACCGCCAACCGATCAAAGGCGTTTCAAGACGTCGCGTGGAAGAACCTCGCCGATTCCGGCTTCCCCGATCGTATCGCCTGGCACCGCGCGATGGCCGCGCGCGACCCGTCCTATGATATCAGCCGGGTCGGCATCTACGGCGCCTCGGCGGGCGGACAAAGCACGCTCAACGCGCTGCTGTTCCACAGCGATTTCTACAAGGCCGGGGTCGCCTACGCCGGCTGCTACGACAATCGCATGGACAAGATCAGTTGGAACGAACAGTGGCTCGGCTGGCCGGTCGACCAGAGCTACGCCGCCGCCTCGGGCGTCGATAATGCCTGGCGGCTGACCGGCAAGCTGCTGATGATCGTCGGCGAGCAGGACAGCAATGTCGACCCTGCCTCGACGATGCAGGTCGCCGATGCGCTCATCAAGGCCAACAAGGATTTCGAATTGCTGGTGGTGCCCGGCGGCGAACATTCGGTCGGCCGCTCGACCGGCCCGATCGATTATGTCGCGCGCCGTCAGTTCGGCTTCTTCGTCCGCGCCCTGACCGGCGCGCCGACGCCGGACTGGAACCGCTAGACGCGCACCGCCTTCATGCGCCCGAGCAGGCTATGCGAACGGCCATATGCGAAATAGGCGCCCAGCCCGATCAGGTTCCAGATCGCGAAGCGCACCAGCGTCTTCTCGGGCAGCGAGAAGAGCAGATAGACGCACCCGAGGATCGCCGCGGTGCCGACCAGATACGGCTGCGGGCAGCGGAACACGCGGCGCACCTCGGGCGCGCGGCGGCGCAGGATCATCATGCACGCGCCGACCGCGATGAAGGCGATCAGCGTGCCTGCATTGGCGAGTTCGGCGATCTCGTCGAGCCGGAAAAAGCCCGCCACCGCCGCGACGAAGATGCCGGTCATGCCCGTCACCGCGACGGGTGATCCGGTCCGCTTCGACACCTTGGCCAAGGCGCGCGGCAACAGCCCGTCGCGCGCCATCACGAAGAAGATCCGGCTCTGCCCGTACATCATCACCAGGATGACCGACGGCAGCGCGACCAACGCCGCGCCCGCGATCGCCCAGGATGCGAACGGATGCCCGAGCGTGCGCAACACCAGCGCCAGCGGCTCGGCTGACTGGCCGAGCGCGGTGAACGGCATCGCCCCGATCGCGGCAATCGCGACGAGCACGTAGATGATCGTACACAAAGCCATCGATCCGATGATGCCGATCGTCAGATCGCGCCCCGGATTGCGCGCTTCCTCGGCAGAGGTCGCCACCGCGTCGAAGCCATAAAAGGCGAAGAACACGATCGCGGCGGCGGCCATCACGCCGCGCGTGCTGCCGCCCTCGACGTGGCTGGCGAAACCATAAGGCATGAAGGGGTGGAGGTTCTGCGCATCGAACGCAGGGATCGCCAGGATCACGAACGCGGCCAGCGCGACCAGCTTGATGACGACCAGGAAGATGTTGAACGTCGCGCTCTCGCGCGTCCCCGCCATCAACATGCCCGCGATGCCGAGCGACACGGCCACCGCCGGCAGGTTGATGATGCCCCCGGCATGCGGGCCGTTGAGGATCACGGCGGGCAGATGCACCCCGACCGCACTCAGCCAGCCGACCAGATAGCCCGACCAGCCAACCGCCACCGTGGAACAGGCCAGCGAATATTCGAGGATCAGGCTCCACCCCACCACCCAGGCGAGCGTCTCGCCCATCACCGAATAGGTATAGGTATAGGCGCTGCCGGCGGTCGGGATCATCGTGGCGAGTTCGGCATAAGCGAGCGCGGCGCACGCGCACACCGCACCGGCGATGGCGAAGGCGAGGATCACCGCCGGCCCGGCGCGCTCTGCGCCCACGCCGGTCAGCGTGTAAATGCCGGTGCCGACGATCGCGCCAACACCGAGCGCGATCAGGTGCGGCCAGGACAAGGTCGGCTTCAGACGATGGGCGGCATCCGGGTCGCTACTGCGTGCAATCGGCTTGATCGGCCCCAGAAAATTCATTTAGCCACCCTTTGTTGTCACGAACTCAAACCACCGAGAAGCCCGCCCAGAAGCGATCCTCGCGGTCGATCCAGACCGTGTTGAAGCCGGTCGCGATCGCCGATCCCTCGATCGAGGGGATAATGCCCGCTACACCGCCGACGTCCACCCTTTCCTCGACACGCCCGATGAAGCGGCTGCCGATGTAGCTTTCGTGGACGAAGCGCTCGCCGACCTGCAACTTGCCCTGATGGACGAGATGCGCCAGCCGCGCCGATGTGCCCGTCCCGCACGGGCTGCGATCGATCGCGCGCTCGCCGTAGAACACCGCGTTACGGCCATCCGCGCCTTCGCCTTTGGGCACGTCGGCCCACAGCACATGGCTGACGCCGCGAATGCGCTCGTCGAGCGGATGCACCGGCTCGAACGCTTCCTGCATCAGGCTGCGCACCGTGCGACTGAGTTCGACGATGCGCGATGCACCGAGATCGTCCAGCCCGGTGTAAGCGCCCTGCGGTTCGACGATCGCATAATAATTGCCGCCGTAGGACACATCGACGCTGAGCGGGCCGAAACCCGGCACGTCGATCGCGATCCCCGTCGCGGCGACATAGGCGGGCACGTTGCGGATGCGGACCCATTGGACGCGACCACCCTCCTCGCCATAGGCGATGTCGATCACGCCGGCGGGCACCTCGATCCGCAGCCTGCCCGGTTCGCGCGGGGTTATCAGGCCATGCTCCAGCCCGAACGTGACCATCCCGATCGTACCGTGCCCGCACATCGGCAGGCATCCCGACGTCTCGATGAACAGGATGCCGCAATCGGCATCGTCACGCGTCGGCGGATACAGGAACCCGCCCGACATCATATCATGGCCGCGCGGCTCGAAGCACAGGCCGGTGCGTATCCAGTCGAACCGCGCGAGGAAATCCGCGCGCCGCTCGATCATACTGGCGCCGCGCAACAGCGGTGCCCCGCCTGCCACGAGGCGGACCGGATTGCCCGCCGTGTGGCCGTCGATGCAGAAGAAGGTGTGCCGCATCGATCGGCTCAGGCCGCCTTCGCCATCTGCTTGCTCGGCTGAGTCGCCGCCGCCTGCTCAACCCAGGCGATCACGTCCTTGCGGCGCTGTCCGGCGAGCGGAAGGCGCGGCATCCGCACGCGCTCGCTGCCACGGCCCATGATCTGCTCAGCGAGCTTGATCGACTGGACGAGATCATGCTCGGCATCGAGGTGAAGCAGCGGCATGAACCAGCGATAGATCGCGCGAGCCTCTTCCCACTTGCCCTCGTTCACCGCAGCGACGAGCCGAACCGATTCGACCGGGAAGGCGCTGGTAAGGCCCGACACCCAGCCCGACGCGCCGAGCAACAGCCCTTCGAGCGCGATATCATCAAGCCCGGCCATGACCTCGTAGCGGGTGCCGAAGCGGTTGATGACGTCGGTGAAACGGCGCGGATCGGGTGCGCTTTCCTTGACCGCGACGATGTTCGATACGTCGGACAAGCCTTCCAGCGTCTCGAAATCGATGCTGACGCGGTACGCCGGCGGATTGTTGTAGAGCATGATCGGCAGCGACGTCGCCTCGGCCACGGCGCGGAAATGCGCCTGGAGTTCGGCTGCGGTCGGCACATAGACCATCGCCGGCAGCAGCATCAGCGCATCGACACCGATCGCCTCGGCATCCTTGGCATATTGAATCGCGCGCGCCGTGGTGAGCTCGGAAACGCCCGCGACCAGCGGCACGCGACCGCCGACCGCCTCGACCCCGCCGCGCAGGACGGTGCGCTTCTCATCAGGTTCGAGCGAATTGTTCTCGCCGCACGTCCCCAGCAGGATCAACCCGTCGACACCGTCCTCGACGAGCGCGGACTGGATGCGCTGTGTCTCGTCGAGATCAATCGAAAGATCTTCGGCGAACTGCGTCGTCGCTGCGGGGTAGACACCTTTCCACAGCGTTGGCGAAACGGTCATAAAGCACGGCCTCCAAAAATATCTAATTTCGTATACTATATTATTTTAGCGAAGCAATCGCTTATTGTAACGGACTGCCTTGCCCGCGCGGTTGCTGCAACCTGCGCTTGCTCGCGGCGAAGGCACACGCACCGACCGGCATTCTTCCGATTGACAGCGTGATAACCCATAATATAATAGTTGGTGCCATAATATGAGATTGTAACAGAGAGAGGACGGCGTGATTAACGCTTCTCATCGCACCCTGATCGCAGCCGTACTGATGATGACACCGGTTAGCGCGTACACGCAGAGCGTGCCGCGCGATTGGGTCGATCCCGCCACCGGGCATCGCATCGTGCGCCTCTCAGACGAGCCCGGCAGTTCGAGCCTCTATTTCAATTTCAACGGCTACACGCCGCAGGGCGACCAACTGGTGATCTCGACGCCGAAAGGCATCGCCAAGGTCGATCTCAAGACCCACAAGCTGACGACGATCGTCGCCATCGCGACGCCGTTCCGGCTGCTGTTCGTCGGGCATCGCACCCGCACCGCTTTCTACCAGACGCAGGCCGCTGACGGCACAGGTGCGAAGACGATCTTCGCCGCCGATGTCGACAGCGGCAAGACCCGCAAGATCGCGACGATCGAACGCGGGGATATCCAGACGATCAACTCGGACGAAACGCTTCTCGCCGGCGTCGATACCGATCCCGCAGCGGCCAACGGCGCGCTCGCCGTGTTCCAGAAGCGCGATGCCCGCTTCGACCAGTCCGAATACAAGGCCACCGGCGCCGACGGCAAACCCCTCCCCTATGCCGAGGCGAAGGAGGTGCGGATGAACGAGCGCCTCGAAGCCAAGATCCCGATGGAGATGTTCACCGTCGATGCCCGCACCGGCGAGAAGCGAGTCATCCACCGCGCCACCGACTGGCTCAACCACCTGCAATTCTCCCCGACCGATCCCAAGCTGTTGATGTTCTGCCACGAAGGGCCGTGGCACAAGGTCGATCGGCTGTGGCTGATGCGGCTCGACCATCCCGAGACGCCGCCGGTCAACCTTCACCAGCGCACGATGAACATGGAAATCGCCGGCCACGAATGGTTCGCCCAGGACGGCAAGACGATCTGGTATGATCTGCAAACCCCGCGCGGCGAGGATTTCTGGGTCGCCGGCTACGACATCGCGACCGGCGCGCGCACCCGCTACCACCTCCAGCGCAACGAATGGTCGGTGCATTTCCACAGCGCGCCCGACGGCAGCGTCTTCTCCGGCGACGGCGGTGACCCCGAGATGGTCGCGCACGCCCCGGACGGGAAGTGGCTCTACCTGTTCACGCCGCACGGCATTCCCGACGTGGCCGGCATCCATGCGCCGGGCGCGGCGTCGCTCATCAAGCCGGGCTATTTCACCGCCGAGAAGCTCGTGAACATGGCCGGCCAAGATTACCGGCTCGAACCCAACGGCAACTTCACGCCCAACGGCAAATGGATCGTGTTCCGATCCAACATGTACGGCGGCACGCAAGTCTATGCCGTGGAGGTCGCCAAGTCCCGCTGAGGCGGCGCCAGCGAACACCGACAAAATCAAAAAATCGAGGGAGTGGAAGTATGACGAACTTTTTCGCAACGCGGCACCGACTGGGCACCCGCACGTCGAGCCTCGCGCTGATGGGCCTGTTGGCGATGCCGACCGCAGCGATCGCCCAGCAGGCGCCCGCGACGCCGCCCGCCGCACAGCCGCAGGATTCCACCGCCGACACGCAGACCGAGGACATCGTCGTCACCGGCTTCCGCCAGAGCCTCCGCTCGGCGCTCAACGTCAAGAAGCAAGCGACCGGCGTGGTCGACGGGATCAACGCCTCCGACATCGCCTCCTTCCCCGATGCCAACCTCGCCGATTCTCTCCAGCGCATCCCCGGCATCTCGATCGAACGCGACGGCGGCGAAGGGCGCCAGATCACCGTGCGCGGCCTCTCCGGCGATTTCAGCCGGACCCGGCTGAACGGGCTTGAATCGACGATCGCGACCACCGGCTCGACGCTTGGCGCGGGCATCAACAAGGGCCGCAGCTTCGATTACAGCGTGCTCGCGTCCGAACTGTTCAACTCGATCGTGGTGCGCAAAACCCAGTCGGCCGAGATCGACGAAGGCTCGCTCGGCGCGACGGTCGATCTTCAGACCGCGCGGCCGCTGGATTTGCCCGGCTTCCAGGCGGCGATTTCGGCGCAGACCGCGTATTACGATATCAACAAGAGCTTCGCGCCGCGCCTCGCCGGTTCGGTCAGCAAGACCTTCGCTGACGGTCGCATCGGCATCATGCTCTCCGGGGCGTACAGCAAGCGCAACGTCCAGGAGGACGCCTATTCGAACACCGTGCTCGCCGATTTCGGGGACGTGAACGGCGGCTTCTGCCCGATCGTACCCAATACGCCCGTCACGCCGGTCGATCCGCTGGTCGGCAGCAAGCCCGTCACCAATCCGTGCATTCCCGCGCCCGGCCAATTCCCCGGCTCGACCCCGTCAGCGTACAACACCGTCAATCGGCCCAACGTATTCGTGCCCAAGCTGCCCGGTTACGGTCGCTTCGTGAACAAGGAGGAGCGGATGGGCTTCGCCGGCACGTTGCAGGCCAAGCCGACCGATACCACGCTCATCACCATCGACGGCGTGTTCGCGCGCTATAAACAACGTCAGAACGATCTCGCCACCAACCCGATCAGCCTCAACCGCGCCAACGGCACCGCGACCGCAGGGCTAACCGCCGCGCAACTCACTGGCCGCCCGAACATGAAGATCCGCGACGCGCAGGTCGATGCGAACGGCCAGCTCGTCTACGGCGTGTTCGACGATGTCGATTTCAGCGTCACCAACAGCGAGAACCGATCGACCACAACCTTCTATCAGGCCGGTATCAACATCGACCAGAAGATCGGCGATACGGTCGATCTGCATCTGCAATACGGGCAGAGCCAGTCGATCTTCGACAATCCCTATTCCCGCCTCGTCACGTTCAGCCGCTTCGACAGCGACGGCTTCGTCTACGATGCGCGGACCAGCCCGACCCGGCCGATCCTCAGCTACGGGTTCGACGCGACCAACCCGAACAACTGGCAGTTCCTCAACGGCTACGACAACATTCGCGAGTTCACCAACAAGGTGACCAACCGGCTGCACACCGCGAAGGGCGACCTCAAGTGGCAGGTCAACGACCAGTTCACGGTCAAGGTCGGCGGCGCGTACAAGCGTTTCAACTTCATCTCGGCGCGACAGCAGCGCATCGCCTCGACCACGACGATCCCGACGCTCGGCTCGGCGGGGCTGACGATCGGCGATGTCAGCACGGCGCCGATCAGCATCAACACGATCGGCCTGCCGAACGGCGCAACGTCGAGCTTTGTCGTGCCGAATATCGGCAAGATCATGGATGCGTTCGGGGTCGATTGTTACTGCGTCAACCAATATGGCGATTTCCGTCTGGGAAGCCTCGGCACCGGCGCGCAGGGCGACAATCGCTCGGTCCAGGAAGAGGATGTCAGCCCGTACCTTCAGTTCGATTTCAACATGGATCTCGGCAGCATGGCGCTGCGCGGCGACGCCGGCATCCGTTACGCGCACACGCATCAATATTCGGAAGGCTTCGTTGGCATCGGCACCCCGGTCAACTTCACCCGAAACTACGAAGACTGGCTGCCGGCGTTGAACCTCGCGCTCGACATCACGCCAAAGCTGACCGCGCGCTTCGCGGCAGCCAAGGTGATGTCACGCCCGTCGCTCAGCTTCCTGACACCGGGCGGGTCGATCTCGACCGCCAACCCGCCCTTCTCGGCAACGGTCGGCAATCCGCAGCTCGATCCGTATCGCGCCACCAATCTCGACGCATCGATCGAATGGTATTTCCAGCCCGGCGCGCTGCTCTCGGTGGCCTATTTCCACAAGGACGTATCGAGCTTCGTCCAGCAGATCAGCTCGATCACGACCTATGCGGCGGCCGGCCTCCCGCTCGAACTGCTCACCCCGTCGCAAGACCCGAACACCACCACCACCATCACCTCCTACGCCAATTCGGCGGGCGGCAAGATCGACGGGGTCGAGGTGCAGTATCAGCAGCCGTTCACCTTCCTGCCGGGCTTCCTCAAGCATTTCGGCACGATCCTCAACTATACGCACATCAAATCGAACATCAGCTACATCCTGACCACCAATGCCGCCGGGCCGACGTTCATCAGGCCGCTGACCAACGTCTCGCCGAATTCGGCGAATGCGACGCTGTATTACGAGGATGCGAAATTCTCGATCCGCGGTTCGCTCGCCTATCGTGACGAATATCTGCGCACGGTGCCGCTGCGCGCGGGCTATGCGGATACGACCGGTTCGTATTCGAGCACCAACTTCGACATGTCGGCCTCCTACAAGCTGACCCCGCATGTCACGCTGACGGTAGATGCGATCAACCTCACCAACCAGCCGACCAGCTATTGGGACGGCGAGGATCGCCGCGACCAGCAGATCTACAGTTCCACCGGACGCCAGTTCTTCTTCGGCGCGCGCTACAAGTTCTGATCGACCGGCACAGGCGTGAAGGCCGCGATCAGCGCGCGGTCGGATCGCCCGCCTGCCAACCCCCGCCGAGCGCCTGAATCAGCGCGACGGCGATGGTCTGGCGATCCGACTGGATCTGGATCAGCGCGCGCCGCGCCGACAGCGCGGTCGCCTGCGCGCTGACCACGTCGGTGAAGACGACGATGCCCGATTGATACTGGAAGCGCACCGATGCCTCGCTGCGATCCGCCGCGACCGACGCTTCGCGCAACAGCGCCTCCTGCCGCGCGAGGATCGCCGTCGCCGCGAGATTGTCCTGCACATCCTGGAACGCGGTCAGCGTCACTTGCCGGTAATTGGCGACCGCCGCGTCATAAGCGGCGCGATCCGCCGCGACGCGCGCACGCCGGGCGCCGGCATCGAAGATCGTCTGGGCGAGCGATGCGCCAACCGACCACAAAGACGCCGCCGAACTGAACAGCCCGGACAGCGTGTTGTTGTTGAACCCACCGCTGCCGGTCAGGCTGAGCGCGGGAAAGAAAGCGGCGCGATCGACGCCGATCTGCGCGTTCGCAGCCGCCACCTGCCGCTCGGCGGCGGCGATGTCAGGCCGGCGTTCAAGCAGCGTCGATGGGATCGCGACCGGCACGTCGGGCGTCGCGGGCGACCAGCCCGGCACCGCCGCCAGCGTGAAGGCAGCGGCATTTTCGCCGACCAGCACCGCGATCGCATCCTCGAACTGCGCGCGCGTGCGCTTCTGGCCTTCGAGGTCGGATCGTGCCGAGGCGAGTTGCGACTGGCCCTGGAACACGTCGCTATGCGGTGCGATCCCGGCATTGTAGCGGTTGGTCGCGATCTGGAGTGACCGCTGATACGCCGCGACCGTCGCGCTCAGGCTGGCGATCTGCGCGTCGGTGGCGCGCAGGCCGAGGTAGTTGGTGGCGAGTTCGCCATCGATCGCCAGTTGCGCGGAGGCGAGGTCGGCGCGGCGTGCCTGCTCGGTCGCGCGCGCGTTGGCGACGGTGTTGGCGATTTGCCCGAACAGATCGGGCTGCCAGCTTCCGTCGAGCCCGACGCGGTAACTGGTCTGCGCGTTCCCGCCGCCCGGCGACGCGACGCCATTGGTGACGATGGTGCGCGATCCGCCACTTTCCGAATGCGTTACCGATCCGCTCGCCGAGACGGTCGGAAACAGGCTGGCACGCGCCTCGCGCGTCGTCGCCCGTGCCTGTCGGTAGCTCGCGGCGGCCTGCGCGATCGTCTGGTTATGGGCGTGGGCGCGCACGATCAGATCGTCGAGCGTCGCGTCGCCGAAGCCGCTCCACCAGTCGGCACGCGGCGCCTGATCGGACGGGTTCGCCGGCTGCCAGCCGTCGACCGGCTTCCACGTCGGGGCCGCCGCGACCTCGGGCCGCGCATAGTGCGGCGCCAGCGAGCACCCCGCCAGCGCCAGCAGCGGAAGAAGCGAAGCGGAAAGGATCGGCTTGGTCATGCGGGAAGCTCGCTAAGGGTCGATCGCCGCGCGTGCGCGCGGCGCGAGGTCAGGCGGTCGAGATAGATGTAGACGACCGGCGTGGTGATGAGCGTCAGCAACTGGCTGGCGATCAGCCCGCCGATGATCGCGATGCCGAGCGGCTGGCGCAGTTCCGCCCCCTCGCCGAAGCCGATCGCCAGCGGCAGCGCGCCGAGTGCCGCCGCGATCGTCGTCATCAGGATCGGGCGGAAGCGCAGCAGGCTCGCCTCGCGGGCTGCGGCCTCGGCGCTGATGCCGCGCGTGCGCTGCGCATGGATCGCGAAATCGATGATGAGGATCGCGTTCTTCTTGACGATGCCGAGCAGCAGGAAAACGCCGATCAGCGCGATGATCGAGAAGTCCATGCCAAACAGCATCAGCGCCAACACCGCGCCCACGCCTGCGGCGGGCAAGGTCGACAGCACCGTCAGCGGGTGGACCAAGCTTTCGTAGAGGATGCCGAGCACGATGTAGATCGTGACCAGCGCTGCGAGGATCAACAGCGGTTGCTCGCCCTGCGATTGCTGCGAGGTCGCCGCCTGTCCGGCGAAGCGGCCGTGGACGGTGGTCGGCATGCCGATCTGCGCTTCGGTATCGGCGATCGCGGCCTGCGCGGTGGAGAGCGCGACGCCGGGCGCGGTATCGAACGAGATGGTCGTAGAAACCTCGGTCCCGTCATGGTTGACGCTGGCGGCGGTCGCGGCCTGCCCGAACGACGAGATCGCGTCCAGCGGCACCATCGTGCGCGGCGTGTTGCTGAGCGCGGCGCCGGTCGAGGGGCTGCGCAGCGCCGGATTGGTCGGCACCGCCGCCGTCGCGGCGGAGGCGGATTTGCCGGTCGAACTTGTCGTCGCGGCGGCGCCCGTCACCGTCGTCGCCGACGTGGCGGTCGTCGTGGCGTTGTTGGTGGCGGTCGCGTTCGGACCCGTGGCGATCACCGCATCCGCCCTGGCGGGCACGCGCACATCGGGGAGCGCGTGCGGGCCGGTAGTCGCGGTCTCGGGCCAGCCGAGGATCACGCTATACTGGTTCACGTCCTGGTAGATGTTGGCGACGCTGCGCTGGCCGAACGAATCGTACAAAGCGTTATCGACATCGAGCGAGGTGATGCCGAGCCGCGCCGCGCTGTCATGGTCGATGGTGACGAAGCTCTCGACGCCATTCTCGGCGAAGTCGCTGTCCACGTTCTTCAACTCGCGCCGCGCCTGAAGCGCGGTCGCAAGCTTCTGCGACCACAATTTCAACGCGGCGCTGCTGTCGGCGACGAGCGTATATTGATAGGTTGAATTGGACTGGCGCGCGCCGACCCGCAAATCCTGCACCGGCATCAGGAACAGCCGGATGCCCGCGACCGGCTGGAGCTTGCGCTGGAGCCGCGCGATGATCTCGGGTTCCTTCGCGCCGTGGCGCTTGCCGACAGGTTTCAGCGACACCATCATGAACGCACTGCCCGCGCGGCTGCCGCCGGTGAAGCCGACCACGGTCGAGACGGCGGGATCGGCCTTGATGATGCCGACCACCTGCTTGAGCTTGCCCTGCATATCCTGGAACGACACGCTCTGGTCGGCGCGCACGCCCGCCATCAGCAGCGGCGATTGCTGTTGCGGGAAGAAACCCTTTGGCACGGCGACATACAGCCACGCGGTCATCACGATCACCGCGATCAGCAGGAAGACGACGAGCGGCTTCATCACCAGCGCCCAATCGAGCGCGCGCGCATAGCCGCGCTCGATGCGCTGATAGCCACGCTCCAACACGCGCGCGACGCGGCCGGGCTGGCGGTCGTGCTCGGGGACTTTCAGGAACCACGCACACAGCATCGGCGTGGTGGTGAGCGACAGCACCAGGCTGATGAGCACCGCCGCCGACAAGGTCACCGCGAATTCGCGGAACAGCCGCCCGACGATGCCGCCCATGAACAGCAAAGGGATGAACACCGCGACCAGGCTGATGCTGATCGACAGCACCGTGAAGCCGACCTCGGACGCGCCTTTGATCGCCGCCTCAAACCGCCCCATCCCCGCTTCGAGATGCCGCGTGGTGTTCTCCAGCACGACGATCGCATCGTCGACGACGAAGCCCGTCGCCACCGTGATCGCCATCAGCGACAGGTTGTTGAGGCTGAACCCGAGCAGATACATCACGCCGAACGTGCCGAGCAGTGACATCACCGTCGCCGTCGCCGGGATCATCGTCGCGCGCAGATCGCGCAGGAATGCGAACACCACCACGATCACGAGGATCAGCGCGACCAGCACGGTGATCTCGATCTCACGCAGCGAAGCGCGGATCGAGCTGGTGCGGTCCATCGCCACGTCGAGCTTAATGTCGGGCGGCAATTGCTCGCGCAGCGCGGGCAGTTCCGCCTTGATCTGGTTGACCATCCGTATCAAATTCGCGCCCGGCTGCTGCGTGATGTTGACGATGATCGCGCGCTTGCCGTTGAACAGCCCGAGCGTGCGCGTGTCGGCCACGCTGTCCGTCACCGTCGCGATATCGCCGAGCCGCACCGCCGACGCACCGCGCCACGCCACCACCAGCGGGCGGTAATCGGCGGCGCTCTTGCCGGCCGCGTTGGTGTAGATCTGCCACGAGCGGCCGTTGGCGCCCTCGACCAGCCCCTTGGGGCGATTGGCGTTCGACGCTTCGATCGCGGCGCGGACATCCTCCATCGCGATGCCGTAAGAGTTGATCTGATACGGGTTCACCGACACCCGCACCGCCGGCAACGACCCGCCGCCAAGCTCGACATCGCCGACGCCCTGGATCTGCGACATGCGCTGCTGGATGATGTTCGACACCGCATCGTAGATTTGCCCGGCGGTGCGCGTGTCCGAGGTCAGCGCGAGCGTCACCACCGGCTGGTTGGCGGGGTTGACCTTGCGATAGGTCGGGTTCTGCCGCAGCGTCGCGGGCAGATCGACGCGTGCGGCGTTGATCGCCGCCTGCACCTCGCGCGCGGCGCCGTCGATGTTCTTCGACAGATCGAATTGCAGCGTGATCCGCGTCGAGCCGAGCGAACTTGACGAGGTCATTTCGTTGACCCCGGCGATCGTCGACAACCGCCGTTCGAGCGGCGTCGCGATGCTCTGCGCCATCACGTCGGGGCTCGCGCCGGCAAGGCTCGCCGATACGCTGATGACCGGGAAATCAACCTGCGGCAGCGGCGCCACCGGCAGCGAGAAGAACGCCGCGATCCCCGCCAGCGCGAGGCCGATCGTCAGCAGAATCGTGGCGATCGGCCGCCGGATGAAGGGTGCCGAAAGGTTCATGGCCGCGCTTCGGGGCCGATGTCAGGCGACGAGCGCACACCCCATCCGCGCCGCGCCAGCGATTGCTGCGCGCGGTCGAAATAGAGGTACACGACCGGGGTCGTGAAGATCGTCAGCAACTGGCTGACCAGCAACCCGCCGAAGATTGCAATGCCGAGCGGGCGGCGCAGTTCCGCCCCCTCACCCATGCCAACCATCAGCGGCACCGCCGCGAACAAGGCCGCCAGCGTCGTCATCAGGATCGGGCGGAAGCGCAAAATCGCCGCCTGCCGGATCGCCTCGATCGGCGGCAACCCCTCGTCGCGCTCGGCGGCGATGGCGAAGTCGATCATCATGATCGCGTTCTTCTTGACGATGCCGATCAGTAGCACGATGCCGATGATGCCGATCACGTCGAGATCATGCCCCGTCACCCACAAAGCGAACAGCGCGCCGACCGCCGCCGAGGGTAAGGTCGACAAAATGGTGACCGGGTGGATGAAGCTCTCGTACAGCACCCCCAGCACGATGTAGACGCACACGATCGCGGCCAGGATCAGGTAGAGCTGGTTGGTCAGCGAATTGGCGAATGCACCCGCGGCGCCGAGGAAGGTCGTCGAAATACCGGCCTTGACGTTGAGCGTCGCGAGCTTGGCCTTGATCGCATCGACCGCACTGCCCAGCGACACGCCCGGCGCGGTATCGAACCCGATCGTCGCCGCCGGGAATTGCGCGACGTGCGTGACCTGAAGCGGCGAACTGCCCTCGCGGATCGTTGCGATCGCGCTGAGCGGCGTCGCCCCCCCGGATGCCTGAAGGTGCAGCAGCCCAAGCGATTGCGGATCGGTCAGCAGCCCCGGTGCCGCTTCGAGGATGACACGATACTGCGTCGTCTCGGTGAAGATCGTCGAGACGATGCGCTGGCCGAACGCCGAATACAGCGCATCATCAACGCTCGACGCGGTGATGTCGAGCCGCGCGGCGGTGTCCCGGTCGATGTTGATGAACGCGGCCGAACCTTGCGCGCCGGCGTCGGTGGTCACGTTGCGGACCTTGCTAACCGATTGCAGCGCGGCGGCGATGCGCTTGGCCTCGGCGGTAACATCGGCGGTGTTCGATCCTTCGACAGACAGCCGGTATTGCGTTGGGCCGCTCTCGGCGTCGATCGTCAGATCCTGCGTCGGCTGGAGGTACAAAGTCACCCCGGCGATGCGATCGACCGCTTGGGTCAGCCGCTGCATCACCTTGGCCTGGCTGTCGTGGCTTTCCTTGAGGTTGATGAACATGCTGCCGGAGTTGAGCGTCGCATTGTCCGAGCCATCGACCCCGACGAATGCCGACAGCGACGCGACATCGCCATCAGCGAGGATCGCCTTGGCCGCTTGCGCCTGAAGCGCGGCCATCTTGTCGTAGGATACGCTTGTCGACGCGACGAGCCGCGCCTGCAACTGGCCGGTATCCTGTGTCGGGAACAGCCCCTTGGGAATGACGAGGTACAGCAGCACGGTGAGCGCAAGCGTGCCGATCGCCACCAGCAACGTCGCGAACCGCCGATCGAGCACGAAGCCGAGCGCCTTGGCATACCGCTGCTCGACCCGCTCGAACAGCGCGGCGGACCGTTGCGCGACCCGGCTCGGCTTCTCGTCGGCAGGGGCTTTCAGCCAGCGCGCCGATAGCATCGGCGTCAGCGTCAGCGACACCACCGCCGAAATCAGGATCGTCACCGCCAGCGTCACCGCGAACTCGCGGAACAGCCGGCCGACGATATCGCCCATGAACAACAAAGGGATCAGCACCGCGATCAGCGAGACGGTGAGCGAGATGATCGTGAAGCCAATCTCCGCCGCGCCCTTCAGCGCCGCCTCGAACGGCGGAACGCCCTCCTCGATATGGCGCTGGATATTCTCGATCATCACGATCGCATCGTCGACGACGAAGCCGGTCGCGATCGTCAGCGCCATCAGCGAGAGGTTATCGAGGCTGTAATCGAGCAGATACATCACCCCGAACGTGCCGATCAGCGAGATCGGCACCGCCAGCCCCGCCACCAACGTCGCGCGGCCGGAGTGCAGGAAGAAGAAGATCACCAGCACGACGAGCAGCACCGCCAGCACCAGCTCGAACTCGACATCGCTGACCGAAGCGCGGATGCCGGTGGTGCGATCGGCGATCACCTTGGCGTCGAGCCCGGCGGGCAGGCTCTTGAGCAGCACCGGAAGCTGGGTCTTGATCGCGTCGGTGGTCTGGATGACGTTCGCGCCGGGCTGGCGCTGGACGTTGAGGATGATCGCCGGCGTGGTGCCCGCGAGCGCGCCGAGCCGCGCGTTCTCCGCACCTTCCATCACCTGCGCGACTTGCGACAGCCGCACCGGCGCGTTGCTGGCGTAGCTGACGATCAGGTTCTTGTAATCATCGACCGTTTCCAACTGGTCGTTGGCGTTGATCTGGTACGATCGGTTCGGCCCGTCGAAGCTGCCCTTGGCGCTGTTGGCATTGGCATTGTCGATCGCGGTGCGAAGTTGCGACAGCGACAGGCCATAGCTCGCCAGAGCCTGCGTATCCGCGCGAATCCGCATCGCCGGCTTCTGCCCACCGGCGAGGCTGACGAGGCCGACACCGCTGATCTGGCTGATCTTCTGCGCGAGCCGCGTATCGACGATCGACTGCACTTGCGTCAGCGGCATCGTCTTCGAGCTGATCGCGATCGTCAGGATCGGTGCATCGGCGGGGTTGACCTTGGCGTAGACCGGCGGCGCGGGCAAATCGGCTGGCAGCAGCGCCGACGACGCGTTGATCGCCGCCTGCACTTCCTGCTCGGCGACATCGAGGCCCTCGCTCAGCCCGAATTGCAGCGTGATGACCGAAGCGCCCGCCGAACTGGTCGAGGCCATCCGCGTCAGCCCCGGCATTTCGCCGAACTGGCGTTCAAGCGGCGCGGTGACCGTCTGGCTCATCACCTCCGGGCTGCCGCCCGGATAGAGCGTCGTCACCTCGATCGTCGGGTAATCGACCTCGGGCAGCGCCGACAGCGACAGCATGCGGAAGCCGACGAGGCCGGCCAGCACGATGCCGACCATCAGCAGCGCGGTCGCGACCGGGCGGAGGATGAATATGCGCGAAGGGCTCATGGCGTGCGCCGATCAGCCGCGATTGCGCCGACGACGCCCACCACCAGCACCCGCCGCCGGCTTGTCACCGGGCAATGCCACCTTGGCACCTTCGCTCAGCCGGTCGCCGCCATCGGTGATGACGATGTCGCCGACGTTGAGGCCACTCACCACCTGCACCTTGTCGGCGGAGGCGATGCCGGCGTTGATCGTGCGTTGGGTCACCGTCTTGTCCGGCTTTAGCAGCCACACGAAGCTGATATCCTGCCCCGATCGCACCGCCGCCGGCGGTATCGTCACCGCCTGACGGATCGTATCGACGGTCAGGCGGACGTTGACGAACTGGCTTGGGTAAAGCTGGCCGCTCGCATTGGCGAAGCGCGCCTTGCCCTTGATCGTGCCGGTGGTGGTATCGACCTGATTGTCGAGGGTCGAGAACCGCCCCTGATCGAGTGTCTGCGTGCGAGTCCGGTCGAGCGCGATCGCGGGGATATCGGCGCCCTGCGCGATGCGCTTGCCGATCGCCGGCGCCTGATCCTGCGGCACCGCGAATTCGACATCGATCGGCTGGAGCGTCGTCACCACGGCGATGCCGTTGGTATCACCCGCGCCGATGTAATTGCCGACATCGACCACGCGCAAGCCGACCCGCCCGGTCACCGGAGACACGACGCGGGTGAAACCGAGGTTGATCTGCGCCTGCTGGACCTGTCCGCGATCGATCGCGATCGTGCCTTCGAGCTGTTTGGCGGTCGCCGCCTGCGTGTCGACATCCTGCCGCGCGATCGAATCCTGTCCAAGCAACGTCTGGTAGCGGCCAAGTTGCACGCGCGCGTTGGCAAGCTGGGCACGATCGCGGATCAGCGCGCCCTGTGCTTGCAGCAACGCCGCCTGATACGGTCGCGGATCGATGATCGCGAGCGTCTCGCCCTTACGGACGAGCTGCCCCTCGCGGTAGAGCACTTGCGTGATCGTGCCCGACACTTGCGGGCGGATCGTGACGGTCGCGGCGGGCGTGACCGTGCCGAGCGCCTCGACCTGGATCGGCAGATCGGCGCGGACCGCCTTGACGGTGCCGACCGTGGTCGGCTGCCCGCCGCCGCGTCGGCCACCGCCACCACCCGGGCCGCCGCCGCGCGTACCCGTACCCGAGCTGGAATGCGCCAGCCACACCGCGCCGAGCACGACCAAAACCAGCACGACGATGCCAGCGATCCAGCTCAACACACGTCCCCGCCGACTGATCGGTCGCGGCGCATCCGCTACGATATCGTCTCGGTAACGTGGGGAGGAAGGGTCGACCTCGGTCATGGTAGTTCCGCGCGTGATTTCGTTACCCTTACCGTCTCGGAACTGGGCTTTGTGTCAATCCAACAATTGTCGCAGAGTGTCGCGAGCGCTCAGCGCAACGCGCGTTGGAACAGCGCCAGCGTCCATCCGATCGCTTGCAGGAACAGCGCGGGATCGTAGCGCGGACCTTCATCGCGAAGGAACGCGTGCTGTCCGTTGACCTCATGCCATTCGTAGCTGGCACCGACCGCTTCCAGGCGCGCGCGGATGATCTCGCGGCCTTCGAACGGAACGTGCGGGTCTTGCCGCCCCCAGACGAACATCGCCTCGGCCTTGAGCTCAGCCATCCGCGCGAGACTGTCGTCGCTTCGGCCTTCGCCCAGGGAACCGGAATGGACGTCGGTCGCGTAGAAGCACGCGGCCGCCTTCACGCGCGGATCGAGCGCGGCACGATACGCAAGATGCCCGCCGAGACACACGCCGAAGGTCGCCAACTGGCCGTTGCAGGCCGGGTGCGCGGCGAGTTCGGTCAATCCTGCGTGCGCGTCCGCATCATATGAGGCGATCGGCTTGGTGAACTTGAGTGCATTGCCGCGATCGGTGCCAGCCTGATCGTAGGCGAGAACGGTGCCAGCCGGTTCATATTCGTGATAGACTTCCGGCACGGCCACCACATAGCCATTCCCCGCGAGCATCGCCGCGAGCCGCCGGATCGGCGCCGTGACCTGATAGATTTCCGAAAACAGCAGCACGCCCGGGAAACGCCCGTCCATCGCGGGACGGAACAGATGGAGCCGCATCATGCCGCCGCCGGCGATGGCAATGTCCTGGGTTTCGTCGCTGCGTAAGATCATGCTGCTCCCCTCTGGCTGACGCGCGCTTGGTGGCACCGCATCCGCCTGAGGGCAACCGGGCCAGCTTGGAACTTCACCGTTACCGTGCGCGGCTTGCCGGGATACCGGCTTTCTCCGGCGCCCGGATCGCCCTGCGTGACAAGTGAAGGTCTCGCACTATCGCCTTAGTGGCTTTTCCCGAGGTGTGTTCGCGCCGGACCCTCAACATCGTCTCCAATACCAACATCCCGATCTTGCCGCCTGACACTGCCAAGCCGATCACCAGCCACAGGCGCCTGCATAACTGCCGTCACACATAGTTCATGCATCTGTCATGTCGCCGGCACTGAACCGCATCAAAACCGCAACGACGGGCATCTAAGCGCCCCTCCAACAGCAAAAGCTGTCCACGGGGAACCATCACATGTCGAGCTATTCACGCCTGTTTCGGGCGACGCTGCCGTTCACTCTTGCGGCATTAGGGTATACGCAGCCGGCGGCGGCGCAACTAAAGGCCGACACGTCGAATCCGGGCGCGCAGACCGCAGACGCGAACACCGCTGCCGCCGACGGCGCGAACGACATCGTGGTGACCGGCTCTTACGCGGACAGCCTTGCGGCGGCGACCGAGACCAAGCGCCGCGCGGCGTTCGGTGTCGATGCGATCAACTCGACCGACATCGGCAAGTTTCCCGCACAGAACGTCGCGGAAGCGCTCCAACTGGTGCCGGGCGTCGCGATCACACGCCCGCGTGGCGAGGGGCTGTACATCAGCGTTCGAGGGCTCGGGCCGCAGTTCCAGAACACGCTGCTGAACGGGCGCCCGGTCGCAATCAACGATCTTATCGAGAACGGCGGCGCCAACGGCCGCCAGTTTCGCTTTGAGATGCTGCCGGCCGAATTCGTGTCCCAGATCGACGTCGTGAAGACGCCGACTGCGGACATGAACGAGGGTGCGCTCGGCGGCAACATCGACGTGCATACCTTCCGGCCGCTCGAGGTGGGCACCAAGACCACGCTCAACCTGCGCGGCACCTACACCACTCTGACGGAGAAGGTGAAACCCAACGCGACCGCCCTGACGAGCTTCAAGAGCGGCGACGGCACCTTCGGCATCCTCGCCGCCGCGCAATATTGGGGCAAGTCGGTCCGCAACGACCGCACATACAACACCGGCTGGTATCTCGATAAGTTCGCCTCGGCGCTCGGGTCCGGCTTCTACACGCCCGGCCGCACCCGACCGACCGTGGAGACCGAGGATCGTAAGCGCCTATCCGGCCTGATCTCGGCGCAATGGCAGCCGACGCCGGAATTGCAGACCACGCTCGACGTGCTCGCGACGCGACTGGATGTCGCCTATGACGAGTTCGGGCTCGACATCTATCCCGACGATTCGAGCGTCGCCGGGCACAAGCCGGTCATCGTGCCGGGTTCGGTCAAGCTCGACGGCGACACCGTTGTTGCCGCGACGATCAACGATGTGCGCTTCATGGGCACGCGCGAATACAGCCTCAACCGGCATGACCTGATCACGATCGGCCTCAAACAGGCGTGGAACCCGGAAGGCTGGCATATCGTCGCCAATGCCAACTGGTCTTACGCGCACAGCTTCCACCCAAGCTACGCCGAAGGCACGGTGCGTAGCCGCATCCAATTCTTCGCGCCGCTGAGCTACGACGCGTCCGGTGGCTACAAGGTCGCCCCGACGATCACCACGCCGACCGATGTGCTTAACCCGGCCAATTACACGCTGTACCCCTTCAACATCGCGCCCAAGAACAGCCGGGATTGGGATCGCTACGTTCGGCTCGATGTCGACCATGAAATGGATGGCTTCATTACCAAGCTGTCGGCGGGCGGAGAGTATCATTCGCGCAAGCGTGACTACCGGCGCCGCGACTTCACCGTGAGTCCGGCCGCCAACACGTCGCTCAACGGCTTCGCACCCAACGGTTACGAGCAGATGCCGTTCGACAACTTCCTGTCGGGCGTACCCGGCAATTATCCACGCACCTGGATCGTGCCGATCACCAGCGTATTCTATGACAAGCTGTTCACCGACGCGATCGCCAACGCGCCGCTGGCCGTCGGCGATCTCCGCGCCTCGTATGTCGTCACCGAGAAGACAGCGGGCGGCTACGTGCGCGCCGACTACGCCTTTGCGCTCGGTGCCGTTCCGGTCACCGGCAACGTCGGCGTCCGCTATGTCCATACCGATCAGGTTGCGAGCGGTACGCTCACGACCGGCAGCGTGGCGACCCCGGCAAGCTTCCCGCAGACCTTCAACAACTGGTTGCCGAGTTTCAACCTGCGCGCCGAACTGACGCACGACTTGGTCGGTCGGCTGGCCGCCAGCCGGGTGCTGACCCGCCCGAACGTGACGCAGAGCGCGCCGCAGATCAGCGTCTCCACCGACCAGCCGACCGCGAGCGGCGGCAACCCGGCACTGAAGCCCTTCCTCGCCACGCAGTTCGATGCCTCGCTCGAGTGGTATTTCAGCCGGCAAGGCTCGCTCACCGGCGCGCTGTTCTACAAGTCGATGGACGACTACATCACCGCGCAGAACATCAACGTCGAAATTCCCGGGCGCGGCACGGTGCTGCTCAGCACGCAGGTCAATGGCGGCAATGCGAAGGTCTACGGCGCGGAAGCGGCCTACAATCAGGTGTTCACCTTCCTGCCGGCGCCGTTCGACGGTCTGGGCTTCCAGGCGTCCTACACGCACACCTCGGTACAGGCGAGCTACACGGCCGGCGCGCGCCCGATCAAGGATCAGTTGATCGGCTTGTCGAAAAACAGCTTCAACGTCGTCGGCTTCTACGACAAGGGGCCGCTCTCGACCCGGCTGTCCTATACGTGGCGCGATAAATACCTCACCGGCATCGGCAGCACCACGCAGGCGACCACCACGCAGGCGGCGTTCGGATCGCTCGATGGCAACCTCTCGATCCGCGCCACCAGCCACCTGATGTTCAGCGTCGAGGCGATCAACATCGCCAATGCGAACAGCTACAGCTACAACGAGAAGGAGATTCAGTTCGGCGAGATCAACAATTACGGTCGCACCATCCTGTTCGGTGTGCGGGCGCAGTTCTGATGATCAGAGCCACGCTTCTGGGGCTCGCCGCTCTGGCGCTCGGCGCAGCCGCCCCACCGCTCAGGATGAACGACATCCAGGTGATCGGCTCACACAACAGCTTCAAGGCCCGCATCCCTGACGCGGTCATGGCCAGGTTGCGTGCGATAGAGCCGAAACTGGCCGACGGCCTCGATTATTATCATCTGCCGCTGGCTGAGCAACTCGATCACGGCGTACGCCAGATCGAGATCGACATCTTCGCCGATCCCAAGGGCGGCCGATACGCCGACCCCAAGGGCGAGGTCTGGGCGCGCGCCGCCGGGGAAACCACCGCGTTCGACCGTGCGGCGATGCGGCAACCTGGCTTCAAGGTGTTCCATATCCCCGATGTGGATTACATCAGCACCTGCGTGACGCTGCGCCGCTGTCTCGGCGAGGTCGATCGCTGGTCGCGCCAGCACCCCGATCATCTGCCGATCATGATCACCATCAACGCAGCCGATACGCCATCGGACCGACCGGGCATCACCGATCCGATCGCGCTCGATGATCCTGCGCTGCTCGACGCGCTGGACGTCGAAATCCGGTCCGCGTTCCGGGGCAACCGGCTCATCACGCCGGACGAGGTTCGCGGAAACGCGCCTTCGCTGAGCCAGGCAGTCCGACAGCGCGGGTGGCCGAGCCTGTCTGCGGCGCGCGGCCGGGTCTACATCCTGTTCGACGTACGCAAGGCGGTCTCGGACACGTACCGCCAGGGGCATCCATCACTCGCCGGCCGCGCGATGTTCGGCTGGTATCCTGGGGATGACGCGGATTCTGCGGTACAGATCGTCCAGGACCCGCTGGTGGACGAGGCCAAGATCCGGCGATGGGTGCAACAGGGCCTGATCGTGCGAACCCGCTCCGACGCGAACACCGCCGAGGCGCGCGCCAAAGACTATCGCAAGGCCGAGGCCGCGATGGCGAGCGGCGCCCAGGCCGTCAGCACGGACTATTATCCGGGCGCGCCCGATCCGCTGCACACGGGTTTCACGGTGACGCTTCCGCGAGGTGAGATGGCGCGCTGCAGTCCGGTTCGTGTTGCGTCGGGCTGCCGACTGCGGCGGTAAAAGCCCCCGCGCTCGCGCTCTGCGCAGTCGCGATACTGTGCCTGTCGGCGGGCGCGTCCCGCGCGACGCCACGCGGCAGGTTCGTGGTCGAAGCGGCAAGCCGAATCACGCCGCACGGCGCGCGGGCCTTGGCGATCGTCGCGGCAGCCGACCGACGGCTGCTCGCCTCGCACCGACGATTCCGGGCGTGCTGCCCGCCACGCCAAAGGTGATTGTATCCTTCCTGCAAAGGAAGGCCGCTAACCACAGTCTCGACCGTCGCCGCCTGGCGCGGTGCCCCGAGCCGACCAAGGACCGCACATGACCTTTCTGCCACGCTGCTCGCTTGCCTCCGTTCTCGCTCTCGCCGCAGCAACCGCTGCCAGCGGGCAGTCAGCACCGGCTGATCTCGCACGCGCGGCGCAAGGGGATCTCAGCCAGCCCGGCGGCGCGCGCCGGATCAAAGGCGACATGACCGCCACCTACCGCACGCTGATCCGCGATGGCGTGGTGCGCAACGTTATCCTGCTAATCGGCGATGGCATGGGCGATTCCGAAATCACCCTCGCCCGCGATTATGCCGAGGGCGCGGGCGGCTATTTCAAGGGCATCGATGCGCTGCCGGTGACCGGCCAGTACACCCATTATGCGCTGGAGAAAGCGACCGGCAAACCGAATTACGTGACCGATTCCGCCGCTTCGGCAACAGCGTGGAGCACCGGCGTGAAGAGCTACAATGGCGCGATCGGCGTCGATATCCGCGAAGTCCCGCATGCCTCGCTGATCGAGCGCGCCAAGGCGGCCGGCTATGCGACCGGTGACGTCACCACCGCCGAGATCGAAGATGCCACCCCCGCCGCGCAGATAGCCCACGTCACCATGCGCGCCTGCTTCGGCCCGGTCGCCACCAGCAAGCTTTGCCCGACCAACGCGCTCGAAAACGGCGGTGCCGGTTCGATCGCCGAGCAACTGCTCAACGCCCGTCCCGATGTCGCGCTCGGCGGCGGTGCCGCCGCGTTCGCGGAAACCGCGCAGGCTGGCGATTGGCGGGGCAAGACGCTGCTCGACCAGGCGCGCGTGCGCGGCTTCGCCGTGGTGGAGGATGCGGCCGGGCTGGAGGCGATCACCCGCGCCGACACTACTCGCCCGCTGCTCGGTCTGTTCGCACCGGGCAACATGCCGGTGCGCTGGCAGGGGCCGAAGGCCAGCCACCACGGCAATATCGACCAGCCGCCCGTCCGCTGCGCGGTCAATGCGGAACGCTCCGCCAGCGTGCCCACACTCGCGGCGATGACGACCAAGGCGATCGCGCTGCTGCGCAAGAACCCCAAGGGCTTCCTGCTGCAGGTGGAGGGCGCTTCGATCGACAAGGAAGATCACGCCGCTAATCCGTGCGGCCAGATCGGCGAGACGGTCGATCTCGACGAGGCGGTTCAGGTCGCGCTGGCCTTCGCCAAGGCCGACGGGCACACTTTGGTGATCGTCACCGCAGACCATGCCCATACCAGCCAGATCATCGGCAACGGCAGCCAGGCACCGGGGCTGACCGAGGCCCTGCTGACCAAGGACGGCAGTGTGCTGACGGTGAATTATGGCACCTCGGAAGTCGGCTCGCAGGGTCATACCGGCACGCAGTTGCGCGTTGCTGCCTACGGCCCACGCGCTGCCAATTTCGCCGGACTGACCGACCAGACCGACATGTTCTACACGATCCGGGACGCGCTCGGCCTGAAATGATGCTGTACCGTCATGCGCGCGTCACCATGTCGTGTGCAGTCGCGGTCCTGTCATAGCTACCTGAGGCCCTCCACCATGATCGACCGTCGCTCGCTGCTTCGCCACTCGCTGCACGGCGCTGCGCTTGCCGCGATATCGCCCGCGCTCGCCCGCGCCGCCGCGATCGGCCCAGACCGGCGCAGCGGCGGCTTGCGCGACATCGACCATATTGTCGTGCTGATGCAGGAGAACCGCAGCTTCGACCATTATTTTGGCACGATGGCCGGCGTGCGTGGCTTTGGCGACCGTTTTCCGATTCCGGTTGCGGGCGCGCCGGGTGGCCCTCCGCGCACCGTCTGGGATCAATATGACGGCACCGCGCAGCCGCCGCGCATCCTGCGCCCGTTCCGAATGGAAACCCGCGAGCATTTCGAGCTGATGCGCGTCCCCGGCACGCCGCACAACTGGCCAGACGCGCAGGCCGCATGGGATCACGGCCGCATGGGCCATTGGCCCGAGGCCAAGACGCAGCGCACGATGGCGCATTACGGCGCGGAGGATCTGCCCTTCCAGTTCGCGATGGCCGACGCCTTCACGCTGTGCGACGCCTATCATTGTTCGATGCAGACCGGCACCAACTGCAACCGGCTGTTCCAGTGGACCGGCACCAACGATCCGTTCGGGCGCGGCGGCGGCCCAACCATCGAGAACCCCGACGATGACCTCGCCAAGCCGGATGCCGCCAGCAGCCCGCGCTTCTTCTGGACGACCTATCCCGAACGGCTCGAGGCCGCTGGGGTGCGTTGGGCGGTCTATCAGGACATGGCGGACAATTTCACCGACAATCCGCTCGCCAACTTCCTCCAGTTCCGCGCCGCCTATCGCGGCGATGCGGGATCGCGCAAGGCGTTGCGCGACAAGGGGCTGGCGACACGCGCGCTTGACGCGCTCCGCGCCGATTGCCTGGCGGACCGCCTGCCGAGCATCAGTTGGGTGGTCGGCACGGCGGAAGGATCGGAACATCCCGGCCCGTCCAGCCCAGCGCAGGGCGCTGCCTATACCGCACAGGTGATCGCTGCGTTGACCGCAAATCCCAAGGTGTGGGCGCGCACCGCTCTGTTCATCAACTTCGACGAGAATGATGGCTTTTTCGATCATGTGCCGCCCCCAGCCCCGCCGTCTCCCGATGCTGGCGGTTTCGCCGGCGCCAGCACGGTCACCACGGCGGGCGAATATCACCACCTGCCCGCGCCCGGCGCCGACAGCGACCACCTGGCGTTGCGCGGGCGGCCCTATGGGCTGGGTCCGCGCGTGCCGATGTACGTGCTGTCTCCCTGGACGCGCGGCGGGCGCGTGTTCTCGGAAGTCGCCGACCATACCTCGGTGCTGCGCTTCATGGCGGCCCGGTTCGGCGTCGATGAACCCAATATCTCCGCGTGGCGGCGCGCGGTGTGCAGCGATCTCGTGCCCGCTTTCGATTTCGCGCAGGGTGGTAAACCGGCGGCGCTGACCCAGTCGCTGATCGACACCATGACCGACGCACCGACGCGCCGCGCTGCGGCGCAAGCGATCGCGCATCAACCGCACCCGATCGCCCCTGAGGACCAGCCGCTGCCGCAGCAGGCGACCGGCATCCGCCCGGCGGTGGCGACGCGCTACCAGCCTGAGGTTCATGGCGCAGTTCACGGCGACGCCTTTCGCCTGACGTTCGCAGCCGCCGGGGGCCTCGCCGTGGTGTTCCATGTCTATGACCGGCCGCGGCTCGACGCGATCCCGCGCCGGTACACGGTCGAACCCGGCAAGACCCTCCACGCCGACTGGCCTCTGGCGGGCGAGCAGGGCTATGATCTGTTCGTGCTGGGGCCAGCGGGCTTTCACCGGCTGTTCGTGGGCAGCGGTCGCGCCGAACCCTTCGTGACATGGCGCATCGTTGATACGGGCGCGTCGGGCAAGGCGCTGCGGATCGACGCGCGACCGGCTCACGGCGTGGAGGTCGCGCCGGGCGCCTATCAGGCTGAACACGCCACCTGGACGCCCGATGCAACGGGCACGCACACCTGGCCGCTTGCACCGACGCACGGCTGGTACGACCTCATCGTCACCGCGCCCGATGGCTGGCGACGACGGCTGGCGGGATGCGTCGCCGGGCCTTGGCCCGCGATCAGCGATCCGGCTCAGGCATGAGTTTTCGGAGGCGGGAATGACGGACGACGCGCCGCGTTGCTCGTTGCGCCCTATAGGCCGGCATCGGGACACGGCGCGCCGCCCCGGGCGCACCAATGCGGCGACATGAAAATACCTCCGGCGATTCGGCATGCTCGGCTGTCCCGCGATCAGGCGACGGTTGCGCTCGATATAACTGCCAGCGGAAGTGAGCAGCAGTCGATCGCCGGAAGGCGGTGTTCTGAGAACGAGCATCCGCTACGGCATAGACGGACGCTGGATCATACGGTTTGCCTATCTGAACGGGTGACCCAGCGACTGGCCATAAAAATATTCAAGGCAGAAAATTCCAATCCTTCAGCCCCTAAAATTTGAACTGAAGGCCGGCGAACAGCCGCCGTCCGGCATAATAAACTTCCGAAGTGCCGATGCCCTTCACATAGGAGCGCGAGTAAGCCTTGTTGATGTTCTGCATTTCGACAAACAGGCTGGTATGATATTTTGGGAAGCGCAGTGTGATCTTCCCGTCGAGATACCCTTCACCCTGGCGGTAGATCGGCAAATTGCCGTTGTTCGAATCCGCCGCCGTAACCAGCCAGTCGGAGCGATAATTGTAGCTCAGCCGCGCGTTGAGAAAGCCCTTGTCGTAGAAAATGCTGGCATTGTACGTCCATTTGGACAGGCCGGGATATTCAAGCAGCGGCTGACCGGTCGCCGAGTTGGTCAGATTGGTCCTGATCGCGCGCGCAAAGGTGACGTTGCCCGAGGCGCCGAAACCATCGAATGGCTCGGGCAGGAAGGTGAACGCAGTTTGCGCGCTGCCTTCGATGCCATCGAGCAGCGCGCCGAACCCATTGACAGGCTGGCGCACGGTATAAAGGACGCCATCCTTGAACAGATCAACGCCCGAGCGGGTGACGTTGGGAACGACAAAGCTGTTTTCGTACTTCTTATAATAGCCGAGGCTTACCAGCGTATCGGGGTTGGGATACCAAGCGAGGTTCAGCTCCCACTGGTCGGCGCGGTATGGGACCAGATCGGGATTGCCCGCAGTGCAGGTATCATCCGCCGCGACGACGGTGGCGTCATCGGTGCAAGTTATCGTCGCAACCAAATCCGATGGCTTCGGACGCGCGAGGTTCTTGGCCCAATTCGCGCGCATGACCAAGTTTGGCATAATTTCTAGCGCGGCGTTGAACGCGGGCAGGACATCCGCATAACTGTTCTTGAGCGTCGATTGCTGAGCTTTGAGCACCACCGTTTCGACCGAACCGGTCGGGGAAAAGCGCGTCACCCGGCTGATGTTGACCCCCGTGCCGTCGTCGCGCGTATAGGTATAGCGCACCCCGGCATTGCCAGTCAGGCGCATACCTAGAACGCGCGTTTCGAAATTGGCTTTGACATAGCCGGCGGCGATCTTCTCGTTGATTGTATAGGACGGGATTTGCGGCAGACCATTGGCGTTGAGTGTCAAATCCTGGTCGAAACCCGACAGGTCATAATATTTGGAAATCTCGCTTGCGTTGAAATTGGGAAAGGCGATGCGGCCGGGAATTCCGCCGGGCGTCCCCTGTAGCCCAGTGAACAGCGGAGACCCTGCGCTGGTGACGCCAAGTGCGTTGATCAGCGACGCATATTCCGCCTGCGTAAGTTGATTGGTGTAGGTGCCGTTGCCGGTCTTGGTGGTGCGCGCCGTCACCGCCGAGACGATGTTGGTCGAATAGGACACGTTGGCGGTGTCCTGATAGACTTGCGGCGTCACCCCGGCGGCGGTGAGGAGCCGCGAGCCGCCACCAGTGTACAACACATAATCCTGATCGCGATATTGACCACCATATTCGATGCTCTTGAGCGGCCCTAAATCGACCTGCCAATCGATGTCGAGCTTTGCCTGCTTCTCGCTGTTCGAGGACTGCGACGGGCGGTACTGGACCGTCGGCCCCGATTGCGCGACGTTACCAGGGCGCGTCAGGTCGGTGTAGATGCCGGCGTTAGCGGGGTCGACGCTGCTCGGATAGGTGAAGACCGGGACGCCAAGCGAATTGCCCGTATCAAGCTTCACGCCGGCGATGCCAGTATTGATCGAAATGAGGTTGGTTTCGCCCGTGGTATTGCCCTTGGCGTAGGACACCATGCCCTTGGCCTGGAAGCGATCGAGATTCCAATCGAAGCCGCTTTGGAAATATTGCGACTTCTGATTGTTTTGGAAGTCACGACGCTGCACGCCGAGGATATTGCTCGACCCGCTGGTGACGGTGCTGCTTACCACCACCGAATTGAGTGCCGTCGTATAGCCGGTGACGACATGGTCCGCATTCACCGTCGCGGTGCCGAGCTTTACTTGCGGGATCGAACTGGTGCCCAGCACCGGATCGAGCTGGTAGCGCTGGTAGCGGCCCATATCGAGCGCGTAGTTGGTGTCGAAGAGACGCTGGTCGCGATTGTTGATCTGCGCCTCGGCATAGGCGCGGAAATTGTGCGCGAACTCATATTGAACGGTGAAGTCGCCCGACAGGCGCTTGTCGCGGCGCACCAGGTTGCGATAGCGCGGCGCGGTCGGCGCCCAGTCGAAGAACTGGTTCTCGCACGCACCCCGACGCGTTGCGAAGGTGGCGGTCGATGTGCTGCCAACGTTGGCGCAGCTCGCATAGGTGGGGAAGGCAGAATATGCGGCGTTGGCGACTGTCGGCTTGTCCGAATGATCGAAGTCGGCAAGGCGACTGTAATTGGTGTTGCTGGCGTAATCCTGCCGCGTGGACTTGTCATCATAGGTGACGTTGAGCAGGACGCCGAGACCGTCGAGCAGGAAATGCGGGGTGCCGAGTACGATTGTGCCGCGTGGACGCCAGTCCCGCGTCGTCTCGAGATACTGCTCCGACAAGACGACGCTGCCGAGCGCCTTCTTCAATTCGAGCGGCTTGCGCGTTTCGACCAACACGGTGCCGCCTATGCCGCCCTCGGTCAGGTCGGCCGCGTAGCCCTTATAGACGTCGATCGATTTGACGAGTTCGGTGGCGAGTTCTCGGAAATCGCCAGCGCGGCTGCCGCTGGCCGAGACCTGGCTGACACCGTTTATTTCGATGCGGTTGAGATCAGGCTCGACGCCGCGGATCGAGACCTGCGTGCCTTCGCCGAAATCGCGGGTGAGTTGGACGCCGGTGATACGCGACAGCGAGTCCCCGACGTTCTTGTCGGGGAAGCTCGCAATGTCATCGGCGACGATCGAGTCGACCACCGTGCCGGCGTTGCGCTTGCGATTGATGGCCGACTGCAACGAGGCGCGAGTGCCGACCACGACAACCTCCTGACCCGTTGCGACATCGGGGCTGGTCCGCCCCGCGTCGTGCGGATTGTCCTGGGCGGACTGGGTTTCGACCGGTGGCGACACGTCGGCGGAGGCGCGGTCGCGCGTCGCCGGCTCGACCGTGGCGGAGGAGGGCGCGATGTTCTGGTCGTTCCGGGGCGCGGTCTTGGGCTGCGGCTGGAGAGCGGGACCCGGTATCGCGCTCCGCGCCGCAGCGATCGCCGGCAGGGCGCAGCCCAGCGTCAGCGCGACGACCGATGTGGTGCGGAAAAGCCGGTGACGCGGAGCCGAACGAATATTGGTCATGATAATCCCCCCTAAGGCGTCCTGGCTTTCGAGCCATTCGGACGTCCTGCTATGATCTGATGCTGCGTTAGGTGTGCTGCGTGCTGTCGAGGCCGCGCGTATCGGGCCGGCATTCATGCATGCGTTGGCGGTCTCAGGTTATCCCCTCGTAGTGCAGCGCGGCTCTTGCCGTCGCATCGACTTGTCGCTTATCACCCATATTGTGGGCTGCCGTTCCGTTATATGTTGCGAAATAGTGAAGCGCAAATCATAATTGTTGAGATGTGACGACGCAGTCGCCGCGAGGGAGAGACAGGATGATCGGGAGGTGCAGCTATTTTTTGGCTACCGTGGCGCTCGGTGCCGTGGCGCCTGCATCGACGGCTGTCGCGCCAGCACACGAAGTCGAGCGGCTCGACCGTGGACTGGTTGCGACGCCGGCGAAGGATGGCGGCTGGCTGGTCAGTTGGCGCCTGCTTTCGAGCGATCCGTCCGCGATTGGGTTCGACGTCTATCGCGACGGTCGCAAGATCACGCCGCATCCGGTGACTGACGCCACCGCCTTCGTCGACCCGCAGGGAAGTGCCAAAGCGCGCTATACGCTTGCGATCGCGAACGGCGCTGCACAGGGAAAACCGGCGCTGATGGCGCCTGACGGTTATCTGGCGATCCCGCTCACGCCGCCGGGTGGTACGACGCCCGATGGCGAGGCGTACAGCTATACCGCCAACGATGCCGGTGCGGGAGATCTCGACGGCGACGGCCGCTATGAGATCGTGTTGAAATGGGATCCGACCAACAGCCACGACAACAGTCAGGCGGGGTATACCGGTGATGTGTTCGTCGATGCCTATACGCTCGAGGGCAAGCGGCTGTGGCGGATCGACTTGGGGAAGAACATTCGCGCCGGGGCACATTATACGCAGTTTCAGATCGCCGATTATGACGGCGATGGCCGCGCCGAGATCGCGATGAAGACCGCCGATGGCACCATCGACGGTACGGGCACGGTGATTGGCGATGCCAAGGCAGATTGGCGCGAGCATGGCGGCGAAGTGCCCCAGCCCGACCGCACCGGCGCCAAGCTGCTGGCCGACGGGACCAAGGTGGCACCGCTGGTCGGCCGGATACTCAAGGGACCGGAATATCTCACCGTTTTCGACGGCCGCAACGGTCGCGCGCTCGATACCAAGCCGTATGATCCGCCGCGCTATCCGGGCGGCAACCCGACGTTCGAGCAACTCCGCGACACCTGGGGCGCTGGCTATGCCAACCGCGCGGACCGGTTTCTTGCCGGAACTGCATATCTCGACGGGCAACACCCCAGCATGGTGTTCGGCCGTGGCTATTATGCGCGCACTGTGATCGCGGCTTTGGATTTTCGCGCCGGCAAGCTGGTCAAACGCTGGACGTTCGATTCGGCTGCCCCTGGCAATGGCGATTATGCCGACCGAGGCAATCACCAGCTAAGTATTGCCGATGTCGATGGCGACGGGCGGGACGAGGTGCTCTACGGATCGATGGCGCTCGACGACGACGGCAAAGGCCTGTGGACCGATCCGCTGTTTCATGGCGACGCAATGCACGTCGCCGATCTCGATCCGGCCCGGCCAGGTCTGGAGAAATGGGGTGTGCACGAGCAAGTTAGGACCAATGGCGGCATCGGCTCGGCATTGCTCGACGCGCGGACCGGGCAGGTACTGTGGACGAAGCCGGCCGACACCGACACCGGTCGCGGTCTCGCTGCCGATATCGATCCGCGTCATGTCGGCGCGGAATTCTGGGGCTCGAACAGCCGCGATCTGTTCGACGTGAAGGGCGACGTGATCGGCCCGGCACCGCGCCAGACCAACTTCGCGCTCTATTGGGACGGGGATTTGCTGCAGGAGCTGCTCGACAAGACGACGATCAGCAAATGGAACTGGAAGACCGCCACCACCGTCCCGCTGCTCGCCCCCGCCGGGCTGATGTCGAACAACGGCACCAAGGCGAACCCGGCGTTGCAAGCCGACCTGTTGGGTGACTGGCGTGAGGAAGTGGTTTGGCGCACCGCCGACAATCGGGAATTGCGGATCTACGTGACGCCATATCCGACCACGCACCGGTTGGTGACGCTGATGCAAGATCCGGTCTATCGCGCCGGAGTGACCTGGCAGAACACGGCATATAACCAGCCGCCGCACCTCGGCTATTTTCCGGGCAGCCTGACCGCGTCCGGGACGGCGAAATAGTCCGGCGCGGCACAACGCCCACCAGCCGCAGTACTGCTGTATATACCCACAATATGGTATTTAGTTATATATTTCGGGATCGACTTGGCAAAGTAGCGCGAGCCGGCCTATGCTGGCTCGAACGCTAGAAAGCTAGGAGAGGGCATGAGCGTCGGAGGGGTTCTCGGCAACGTCGCGGCGCTGACCGTGTCCGGCATCGCAGCGCAGGCGCCGCTCACCGACTGGCGGATCGAGGCCGAATCGCGCGATTCACAGGTCACCGAACGCGGTGGTGTGATCGACATCGACACGCCCAAAGGCCTCACCTTGTGGTGGACGAAGCCGATCACCGCGCCGACGACGATCACCTTCGAGGCGATGGCAGTGTCCGCCGGCGGTGCCAATGACACGGTGAGCGACCTCAATGCTTTTTGGATGGCAACCAACAGCGACGGATCGTCGGTGCTGTCCAAGCCGCGATCCGGTGTATTCGCCGCTTATGACGACCTCCGGGCATATTATGTCGGAATCGGCGGCAACCGGAACACGACGACGCGATTTCGCCGCTATATCGGCGTGCCGGGCAACCGCCCGATCCTGCCCGAGCATGACAAGGCCGCACCCGCCGATTTACTGGTCCCCAATCGCTGGACCCGCATCGCGCTGATCGCCGACGGTCGCACGGTCGCGGTCGAACGCGATGGACAACGGCTGTTCACGCTCGACGACACCCGCCCCTACACGCGCGGCCATTGGGGACTGCGCACGACGTGGAGCCACCTGCGCATTCGGCGTGTGTCGGTGACGCATCTTTGATGGAGACAGAGACATGCTGAATCGCCGCGAGACGCTGAAGGCGGCGCTGGCAGGTGCCGCCGCGGTGCTGCCGGTGCGGTTACGCGCGGCCCGTGTCGCAGCATTCCAGCCTGCGGCGGTGCGCTGGCTTGATGGCGTGGCACCAGCGATGCACGCCGGACAGACGTTCGGCGTCGCCTGGCCACGCGGTGCGATCAAGCGTGGCACGCTGTTGAGCGTTGTGGCTCGCGACGGCAAGCCGGTGCCCTCGCAGTGTTGGATCACTGCGCGTTGGCCCGACGACTCGATCAAGTGGAGCGCCCACGCTATCCCCGCCGACATCGCGCCCGATGGCTTGATCGTCACGCGCGGTCGCCCAACGCTGCCCGCCCGGCCCGTCCGCGTGACCGAAAGCGCCGATGCCGTGACGATCACGGTCGGCGATCTGCAATGGCGCATCGGCACGTCGGGCGCGGCGCTGGTGCAGCAGGCGAGCGTCGCCGGCAGGACGGTGCTCGGCCCAGTGACGCTGATCGGTGCCGCGCGAACCGAGCCGCTGCACGGCGCCGACCTGCCGTTCGCGGGGCGGATCGAGCGGGTCACGGTCGAGCAGACCGGGCCGGTGCGTGCAGTGGTGAAAATCGAAGGCGCGCATCACTCCGGCGAGCGTCGCTGGTTGCCGTTCGTCGTGCGGCTCTATGCCTATGCGGGGTCTCCCGGGCTGCGGATGGTCCACAGCGTCGTGTTCGATGGTAGCGCATCGAAAGACTTCGTCTCGGCACTGGGCGTACGGGCAAGCGTGCCGGTGAAGGACGCCGCGCTCCACGATCGCCATGTGCGCTTCGCCACCGACGCGCAAGTCTTCGCCGAAGGCGTGCGCCCGTTGACCGGGCTGCGGCGCGACCCCGGAATGGCGTTCAAGGCGGCACAAGTTGCGGGCCGTGCGGTGCCGCCGCTCGACACGATGGCCAAGGCGGTGCGCTCGACGCTTGAGCGTATCCCGGCCTGGGGCGACTTCCGGCTTGAGCAGCCGACCGCCAATGGCTGGACGATCACCAAGCGAACCGCCCCCGATTACGGCTGGATCGATGCGGACGAAGGGCATCGCGCGCCGGGGCTTGCCTATATCGGCTCGGCCCTGGGCGGAGCGGCACTGGGCGTGCGCTATTTCTGGCAGCGGCATCCGACCGCGCTCCATATCGATGGCGCGACCGGCGACGATGCGGCGTTGACGGCGTGGCTTTGGTCGCCCGAGGCGCCGGCGATGGATATGCGGCCCTATCACGGGACGATGGGCATGGAAGGTTTCGACGCGCAGAACGAAGGCTTGTCGGTCACCTATGAAGATTATGAACCCGGCTGGGACGACGCGGCGGGGATCGCGCGTACCAGCGAGCTCATGCTCTGGGCGTTTCCGGCGACGCCTGACACCGCGCTGCTCCAGGGGATGGCCAGGATGCAGGCCGAGCCGCCACAACTGATGGTCGCGCCCGAGCACCTCCATGCCGCGCAGGTGTTCGGCGACTGGGGCCTCCCCGATCGTTCGACGCCCAACCGCGCTGCAATCGAGAACCAACTGAGCAACCTCGTCGATTTCTATGCCGGCGAAGTCGATCGTCGCGCCTGGTACGGTTTCTGGAACCACGGCGATGTAATGCACACCTATGACAGCGACCGGCATCGCTGGCGCTACGACATTGGCGGATTCGCGTGGGACAATAGCGAACTCTCGCCGGACCTGTGGCTATGGTATCAGGTGCTGCGCACCGGTGACGCCAGGACGTGGCGTTTTGCCGAGGCGATGACGCGGCATACCGGCGAGGTCGATGTGTATCACAGCGGCCTCTTCAAGGGGATGGGCACGCGCCACGGCGTGCAGCATTGGAGCGACAGTTCGAAACAGCCGCGCGTCAGCAACGCGAGCTATCGCCGGCCGTTCTACTATCTCACCGCCGACGAGCGGGTGGGCGATCTGCTCCACGACTTGATCACGTCTGACCAGACGCTCACCACGGTCGAGATCGGACGCAAGGTGCCTAACGTCGCGAAGAAGCCCGCGCTGCCGGCGGGCACGATCGAGATGACCTTCGGCACGACCTGGTGCCCGCTCGCCGCCGCCTGGCTGACCGAATGGGAGCGGACCGGCGACGTGCGGTGGCGGGATCGCGTGGTCGCGGGGCTGGACAGCATCGGGCGCCTGCCCAAGGGCTGGATGACGGGCAGCGCACCCTTCGACCTTGTAAGTGGACGCTTCATCGATCAGGGGCGCGGCGTCCAGGTGTCACATCTCAACGCCGTGTTTGGCGCGGTGGAGGTGAGTGCGGAACTGATCCGCCTGTTGGACGTGCCGCGCTACCGCGCCGCGTGGCTGGACTATTGCCGGTGGTACAATGCGCCGCAGGCCGCCTACCTCGCCAGGTTCGGCCCACCCTTCGGCCCGCGCAACCTGCGCGAGGGGCATTCGCGGCTCACCGCATATGCGGCGTTCGAGGAGAAGGACACGACACTTGCCGCGCGCGCCGCAGACGAATTTCTCTCTGGCGATGCCGGGCTCGGGACGTGGCCTTCGGATCCTCGGCATCGCGTGGACGGGGTGCTCGAATGGCCAGGAGTCTCGACCAACGCGTCGGCGCAATGGGGCCTGGCGGCAATCCAGAACCTCGCGTTGATTCCCGAGGCGCTGGATCGCGCGACGATCGTCGCCCCCGACGCGCCGGGGCGGCGGCGGCAGGGCGATGCTGGCCGGGATTAGGCGAGCATCCCGTCCGAAGGGTCCATCGATCTTTATAAGTCTCGGATGGCAGTTCCTGTCCGATCCTGACATTCGGTCGGCCCGCCGTGGCTAAGGTCCGGTTGCGGACGCTCGGGCGGCCCCGGCGGGTTTGCTTCCCGTGAGCCAGGCAATGCTGAGCCCTTCAGGTCAAACCCTGATCCGCCTCCCGGCAGCGTCCAAGCCGCATGGCCCGCGCGTCATCTCCACCTTAGTCCCGCTCCCTTGCATAGCCTCGGCTCAGATCGGCAGGGTTTCGGGAAAGTGTGGAGGCGGAAGAAGCCTGCGCTCAAGCATGGCGCGCGACGCACGGATCGGGCAGAGCGTCGGTTATGGTGGATCACGGATCGGTTCGGCGGGAGGTGCATCTCGTGGCATGGGTTGCCCGAAGCGTTCGTCCATCTCCACACAGACGCGCCGACGCGTGACCGCCGCCGATCCCGATCTGGATCGGGTGGCTGCAGCCCGTGCCGGCGATCGCGCCGCGTTCGAAAGCCTGCTGCGCCATCATTACGACCGCATCCACGGCCTCGCCTGGCAACTGACCGGATCGCGCGCGGATGCCGACGATGTCGCGCAGGAGGTCTGCTGCACGCTCGTCGAGAAGATCGGCGATTTTCGTGGCGAGGCGAAATTCTCGACCTGGCTCTGCGCGATCGTGTTCAACGCCGTACGCGATGCCCGCCGCCGCCGCCGGGCCTTCGCCGGCTTGACCGGGCGCCTCGCGGTGCTGGCCGGGCTGGCGCGCGGGCCGGACGGGCGCGACCTGCACGATGCGATGTGGCTGAAAAGCGCGATCTCCGGGCTGAAACCGGCGCTGCGGGATACGGTGGTGCTGGTGGCAGGGCAGCAGCTTTCGCATGCCGAGGCTGCCGCGATCCTCGGCGTTGCCGAGGCGACCGTCTCGTGGCGCATGCACGAGGTTCGTCGGCTGCTCGCCGGCCGGGCATGATTTTTTTCTAAAGACGCTCAAAGGATTTCGGGCGCTCGCGCTTCCAAGGGGCATGCGGACGATCATGCGCCGCTGTCACGAGGAGTGAAGCATGCCCAGAATGTCTCAGGTCGTCCGTCGTACCGCCGTCGGCGTCGCGCTGCTGCTGGTCGTATCCTGCGCTCGGCCAGGCCACGAAGCGGCGAGCAATTCGGATATCGTTGTGACGAGCCAGCGGGTCAGCCAAGCCGATGGTCGCGCAAAGGTTGCGGATATGGTGCCGATGGAGCCTGTCGCGCCGGCTCCGCCCCCGCCCCCGCCCCCACCGCCTGGTATGATCTCCGCACCGATGCCGATCGTGGCGAGCCGCATGGCGATGCCGGAGAATTACGCCGCACCGCCTCCCTATCACGATATCGGCCGCGATAATTTCACCACGACCGCGCAGAACGCGTTCAAGGTCGTTCGCGAAGAGCCCGTCTCGACCTTCTCGATCGATGTCGATACCGCCTCGTACGCCTTCGTCCGCGCCTCGCTCAATCGCGGCGTGCTGCCGCAGCCGGCGGCAG
Organism: Sphingomonas populi; assembly: GCF_004208535.1. GTDB lineage: Bacteria > Pseudomonadota > Alphaproteobacteria > Sphingomonadales > Sphingomonadaceae > Sphingomonas > Sphingomonas populi. Next base: position 137,289 of record NZ_SGIS01000003.1, read on the forward strand.
TGCGCACCGAAGAACTCGTCAATTATTTTCCCTATGACTATGCCGCGCCGCGCTCGGCCGCCGAGCCATTCACCAGCAACATCGTGGTGTTTCCGAGTCCGTGGACGGCGGGACGGAAGCTGGTTCGCATCGGCATCAAGGGATACGCGCTTGCCCAAGCCACGCGGCCACGCGCCAATCTCGTCTTCTTGATCGACACGTCGGGCTCGATGAACGAGCCCAACAAGCTGCCGCTCGTCAAGCGCTCGCTGGCGATGCTGGTCGACCAGCTTGGTCCCGACGACCGCGTCGCGATCGTCACCTATGCGGGATATGCCGGCACCGCGCTCGAGCCGACTCCGGTCAGCCAGAAGAGCCGGATTCTCGCGGTGATCGACGGGCTTGGTGCGGGCGGCGGCACGGCGGGCGCGGAGGGCATCCGCCAAGCCTATGCGCTCGCCGAGCGCAACCTCGACCCGCACGGCGTCAACCGTGTGATCCTGTCGACCGATGGCGATTTCAACATCGGCATCAGCAACACGCAGGAGCTCAAGGGCTACATCACGCGCGAACGCGAGAAGGGCGTGTTCCTGTCTGTGCTCGGGTTCGGCATGGGCAATTACAACGATGCGCTGATGCAGGCGCTCGCGCAGAACGGCAATGGCGCCGCCGCCTACATCGACACGATCGGCGAGGCGCGCAAGACGCTCGTGGACGAGGCGACATCGACCCTGTTTCCGATCGCCAAAGACGTGAAGATCCAGGTCGAGTTCAACCCCGCCACGGTCGCCGAATACCGGCTGGTCGGCTATGAGACGCGCATGCTCAACCGCGACGATTTCGACAACGACAAGGTCGATGCGGGCGATGTCGGCTCAGGCCAGAGCGTGACGGCGCTGTACGAGATCGTGCCGGTCGGCGGCCCACGCGCGATCGGCGATCTGCGCTACGCGCGGCCGGCGTCGACCGTAGCGGGGGGCTCCGAATACGGCTTCGTGAAAATCCGCTACAAACTGCCCAAGGCGCAGACCAGCCGGCTGATCTCGACGCCGATCAACCACGCGGTCGAGGTTCCCCGCTTCGCCGATGCACCACAAGACGCGCGCTTCGCGACCGGCGTCGCGACCTTCGCCGAGCTGCTGCGCGGTGGCCGCTACAGCGGCACTGCGGATTACGATGCGGTACTGCGTATGGCGGGCGGTGCCCGTGGCGACGACACGTTCGGCTACCGTGCCGAATTCCTGCAACTCGTCCGCGCCGCCAAGGCGGCACCGGCGGCGCAGTCGCTTTCTGAGCAATAAGCGAGAGCGGCGCGCGTGACGACCGCGCCGCGCATCGTTCATTCGACCCGGCGGCGAATGGCGGTATAAGGCCCATCGATCATGCTGCTGTCGTCGCCTTGCCGTTCCCTGTTGCTGCCCATCCGGTTCCAGTGAATGGAGAATGATGTCGATCTCGCCGGCGCGCTTCCGCCGTCTCCGCCACCACGGCCGGTGCGGCGCGAAGGCGCGATCGGTGCCGCGATGGAGCGGTTCGATGGCAAGAGCGCGCCTCGCGCGGCAGGACGGGAACGTGGACGGGGCGGATTTCGGCCGCAGCTTGCCGGTCTTGTGACCATCGCCCTGATCGGAGTGGTCAGCGTGCCGCTTTGGATGTCGGGCACGTACCGGCACCCCGCGACGGAGGCGCCGACGAATGGCACCGTGGCCGAGCGGGACCTCTCAGTGACCCATGGGGAGAGGGCACCCACCGCCGCATCACCGCCGCCGGCTGCGGATTCGGCCGATCAAGCCGCCGATGCACCGCCCACGATGGTCGCGCCGCCCGCCGCGACGGCAGCGAAGCCGGCACCGGCTCGCGTTCACGCCGACGCGCAACCCATCGCCGGGGATATTGCGGCGCTTCCGCCACCTCCACCTCCACCACCGCCCCCTCCCCCGCCTGAACCGGCCCCGTCACCACCGCTAGCCAGAGCGGCAAGGGCCTCGAACCTCGCCTCGGACCTAACCGCCGCGCCGCGTGTCGCCAACGCTCAGGAGATCGTCGTCACCGGCGCGCGCATCGCCGCATCGCCGCGTGGTGACTGGAACGCCTGTACGATCGACGATCCGCGCCGCGATCCTGCTCGCTGCAAGCCTGTGGCGCGCGAAAGCAGCGATGCCGCAGCGGGCCTGGAATCAGGTTGGCAGCATGACGACGACCGCGCCATTGCCGCGTTCGATCGCGCGATCGCAGCCACACCGAGATCGCCCTTCGCGCTTTTGAACCGTGGCCTCGCTTATGCCCGGCGCGGCGACCTCACCCGCGCACTCGCCGATCTCGACGAGGTCGTCCGACTGCGCCCTGATGCAGCCCAAGGCTATTTCCAGCGCGCGCAGATACTGCGGCGGCGCGGCGATGATGCGCGTGCCGCAGCCGATGAACGCCGCGCCGTCGCGCTCGACGGTCGTTACGCGAAGGCGCTGAAGTCCAGCCGATAGCGACGATTGACCCGGATTGCGCCTGGCGCGCGCGATGCTTTGTCTGTCGACCAAGCATCATGGGTTGCGCCATAATCCTCTCAAGCGCGTTATGTCTGCGAATTGAACGTCGACAGAAAGCTTTCAGATCATGCGCTACAACAAGCTTGGCCGTACCGGCCTGTTCGTGTCCGAGATTTGCCTTGGCACCATGACGTTCGGCGGCAGCGGCGACGACATGTGGAGCAAGATTGGCCAGCTCGGCCAAGAGGACGCGGACGCGCTTCTTGGCGTTGCGATCGAGCGCGGCGTCAATTTCATCGACACCGCCGACGTCTACGCCGAGGGGCGCTCGGAGGAGATCACCGGCCAGGCGATCCGCAATTTAGGCTTGAAGCGCGACGAGATCGTGGTGGCGACCAAAGGCTTTGGCGCGACTGGCGAAGGTCCGAACGGCCGCGGCGCTTCACGCTACCATCTGATCGACGCCTGCAAAGCGAGCTTGAAGCGGCTGCAGCTCGATCATATCGATCTCTATCAGGTCCACGGCTTCGATCCGGCGACACCGATCGAAGAGACGCTGCGCGCGCTCGATACGCTCGTCCAGCATGGTCACGTCCGCTACGTTGGCGTGTCGAACTGGGCCGCGTGGCAAATCGCCAAGGCGCTTGGCCTGGCGGAGCGACTGGGGCTGCACCGCTTCGCCTCGCTTCAGGCCTATTACACGCTGGTTGGGCGCGATCTGGAGCGCGAAATCGCACCCATGCTCGTGTCCGAGGGCGTCGGCTTGATGGTTTGGAGCCCGCTTGCGGGCGGCTTTCTGTCGGGCAAGTACAGCGGCACCGGCTCTACGGAGGGCCGCCGTGCCGCCTTCGACTTTCCGCCGGTAGACCCGGATCGCGGTGACGCCGTAATCGCTGCGATGCGTCCGATAGCCGAAACACGCGGCGTATCCGTGGCTCGCATCGCGCTGGCTTGGCTGTTGCATCAGCGTATCGTGACCAGCGTGATCGTCGGTGCGAAGCGCCCCGAACAACTGGCAGACAATCTCGCAGCGACAGAGATCGAGCTGACCGGTGACGAGCTCGCCGCACTCGACGCGGCCAGCAAGCTTGCGAGTGAGTATCCAGGGTGGATGCAGGAGCGTCAGGGGCAACAGCAACGCGACCTCCTCGCCCGGCGTCGCTGAACCGCAGTGCGCGCGGCCGATCTACAGAGACGACCCAGCCGCTCAATCGCTTGGCAGAGCCTCACCATCTGGCCGACGGTGGATGATATCTGGCGATAGATCCTGATCGGTGCGTCCACCCTCCTTTCCACAGAGGAGGTCTGCGAAAATGATCGTCCTTCCGCGATTTCAGCCGCTAAAAAAATTTGAGCGACCGCCATGCTCGGCGGTGCGGCTTTCTCGATCGACATTACCGCCCACTGCCGCCGCGACGGGTCAGTTCAGCTTTTCCGTAAAGAAGCGCACCACCTCTGCATCGAAGCGGGCATGAAACGCCGTGCGGTCGAACCCCGGTGCGCTGGCACAGAGCTGTGGCATGGTCGCGGGATCGGCACAGGGCGCGAGGAAGGCGAAGTGCCCCGCGCCAGGCACGGTATGGAACTCCGGCTTGTTCGGCAGCGCTGCGCGAACTGCATCCGCATAGAAGGGAGCGGGCAGAATCCGATCGTCATCGGCGCGCCAGAGCTGCACGGGGATGCGGACCCTCGCAAGTCCCGCGCGATCGAAGGTAAAGCCGATCGCCGGCGCGGCGACGACGATCGCCTTTATGCGCGGGTCTGTCATCGGCGGCCAGGCGCGGGTCAGCATTCGAGGCTGCGACTTCAGAAGCGTGCACACAAAGACGGCGGGATGCTGCGCGCAGTGATCGGCAAAGCGTGTCATGTCCGGCGTTCCCCCTGCCGCAGCGAGAACCGTGAAGCCACCTGCCGAAAAGCCGAAGGCGCCGATGCGATCGGGGTTGATGGCAGCACGACCCGGCCATGCCTGCAACATGTACGAGATGGTGGCGCTGAGTGCGACTGGCCGCCCCTCGATCCGGGTTGCCCTGCTATTGTCGCGCCAATTGTCCCCCGGGTGGGTCAATGCCGCAACAATGAAGCCGGCGCGAGCAAGCGCCACGGCCGTATCGACGTGGCCGGCGAAATCACCGCCCGTCCCATGCGAGATGACGATCAGCGCATGCCGCCCATGCGGCACAGGCGCGCCGGGTACGACATCCTGGGCGTAGAGTCCCAGCCGCTGGTGCGCGGAGGTGCCCGATGCGGGATACCAGATGCCGACCTCGATACCGTCGGCCGTTACCTGGCGCTCGAAACCGGCTTGTGCGGATTGAGCTTTTGCCGGTGACGCGACGACGCTGAGCAATAGGGCGACAAGGACAAGGCGTAACGGCATGACGGACTCCATTTTGATATGAAGCCTCATGACCCGAGCCAAATCCCTGCCGGAAGACGGAATTTCGCCAATGGGCGAACGGGTTCGCCAAGTGGTGAACGGGCTTCGCTCGTCGCCGTGACCGCGTTAGAAGAGAGTGTGTCCCGCGCCATTCCCTCTGTTGCCGCTTTCCGCCGTATGGCGACGCTGTCACTACGGTGGATCGGTCTGACCGTAGCCGCTGGCGCTCTGCTGGCGATCCTCGGGCCGTTCGGCAGCTATATGAATGGTGGCCCGATCCGGCTGCTCAGCTACTGGATCGGCGCCATGTTGCTGGGCTTGGTGCTGTACGGTTCGGCGTACAGAATCGTGAGCGCCCGGGCCGCGTTTGGCTCGCGAATATGGTTGGGCGCGCTGGTCGGGGCGACGCTGCTCGCCAGCATTCCTGAAGCCCTCGTGACGCGCGCAGTGGCGTTTTGGCTATGGCCGGAACTGATGCAGCTCCGCCTGCCGCTTCCGGTTTGGTTCGCGCAGACGGCGACGATCGGAATGATCGCGATGGCAGGCGTCGGCTTCGCTCTGCGTCGCTCCGCATCGGCATCGCGCGACGATCTTGCGGGACTACCTTCGACCGGACCGATTGTCGCGCCGCTTGGGGGAGACGTGCTGGCACTCCAAATGGAGGACCATTATGTCCGTGTGCATCGATCGACCGGCTCCGAGCTGATCCTGATGCCGTTGGGCCGGGCGATCGAGACGATGCAAGCTGAAGGATTGCGGACGCATCGGTCGTGGTGGGTCGCAACCCATGCTGTTACGTCCGTACACGGTAATGCCCGATCCATGCGGTTGCTGCTGTCGAACGGTGTGGCGGCGCCGGTCGCTCGATCCGCCGTTACGCGCCTCAAGGCAGCCGGATGGGTCGCGCATGACGAAAATCGTCCGGCGGACGGCAAACGGTGAAACCGGCGCCTTTGGAATCAGCGCGGCCACGGTGGCAGCGGACGCCTGCTGGAGCCGCCAGCAGGAAGTGCCATTCCGACGGAAGATCTTGTCAAATTTGCACGGAATTTGAGTCAGACCGCCGCTTCGACGCCGATCCACACATGCGCTAAACACACGGCCCCGCGGTAGCGACACGCAAGAGTCCGTGGTCGGCGATTGTCCTTGAGGGTATTTCGGTAAGGATAGAGTAGGGATACGGCCCTGAGAAATCCGATGTTGGCGGGGTAGTGCCGGCAAGCATGCCGGCCGTCTGAAGCAGTTTGTATGGATCGTGGCACCAGCGGCGAAACAGGAACACCGGCCCAGGCGGCACCGGCTGGGCGAGCGGGGTCGCAGAGCCAATGCCCCATGCATCGAGCTGCGGTCCTGATGTGACCAACGTTACCACCGGAAACGGGCAACGCGGCATGCGCAGATCTACCGCGCAGGCCATGCGGACGGCCACGCTCACCGCCTCGCCATTGACTACCAGGATGGCGCCGGGCTGGCGTGCCAGGCTGACAACGGGGGTACGCCAATCCTCGACCTGCAGGTTTAAGATCATGTGCGCGAGGTTGGGCATCAACAGAGAGATTACCACAGCGGGGGCGAGCCATCGGACACGGCGAACACGTATGCTGGCCAAGCCTGCGGCAGCGAGGATGATGTTGAACAGAGAGAGCCAGAAGACCGTCCGGTCGATGATGATGGGCTGTCTGGCGTTGGCGACCAGGAAGAACAATGCTGATAGCACGTAGCACGCCAGAGCCAGCCGCGTGGCGGAGTTCCGCCATGTGCGCGCCACTCCGAACACTGCGGCTGCGCCTGTGGCGACCAGGCCGAGCCAGTCCCAGCCGTGCGGCTCGTGCGCGAGCAACGTTCCCGTGGCGAAGGTCGTCGCCACCTCGATAGCCTTCGGATGGCCGATCCAGCCGATATTGCCTTCCGGGGAGCGCATCTGATGTACGGTGATCCACATCCACCACAGCGAACCTGAGAGAACCAGAACGTCGGCGAGCAGGAGGTGGCGCCAGCGGTCGCCGAGCAGAGGCACATAGCGACGATCGACGAGCATGAGCGCGATCGTCACGGCCGCTGGCCAAAGTAGCGCGGTAGTGTGCAGATAAATGCCGACCAGCGCACCACCGACAAAAGCAATCCACGCACGGCGCTGCGCCGGGCCGGGTTGGACTAGCCCTACCGCGCCGAAGAACGATACCGAGATCGCCAGAAACAGCGGCATGTAGCTGCGTGCCTGCACGGCGAAATAGAATTGCTGCGCGGACGCTGCCATCAGCAGAGTCGCGATCACCGCCGCCCTATGACCATAATGACTGCGAATGCCGGTATGAACAATTGCCATTGCCGCGAGGCTGGCGAGGATACCGGGTAGCCGCAGCGCAACCTCGCTGAGCCCGGCAAGGGCCGTCCAGCCGTGCAGCACAGTGTAGAACAGCGGCGGGTTTGTTTCACGGAGCATCCATGCGCTCCACAGCCGCGCGACAGGCTGTGAAGCGAAGAAGACCGACGCAAGTTCATCGAACCACAAGGAATGACCTGACGAGGCGACACGCATGATCGCCGTGAACACGACGATCACGACGAGGAACACGGTGGCCGGGGCAAAGCGGATCGGGACCACGCCGCGGGGCTGAGCATGGCGGTGTCGGACGTCACTCATCATGCGTTTTCCCGTACCCTGCTCCGCACGATGGCGGCGCGATCCGCTTAACGTACGTGTTTGCCGGCGGTTCACAAATGTTCGCGATTGAAGTGATGCAGTGGATGCCCGTTCGCCCGGCGTCATATGATGCCGGAGTAAATATCCCCCAATAGAGCCGGGCGCTTTATACTGTAAGCCGCTCAAAGCGGCTGATCCACACCGCTGACACAGTCTGACGGACGAGACCGCAGCCACCCTGTCGATGGGAAGGCAGATTCGCCGTTATGCAGCCCGCTGGCGTCATCCGCCATTTCGGGCTGCTCGCCGGCGCCCGATGACGACACGCGCGATGAACCAGCCGATATCCGCGCTGTGCCCGTGTTGGGGTGGACATCATGCGTGGCCTTCGGCGCGGCACGGGTCGCGGTCGCGCCACCGTATAAGGTCCAGGGGCCAGTCGTCCGACCCCTGGAAAGAGCTTCAGAGCTTCACCTTCACCTGCAGACCGCCGGCTCGGAGTTCGGGCATGCCGACCAACAGGGCAGAATAGTTACCGGTATATTCGAACATCGGAGTGAACATGAAATTGTCATAGACGCTGACATATTTCTTGTCGTTCAGCAGGTTGGTTACGAACGCTTCGACCGACACGATGCCCCGGCTAATCCCGGCGCGCACGTTGAAAACATGGCGGTCGGGGGTGCGGACGATGTTTGCCTGATCGGTCCAGACGCCTGCCTTGTAGTTCCAGTCGAGCCGGCCGAACCATTTGGCGTCATTCACTCCGCGCACGTCGCCACCCAACTGGATCGCGCCGACCGCCGAATATTTGGAGCTGTTCGGCTGTTCCTTGCCGGTGAAGTCGGTGATGCCGGACAGCGTCGTCAGCGATCGGTTGGTAAAGGCGTTGATGTGGCTCAGATTGACCGCGCCGCCCAGTTCGAACGTTACCAGATCGCTTGCGCGCCACGACGTCTGCGCCTCGACACCGTACAGGTCGACCGATCCGGTATTGGCGCTGCCGTAGAAGAAGGCGCCAGCGCCGCCGACGACCACGACGATCGAATTGATCTGGTCGCGCCACGGCGCATAGTAACCGGCGAGCGAGTAGGTGAGCGTGTTGTCGAACGCCCGGCCCTTGATGCCCACTTCATAGTTGGTCACCTTTTCCGGCGCCACGCGCAACGTCACACCCGCTGCAAGCGCCAGCGCCCGCACTTCCGGCGTGGCGGTGATGAGGCCGGTGCTGAACGCGCCCGGGTTCACGCCCTTTGCCACCGAAGCGTACACCATCGTGTTGGGCGTCACGTCATAATTGACGATCACGCGCGGCAGGAAGTTGCGATAGGTCGAATCCACCAGCAACGTGCCCAGCCCCGACGGCACCGGCGCACCGGGGCGCGGATTATAGGCATAGGTGTGGTCGATTTGATACCGGCCCTCCAGGCTGACCGACAGCGCGCGGGTCAGGTCGTAGGTGGCGCCAAAGAAGAAGCCCAGCGTCTTTGCCCGATCGGTGCCACCGCCATTGGCGAACACAGTAGTGCCGAGCGCACCGTTACCGCCGCCGATTGAACCCCGGTTGCGGCCATCCAGCAGGCTGGCGCCAGCAACGCCACGGAACTTCCCAGAGTCATAGGACAGGCGGCCTTCGACCGAATAGTCCTTCGAAATACGCTCGCTCAGATACGGAAAGTCGAAATAGCTGCGGGAACCCGGGCCGCCGAACGGATTGGGCACAGCAGTGCTGTCGAAGCTGTCGAGATCGGAGAACTGGCTCCAGCTCTCGTTATTATATCCTGCCAGCACGGTGGCGGTTACGTCCGGCATCAGATCCACGTCCACGGTGCCGTGCAGGTGGAAGTAACGGCGCACCATGCCATAGCCCTGCACACCCTGCGACGGATCCAGCACGCGCCCCTGCGGGCTGGACAGGAACTTTTTGACGAAGCTGTCGGTAACACGGCTCGTCGACAGTTGATCGGCGGGCGGTGGCAGCGTGCCGCAGATGAAGGGGTTCTTCACCGGAGCGCCAGCACCATCGAAGCCGTTCAAGGTGCAATTCGATTGGCCCTTGTAGACGATGTTCCCGGCCGGATCGCGGATGTCGACCGCCGAAATCCGGGTGCTGGCCGAAACACCGTCCTCATCCTTGGAATAGGATGCGTACACCTTTGCCCTGAGCCAGGAAGCCGGCTTGGCGGCGATGAGCAGCGAGCCCGACGTGCTCTTCTGGTCGCCCAGCGTGCCGCCATCCTTGGCGACCCACGACCCGTCCTTGCCGAAGCGATCGAACGTCGCGCGGAAGGTGAGCGCCTCGCCGGCGATCGGCCCTTCCAGATCGGCGCGGAGGCGATAGTTCGAGCGCGTGCCCACCATGGTGGTGACGGAACCGCCCCATTCGCCGGTTGGCACCTTGTTCACCACGTTGATCGCGCCGGCGAAGGTGTTGCGGCCGAAATAGGCGCTCTGCGGCCCGCGCAGCACTTCGATCCGCTCCGCCGCGCCGACGCTGTTCAGCGCGCTGGGCGAGGAAACCGGCACACCGTCGATAAAGGTCGACGTTGTCGTCGCAACCACGGTCGATGGCGTAAAGCCGCGGATGATCACGCCCTGGATGGTGCGATCGGCCCGGCCTGAGGAATTGTTGTTGACGTTGAAGCCGGGCGTATTGGCAGCGACGTCGGCGATCGAGACGATCGAGCGCTTCTCGATCTGGTCTGCCGTCATCGCGGTCATCGTGACCGGCGTCTTGAGGATGTCTTCCTTGCGCTTACGCGCGGTGACGACGATGACGTTTTCCGGTTCGGCGCGTTCCGCCTTCGGTTCTTCCTGCGTGTCCTGCGCAATTGCCGCCGTCGGTAGGCCGATTGCGAGGATGATAGCGATCGCCGCCATAGATGCACTGTTTTTCATGAAGCCCCCGTCGCTGAGTTTTTTTGTGATGGCCGCTGGTGCAGATCGTGCGTTGCACTCCAGGCGAGACCGAAGATCATTAAAAATACAGATCCGGCCGAGTCTTTAATATTACCTATCCGACAGACGATTACTTCGTCTATTTATAGACAAATGTTAGCGTGAACACGCTCTGGCCCACGCGATTAGCGTGGACTGCAACCAATTATACTGAAAAATCTTTTATGTAATCTTGAAGATTGTCTGTGCGAAATCCCGCAGATAGCTACGCCAGTTGGTCCAGGTGTGCCCGCCCTCGCTTTCGACATAGCGATATTGGATGCGGTAGCGGTCCATCATCGCACGGGTCGGGGCCACCGCCGCGTGGAGGAAATCAGACTTGCCCATGGCGAAATAGACCGGCGTCGCCGCCTTTGCCCGTTCACGCAGCTTGGCATCATTGGCAGCAACAAAGCGTTCTTCTTGGCCCGGCTGGTAGAAGCCCATGCTGAACACGCCAATCGGCCCGAACGTCCCGGCATTGGGCAGGCCCCAGGCGAGCGTGTGCGCCCCGCCCATCGATAACCCGGCCATCGCGCGGTGTGCCGGATCGGCGATGCTGCGATAATCACGGTCGATCAGCGGCACGAGGTCCTTGAGCAGATCGTCGCCGAAATCCTTGTTCATGAACAGGTCGCTGCCCGGCTTGAACACGGTATGCCCCGCCGGCATCACCACGATCATCGGCACCGCCTTGCCGGCGGCGATAAGATTATCGAGGATGTAGTTGGCGTGGCCGCGCGACGTCCAGCTATCGTCGCTGTCGCCGGCGCCATGGACGAGATAGAGCACCGGATAGCGGCGCGTGCCGTTCCTGTCATAGCCCGGCGGCGTATAGACATGGGCGCGGCGCACTTCGCCCAGCGACACGGAGCGATATTCGATCGTTGCGACCGCGCCGTGCGCCACTGCGGCATCGAAGCTCTGGAACGCACCCTGCGGCCCCTTCACCTCCACCACCGACGACACGCCGCGATAGTTCATCGAGAACCGATCGGCCTGCGGATCGGCCAAAGTGAGCCCGCCGATGCGATAGCCATAGGCATAGGTGCCCGCCGGCACCGGCGCTGCTGTGGTGGCCGACCAATAGCCGAGATCGTCGCGCGTCATCTCCAGCCCGGCGGCCTTGCCGTCAAAGCCCGAAGGGATCGCTTCGATATCGGAACTGATCACGCGGGGATCGGTGGCGTCCGGCGCGCACAGGCGGAAGCGCAGCCGGGAATCGGGCAGTTGTTCGACCGGCTGATAGAAGAGCGGATTGGCGAAGTTCGGCTTCTCGCACTTACGCGGTGCGTCCTGTGCAGCGGCGGCCGTAACCAGCGCGCAGGTGGACAACGTTGTCGCCATCAGAGCAAGCCGTTTCATCCGCCGTTTCCCCTTACCGAATTGTTATGCAGCATAAGGATGGAAATCACGGGCGAATGCATCGGCAAGCGAAACAAATGTTCGCAGTGCGAACAAAGCGCTCAGTCGAGAAAGGCGAGGATGCGCGCGGCCACCACCTCCGTCGCGGCACCTGCCGGAAACAGCACCGCAGACGCATCCGGGCGCAAGGCCTGTGCCTTGGGCAGGTCGCCATGCGTGGGATCACTTGCCGAACACGCCAGCAACACTGGATGCACGCTTGCCGCCAGCGCGCCGGCCATGTCGTAGGAAAAGGCCGCGCGATAGGCGATATGATAGGTGGTCAGCGCCTTCAGCACATCAACGACGAAAGCGTGGACCACCTCCGGCGGCGGCACGCCATTGCCAGTGCGGTGGGCGGCATCGCGATCGAAATAGGGGTAGAACAGGAACATGTCCCGACAGAATTGATACGCCCAGGCAAGCTGCCCGCCATGATCGTCGGGCAGTTTCGCCGGCGCATATTGCCGCAGCATCCGGGCGCGTTCGGCCCGATCCATCAGCACCACGCCGTCGAGGATCAGCTTGCCGATCCGATCGGGCGCCCGGGCGGAAAGCGCGATGCCGATCATCGCGCCGGTGTGGCTGCCATAGAAATCCGCCTGCTCGATGCCGAGCGCGTCCATCACCCGCAGGGCGGTGTCGGCATAATAAGCGATCCCGTGGTCGCCCGGTGTCGGTGCATCGGAATCGCCATTGCCCAGCATGTCGGGCGCGATCACGCGGCGGGAAGGCGCCAGCGCGCCGATCAGCGGGACCAGCCACCGCGACGATCCCGGCCCGGCATGCGCCATGTACAGCGGCCGCGCCGTGGCATCCCCGGCGGCGCGATAGTGCACCAACCCTTCGGCAAGGCGGACAAAGCCGCGATCGATCTCAGGCCGCGGTGAAGACAAGCCGGACATTGACGAACTCCATCATGCCCCAGCGGCCCAGTTCGCGCCCGATGCCGGAACGCTTGGTCCCGCCAAAGGGCAAGGCCGGATCGGAGACGGTATTGGCGTTGAAGAACGTCATCCCGCAGGCGAGATCGGCCGCAAACCGCGCGCGTTCGCCGGCATCCTGCGTCCACACGCTGGAGCCAAGGCCAAACGGCGTTTCGTTGGCGACGCGGATGGCATCGTCGACATTCGCGACTTCGAACACCAGCGCGACGGGGCCGAACAGTTCTTCCCTCCGCGTGGCCGCGCCTTCGGGCAGGCCCTCCAATATGGTGGGGGCATAGAAGGCGCCGGGGCCGGGCAGCGCCTGTCCCCCTGTGACCAAGGTCGCGCCTTCGGCCAGCGCCTGCGCCACCTGCCCGGCGATCTCATCGCGCGCGGCGTCGCTGGAAAGCGGGCCGAGTTCGGTGGACGAATCCGTGGGATCGCCGACCCGCAACGCCTCGACCGCCGTGACGAATGCCGCGCGGAATTGCGGATAGATGTCGCGGTGGACCAGGATACGCTTGGCACAGACGCACGATTGGCCGCTGTTCTGGAACCGCCCGGTCACGGCAGCGGCGACGGCGCGATCCAGATCGGCGCTTGGCATCACGATCAACGGATCGCTGCCACCCAGTTCCAGCACGCACGGCTTCAGCGCACGCCCGCTGGCCGCCCCGACCGAAATGCCCGCCCCTTCGCTGCCGGTCAGGGTGACGGCGGCGACGCGAGAATCCTCGATCACGCGCGCCACCTGATCGCGGGTGAGATACAGGTTCTGGAACACGCCCTGCGGTAAGCCTGCATCGATCCCGGCACGTTCCAGCGCGGCGGCGCATTGCGGCGTGTTGGAGGCGTGTTTGAGCAGCACGACATTGCCCGCCATCAGCGCTGGCGCCAGGAAGCGCACCACCTGCCAATAGGGGAAATTCCACGGCATCACCGCGAACACGATGCCGATCGGTTCGTGGCGGACCTCGGCATGGCCAGCGGGGTGCGGCACGGTTTCAGGCGCCAGCATCGCCGCGCCGTGCGCTGCATACCAACGGCAATTGGCGGCGCATTTCAGCACTTCGGCACGGGCGGCGGCGAGCGGCTTGCCCATTTCCAGGGTGATCAGCCGGGCATGATCGTCCGCGTGGCGCTCCAACTGGTCAGCCAGCCGTTCCAGCGCCTGCGCCCGCGCCGCGATCGGCGTGCCGCGCCACGCATCGAAGGCGCGTGAGCCAGCAGACAGCGCTGCCTCCACTGCTGCGGGATCGGCATCCTCAAAGCTCGCCAGATGCGCGCCGGTCGCGGGATTGATGGTGCGGTACAAGGGCTGCCTCTCCGATGGGGATGGGCCGGCAGATGCGCCGCCGGGCCGCCCGCCGTCTGCGCATCCCGCTCGCCCTATCCGCCAGTCGAACAGGCGGCGTGGGGGATGCTGCATTGGCAGCGGCGGGGGAGATACCTAAGCTACCACGCAAACAGGCGCTCCGGGCAGGTCGCGGATGGGGCAGCCGAGGGAGGCCTTGATGCTCAATACGTTCCAACAGGCACCGCACGCGGTGCTCCCCAAGGCGACGCCCCAGGAAGCGTCGCGGCAGGAATTCGCCAAGAGCCTGAAGCACTATATCCAACAGGGTCTGCTGCCGGGGCTGCAGCCGGTCTATCGTGGCCGCGCTGCCCGCCGGTTCGAGAAGGAAACCGGCCGCGCCCCCGCCGACCGGCATGACATCCGCAAGGCGATGGTGCCGGACACGTACTTCCAGCATTATGCCGCGGTGAACCGGATCAGCCAGGAGCTGCTCTGGGACAGCGTGATCGACAGTATCGACAGCGATGCCGATGCGCTGCGCGCCGAAGCGGCGGCGGCATCGGCGGCGAATGCCGGCAAGCTGGTAGTGCCTGGCGCCTTCGACGTCCCCCGCTATGTCAACGCGCTCGACATTCACTGTATGCCGGGCGGCTATGCCGGTGCGCCGGGCGAGCAGGACGTGACGCTGGGCGCGCTCTATGATCGCGGCGTGTTCCTGTATGCGATGGGCTATACCGGGCCGAACAACGACGACATGGGCCGGTCGGTCTGCAACTATATCAAGCGGCGGCTGGACGGGTTTTCGCCCAAGCGCATCCTCGATCTGGGCTGCACCGTCGGCCATTCGACCCTGCCCTATAAGGAACTCTTCCCGGAGGCGGAGGTGTGGGGTGTCGACGTCGCCGCGCCGCAGATCCGCTATGCCCATGCCCGCGCCGGCGCATTCGGACTGGACGTCAACTTCGCCCAGATGAACGCCGAGCGCACCGATTTCGAGGATGGCAGCTTTGACCTGATCGTCAGCCACATCCTGCTGCACGAAACATCGGGCAAAGCGATGCCGAAGATCTTTGCCGAATGCTACCGGCTGCTGGCGCCCGGCGGCTATATGATCCACGCCGATCTGCCGCCGTTCGACCTGATGGACCCGTTCACCCAGTTCATCCTGGACAATGAAACCTATTATAACAACGAGCCTTTCTGGGGGGCGATGCGCGATCTGGACCAGGTGGCGCTGGCCAAGGCTGCTGGCTTCCCTGCCGACAGCATC
Source organism: Sphingomonas populi (assembly GCF_004208535.1). Classification (GTDB taxonomy): domain Bacteria; phylum Pseudomonadota; class Alphaproteobacteria; order Sphingomonadales; family Sphingomonadaceae; genus Sphingomonas; species Sphingomonas populi. Next base: position 152,609 of record NZ_SGIS01000003.1, read on the forward strand.
CGCTTCGACACCGCGCCAATGGCAGTGATGGAATTCGCTGCGGCGGCGGCAGCCGGATACAGCCAGGACGCTGCCGACAGCGTCGCCGACCGCGAATTCACTGCGGGCGAATTCGCCCCCGGCGGCGGATGGGAAGTCCTGATCGCACAGAAGGATGGGGCAACGGCATGACCGACACGAGCAAGATGCGCCGCGACGCCCGCGGCAAGCGCCCCGGCTTTTACGACACGCCGGGGATGGATCAGGTGATGTCGATGGTGATGGTGCTGGCCAGCGAGGTATCGGTGCTGGCCGACGACCTCGACCTGATGCAGCGCGTCGCCGCCAGCCAGGGCATCGATCTGAAGGCCGGCATGGCCAGCATCGAACTGGATCAGGCGGCGCTGGAAGAGCGCGAAGCGCGGCGCCAGGCGCTGCTCGACCGGCTGTTCTACCTGATGCGCAAGGAGGCGAGCGAACTCGCCACGCAGGAAACCAGCGACGCCTATATTCGCACGATCGACGAGATCGCAGTCGGATGACCCAGGTTCTGGAGCGGCCCGAGGTGCTGGCCGCGATTGAAGCCATCACCGGCCCGGCACATGTGCTGACCGGCGACGCGACGCTCGCGCTCGCCACTGATGTCTATCGCCGGGCGGAGATGCCGCTGGCGGTCGTGCGCCCCGGCAGCGTCGAGGAGTTGCAGGCGGTGGTGCGCGTCGCGGCATCGGCGGGGACCAAGCTGTCGCTGCGCGGTGGCGGCGCGTCCTATACCGACGGCTATATCCCGTTCGCACCGGACATGCTCCTGCTGGATCTGACGCGGCTGAACCGGATCGTGCGGATCGACGAAGTAAATGGCCATGTCACGGTGGAGGCCGGGGTCACCTGGGCCGCCCTGCGCGACGCCTTGGCCGAAATGGATCTGCGCACGCCATTCTGGGGGCCGTTTTCCGGGCTGGCGGCGACGATCGGCGGATCGATGTCACAGAACACGATCAGCCACGGTTCCGGCGCCTATGGGATCTCGGCAGATTCGGTGCTGTCCTATGACGTGGTGACCGCCAGCGGATCGCTTCTGTCGACCGGCGTCGCGGCTGCCAGCACGGTGCCCTTCACCCGTCATTTTGGCCCCGACCTGACCGGATTGTTCAGCGGCGATTGCGGCGTGCTGGGGATCAAGGCGCGGGTGACGCTGCCCGTGATCCGCCGCCGCCCGGCGCATCGGCCCATCTCCTTCGCCTTCCCCGACCTGGCAGCGATGCATGAAGCGATGCGCCGTGTGGCGATCGAGCGGATCGAGGATACCCATTTCTCGCTGGATGCCGCCCTGTCACAGGGCCAGATCGCGCGGCAGGAACGGGCCGGCGCAACGCTGGACATGGCATTGTCGATCCTGCGCACCTCTCCGTCGTTAATCGCGGGTGCCAAACAACTCGTGCGTGCCGCCACCTCGGCACGGCGGACGATCCGTAAATCGGCCTTCATGGTTCATTACATCGTCGAGGGGTTCGACGATGCCGAGGTAAAGGCCCGGCTGCACCGCATCCGCACCCTTGTGTCCGGCCTTGGGCATGAAATCCCCGCCACGGTTCCAGCGATCGTGCGCGGGATGCCCTTCGCGCCGTTGTTCAACACGCTGGGTCCGGCGGGCGAACGCTGGGTGCCGCTGCACGGCATCCTGCCCAACAGCGAAGTCGCGGCGTTCGAGCTGGCCTATCGCGCGATGCTCGCGGATCGCGCAGAGGAACTGGAGCGGCTGGGCATCTGGCTGGGCGGCATGTTCGCCACCGTGGGATCGGGCGGGTTCCTGTACGAAATCGCGATGTACTGGCCCGATGAGATCACCGATTATCACCGCGGCGCCGTGCCCGCAGACTATCTGAAGAGCCTGCCCGTCTATCCACCCAACCCGGAAGCGCGGGCCTATGTCCACCAGTTGAAGGCAGACATTATCGCGCTGTTCGTCCAGCACGGCGCCACCAACTTCCAACTGGGCAAGGCCTATCCCTATGCCCGCCGGTTGCAGGCGGAACCGCTGGCGCTGGTGCAGGCGGTGAAGATGGCGCTGGACCCCGGCGGACTGCTGTCCCCCGGCAATCTGGGGCTTTAGGCGCCTTCGGGGGCGGACAATTCCTGCTCGGCCGGGTCGGTTTCGACCAGGTTGAGCAGGATGCCGTCGCCATCGCGCAGGCACACTTCCAACTGGGCACGGTGCGCCATGCGGAACTGTTCCGGCTCGGGCGACCAACTGGCCCCCGCCGCGCGCAGTGCCGCCAGTGTCGTGTGGATATCGCGAACGTAGAAGACCAGAGCGATCTCGCCGATCTGGGCGGGGCCGGTGCGCAAGGGGGGCGCCTCGGGTGCCAGCGCGGGATCGATGCGGAACAGCCCGATCATCCCAAAATTCGGCCCGCCGCTCTTTACGATCCGCACTGCCAGCGGGCCGTGCCCGGCAAAGCCCAGGATCGTCGAGGCGGAGGGGTCATCCAGCACCCCTTCCCAATAAACCTGCGCGAAGCCGAGCGCGGCGTAGAAATCCGCCGTACGCTCCAGATCGCGGACAAAGATCGTGGCGCGGATCAGCGAGGAGACGGCAGGTTCAGTCATCGATCGCTCCCAGTTCGTACCATGGGCGATCAGTTCGAACCGCTCGCGGCCCGTTTCCGCGCCATTCGCGCCGCGATAGGCGATGGTGCCGATCAGGGCAGCGTCGCGACGAAATCGGCGATCGCATCCGCCCAGGCCTGCGGTTCCTGATCGACAATGTCGATGCCGCCGCCGGGGATGACGACCAGCGGGAAATCGGGCCGCAGCGCGTGCGCCGCTACCGCCGCATCGTGGATCATGTCGCCGCTGTTGCTCAGGATCATCGCGGGGACGGCCACCGCCTTGATCGCGCTGATATGGTCATAGCTGAACGCGGCATGGTGACCGAACCAATAGGGCCCGCGCGAGACCAGCGCCTGGGTGACATAGTCGCTGATCCGCGCAAGGCTGATGGTGCCGGCGGCGAAATGTTCGCGCGTTGTGAACAGCTCGACCATGTGCTGCCCGCCCGGCAGCGGGCCGTATTTCTTCTCCCGCTCGGCAAAGGTTTCGCGCATCCCCAGCCGTTCTTCGTCCGGCATCACCATGGTCCCGCCCATTACCAGCCCGCGCACCCGATCCGGGTGCCGCAGCGCGGCTTCGGTCGCGACCAGCGAGCCGGTATGGTGCCCGCCGACCACGGCACGCGCGATCCCCAAGGCATCCAGCACGGGCAACACGACCTGAGCATAATCCGCGACCATCGGCACATGCTGGGTCGCGTCGGACATGCCGAAGCCCGGCATGTCGATTGCGATGGGGCGGATGCCGCGTGCCATCAGCGGCGCGAACACATTGGTGAACTGGTCCGAATGCATCACCGCCTGATGCAGCAGGACCAGCGGCACGCCTTCCGCTGCGGACTGGAAGTGAATCTGGCCGAAGGGGCCATCGGTATAAGCGCGGCGCAGATACGTCATGTCAGGGCACCATGATCTGGCGGATGGCATTGCCATCGGCGAGTTGGTCGAGAAGGTCGTTGATATCGGCCAGCGGCCGTACCGAGGTGAGCAGCACTTCGACCGGAAGCCGCCCCGCGCGCCATAGCGCGATGTAGCGCGGCAGATCGCGCGACGGCACCGACGATCCCATATAGCTGCCGATCAGCGTCTTGCCCTCCGCGACCAGCGCGACGGCGGGAATGGCGAAGGTCTCGACCGGATTGGGCAGGCCGACCGTGACGATGCGGCCACCCCGGCGCGCGGCGGCATAGGCCGCCTGCAGTACAGCCGCCTTGCCCACCGTTTCGATCACCACGTCCGGCGCGCCTTCGGCAAACAACGCGGCAAACGCCTCACCCGGCGCCAGCGCAGTCGCGCCCAGTTGCTCGGCAATGGCACGCTTCTCCGGCGAAGGATCGATCGCCACCACGGGCGCCGCACCCGACGCAAGCGCCGCCAGCAACGCCGACAGGCCGACGCCGCCCAACCCATAGATCAGCACCGATTCGCCGGGCCGGACGGCCGCAGAGTTCATCACCGCCCCCGCACCGGTCAGCACCGCACAGCCAAACAATGCGGCGATTTCGGCCGGCATGTCCGCATCCACCTTCACCGCCGATCGCCGATCGACGACGACGTGGCTGGCAAAGGCGGAGACGCCGAGGTGATGGTGCACTTCCCCGCAAGCATCGTGCAGCCGCCGCCCGCCGTTCAGCAACCTTCCCTCGCCATTGGCCGCAGCGCCCGCGCCGCACATGAACGGCTCGCCCGCACGGCAGCGCGGGCAATCGCCGCACGATGGCAGAAAGGCGAGGATCACCCGGTCGCCCACCGCAAAGCCGGGATCGTCCACCGTGCCGGTCTGTTCGACGATGCCGGTCGCTTCATGGCCCAGCGCCATTGGCATTGGGCGCGGCCGATCGCCATTCACCACCGACAGGTCCGAATGGCACAGGCCGGCGGCGTCGATGCGGATCAGCAACTCGCCCGACCGCGGCGGATCGAGCGTCAGCCGCTTGAGTTCAAGCGGCGCATGCTCCCGATAGGGCCGGGCATGGCCGCCCGACTGCGCCAGCACCGCCGCCACGATCTCCATTACCGGTCCTGCCCCCATTTGCGATCGAACGCCCAGACGTCTTCAAACCCGATCATGCTGCAAAACGTCTTGAAGTCGAACAGCGGAATGTCCGCCGGCTCGCCGTCCAGATCGTCGCGCAGCCGCACGAGCGCCTGTTCGATCGCGGCGGCGGAAACCAGGCTGGTCAGCGACGGATAGATGGCGAACGCAAAGCCGATATCGGCCAGCACATCACCCTTCATCGGCGGGGTCAGCCCGCCATTGGCCATGTTGCACAGGATCGGTTGTTCGAACGTCTCGCAGACCTTGCGCATCTCCTCTTCGCTGGTCAGCGCTTCGGGAAACAGGATGTCCGCCCCGGCCTTGGCATAGGCCTCCAGCCGGCGCAGCGTGCCGTCCAGCCCTTCGGACTGGCGGGCATCGGTGCGCGCGATGACCAGCATCTGGTCGCGCGCTTCCACGGCAACCTTCACCTTGTCGGCCATGTCCTCGACCGAGACGACGCGCTTGTACGGCGTGTGACCGCACTTTTTGGGGAATTCCTGATCCTCAAGCTGGATCGCGGAGATGCCCGCCGCTTCATAGCCGCGCACGGTGTGGTTGACGTTCAACAGGCCACCAAAGCCGGTATCGGCATCGGCGATCAGCGCCGCGCTGCACGATCGGCGCACGGTGCTCATCCGATCGAGCATCTGGTTATAGCTGACCAGCCCCGCATCGGGCAGGCCGTAAGCGGACGCGGTCAACCAATAGCCGCTGCCATAAACCACGTCGAAGCCGACGCGTTCGACCATGACGGCGGTGATCATATCCTGCACGCCCGGGACGACGAAGAACTCGCCGGTCGCCAACTTTTCGCGCAATCTTGTGTCAGCCATGTGCCGGTTCCTTTTGCCAGAGCCAGGGGAACGCGGTGCGCTGCCCGGCTTCATATCGTTCGATGTCGTGCGCGTGGATGGCGCGGATGCGGGCGATCTCGTTCCAGCCGTTGAGCAACGCCTCGCGCCGTTCGTCGGGGACGGTGAAGGCGATGGGCGCCTCGCCCTGCACGGCGAGGGTGCGGGTGCGCAGATCGACGTGGAAGCTGCACCCGGCTTGCGCGGCGGCGTGTAGCACTGCAACCCGCTCGGCGGGCAGCACGATCGGGAGCAGCCCGTTCTTGAAGCAGTTGGAATGGAAGATTTCGCCGAAGCTCTCCGCCACGATCACCCGGATGCCGAGGCCGGCCAGCGCCCAGGGGGCATGTTCGCGGCTGGACCCGCAGCCGAAATTGGGGCCGGCGATCAGGATCGGCGCCGCGCTGTCCTGCCCCGGTGCCAGCGCGAAGCCGTCGCAGCGGCGATCGTGGAATGCATAGCGGCCAAGGCCGAGCTTCTCGGTAATCAGCAGGAAGCGCGCCGGGTAGATGATGTCGGTATCTACATCGGCGTCCGGCAGCGACCAAGCAGCGCCCGTGACGGTGACGAGCGCCGTCATGCCAGCGTCCTCACATCGACGATCCGCCCGGCCAGTGCAGCGGCGGCGGCCATCGCCGGGCTCATCAAATGGGTGCGCGCGCCGGGTCCCTGCCGCCCTTCGAAATTGCGGTTCGACGTGGAGGCGCAGCGGGCACCGGCGGGCAGGCGATCGTCGTTCATCGCCACGCACAGCGAACAGCCGGGTTCGCGCCATTCGAAGCCGGCGGCGAAGAACACCGCATCCAGCCCCTCCGCCTCTGCCTGTCGCTTCACCGCCATCGATCCGGGGACGACCAACGCGCGGACGCCCGGCGCCACCTGTCCGCGGCGGGCGACGGCGGCGGCGGCGCGCAGATCCTCGATCCGGCCATTGGTGCAACTGCCGATAAAGACATGGTCGATCGCCAGCCCGGCAATCTGCGCGCCCGCCGCCAGCCCCATATACGCCAACGCCTTGGCCACGCCCGCGCCCGGCACGATACCGTCCACCCGCATCACCTGCCCCGGGCTGGTGCCATAGGTAATCTGCGGCGCGATCTCGCTCGCATCGATCGTCACCTCGGCATCGAACACGGCATCGGCATCGCTGGGCAAGGTCCGCCAATAGGTGACCGCAGCATCCCATGCGGGACCCTGCGGCGCGCGCGGGCGACCATGCAGATAGGCAAAGGTGGTTTCATCGGGCGCCACCAGCCCCGTACGCGATCCCGCCTCGATCACCATGTTGCACAGAGTCATCCGCCCCTCCATCGACAAGGCACGCACCGCCTCGCCCGCGAACTCAACAGCATAGCCGGCCGCCCCCGCCGCGCCGACGGTGCCGATAAAGGCCAGCGCCATGTCCTTGGCGCTGACACCGGGCGAGAGCGCACCAGTGAAGGTCACCCGCATCCGCCGCGCACGTTCCTGCCACAGCGCCTGCGTGGCCATGACAATGCCGCACTCGCTGGCCCCCACCCCGAACGCGAGCGCGCCGAACGCGCCATGAGTAGAGGTGTGGCTGTCGCCGCAGACCAAGGTGATGCCGGGCAGAGTAAAGCCCTGTTCGGGGCTGATGACGTGGACGATGCCCTGCCCCTCGCCGGCTAGCGCCAGATATTCGATGGCGAAGTCCGCGCAATTGCGTTCCAGCAACGCGATCTGTGCTGCGGCCATCGGATCGGCGACCGGCTGGTCGCGGTGCCGCGTCGGCACGCTGTGATCGGCCACCGCCAGTTGCGTGGCGGGGCGATGCACCGCCAGCCCGTCCTCGCGCAGCATCGCGAAGGACTGCGGCGTGCTGACTTCGTGCAGCAGATGCCGATCGATATAGAGCAAAGTCTGGCCGTCGCCGCCCTGGGCGATCGCGTGCGCGTCCCACAGCTTGTCATACAGAGTGCGCGGGCCGCCGGAGGGAGCAGATTGGGTCATGATGTTGCCCGTTCGGTGCGCCCGGAGCCCGCGCCCCGCAAGCACCAGCCGGCCGCTCTCCGCTCTACGATCAATCGCGGTTCAGCGGGCGTTCTTCAGCCAGGCGAGAACCAGTTCGGCATAGCGATCCGGCACTTCGACCGGGGGATAATGCCCGACATCGTGCAGCGCGATGAACGAGCGCGCCTTGGCATTGGCCAGATAGCCATACAGCTTGTCGCCCAGATAGGGCGGCAGCACCGGATCACGCATCCCCCACAGGATCAGCACCGGCGCCTTGACCCCGGCCAGCCGCGCCATCGTCACGTCCTTGTTCGACGTCAGCGCGGTCAGCCCGGTATAGTTCGGATCGATCCCGCGCAGGTTCATGCCGTAATAGCTGTCGACCTCGTGTTCGGTGATGCGCGCCTTGTCGCCCCACAGCCATTCGAAATAGGTGCGCCAATAGGGGCGATCCTCCAGCCCGTTTTCCTTGGCGCGCGCATTGGCCGCGATCATGTCGGGCGTCAGCACTGGCTTTAATTCGCTCACCGCATCCGACGGTGTGTTGGACAGGATCAGGGCGTCGACGCGGTCGGGGTAGGTTGCGGCGAAATAATACGCGAGCGTGCCACCGCTGGACGTGCCGAGCACGGTGGCCTTGTCGATCTTCAGCCCATCGAGAAACATCCGCACCATCGCCTCGGGCGAGCCGACGGCGGCCAGCGCTTCCTTCGATACCGGGCCTGAAAGTGCCTGAGGCGGCTGATCGAAACGGACGACGCGATAGTGCCGCACAAGCCGCGCGACCACCGGATCCCAACTGTTCAGCGAACTGCGGGATCCGTGGAGCAGCAGCAGCACCGGCCCCTTGCCTTCATCCCGGTAGCGGAATTCGACGCCGCCGGCGATCCGCAGATAGTGGTCACCCGGCTTGCCAAGCTTGGCGCGCAGTTCGGCCAGCGGCACCGGCTTGGGCTTTTCCGCCGGTTGCGCCCGGGCAGGCGCGATCAGCAGAAGCGCGATGAGGGCGGCGATCCAGCGGCGCATTGGCATATCCCCTTTAGCGCTTCGGCGCGAAGCACATCAGCAGCGCGCCGACGAAATTGAGCACCCCCGGCACGACGCCGAAAACAACCATCACGCCGATCAGCGCACTATCCGACTGCGGCAGGCCCGCGACCGCGCGGGCGCTGTCGAACCCGAAGGCGCTGAAAATCAACCCGGTGAGCAACGTGCCGCCCAGCGCAAAGGCGATCTTGTCGGTGGAGATCCAGGCAGCGGAATAGAGGCCGGCGCGGCGCTCATCTTCGGCCGCGACATCCGCGACCATCGAAAAGCCCAGCATCGCCCAACCAGAATTTCCGATGGCGGCCAGGAATGCCAGCGCGATCGCGGCACTGGCGCCCCAGGACGCGCCAAAGCCCCAAATGAAATAGAACAGCCCGTGGATGGTCGCACCAGCGATATAGCAGTTCCGCTTGCCGAACCGCGCCGCCAACCCGACCCAGAGCGGCTGCGCGACCAGAATGCCGGCACAGGCCGCGATCACCAGCCCGCCGATCAGCGTCAGCGCATCGGGGCGACCCATATTATAGCTGAGGAAGTAGAGCATCGCGGCATAGGACATGCCCTGCCCGACCAACTGGAGCAGGTTGGCGCACAGCATAATGAAGAATTTGGGGGCGAGCAGTGCGCGCGCGGCCTCCCCCGCCGTCATCCGCACGCGGGGGGCATGCGACGCAACCTCCGTGTCCCTGCGATTGGCGGCGCGGGTGCCGAACCAGGCGATGAGCAGCGCGATCGGGCAGATCACCGCCAGCGTGATCGCCATCGTCTGAAAACCATGTTCGCCGCCGCCGGCGCGCTGGACCAGCGCGGGGGCAATCCCGCCGGAAACCATCACGCCCACTGCGGTGAAGGCCAGCCGCCACGCCATCAGCACGTTGCGCTGGCGCGGGCTCGACGTCAGTTCGCCCGCCAGCGCCAGATAGGGCACCGAAAAGCTGGCGAACACCAGCATGTACAGGCTGAACACGATGGCGACATAGCCGATGCGCAGGCTGTCCGATCCGTGCGGCACATGGAACAGCAGCAGCATCGCCGCCGGAGCGCCCAAAGCGCCGATCAGCAGCCAATTACGGCGCGGAAAGCGGCGCTTCCAACGATCGGACAGGATGCCGACCAGCAGATCGCTGCCAACACCCCACACCAGCTTGGGCACGAAGATCGCCGCGCCCGCCACCGCCGGCGCGATGCCGAGCACCGACGTCATGTAGAACAGCAGCAACAGCGACGGCAGGTCACGAAACACCTGCCCCGCAATCTGGCCGAAGCTATAGCCGATCAACGGCACCAACCCGGTGCGCCGCGCCGGCTCTGCTTCGAAAGCGTCCTGGGCCGTCGCGGCAATCATACCATTACTCCTGAAACGCAGCTGGGATCATTTGCGGGCAAGCCGCACGGGGCCGGTATCGGCAAGGCGCAGGTCGAGCGCGCGGCGGGCGCGCGCATCCTTTGCGAAATAGGCCTGCAGGAACAGGTCGGCCAGCGCAGACGCCTGTTCCAGTTGCGCGCTCTGGGGCGGGCCGGGCAAGGCGCGGCAGATTTCCCCCCCGAAATAATGGTCGACCCCGGCGAGCACCAGCGCATAGCGGTCTCCCCCCGGCGCGGCCGCTTCATAGGCGGCAAGGTGCGCGCGCCAGCCGGCAGGATCGGTGCCGCCGATCGGCACGTCCTGATCGCCGGTCTGGATCAGCGCCGGCACCGCCAGCTTGGCATAGCCTTCCGCCGAGATCAGCCCAGGCATGATGCCCGGGGGTGAAAAGGCGACGACTGCGGTGACACGGGGATCGCGTTGCGCGCCCTTCAGCCCTTCGGGCATCATCGCCTGCGCCCCGCCCTGGGTAAGCGCCATCAGCCCGCCATAGCTGTGCCCGGCGGCGATGAAGCGCGGTGCGGAAATCGCGGCAGAGACCACGCGCATATCCTCGATCCGCGCTTTCCAACTGGCGAATCCGGGAAAATCCTTGGTTCGCGGGTGATCGGTTGAATCGACGTGCAGCGGCGCGAAAATCTCGTATCCCGCCGCAGCGAGCGGCCCCATCAGCTTGGCATATTTCCACGGCGCCGATGCCGCGCCGTGCGAAAAGGTCATGGTGCCACGGCGCTTGCCCGTCGGCAGCCAGTGCCAGACTTCCACCGTACGCCCGCCCGGCGCCTGCAGCACGATCTTGTTCGGCTCCGCGCCCACCGCAAAGCCACGCGCGGGGATCAGCGCTGCACCCAGCCCGGCCGCCAACAGGGTCCGGCGGGACACGATAGCTGCGTTCCTTGTCTCCATTTGCGGACTCCATGTTGCACCTGCACAACGATCCACGCTTGCGGTGCGGAGTATCCGCACGCAAGCCCGCACGCGGCGAGCGCATGCGGCACATCTATCCGCCTGCCGGAGAGCCGCATGCGCCTCGTCTTCTCGCGCGCGCGGTTTCATGGTGGCTTTCGCTGACAAGATTTGAGGATATTCCCGGCATGCTCGACCTTCTCCAGCCCGCGCTCCGTCCCGACGTTCGGGCCTTTCTCGATCGGCGCGGCGGCGGCGAAGGGCTGCTGATCGGCGGCGAATGGCGCACGGCGGCTGGCGGGGCGACCTTGCCCACCTTCGATCCCGCCACCGGCAAGGAAACCGCGCGAGTTGCCGCGGCGGACGCAGCGGATGTGGACGCCGCGGTACGGGCCGCCCAGGCCGCGTTCGATGGCTGGCGCACCACCACGCCGGTCAGTCGCGCCCGCATCCTGTGGGCGATCGCCGACCTGATCGAAGCGCATATCGACGCATTGGCCGAACTGGAGACGCTGGACCAGGGCAAGCCGCTGTTCGTCGGCCGCTGGGCGGAAATCCCCGGCGCGGTGAACCAGTTCCGCTTCTATGCCGGCCAGGCGATGGCGATCGAAGGCCAGACGCTCAACAGCTCGATCGACTATCAGCCGGCGGGCAAACAGATTTCCGCTTGGACGGTGCGCGAGCCGGTGGGCGTGGTCGCGGCGATCGTGCCGTGGAATTCGCCTTTGGTGCTCACCGCGATGAAGCTGGCCCCTGCGCTGGCAGCCGGCTGCACTTTGGTGCTGAAGCCCGCCGAAGATACCTCGCTCAGCGCATTGCGCCTGGCCGAGCTGATGGTCGAGGCCGGGTTGCCCGCCGGCGTGCTGAACGTCGTCACCGGGCTGGGGTCCGCCACCGGCGCGGCGCTGGCGCAGCATCCCGGCGTCGACAAGATCGCCTTCACCGGCTCCACCGCCACCGGCCGCGCGATCCTCGATGCGTCCAAGAGCAATTTCAAGCGCGTCACCCTGGAATTGGGCGGCAAATCGCCCGCGATCGTGATGCCCGATGCCGATCTGGATCTCGCCATCCCCGGCGTCGCCAACGCGATCTTCTTCAACGCAGGGCAGGTCTGCATCGCCGGATCGCGGCTCTATGTGCACCGTTCGATCTTCGACAAGGTGGTCGACGGCGTCGCCGCTTATGCCCAAAGCCTGTCGATGGGCCACGGCCTCGACCCCGCCACCCAGATGGGGCCGCTGGTATCGACCCGCCATGCCGAACGCGTTGCTGGCTTTGTCGACGGCGCGCGCAGCAGCGGCGCCACGATCCTGACCGGCGGCGACCGCAGCGGCGCGGCGGGCACGTTCGTTTCGCCCACCGTGGTCGTCGATGTGAAGCCGGACATGGCTATCGTCCGCGAGGAAGTGTTCGGCCCGGTGCTGGTCGCCCAGGCCTATGACGATGTCGCCGATGTCGTCGCCGCCGCGAACGATAGCGATTATGGCTTGGCCGCCAGCGTCTGGACCCAATCGCTGTCCGACGCGCACCGGATGAGCGGCGCGATCCGCGCCGGCACGGTGTGGATCAACTGCCACGCCATGTACGATGCCACCCTGCCGATCGGCGGCGTCAAGCAATCGGGCTGGGGCCGCGACAGCGGGCGCCAGGCGCTGGAAAGCTACCTCGAATGGAAGACCGTCTGCGCGGTGATCTGATCCGCCATGCTCGCATGGTGGAGACTCGGCGCAGAGTGCGCTGCCACCCTGCCCCCACTGCTGCACATTCCGCCAATCAACGGGCCGTCCCAGCGGCGGCCCGCCAGCGGTTGGGAAAGGGTTGCGCGTGGCATATCGCCTTGGGGTCGATGTCGGGGGGACGTTTACGGACCTGTTGCTGCTAGAGGAAGAAAGCGGTGCCTTCTGGCGGCATAAAACGCCGTCGACGCCCGCCGATAGCTCGATCGGCATTCTGAACGGGGTGGAGTCGATCTGCGCGCAGGCGGGGATCACCCCGTCCGCGATCGAAGTGTTCCTGCACGGCACCACCGTCGCTACCAACGCAATCCTGGAAGGCAAGGGATCGCGCGTCGGCCTGATCGTGACCGAAGGGCACCGCCAGATCATGCAGATCGCGCGCAGCTTCGTCCCCGGCGGTCTGGCCGGCTGGATCGTCTGGCCCAAGCCCGAACCGCTCGCCGCGCTGGAGGATACGTTCGAGATCAAGGGGCGGATGGATGCGTTCGGTAACGAACTCCGCCCGATCGACGATGCCGACATCCGCGCCGCGCTGGAAAAGGTGAAGGCGCGCGGCGTCGAGGCTCTCACCGTCAGCCTGATGAACAGCTATATCAACGGCGCGCACGAACAGCGCGTCGCCGAACTGGCGGCAGAGATCCTGCCCGAGGTGCCGCTGTCGCTCAGCCATATCGTGCTGCCCGAAATGCAGGAATATGAGCGGACGCTGACCACCGTCGCCAACGCCGCGGTGCGCCCGGTCGTCGGCCGCTATGTCCGCAACCTGCGCGCCAAGCTGCGCGATGCGGGCATGGCCGGGCGCATCTCGCTGCTGCGATCGGACGGCGGGTTGATGTCGTCCGAGGCATCGGAAGAACATCCGGTCGCACTGCTGATGTCGGGTCCGGCGGGCGGCGTCACCGGGGCTTTGTGGGTGGGCAAGAATGCCGGCATCCGCAACATCCTGACGCTCGACGTTGGCGGCACCTCCACCGACGTGGCGCTGATCGAAAATCTGGAAGCGCGCCGCGTGCGCACCACCGAAGTCGGCAGCCTGTCGGTCCGCGCCTCGGCGCTGGACGTGAAGACCGTCGGCGCGGGCGGCGGATCGATCGCCTATGTCCCCGAACTCACCCGTGCATTGCGCGTCGGCCCGCAATCGGCGGGCGCGGTGCCGGGGCCGGTCGCCTATGGCAAGGGCGGCAAGCTGCCGACCGTGACCGACGCCAATGTGGTGCTCGGCTATCTGCCCGAAGCGCTGCTGGGCGGCACGTTCAAACTGGACAAGCCGGCCGCGGAGAAGGCGGTGCAGACCATCGCCGACGCGCTCGGCATCGGGCTGTACGAAGCGGCGCGCGGCATCATCGATATCGTCAACGAGAATATGTTCGGCGCGCTGCGCATGATCTCGGTCCAGCAGGGCTATGATCCGCGCGACTTTGCGCTGATGGGCTTTGGCGGCGCCGGCCCGCTGCACGTCAACGCCGTCGCGCGGCTGATGGGTAGCTGGCCCGCCGTGTCGCCGGTATCGCCGGGCGTGCTGTGCGCGCTGGGCGATGCGACCACCCAGATGCGGTCCGAAACCGCGCGCTCCTTCTCCCGCCGGTTCAGCGAGACCGACGAGGCGGAAGTCCGCGCGATCCTCGACGAAATGGCGGCGCAGACCCGCGACGCGCTGATCGCCGACGGCGTCCCCGAAGCCGAACTGACCAGCCTGTTCGAAATCGACGTCCGCTATGAAGGCCAGGCGTTCGAAGTGCCGCTGGCGATCGATGCCGAAACGCTGGCCCGCGACGGGTTGGCCGGGATCACCGCGCGCTTCGATGCGGAGCACAAAAGGCTATTCACCTTCAACATGGAATCGGCGCACGAACTGGTGAACCTGCGCGCCGTGGCGCTGGGCAAGCCGCTGGAGCTGGAGGCGGCCGAACTGGCGGTAGGCAATGGCGATCCGATCGCCGCGAAGCTGCGCGATCACCAATTGTGGATCGACGGCGCCCTGCGCCCGGCGGTGATCTATGATCGTGCCAAGCTGCGCCAGGGCGACCGCATCCCCGGCCCCGCGATCGTGACGGAAATGGATTCGACCACGCTGATCGAAGCCGATTGCAGCGGGATTGTCGACCGCGTCGGCAACATCCTGATCACCCCCACCAACGCTTGAAGGAGCAGCCCGCGATGCGCGCCCAGATCATCCAGAGCAACCCCGCTCCCTTCAACCCCAAGCCGATCGACCCCGTCACGCTGGAGGTGATCGAAAACGCCTTGCGTAACGCCCGCGTCGAAATGGACGCCACGCTGGTGCGGACCGCCATGTCGCCGGGCATCCGCGAACAGGGTGACGCCTTTCCGCTAATCGCCGACCATCAGGGCCGGATGATCGTCGGCCAGTTCGGGTCGTATATCGGGCCGTTCCTCGACGGCTATGACGGCACGATCGAGGATGGCGACATGATCATGCTGTCCGATCCCTATTCGGTCGGCGGCGCGATCAGCCATTCCAACGATTGGCTGGTGCTGTTGCCGGTGTTCAAGGACGGGCGGCTGATCGCCTATACCTCGATGTTCGGGCACCAGAGCGACATTGGCGGCATGGTCGCCGGATCGATGCCGATCCACGCCACCTCGATCTTCCAGGAAGGGGTGCGCATCCCGCCGGTGAAGATCTACAAGCGCGGCGAGTATAATAGCGACCTGATCAACCTGATCATGACACAGGTGCGCACCCCCGATTGGTGCAAGGCCGATCTGAACGCGCTGATCGCGTCCTGCCGGGTCGCCGCGCGCCGCGTGGTCGAAATGGCGGAGCGGTTCGGCGACGACGTCTTCGTCGCGGCCACCGACGAGCTGCTCCAGCGCAACTACCGCGCGATGAAGCAACTGATCGAAACCTCGGTCGGCGCGGAGCCGGTGAGCTTCGAGGATTATATCTGCGACGACGGCATGGGCTTCGGCCCGTACAAGATCAAATGCACCATGTGGCGCGACGGCGAGAAGGTCGTGCTGGATTTCGCCGGCACCGATCCGCAGAGCCCGGCATCGGTCAACTTCTTCCTCAACGAGAATATGCTGAAGATGTTCTTCGGCATCTATATGATCATGGTGTTCGATCCCCGGATCCTGTTCAACGATGGCTTTTACGATCTGATCGACGTGCGCATCCCCAAGGGATCGCTGCTCAAGCCCGAATTTCCCGCCGCGCTATCGGGGCGCACCCATGCGCTGGGCCGCATCTTCGACGTGCTCGGTGCGCTGCTAGGGCAGAAGACGCCGGAATTCCTCAACGCCGCCGGCTTCTCCTCCTCGCCGCATCTTTTCTATTCGGGCACCGACAAGCGGGGCAAGTATTTCCAGCTGTTCCAGATCGGTTTCGGCGGCATTCCGGGCCGGCCGCTGGGCGATGGGCCGGACGGGCATTCGCTGTGGCCGGGCTTCACCAACGTGCCCAACGAGTTCCTCGAACGCTATTTCCCGATGGTAATCGAACGCTATGAAACCGCGGCGGATTCGGGCGGCCCCGGGCTGCACCGCGGCGGCAACGGCATCCACATGACCTATCGCTTCCTCGAAGCAGGCCAGATCGCCATCCATGACGATCGCTGGTTCGTGCCGCCCTGGGGCGTCAATGGCGGCCAGCCCGGCGCCCGCGCGCGCAAGATCCTGGAAAAGGCCGATGGCAGCCAGACGATCGTCGGCAACAAGCAGGAAGACATTGCGGTCGATGCCGGCGACCAGCTGCACTTCATCACCTGGGGCGGCGGCGGCTGGGGCGATCCGCTGGAACGCGATCCCGCGCTGGTCGAAAAGGAAGTGCGCCAGGGCCTCGTAACCGTCGAAGGCGCCCGCGCCTACGGTGTGGTGATCGCTGGCGGCATTGTCGATGCAGAGGCAACACAGGCCCTGCGCGATGCGCTCCGCCGCGAGCGTCCCGATACGCTGCCGACCTTCGACTATGGGCCGGATATCGAAACACTGCGGGCGAACTGCCTGGCGGAAACCGGCCTACCGGCACCCCGCCAGCGGCTGTGGACCGCGACGGCGCTGGCGGCGGAGTAACCGGAAAAGCGGCGCGGCGTCACAGTCGCGCCGTCACCGCCTTCGTTTCCAGATAGGCGTCGAGCCCTTCCTGGCCGAATTCGCGGCCCCAGCCCGATTGGCCAAAGCCGCCGAACGGCACATTGGTGCCCACCGCGCCGTGGCAGTTGATTGAGACCTGCCCGGCACGAATGCGCGACACCAGCCGATGCGCGGTGGACAGGTCGCGCGTCCAGACGCTGCCCGACAGGCCATAGGGCGTGTCGTTCGCCAGCGCCGCAATCGCGTCCAGATCGGTCCCGACAAAGCTGCGCACCGCCATCACCGGCCCGAAAATCTCCTCGCGCACCACCGCCATGTCCGGCGTCGTCGCGGTAAAGATCGTCGGTTCGATGAAATTGCCCGGCCGGTCCAGCTTCCTGCCGCCCGCGACCAGCACCGCCCCGGCGGCCGTGGCGCCTTCGATATGCCCCATCACCTTGGCGGTGTGCGCGTCCGAAATCATCGGCCCCAGCATCGTGCCCGGCGCCAACCCATGGCCCAGCGTCATGCCCGCGGCGAACGCCACCAGCCCCTCGACAAAGGCGTCGTGAATGTCCTGGTGCACGAAGATGCGCGTACCGGCCATGCAGTTCTGGCCCTGCAGGAAGAAGGTCGCCATCGCCACGCCGGAGATCGCGATCTCCAGATCGGCGTCGGGCATCACCACCACCGGCGATTTGCCGCCCAGCTCCAGCGACACCTTCTTCAAATTGCCCAACGCCGCCTGCACGATGCGGCGGCCGGTGGCGGTCGATCCGGTGAAGCTGATCTTGTCGACGCCGGGATGCTCGGCCAGCGCCGCGCCGGCATCGGCGCCCAGCCCGTTGACGATGTTGACCACGCCGTCCGGGAACCCCGCATCGAGGATCATCTGCCCCAAGGCGAGCGCGGAGAGCGGCGTTTCCTCCGAAGGCTTCATCACCACCGTGCAACCGGCGGCAAGTGCCGGCGCCAGCTTCAGAATCGCCGTCGACAGCGGCACGTTCCACGGCACGATCTGGCCCGCCACGCCCACCGGTTCGCGCAGCGTATAGGTCAGCGCCTCGCCCGCAGCGGCGATGTGGCGCGGCGGCGCCATCGTCGTGCCTTCGATGCGCAGGATCGCGCCGGCATAATAATCGATCATCTCGACATTATTGGCCACCGTCAGCTCGGCGATGAACAGCGGCATGCCGTTGTCGATCACGTCCAGTTCGGCCAGCAGCCGCGCATTGTCGTGCAGGATGCGGGCGAGCCGCTGCATCAGCGCGATCCGCTCCGCCGCCGCCATCCGCCGCCACGGCCCTTCAAACGCCCGCCGCGCCGCCGCCACCGCCCGGTCGATCTCCGCCGCGCCGCCCATCTGCACCTCGGCCAGGACCAGCCCCGTCGCAGGATCGCGCGTAACCAGCGTGCCGGCGCCACCCTCCACCCATTGCCCACCGATCAGCAGCCGGTGCGGCTGAGCCAGGAAGGCGCGGGTAACGTCCGAAATGGCGTGCCCGTCAAAGGGGGTGGCGTCGGTCATACCGGCACGGTCCTGCAATCATAGGTGAACAGCCCCAGCGATTCCTCATCGCGCATCTGGCCCAGGCCGAACATCTCGCTGTCCTGCCCCTGCATGCGATCGGCATTGGCGTTGCTTTCGGCCTGGATGAAGGTCGCGCGGTCATGGCGCGCATCGACATAGCGGCGCAACCCTTCCGGCACGTCCGCCGCCGCGGCCAGCGCGCGGGCGAGCACCACTGCATCCTCGATCGCGGACGCCGCGCCGTGCCCCAGAAACGGCGTCATCGCGTGCGCCGCATCGCCGAGCAGCGCGACCCGCGCGTCCACCACCCAATCGGGCAGCGGGCTGCGCGCGTTGATCGCCCATTTGAACAAGGGCTGGCGCGAGGCGGCGGCGATCAGCGCCTGCACATCGTCGCCCCAGCCGGCATAGGTAGCGGCCAGTTCAGCCGGTTCGGCGGGGATCGTCCAGCCCTCGTCGGTCCAGCCCTCCTGCCGGGCAAAGAACACCATGTTCAGCCACGCATTGCCGCGCACGCCATAGCGGGTGATCATCCGCCCCGGGCCGATATGGATGCCGGGATATTCGGTCAGCGCGCGGATGCTGTCGTCCACCGGCGCCATCGCCCGCCACGCGACATGGCCGGTGAAGATCGCCGGCCCGCTTTCGAACCGGCGACGCACAACCGACTTCACCCCATCCGCACCGATCAGCGCCTCACCTTCGACCCGCTCGCCGCTCGCCAGGATCGCCGACGTCCCTGCGGTGTCGACCACCCCCGCATCGGTGCGCAATTCCACGCCCGAACGGACCGCCGCGTCGACCAGCAGCTTGTGCAGATCGGCGCGGTGCACGGTCACATAAGGGGCGCCATATTTGGCACGCTGGCTGGCGCGTTCCATCGGCACCAGAATGCGATCGTCCTGCCAATGCTGGATGCGCTGGCGGCTCGGCTCGATGCCGGCGGCGGCCACCTCCTCGCAGATGCCAATATGGTCGAGGCCTTTCATCGCGTTCGGCGACAGCGTCACCCCTGCCCCGATCTCCCCGAACACCGGCGCGGATTCGAGCAGCACCGCGTGCATCCCCGCCTGTGCGATGGCGGTCGCAGCGGTCAGCCCGCCGATACCCCCGCCAACGATCACGATCCTTTTGCCCTGCTTCACCGTTCCACTCCCCCGCATTTGCCTGCGTTGATAGGGTGTTCCGGGAGCAAGCGCCAAAACCCGCCCGGCAAATGCTCGCCTTGCGGAGAGCGTCAGCCGACCTCGACCAGTTCGACCAGTTCGCCAGCCGGCCCCAGTAGGGTAACGGCACGCCGCCCGGCATAGAGCGGCCCATCGCGCACGACCGGTGCCGCGATGCCGGTAAGGTTCAACGCGTCCAGATCGCGCACCGCCAGCGTCACCAGCGCATTGCCCGGCGGTAGCGCCCCCGGCCGGCAAGATCGCACCACGGATTCGGGTGGAAATGCATCGATCTCGACCACCGGCAACCGCCCCTTCTGCACCACGGTGATCGTGGTCAGGTGATCGGCGGGCAGCCCGAACGCCTTGTTGATCATCGTGTACGGAATCACATGCGTATCGACGATGTCGAGGTCCAGGGTCTCGGCATACCAGTGCACGCTCGCCAGCCGATCGGGCGCGGCCAGCACCGCAACGAAGATGTGGTCGGTCGGCGACTGGGCCTTGGGCAAGTCACAATTCGGCATGTCGGCCGCGACCTCGTTCAAATAGAGCATCTCGCCGCCGGTGCCGAACACCTGCATCGGCACAAAGAACGGCATGCTCGCGATCAGCTTGGGCGGTCCGACGACGTCGAATCCGCTGTCCGCGAGACGATCCGGCAACGAAAACACGCTCTGTACCGTCAACTCATAGGCCGCCCAGCCATAGCTGCGCATCGGCAGATAGCCCGCCGGCACTTCCGCTTCGATCAGGCGGAGAAAGCAGGGTGCACCGCTCGCCGGCTGCAGCGTCGCGATGCGGGCACCGGCACTGGCGGGACAGCCCCAGCTCTCGGCAAGGTCGCCGGCCAACATGCCCCGTTCGAGCAAGACCAACCCCAGCCGCCCCTGATAGTCAGCCAGCGCCGCATCCAGATCGGGCACCGTGACGACCCCGCCCAGGATGGTGCCATGGGTGGCTGCGTTCATGCGAAATCGGGCTTTCGGCGGGCGAGAAACGCGGCAACGCCCTCCGCAAAATCGGGCGCCGTGAACGCCGCGGCGAACAAGCCGCTGGTTACCGCATCGTCTTCCGCCTGACCGTCCAGGATACGGCGGATCACCTGCTTGCCGTGGCGGACGCTGAACTGCGAATTGGCCGCGATCGTCTCCGCCCATTCCAGCGCCGCATCGGTGGCATCCTCGGCGATCGTCTCGACCAGCCCGATGCGCAGCGCCTCGCCTGCATCCAGCAGCGCCCCGGTGAACAGGATGCGCTTGGCCTGCCCCGGCCCGACGAGATCGACCAGCAGCTTGGTATCGTGCAGCGAATAGACCAGCCCCAGCTTGGCCGGGGTAATGCCGAACCGCGCGGCCGGCCCGGCCACGCGCAGATCGCAGGCAATCGCCAGGCCGCAACCGCCGCCGACACAGTCGCCCTCGATCGCCGCCACCACCGGCTTTGCCGCCCGCGCCAGCCGCAGTTGCGCCGTCGCAATCGCCGACTGGTTGCGCGCGCGCCATTCCGGGTCGGTCGCGCCTTCGCCGAACTCGGCGATGTCCGCGCCCGCACTGAACGCACCGGGTTCGGCCGCACGCAGCAACAGCACGCGGATCGCCGGATCGGCTTCGGCCTCGGCGATGCGTTCGGGCAGGGCCGTCCACATCGCCTGGGTGAACGCATTGCGCTTCGCCTGACGATCGATCAGCAGATGCCCCACCGCGCCCGCGCGCTCCAGCCGGATGGTCATGCCGGCTCGACCCGCGCAAGATGCTCGGCAATTTCGCGCCGGGTTGCGATCCACACGCCTTTGCAGGCGGTGACGTGGCGCAGGAATTCCTCCAGCGCCCAGATTCGGCCGGGGCGCCCGATGATGCGCAAATGCAGGCCCAGCGACATCATCTTCGGCTTGCCGGCATCCCCTTCGCGGACCAACTGGTCAAAGCTGTTGCGGGCGTATTCCAGCCACTGCGTCGGCGTCATCGCCGGATCGGTCCACATCTTCATATCGTTGGTATCGATCTGGTAGGGCACGATGGCAATGGGCCGGCCGGGCACGGTGTCGCGATCCCAGAAGGGCACGTCACCCGAATAATCGTCCATATGGTAGGTAAAACCCTCCTCGATCAGGAGGCGGCGGGTATTGTCGGTGTGCAGATACCGGCTCAGCCAGCCATAGGGCCGCACGCCGACGGTGCTTTCGATCGAGGCCACCGCCTTGCGGATGAAGGCGCGCTCCTGCGCCTCGTCCATCTTGAACTGGTGCACCCAACGCCAGCCATGGCTGACGGGCTCATGGCCGAGTTCGGCGATGGTACGGGCGATTTCGGGATGGTTTTCCAGGCTCATCGCCGCCACCGTCCAGCTCGCCTTCACGCCATAGCGTTGGAGCAGGGCTGCGACCCGGGGCGCACCGGCCTTAATGCCGTACAGGTAATTGGATTCATTACCATAGTTGCGGATCGGCGCCTTCAGGTGGATGCCCAGTTCGTCCACCGCCTCCGGCCCGCGATCGCCGCGCAGGATCGATGCTTCCGACCCTTCCTCGACATTGACGACGATCGACAATGCGATCCGGGCGCCGTTCGGCCAGTCGATCCGTTCTTCGCGCATCAATGCATTTCCTCCCCGCCGGAGACATTGATCGCTTCCCCAGTGATATAGACGGCATCGTCCGACGCCAGCCAGGCACAGGCCCCGGCGGTATCGCCCGGCAGGCCGGGCCGTCCGAGCGGGTTCTTCCGCTTCATATTCTCGACATAGGCGTCGACGCTGTCGAACCCGAGCAGGCGCGAGAAATAGGCGTTCTGTTCGGCGCCCAACGCAGTGGTCACATGGTTGGGGCATACCGCGTTGACGGTGATGCCGTGCGCGCCGAGTTCAATCGCACTGGCGCGGGTCAGGCCGATCATGCCGTGTTTCGAACTCACATAGGCGGGCAGATGCGGAAAGCCCGATTTCGCCGCCTGGCTGGCGATGTTGAGGATCCGCCCGCCCCGGCCACCGGCGATCATCGCCCGCGCCGCCGCCTGGGTGCAGTAAAAGGCGCCCGACAGATTGACGCCGATCACCTTGTCCCAATCGGCCGGATCGACGTCGAGCAGCGGCTTCATCATGAAGCCGATGCCGGCATTGTTGACGAAGATGTCCACCCCGCCGAACGCCGCGACCGTGCCCTCGACCAGCGCAGAGCAGGCGGCGGCATCGCTGACGTCGCAGGCGATCGTCGCCACCTTGGCGCCGCGTGCGCGCAATTCCTCGGCAACGCCCTCCACCTCGGCGGTGATGGCAATATCGGAAACGACGCAGTTCGCGCCCTCATCGGCAAAGCGCTGGAGGATTGCCTGACCCAGCCCCTTTTCGCGCCCCGATCCGGTGACGACGATCGTCTTACCCGCAAAGCGCGCCATTACAGATCCTCGGTCAGCAGGAACTGCGGATTATCGGCGAAGTCGCCGAACGCCGCCGCGACCTTTTGAAAGGCTTCGGTGGAAACCTGGGCGACGAACGGATCGATCCCGATAATGTCGATGATCTCGACATAGGCGTAGGGTGCCGGCACGCCCGAACCGAACAGCCCGGTTACCCGGTGCACGGTGAAGTCGGTGACCGACGACAGCGCGTTGACGCCGGGAATATCGGTGCCCTTGGCCCAGGCTTCATAGGCAGCAGGATCGACACCGGGCTTCAGGTTGAACAATACGACGATACGCATGGGCACGCTCCTTCAGGACAACAGGATGGGGGATGGAACGAAACCGGTGTCGATCCGGCGGGCGAGGCGCAGCAGCGCGCGGTCCGCACCCGACGCGCCAATCAACTGCACCGCGACGGGCATGCCGGCCGCGTCGGTGCCGGCGGGGACGACCAGCGCGGGCAGGCCGGCGACATTGGCCAGCGCGGTGAACATCGCCTGATTGGCGGGAGGGCGGTTCGTATGCGGAAACGCCGCCTGCGGCGCGGCGGGGGTCAGCAGCACGCCGTCTTCGCCGATCGCCGCCAGCAGCGTAGCGCGCGTGCGGGCCAGCACTGCAGCAGACCGTTCGGCGTCCGCGCGGGCGGCATAGTCTAGCAGGAAGCATAGTTCGGGCGACAGCCGGTCGCGCGGGGTATCGCCCAGATACACCTCCAGCTCCCGTGCGACGCTGACGAAACCCGCCGCCTGCACGCTACCGGGACTGTCGGACAAGGTGATCGTCTCAACCGGCAAGCCCAGCGCGGTGCACGCGCGGGCATGCGCGGTGGCGATAGCGGGTTCGCAGGGTTCAATCAGCGCAGCATCGGGCACGAACAACCGCGTCGGGTCACAGCCCTCACCCAGCCCCGGTGCGAGGACGTCGAGCAGCACCGCCAGATCACCGATCGAACGCGCCAGCGGGCCGATCGTATCGAGCGCGCGGCCCAGCGGGACAAGTCCGTCGTCCGGCACCTGCCCGTTGCTCGGCTTCAGACCATAGATGCCGGTATAGGCCGCCGGAATGCGTACCGATCCCATAGTGTCGGTGCCCAGAGCGACGGTGCATAGGCCCCCCGCCACCGCCGCACCGCTGCCGCCCGACGACCCGCCCGGCGTGCGACCCGTATCGTGCGGATTGGCCACCCGGCCGAAGAACGGATTGTCCGATGTCGCGCCCAACGCCGCTTCGTGCATGTTGAGCGTACCCAGCACGATCGCCCCCGCATCCCGGAGCCGCGCCACCGCAGCAGCATCGCGCCCGGCGATCACGCCGCGCCGCGCGCCCATGCCGGCGTTCCATTCCAGCCCCGCGACCGCCAGATTGGCTTTCACCGCCACCGGCACGCCTTCCAGCGCCCGTGCCGTGCCATCCCGCCAGCGCGCAGCACTTTCCGCTGCAGCCGCCTGCGCACCGGCCCGATCCAGCGCGATGAAGCTGCGCAGCGCCGGATCGATCCGTTCGATCCGCTCCAGATGGTGCGCCAGCACCGCCTGCGGGTCGGCACTGCCGGCGGCATAGGCCGCATGCAATCCCGCGATATCGATCCGGTGCCAGTCGTTCACTTGCCGCGCTCGTCGATCAACCGGATCGGCTTCTGCCGCACGTCGATCTGGGTGACGGCGGCGGTCTCGCCCGGCGCCACCAATGCGATCGCCACTTCGACGCCCAGGCCCTTGCGCAGCATCGTGCCCAGATCACCCGCATCGCTGCCGCCGCGCGTCTCCAGCGTCACCCGCATATCCTCGCGCCCGGTCGCGTCGCGGGTCAGGTGGCAGACATATTCGCCGGTCAGGTCGGCCCGGTTCTCGATCAGCACGCCGATCGCGTGCGGGAACACATTGATCCCGCGCAGCTTGACCATATTGTCGCTGCGGCCCTTGAACCCGGCGATCCGCTTGAACGCCATGCCGGTCGCATTGGTGCCGGTCAGCTCCTGCGTCACGTCATGGGTGTTAAAGCGGATGCAGGGGGCGATATCGTCCTTGAACAGGCAGGTGACGACCATGTCGCCCAGCCCGCCCGGCGCCACCGGCGCGCCACTGTCGACATCGAGCAGCTCCAGATATTGCGCGTCTTCCCAAACATACAGCCCGTCGCGTTCCGGCCCCTCTCCGGCGATCGCCCCGGTATCGCCGACACCGTACCAGTCGAACGCCTTGGCGCCGCCCCAGGCGCTTTCGATCGCGCTGCGATCATCTGAGCCGAGATGGCCGCAGATCATCTTGATGGCGATCCGATCCGCCAGCCCCTCGGCCCGCGCCACGTCCGACAGCTTGCGGATGTAATCGACAAAGCCGACCAGCGCGGTGACGCCGAAATCGGCCATCAGCGCCACCTGGGCCGTCGATCGCGTCTCGATCCCCGTACCGGCCGACAGGAACAAGGCGTTGGTGAAGTGGGTGACGGCCTCGCGCACATAATGGCCGCCGTTGATCATGCCATGACCATAGACCGACTGCACCACGTCGCGGTGGCCCATGCCCTGCCAGCGATACATGCGGCCGACGAGCAGGTTGGTCACCTCCCGCCCCTTCGGCCCGAACAGCAAAGGCTGGGGCCGCCCGGTGGTGCCCGACGTGGTGTGGAAGATCACCGGCGGCCGCGCCGGATCATCGGCCAGCCCGGCAAAGTCGCCGAACGGCGGATGCGCCGCCACCGATGCCATCAGGTCGCTCTTGTCGTACACCGGCAGCAGGACGATGTCCTCCAGGCTGCGGATATCGCCCGGCTCGATCCCCTTCGCGCCCCAGAGCCGTTGATAGAAGGGGATCTGCCACCCGCGCCGCATCAGCGTGAGAAAACGCTGGTTCTGCAGCGCGAACAGTTCATCGCGGCTCATGCCGGTATAGCGCGCAACAAAGGCGTCGCCGACCGGATAGTCCGCCAGCATCTGGCGCGCGTCGAAGGATTCGAAATAGCTCGGGGGCGTCATCATGGCTCCGGACAGGCGAAATAGCCGAGCGGATCGGTGAAGATCCGGGGATCGGCCTGGGGGGCAAGCTCGGCGGCAAGCGCCAGCTTCGCGCGGGTTTGCGTGGGGGTCATCGACGCATCGGGATGGCCCAGCGTGTTCGGGATGGCGCGTTCGATGGTGGTGCCGTCGGTCAACGTCACCACCATCCGTTGGGGGCCAAGCGCGTTGGGATCTGCATTGCCGTCCAGCGTGATCCGAACGCGCGCGGCCAGCGCCAGCACTGAGGGATCGTCCAGGCTTTCGGGGGTGAAGCGGCGAGGATCAATCCGCCCGTCCTGCAGCATTAGCGCCGTCAGCAGCGGCAGGCACAGCCGGGCATAGCCGGGCGCCATCCCCACCACCGGCGCGCGACCGACCAGCCGGGCGATCAGCGGCGGCGCGAACAGTTCGATCGTGTCGATCCGCTTCGCATCGATCGCGCCTTCGCCCAGCAGCGTATCGATCGCGGAAAGCAGGGCATGGCTGGCGCGCCCCGATGGCCAGGGCTTGATCGAACATTCGGCGATCCGCCACACCGATCCGGCCCGCGCGGTATAGCTGCCCAGATCGCCTTCATCGAACAGCTTGAGGTATCCGAACGGCCCCTCCAGCGCGCCGTGCGGGCCGCTCAGCCCGACCGCGACTAGGTCCACCGCAGCGATCGCGGCGCGGGCGGCATTGGCGACCTGCAACGGCAGAGCGATCGATCCTTCGACATGCGCCTGCATCGTGCCGGCAACCTGCGCGACGGCAAGGCCGAGCACATCGTCGAACCGCTCGATGCCCTCGATCCGCGCCACCGCCAGCGCAGCGCCGACCGTGCCGGCAGTTGCCGGGCGGAAGAAACGCAACGGCGTCCGCGCGATCAGGCCCAGCCCGCTCGCTACGTCGACGCCCACGGCAAGCGCCGAGAGCGCCGCCTCAGGATCGCATCCGCCCCGCCGCCCGATCGCCGCGAGCAGCGCGGCGGTGACGGTGGACAGCGCATGGACCACCGCCGGCTCGTGCAGCGCATCCCATTCGAGGCAATGGATCTGAAACGCGTTGACGAAGGCCGCGCCTGTCGCGGGCAGCTTCGCGGACATCCCGAGGATGCGGCAATCTTCGCCTGCGCCCCAACCCGCAGCCGCGGCGCGGACACCCTCGGCACCCGGCGCGCGCGCACCCGCTGCACCTACGGCCAGCGTATCGGCCAGCATCGCCAGCGCCGCCGCGCGGACCGGCGGCGGCAACCGGTGTTCGGCGCGGGCAAAGGCGATCAACTGGGCAGTGGCGCTCACAGCCACGCCTCCAGCCAGTCTAACAACGGCGTTGTGTCGTCGGCCTCCAGCGCAGCCGCAACGCCCGCCTCTGTGCCGGCAGCATCGATACCGCCCCACGCCATCAGCGTGCGCGCCTTCGCCACAATATCGGCCTCCGCCATCGGCCGCTCGGGATCGCCGAAGGTGTCGGTCCGCAGCACCGATCCGGCCGCGCTCGTCACCCGCGCGCCGAAATGCTTGGGATAGGCGGCGGTCAGCGCCGGTTCCTCAAAGACCCGCACCAGCGCCCGCTCCGGCGCGAGCGCAGCAATCGCCTCCGGCTCGAAATCGGCGAGCTGCGGCACGCCCCGCGCCATCACGATCGCGATGGCATGTTGCAGCGAGAATTTGGCCTGCACCACTGATTGCGGGTCGGGCCGGTCGCAAAAGGTCAGCGCATCGCGATAGGCGGCGACGGTGATCTCGCCGGTGAGCTTGCCCTCGCGCTTCAGCGACAGCGCGGCATCGATCGCTGGATGAGCATGGCGGCAGGCACCCCAAGGCTTGAAGCTGACCTCTTCGATCCGCCAGCCCTCGCCCAACACCATCGGGCGAGGTGCTCGGCAGGCCGCCGCGTACAGCCCCTGCGGCCCTTCCAATATCTGGCGCGGTCCCCGCGCACCGTGGCGGGTATGATGCGCCGCCGATATCCCGGTCGCACGGGCGTGGGCAAGGTGCCATTGCTTGCCGTCCCCGGGCGCGTGCCGCATCTGCCACAGCCCGCCCGTCACTGATCCCGCCAGCCCCAGCGCGTCCGCAGTCGCGCCAGCGTCCAGATCGAGCAAAGACGCCGCCGCCGCCGCCGCACCGAAGCTCCCCGCGGTGGCTGTGGGGTGCCAAAAAGCGTAATGATGCGCGTCCAGCGTCGCCGCCACCGCCACCATCGCCTCATAGCCGCGCACGCCGGCATCCAGGCAGGCATCCATGCTCGCACCGGCCCTGAGCGCAGCCGGCCAGATCACCGGGCCGGGATGAACGATGCCGGTGCGATGGATGTCGTCCATTTCCAGCAAATTGCCCAGCCATGTCGCCCGCTCGATCGCACTGCCGCCCCCGCGCCGCTGCAGCGCCGCCGTATCCGACCGGCGCGCACCGGCCACGCAGCCCAGCCAATCGAGCAGGTGCAGCCGCGCCCGCTGCCGCATCGCCAGCGGCACCGACCGGCGCAGATGCGCGGCCAGTTGCTCGGTCAGGCTGGCGGCCGGTTCAACCATGCGCGTCCAGTTCCGGCGCGGGCACGGGTGCCCAGTCGGGCTGGCTGGCAAAGCGGATCGCGGGGGCAATCTGATGGGCGCCGTCCGCCTCAACGACCAATCGCCGCTCGGCGATTTCCGGCGCCGTCATCGCCTCGCGCAGATCGAGCACCGGCGCATAGGCAACGTCGATCGCCGCCATGAACGCCGTCCATTCGTCCTGCGTTCGCATCGCAAAGGTTTCGCGCAAGAAAGCAATTAGCGGCGCCTGTGCTTCGCCCGCCGGTGCCGCAGCCATCACGATCAGGTCTTCGCGCCCCAATGCCCCCAGCAACGCCGCAGCGAATTTCGGCTCGCGTCCAGCCAGCGCGACATGGCGCCCATCGCTGGTCGCATAGACGTTGTAAAACGCCGCCCCGCCCAACGAGCGCTGGCTGGCCGAGCGCGGCGCGTCCCCGCCATGGATCGCGTCGCCCACCACATGCGCGCACCACGGCAGCAGCGCGTCGAACATCGCAACATCAATATGATCGCCCCGTCCGCTCTTCTCGCGCCCGATCAGCGCCATCAGCACCGCCGACAGGCCGGTCAGCCCCGCCGCCATATCGGTCGACGGCACCCCCGGCACCACCGGCGCCCCATCCGGCCCGTCGTTCAGCGACAGGAACCCGGCGAGCGCCTGCACCGCCATATCATGCGCCGGGTGATGCGCCCGCGCGCCGCTCTGGCCAAAGGCGGAGATCGAGCAATAGACGATCTGCGGATTGCGCGCCGCCACCGCCGCATAGCCAAAGCCCAGCCGCTGCATCACGCCGGGGCGGAACCCCTCGACGAACACATCCGCATCGTCGATCAGCGCCCATAAAGCCTCGCGCCCGGCATCGCTTTTCAGGTCGAGCGCCACGCTCTGCTTCCCGCGATTGGTGTTGCGGAACCAGATCGACTGGCCGCCCTCGAACGGCTCCAGCCCGCGCGCCGGATCGCCCGCCAGCGGCTCGACCTTGATCACCTCCGCCCCCTGATCGGCGAGCATCAGCGTCAGCATCGGCCCCGGCAGGAACTGCGACAGATCGACGACGCGAAGACCCTCAAGCTTGCCCATCAGAGCACGGCCCCGGCGCGCAAGGACGCGATCTCCGCCGCATCGTAGCCCGCTTCGGCCAGCACCGCATCGGTGTCCCCGCCGAGCAGCGGCGCAGCGCGTGCGGGCAGCCGATCGCCGTCCAGCCGGATCGGATTGGCGAGCACGCGCAGATCCGCGCGATCGGCATGCGCCACCGTGTCGATCATCGCGGTTTCGGCCAAGAACGGGTTATCGAGAGCCCCTGCCAGATCATAGACCGGCGCCACCGGCACCGCCCCCCCCAGCCGATCGACCCACTCCGCCACGGTAGCGGTCTCGAACCGCGCCTCCAGCAGCTCGGTCAGCACCTCCCGGTTCGCCAGCCGTGCCTTGGGGCTGGCGAAGCGCGGGTCTTCAGCCAGTTCCGCGCACCCCATCGTCTCGATCAGCCGCAGCCAGAATTTCGGCATCTGCGCCATCACGAACAGCCAGCCGTCGCTCGCCCGGAACAACTGGCTCGGCACCACCGAAGGATGCGCCGATCGTGGCGCCCGCCCGGTCACATCGCCTTCGTTCAGATACCAGGTCGCCGGATAGCTGGTCTGGTGAATCGCGGTGGAGAGCAGGTCGACATCCACGTCACGCCCCTCGCCGGTCTTCGTCGCATCCAGCAACGCCGCCAGCAGGCCGACACACATCATGCTGCCGGTCATGAAATCGACCATCGACAGGCCAAAGCGCACCGGCGGCCCGTCCGGCTCGCCGGTCATCGACAGATAGCCCGCCTCGGCCTGCATCAGATAATCATAGCCGGGCCATTTGGCGCGGCTGTTGTCGCGTCCATAGGCAGACAGATGCGCGCACACGATCGCCGGGTTCGCCGCCGCCAGCCTGGCATAGGTCAGCCCCAGCCGTTCGGGCAGGTCGCCGCGCAGATTGTTGGCGACGGCATCTGCCCCCGCCGCCAGCCGGTGCAGCACCGCCTGCCCCTCTGCACAATCAATGTCGAGCGTCAGCGACCGCTTGTTGAGGTTGAAGGTCTGGAAGAACAGGCTTTCCTTCTCGCGCAGGAAATGCGGCCCCACCGAACGCGCGGTATCGCCCGCGCCCGGCGTTTCGATCTTGATTACCTCCGCACCCAATTGGGCGAGCAGCATCGTGCCGTACGGCCCGGCGCCATATTGCTCGACCGAAAGGATCCGGACCCCGGCAAGCGGCAGGCGCATCAGGCGGGGTTCCGCTTCAGCCACTGCTTGGCGATGATCATGCGCTGCATTTCGTTGGTGCCTTCGCCGATGCACATCAGCAGCGCGTCGCGATAGTAACGCTCGATTTCATATTCCTTGGAGTAGGAATAGCCGCCGAAGATCCGCATAGCCTCTTCGGCATTGCGCACCGCCGCTTCGGACGCGAAATACTTCGCCATCCCGGCTTCCATGTCGCAGCGCTCGCCACGGTCATAGGCCTGCGCCGCCTGCTCGACGAGCAGCCGCGACGCCTCCGCCCGCGTCACCATCTCGCCCAGTTTCAACTGGATCGCCTGGTGCTGGGCGATCGGCTTGCCCATCGTCTTGCGGATCTGGGCATATTCGGTCGCCAGCCGCAGTGCGCCCAGCGCCAGCCCGACGCCGCGCGCTGCGACGTTGATCCGGCCCAGCTCCAGCCCGCCGGTCGCCTGGAAAAAGCCTTCGCCCTCCACGCCGCCGATCAGGTTCGCCGCCGGCACGCGATAGTCGATGAAGTTCAGCTCGGCGCTATCGATCGCCTTATAGCCCAGCTTCTCGAACTTCTTGCTGACCTCGAACCCAGGCCCCTTGGGCACGATGAAGAAGCTCATGCCCTTGTATCGCGGCTCGGCGGTGGGATCGGTCTTCACCAGCATCGCAAAGCAACTGCCTTGGACGCCGTTGGTGATCCAGGTCTTGGTGCCGTTGATCACATAGTCATCGCCATCGCGCACCGCCAAGGTGCGGATGCCCTGCAGATCGGTGCCCGCATCCGGCTCGGTCAGCGCCAGCCCGCCGCGGATTTCGCCGCTCGCGAATTTGGGCAGCCATTCCTGCTTTTGCGCCTCGGTGCCAAAGCGTTCGACGGCGGCGGCCATGATCAGGTGCGAATTGACGATGCCGGTGATCGCCATCCAATAGGAAGCGATGCGCGCGATGATCCGGGCATAGGTCGTAGCGGGCAGGCCCAGCCCGCCATATTCCTGGCCGATCGTCGCGCCGAACAGGCCCATTTCCTTCATCTGTTCGACCAGTGCGGCCGGCCAGATATCGCCGTGGTCATGGTACATGACGACGGGCCGCACTTCGCGCTCGATCCACAGGTCGATGGCATCTAACAGCGCCGCTTCGTCGGCAGGATCGATGGTGCGGATGTGATGGGTGCCGCTCATCAGTCGTTCACCGAGCCGAAGCCGCGCTTCCAGATCAACATGGTGCGGTTGAAGGTGCAGACCACTTCGCCGTGCTGGTTCCTGCCCGTCGTTCGCACGGTCACGATCCCCTGTTCGGGGCGCGATGCGGACTCGCGCTTTTCCAGCACTTCGCTTTCCGCATACAGCGTGTCGCCGCAGAAAACGGGGTTGGTCAGCCGAATATTGTCCCAGCCCAGATTGGCCACGGCCTTCTGGCTGACGTCGGAAACGCTCATCCCCACCATCAGCGCGACGGTGAACGGCGAACAGACCAGAGGCTTGCCGAACTCGGTTTTCTTCGCGAATTCATAATCGAAATGCGCCGGATGCGTGTTCATCGTCAGCAACGTGAACCACACATTGTCGGCATCGGTGATCGTCCGTCCCGGGCGATGTTCGTAGATATGGCCGACTACGAAATCCTCATAGGATCGACCGAAAGTTTCCCGAAACCGCCCGGGGGCGACCTCGATCACACCGTCACGCATGTGCTTGCTCCGCTTGGCTCAGGATTCGGAAATACCGGCGCATGATCGGAGCCTCGAGCATGCGCCCCTTGTGGCGAACGGCCGCGCCGCCGGCCGCAGCAAACGCCGCCGCCGCCGCTTGCGCGTCCGCGATTTCTTGGGGTGTGGGGGCGAGGCCAGCGCGGATTGTCGCGATCTGCGCCGGATGGATCGCCGCCTTTGCCGCAAAGCCCAGCGCGCGGGCGCGGCGGGTTTCGTCGGCAAGGCCGGCAGCGTCGTCGAGATGGAGGAACGGCACGTCGATCGCGGGCACCCCGGCTTCGGCACAGGCGAGCACGAACTGGCCGCGCGCCGTGAACAGCGGCTCCCACGCCAGCGCCACGCCCAACTCACCGGCCAGATCGCCGCCGCCGAACATCGCCGCAGCCACACCGGGCGCGCTGGCGATGGCGTGCGCGCGGCGCAGCCCCTTCGGCGTTTCGATCAGCGGCACGATCGGCGGGCAAGAATCGCCCAGCGCGCCCCGCACCACTTCGATCGCCTCGGCGCTCTCTACCTTGGGCACCAGCAGCAGCGCGGGCATCGTGCCGGCAGCGGCAAGCGCGACCAGATCCTCCAGCCCTGCCCGCGTCGTCACGCCATTGATGCGCAGCGACAGGCCGGGCGTAGCAGGATCAGACAGCGCGGCGATCGCTGCCGCGCGGGCCGCTGCCTTGTCGGCTGGCGGCACGGCATCTTCCAGATCGACACACACCGCGTCGGCACCGCTCGCCAATGCCTTGGCAAAGCGATCGGGCCGTCCACCGGGCACGAACAACAGGGTCATCAGGCGTTCGACGGACACGGGTTTCAGAGCTTCCTCGCTTTTGCAGTGCGGGTCTGTGCGGGCAGCGGTGGCAGCCGGTCCATGCGGAGATCGCGGGATCGCCGCCTGCCGGACAAAATCGAATGTACGCTGGCACGCTCGCCCCTGCGGCATAGCGTGTGGCCCAATCGATAGGGGAAACCATGCACGCACCCGCGCCACGTTCGGAATTCCGCCTGGGCACCAAACCGCTGATCGCGGCGTTGCTCGGCGTCACCTGCGGCGCCTCGCCTCTGCCGTTCAACGTGCTGCCGCTGATGATCGGGCCGATCCACGCCGAACTGGGCTGGAGCTTCGCGCTGATCAGTGCGGGCGTCACGGTGTTCGGGGTGGTCGCGGCACTGATGGCGCCACTCTTTGGCGCGGCGGCGGATCGGATCGGGGTCCGGCGCGTCGCCTTATGGTCGCTCGCCGCCTTTGGCCTTGGCTTCGGCGCCTTCTATTTCCTGCCGACCCATCCCGTCGGCTATATCGCGTGCTGGGCCGCGCTGGGCCTGGTCGCGATCGGGTCCACGCCGGTTTCCTGGAGCCGGGCAATCAGCATGTGGTTCGATCGCCAGCGTGGGCTTGCCCTGGCAATCATGTTGATGGGCACCAGCCTTGCCGCATTGGTCGTGCCCCAGATCGCCGAGCGCGCGATCGAGTGGGGTGGCTGGCGGGCCGGGTTTCCGGCGCTGGCGGTGCTGCCCCTGCTGGTCGCGCTCCCCGTCGCGCTGCTCTGGTTCCGCGAACCCCGGCACGACGAATGCCCGCCCGGCGTCACCGATGCTTCGGGCGCCGTCTGGGGTCTCACCCTGCGTCAGGCGGTGCGCAGCTATCGCTTCTGGGTGCTGATCGCATCCATTCTGTTCATCGCCTTCGCCTATGGCGGCGCGCACATTCACATGGTGCAGATCGTCGCGCTGCACGGCTTCCCGCCCAAGGTGGCGGCTGGCGTGATGGGGCTGGTGGCGATCGGCATCCTGTCCGGTCGGTTGATCGTCGGATTCCTGTTCGATCGGCTCTGGGCGCCCGGCGTCGCCTTTCCCGCGCTGCTGCTGCCCGCCTTCGCCTGCATGTTGCTGATGGGCACCGGCACGTCGCTCACTTGGCTGATGATCGCCGGCTACCTGCTCGGCGTGGCTGCGGGCACGGAGGCGGACGTGATCGCGTTCCTCACCGCCAAATATTTCGGGATGGCGCATTTCGGCCGGATCTACGGCATGCTCTACATGCCGTTCGGGGTGGGTTCGGCGATTTCGCCCATCCTCTATGGCGCGGTGCGCGATGCGACTGGCCGCTATGATGCGATGCTGATGGCGGCGATGCTGTTGTTCGGGGTCGGCGGCGCCCTCCTGCTCACCCTCGGCCGCTACCCGCGCATCGCCGAACACGGGGTAAAGTGATGAAGCAAGACGTTCCCCCGCCCTATACCGCCGTCACCCAGCACGCGATGTTCCCCAAGCCCAGCCATGACGAGGCGGCGCGCTACAATTTCCTGGCGAACTTCAACAAGCACATGTCGGGCACGCTCGGCGCCGGCAACAAGCTGGCCTATGAAACGCGCGTGCTGCCCGCCTTCCGCGCCGAACAGGGCCGAGATCCGCAGGACCGGTTCGAGGTCCGCCACGCGATGAACCGCGATCCCTGGCACCGGCTCTGGTCCGCCTGCCGCCGCAATGCGATGGAGATGCGCCAGCAGAACGGGCGCTCGATCGTGCTGCGCCAACTCGACGAACTGGATGCACTGGCCCAGCACTTCAACGCCGGTCGCGACACGCTGGCGCTGAACCCGGACGTAGCCGTGCCGCGCTATCAGGCCGCCGTCGACATCCACTGCATGCCCGGCAGCTACCACGGCGAGGAACGCCCCGGCGACGTCTCCGCCGGCGCCAATTACGACAGCGGCCTGTTCGCCACCACCGGCGGCCAACTCGGCGCACTCAACGATGGCGGGGGGCAGGCGCTGGTCGAATGGATCCGGCGCGAGCGGCCCGACTGGAGCCCGCGCCGCATCCTCGATCTGGGCGCCACCATCGGCCACAATATCGTGCCGCTGGCGCAAGCCTTTCCCGATGCGGAGGTGATCGCGATCGACACCGCCGCGCCGGTTCTCCGCTATGGCCATGCCCGCGCGCAGGCTTTGGGCGTCCACAACATCCGCTTCGTCCAGATGGATGCCGAGCATATGGGCGCCTTCCCCGACGGCCATTTCGATTGGGTGCAGACGACGATGTACCTGCACGAACTGTCAGGCAAATCACTCCCCGCGATCATCCGCGAAGGCGTTCGCGTGCTCGCCCCCGGCGGGCTGATGTTCCATCTGGAGCAGCCGCAATATAGCGACGACATGCCGCTCTATGAGCAGTTCCTGCGTGACTGGGACGCGTTCAACAACAACGAACCCTTCTGGTCGGCGATGCACGCGCTCGACTTGAAGCAGATCATGGCAGAGGCTGGCCTTCCCCGCGACTGCCAGTTCGTCACCGGCGTGCGCGCCGTCGCGGATCGCAGCATCTTCCCGGACGCGCCCGCCCCGGACGAAGAGGATTATGGCCGCACCGCCAAGTGGAACGCCTATGGCGCATGGAAGCCCGCAGCATGACCGAGATCGACTGGATCGCCCGCGCCGGCACCCGCGCCAAGGGCAAACGCCCTGATTTCCTGGGCGACCCCATCGCGGAGCGGATGCTGTCGATCCTGCTGGCGGTGGCGGGCGAAGTGTCGGTGCTCAAGGAACGGCTCGACACGGTCGAACGGCTGCTGGAGACAAACGGCACGATCCGCCGCGAGGACATCGAAGCCTATACGCCCGATGCCGACGCCGCCTATGCGCGCAGCGTGCTGACCAAGGAATATGTCGCCCGCATCTTGCGCGGGATGCAGCAGGATATGGAATCGATGCAAGCGGCCGAAAAGCCGCTTGCCGATATCAGCGCCGACCTCCGCGATAGCTGAGCAGCATCAGGGCTGCGGCCCGAACGTCCGATCAAAATACGCGATCGTCGCGGCCAGCGCCTTGCGATGTGCTGCGGCGGTGGCTTCGGGGGTCTTGGCGTGCCAGCCGTGATTGGCGCCCGGCAGAATCAACGTTTCCACCGGCACTCCAGCCGCCTTCAGCACCGCCGCCATCCGCTCGCTTTGTTGATAGGGCACCGCCACATCGGCATCGCCGTGGATCAGCAGCATCGGCGCATCCGTTTTGTCGACATAGGTGACCGGCGACACCCAGGTCTTCTGGGCAGTCGTGCACTGCGCCGTCGTGCATCCCACGAACAACCGTGTCGGATCTTCCGGCGGCTGGGGCGGGATTTTCACCGGCCCTTCAAAGTTGAAATCGTAAATGCCGAACCAGCCCACCGCTGCCTGCACGCAGTCGGACGGTGGTGTCGCAGCGGGCACGTCGGTCGTGCGCCGACGCCGCTCGTCCACGGGATCGAATTTGGCCACGCCGCACGTCGTCGCCGCCACGCCGATCAGGTGACCGCCTGCGGATTCGCCCCAGATGCCCACCTTAGCGGTATCGATGCCGAACGCCGCATCCTGGCTGCGTAGCCAGCGGATACCCGCCTTCACGTCACGAATCGCTGCCGGGAACGGCGCCTCCTTGGCCAGCCGATAGCTGACTGCTGCAACCACATATCCCCGCGCCGCCATCCGCGCGAGCACGCCCGGCCAGTCGGCATAGGCTGCGGCACCCTGCGGCGTCCCCGCGACCCACCCGCCGCCATGTACCCAGATGAGCAGCGGACGCTTCGCCGCGATCGGCTTGGCAGGGCGGTAAATGTCCATGCGCAACGGGCGATAGCCCATCGGCTCAGCAAAGATCCGCTCGCTGTGGATCACGGTGCCGCCCAGCATCGGCGTGTCCGCCGCCAGTTCGGACGGCGGCGCCGGCTTGCCGCGCTCCAGGATCGGGACGCCTGCAGCAACCTCGTCGGCGCTTTGCGCCAGAGCGGACGACGCGGAGAGCAGCAACGCCGCCGCCGCGATCAGGCGGGCGCTCATTTGGACACCTTCACGAAAGCGGCAATCCGCTGCGCCGCATTGGCGCGGATATCGGCATAGAACAGCCCCATGTCGTGAAAATGCATGCTTCCCCCCATTAATGGCTTCATATCCAGTGCAGGATCGGGCTTCGCCACCAGATAGCCGTCATCCTCGCACCGCACCGCGACCAATCCCTTGCGCAGCGGCAGCACCGGGCCGGCACCCGCTTCGCCCGGCACCGCGCCCTTGCTCGCTTCCCGGCTGGCCGCCGGCCGGGCGCGATCGAAGGTCAGCGGATTGATGCACAGCGCGCGCTTGCCCGGCGTATCGCCGTATTTGGCGACATAGTTCTTCGACATCATCGCCGCGGCCGGCGCCCGGACCATCGTCGGCAATACGGTGTTCCATCCGATCACGCAGCCGGTCTGCGCTGGCCGGTCGCACGGCCGCAGCGCCTTGTAGCGCGTGCCGAAATCGCCCTCGAGCAGGTTGATCCCCACGACATAGGCCGCCACCATGCGCTTCGCGAGCGGCGTGCCGTCGATGCGGCGCTCCAGCAGTTGGGCGATGTGCCACGCGCCCTGGCTATGGCCGACCAGAATGAACGGGCGGCCATGATTGTCGCGCTTCAGATAGTCGTCGAACGCGCGCTCCACATCCGAATAGGCCAGGTCGAACGCCGGACGCCCGGCGCCGTCGAGCTGGAACACCGCGCGGCCCACTGCCTGGCGGTATCGCGGTGCGAACACCCGGCAGCATCCGTTGAAGATCGCCGCCTGCCGCGCGATGACGCTGCCATCGGTCCGGCGATTGGTCTCGGCATCGCCCAGATCCTGGTTCCACGCCGTCGCGCTGCTAAACGTCGTGGGGTGGACATAAAACACATCCACTTTGGGCGCCTTTGCCAGCCCCGAAGCACCCTGCGGCACGGTAGCGGCGACGCCTTCCTGCCCCGGCCGCGCGGCCCAGCTTTCCGCCTTGGCGTAATCGGGAGCGGTTGGCGCAGTCGCGGGATCGAAGGCCTGCGCCAGTACCGGCGCGCTCCACCCCAGCAGCGCCGCAGCGACGATCGCGCGGATCATGCGGTCAACACTTCGATGGCGACACGCTCGGACGATTCCAGCGCACCTTCCAGCCCGCGCGCCCCTTCGGCGGTATGCTCGCCGCAGAAATGCAGCCGCCCCATCGGCGCGGCCATCACCTTGGCGAACGCCGTTACCTGGCCCGGCTTGAAATAGGCGATCTGCCCCAAAGTGAACCGCTCCTGCGACCAACTGAACATCGCGGCGCCCTTCACCTTGCCCTTGGCGGCGGGGCGCAGCGCCTCCAACCGCGCGACCACATTCTGCAACGCCGCTTCCTTGCCCATGCTATCCCACATCTGGGCAAGGTTGCCGCGCGCCTGAACCGTCAGGCCGGTGATTTGGCTGGGATCGGCGCCAAAACGCTGCGGCATCACCACGCCCAATTGGTCATCGGTGAACATCGCCGGCGACAGGCCGTCGTTCAGCCAGAACGGCTCGCTCGCGGTCAGGAAGGCGATGGTCAGCCCGTTATAGCCGAGCGTCTGCACCGCCTGCGCCTGTGCGCCGGTAAAGCCCGGCGTTACCGCGATGTTGCGCAGTGTCGAAAACGGCAGCGAGCACACCGCCCGCGCCGCGCGGTACACCGATCCGTCGAGACAGCGGACCTCCACCCCGTTCGGCTGCACGTCGATCGCGACGATTTCCCTGCCGAGCAGGATGTCGCCCTTGATCAGCTTCGCCATGCCCAGCGGCAGGTGGATATTGCCGCCCTTCACCGCCAGCGACTTCTTCCCCACAGCGATCTGCGTCTTGATGAAGCCGTCGTTGAACTCCATCATCAACTGCGACATTTCGAACGCATTCATCCCGTAATAGGGCGACAGATCGTTCGCCAGGCGGATGGCCGGATCGCTCAGGCCCTGCGTCTTCAGGAAGGCGTTCAGCGAAATATCGAGCGCAGTGTTGGCCGGATCGTTCCAGGTGCTGAAATCCGCCAGCCTTGTGTGCTGCGCGACCAGCTTGCCGACCACTTCGCCGGGCAGATTGGCCTTCAGCGCATCCGGGAAGGGATTGACTGGCGACCGCGCCCATTCCTCACGCGTCATCCGCTTGCCGTTCAGCCACAATTCCTGCGGCGGGCCGCCATAGAAGCGCGGCGTGATGTCGACCATCTCGACACCGGCCCGCTGGGCAGCATCCAGCCCGCGGCCATAGCCTTCGCCCATCGAGTTGAAGCCCATTTCGGGGTAGCCGGGCTGGTCCAGCAGCGTGAACACCCGCCCGCCGACGCGCTGGCGCCCTTCCAGCACCAACACCTTCTGGCCCTCTTTCTCCAGCAGCGCCGCAGTGTTTAGGCCAGACACACCGGCGCCGAGAACGATCGTGTCGATCGGCCGGTCCGTCTTCGCTTTGCCCTGTGCCCGCGCCGATCCGATCGCCAGCGTTGCGCCGGCGGCGGCCATCCCGATGCTAAATCCCCGACGCGTAAGCTGCACCCCGGCCTCCCTGAAAATTCTTCTTGCGGGAGAGTGCACCGCAGCGGCGATGCCGTCGAGGTGGTGCCGGTCCCTGCTCGCTTGTCGGATAACCGGCGGGCGCCCTTTTGACGCGCCAGTGTCGGGGTTTAGGCGATGGACGCCCCTGTTCAGTCCGGGTCAATTCCCGCAGTGCGACAGGAACGGCTGATTATCAGGATGATGCTTATGCGTTCACGGGTTCCCTTCTTCGCCTTGGCCGTTTCTACCGTCGGCCTTGTCGGCGCCCTGGTGATGCCGCGCGCCGGTGTCGCTGCTGCCCCTGCGGCCCCCACAGGCAATTCCGCCACCGGCGCCAAGCTGTTCCTGCAATGCCGCGCCTGCCACACGGTCAACCCCGGCGGCACCAACGGCGTCGGCCCCAACCTGGCCGGCGTGATCGGCACCAAGGCGGCCAGCAAACCGGGCTATACCTATTCGCCGGCGCTGAAGAACGCGGCGCTGCGCTGGGACGCTACGACGATGGACGCCTGGCTTACCCGCCCGGCCAAGGTCGCGCCGGGTAACAAGATGGCCTTTGCCGGCATCGCGAATCCGCAGTCGCGAGCGGACATCATCGCCTATCTGAGCACGCTCAAGGCGAAGTGATCCCCACCGAACCACAAAAGGGGCCGGATCGTGCGTTGCGACCGGCCCCTTTTCGTTTCCCGCTCTGCTCGATCAGGCAGGCTTGTAGATCGGATCGAGCAACCCGCCCGGATTTTCAAGGATCTGCGGCCATTTCTCGCGCGTCGCCTTGGTCCAGCGTTCGGGCAGGTCCGCCATCGTCACGCCGAACCGGCCATTGCCCACCGCGCTCAGATGGCCGGGATGGCCGGCCATGTTCATCCACGGGCGCCAGTCGACGAAATTGGTGAAGTTCGATTCGGTCGGCACGCGCTTCACGCCGGGCTTCATCAGGTCCGCCACATGCGCGTGCATCGACACGGTTTCGCTATAGCGGAACGGCTTGGGCGCGCCCGGGATCGGGGCCTGGGTGCGCGTCACGTCGGTGAACCAGATATCGTCGCCGCGCACTTCGGGATCGCGCACATGATGGTCCGTTACCATGCCCGGCAACACGCGTGAAAATTGCAGTTGCAGGTCGGGCAGGATCGCATAGCGCGACGGCGGCAGGTTGGTGCGCGGATCCTTGGCGATCTTGCCGGTATAGGGAATCAGGAACTCGCCCGGAGCTTCGCCCGTCTTGGGGTCCAGGAAATGCGCGATCTCGCCGCTGAACACGTCGAAGCCGCCATCCACGCGTGCGCGATAGCGGGTGAAGGTCACGCCGATCACGTCCCACAACGGCGTGACTTCGGAATCGACCACACCGAAATAACACCCGCTGATATAGCTGATCACCAGCCGCTCATCGAGCGCCCCGCGCATCAGGATATAGGCGCGCAGTTTGCCTGCGGCCGATTGCACATCCAGCGTTCGCGTCCGCGCAACAGCGGGCGATGCCGCCGCTGCGAGTGCGCCGACGCCAATCAGCCCCAATGCCCCACGACGGTCGATTCCTGACATGGCGTTCCTTTGGCTCAACGCTTGATCGCGGCGGGCGGCTGCGGCGGGGTCCAGCCTGCGGGAACCGGCGCCGGCTTCTGGAAGCGGGCATAGTTTTCGAGGCTGGAATAGGACGGGCCGTAGTCTTCCGTCGGCGCGTGCAGCCACTTCTCGTCCATCGCGCGCGCGGCAGCCACGACGTCGGGGGAGAGTCCCTTTTCGCCCTTCGACTCCGAACCATAGTTGCAGACATAGCTGATGTGCCCGGGCGCCTGCCCCATCAGCATCCAGGGCAGCCAAGGCGTGATACGCGACCAGGAACCGACGTGCGGGATGTGCGTCAGGCGCGGATTCGCCACATCGGCGCGCTTCATGAAGTAGGTGAAATATTCCGACACCCGGTTCATCGGCCCCGACGATTCGCGCACCCATTTTTCCGGGTTGAGCGCGTTCGGGTAGAACAGGTCGATCGCGGTGTTGAGCAGGATATTGCCTTCGCCATCCTCGCTCCAGTCGAGCAGCAGCGGCCGGCGTGGCGGCTTGTCCTTGTTGAGCCCGCCATAAGAGGGCGGCTCGGGTGCGAATTCGCTGATCGTGAAATTGAACGGATCGTTCGCGATCGGGACCACCGCCACCTGTTCATTGGTATAGGGGTTCAGCCAGCTCTTCATGATCTCGCCGGTCTTCAGATCGCGGTAGAACACCACTTCGCGCAGCATCTTGCGATAGCTTCCGTCTTCGAGCTTCTTCAGGCGGGTAAAGCTGAAGCCTTCGACCTTGAACAGCGGGCGAACGCGCTCATTCTCGCGCACGCCGTACGCCGTACCCTTGATCCAGCCGCACTTTTCCTTGGCGGTGTTCAGGTCGCCGTCGAGCCGGGCAAACGTATCGCGGTTCCACTTGGGATCCTTGAAGTCGATCTTCGTCTGAAAATCGGGCTTGGGGGCTGCGGCCATGGCCGGCGCCGCCGCCGCCATGCCCATCGCAGTGCCCATCAGGCCCAATCCCTCGCGCCGTGTAAGTCCGGTCTTCATCGCGCTTCTCCCCAAGGGTATCTCTTCACCTCGCAAGCTGCCTCACCCCCGATGGCCGCGTCATCCGCTCGTCCGGGCCTATCCGCACAACGGATAGCGCCCCGAATGCGTGACGCAATGCCGCGCGTACCGCTCAATTGTCGTGGTGAATGCAGGGCGCGGAAACCGCCCGGCCCAATTTAGAGAGGACCGACATGCAGACCGATGCGCTGGCAGTGCTTGCCAATTCGACCATCGCGGATCTGCGCGACGCGCTGGCCACCATCGTCGGCACCGACCATGTCCAGGACGATCATGATGCACTGGCGCTGGTCAGCGAGGATATCTGGGAAAAGGCGCCGCACCTCGCCGCGCTGATCGCCGCGCCGGGGTCGCTGGAGGAACTGCGCGCCGTCGTCGCCGCAGCGGCCGAAGCGCGGGTGGCGATCGCGCCGCGTGGTGCGGGGATGAGCTATACCGGCGGCTATCTGCCGGCCAATGATCGCACCCTGTCGCTGGACATGCGGCGGATGAATCGCGTGCTGCGGATCAGCCCCGAAGACATGGTGGTGACGGTCGAGGCGGGCTGCAGTTGGTCCGATCTGCGCAAGGCGCTCGCCCCGCACGGGCTGCGCACGCCGTTCTGGGGGCCGTTCTCCGGGCTTTATTCCACCGTCGGTGGCGGCTTGTCGCAACAGAATGCGATGTTCGGCGCGGCGCGCTATGGCACCACCAGCGAAAGCGTGGTCGCGCTGACCATCGTCACCGGCGATGGCCGCATCCTGAAAACGGGTGCGCGCGGCGCTGATGGGAACAACCCCTTCTACCGCCATTACGGCCCCGACCTTGCCGGCCTGTTCTGCGGCGACAGCGGCACCTTGGGCGTGAAGGCCGAAATAACGCTGCGCCTGATCCGCACCCCGGCGTTCGAGGATTACGCCACCTTCTCGTTCAAGAGCGGCGCGCAGATGCTGCGCGCAATGGCGGAGATTTCGCGCGCCGAACTCGCATCGGAAATGTGCGCCTTCGATCCTGGCCTGACCAAGGTGAGGCTGCAGCGCCAGTCGCTGCTCTCCGACGTGAAGACGCTGGGCGCGGTGATCGGCAAGCAGAAGAATCTCGGCAAGGGGCTGCTCTCTGCCGCCAAGATCGCGTTCGGCGGTCGCAACTTCATCGAGGATGAGGAATATCCGCTCCATGTAATGACCGAAGGCCGGTCGAAGGAGGGCGTCGCCGCCGACATGGCCGCGATCCGCGCCATCGCCACAGCCGAAGACGGCGCCGAGGTCGAGAACACCATCGCCAAGGTGATGCGCGCCCAGCCTTTCCCCGAACCCAATTCGATCCTGGGGCCGAAGGGCGAGCAATGGGGATCGGTGCACGGCCACGCCTCGCTGTCCGCCGCCCCGGCGATGTTCGAGGAAATCGAGGCGATGTTCGCCACCCGCAAGGCCGATTTTGAAGCACATGGCGTCCATTACGGCTACCTCTTCACCTCGCTGTCGACCAACGCGATTACGGTCGAGCCGGTGTTCTATTGGCCCGATGCCTATCGCCCGGTGCACGCATCGATGATCGAGCCGGCGCATCTCGCCCGACTGCCGCGTATTCCTCCCAACCCGGAAGCGACCGCCGTCGTCGCCAGCGCACGCAATGCGGTGAAGGACATCGCCGCCCGCTATGGCTGCGCGCATTTCCAGGTCGCCCGCACCTATCCCTATCGCGAAAGCCGCGACGGCGCCTCGCGCGGGTTGCTGGATGCGGTGAAGGCCGAGCTGGACCCGCACGGCATCCTCAATCCCGGCGCGCTCGGCTTCCCGGCATGAGCGACTATCGCGCGATACAGTTGCAGCGCTTCGCCGACACCTT
Source organism: Sphingomonas populi (assembly GCF_004208535.1). GTDB lineage: Bacteria > Pseudomonadota > Alphaproteobacteria > Sphingomonadales > Sphingomonadaceae > Sphingomonas > Sphingomonas populi. Next base: position 196,453 of record NZ_SGIS01000003.1, read on the forward strand.
CCGGGCGGGGTGCGAAACCGTGACGCTGGCGGAGGTTGCCCCGGCGCCGGGGGAAATCCGCGTGCGCAACCGCTTCTGCGGCGTCAACGGCATCTTCGACACGCAGATCGCCCGCAACGCCGTCGACTATGTCCGCATCCCGCTGCCAAGCTTCACCGGCGTCGAGGCGCTCGGGCTGGTCGAGGCGATCGGCGAAGGCGTGACGGGGCTGGAACTCGGCGATCCGGTCGTCACCACCCGCTTTGGCCGCGGCTATCGCGAAGTCGCGATCGGCCCGGCGAGCGAGTTCGTGTCGGTGCCGGAAGGGAGCGCGGAGATGCTTGCGCTCGCCTCCACCGGCGTTTCCGCGCTGCTCGCGCTCGAACATATCGGCCAAGTCCGCGACGGTGAGACGGTGGCGATCTCGGCAGCCGCCGGGGGGCTGGGGCATTTGCTGGTCCAGCTTGCCCTGTTGCGCGGCTGCACGGTGTTTGCCGTCGCCGGCGGGCAGGTGAAGGGCGATTTCCTGCGGTCGCTCGGCGCGCACCGGGTAATCGACTATCGCACCGAGGATGTCGGGGCGGTGCTCCGCGACGAGGCCCCGCGCGGGATCGATGTCGCGATCGACACGGTCAGCGGCGCGATTTTCGATGCGTTCCTCGCCAATATGGCGTCCCACGGCCGGCTGGTCGTCGCGGGAGCTGCGGCGGATCTGGACGGTAAGCCGGAGATCGTCACCGGCCCGCGCATCGCCCATGCGATCTACTACAAGGGCGTTTCCGTCCGCGGCTTCATGAACGGCCTGCTGACCGACCTTTGGGCGCCGGCCCGCGCAAAGCTGTTCGCGCTGCATGCGGCAGGCCAGATCGCCGTCACGCGCGATGCGCGGGCGTTCGACGGCCTCGATTCAGTTCACGACGCCGTCGAATGGCTCCTGTCCGGCCAATCGATGGGCAAGGTGATGGTTTCTCTGTGATATTTGCCCTGGGGAGATGAGACGATGATCGACGAAATGAACAAACCCGGCGTCCGCGAAGCGATGCCGATCCTCGCCAGCAACGAAGGCGTTTGGGAGGGCTGGTATCGCTATTACGACGCCGCTACCGGCGCGCTGATCGACGAGCACCGTTCGCGGCTGATCTGCCGGCTGTTCACCGACGAAGGCGGCGTCGATCGCTATCACCAGACCAACTATTATTTCTGGGAAGATGGCCGCACCGACACGCGCGACTTCCCGGCATGGTATGAAAATGGCCGCATCTGGTGGGACAATGATCTGATCAAGGGTTGGGCGGCGCACATGCAGCCGGACGATTTCAACCGCTCGACCTGCCTCAACTGGGTGCGCAAGAACGAGCCGGGCATCTATCTGTACGAGATGATCCAGAACAACGACGCGCGCACCCATCGCGCCCGCACCTGGCAGTGGTTCCGCGACGGCATCTGCTACCAGCGCACGCTGATCGACGAAAAGTTCATCACGCCGGACTGGAAGACCTTCACCGACCAATCCGCCCCAAAGAACTGATCCAAATAGGGGGCGTCCACCACGCGGTGGGCGCCCCTTCTTTGGTCGCTACGTGCCCTGCAACGCCCGCTTGCGCGCTTCGGCCAGCGGCGAGACATAGCCCGGCGTTTCCGGCGGCACGGTCTCGGCATAGGCTTCCAGCGTGCCGCGCACCCCTTCGTCAGGGCCGTCGGTCGGCTCTTCCAGCAAATCAGGGCGATCGCGCTCGACACGCTTCAGCACGACCTTGGGAATATCCTCTTCGGTGCCGGTGATCTTATAACTGAACATGCGGCCCATCAGCACGCCTTCGACGCCGCTCTGCCCCATCTTCATCCACGGCCACCACGGCGCCTGCCGGGTAAAGCCCGCATGGAAGCGCGCCGACGTCACGCTGCGGTCGTCGATTTCGGCGGTCGGCGTGAACACGGTGAAATGCTCGGACGGATTAACCCGCGCGCCGCTCGACGCTTTCGGCCAGCCCTCCGGCGTCACCGGGTTGGTATATTCATGGGCATAGTCCCAGCCGAGCAAATACTGGTCGCCCACCCGGTTCCACGGCAGGCGGAACGGCGCGCCCTTGGCGGTCTTGCCCTTGCCCATGTCGTTATTGACCGTCTCGCTGTCGCCGACCTTGAACACCTTCTGCTCCAGGCCCAGCGTGCCGCGCCAGCGATCGTTGAGGAAGGGGAAGACCTCGCATTTCTCGCCGGTCCAGGGATTGTCCCACACATCCAGGATCTCGCCGGTGTGCAGATCGGTGAAATAGCCGCATTCCTTGCCCAGCACCTTCACCGAACCATCGGGCTGGATGATGTTGCGGTTATTGCCAAAGCCGTAATAGCCGAACATCGGCACCGCCCGCTTCGACCCGACGATCGCATATTGCACGCCGTAATAGCCGGATTTGACCGCCTTCGGGCCGATCGTCCCCCACATCTTGGCAAAGCCGTACAAATTCTCGCGCGGGTCCAGCACGTCGAGCGGGCGGAGATTGGGATTGCGCGACTGCGAGGCCGCAGCGGCGGCGAACGGCGGCACCAGACCGGCCGCCGCACCCATTCCCATGAACCCCAGCGCAGACCGCCGCGACACAGCGTTATGCATCGTTTCAAACAGCATCGAACTCCCCTCCAAAGAAAAGGGGGCCGGTTCCCCGACCCCCTTTGACCGCGCGCGTGGCGATCAGAATTTCGCCCCGACCGTCAGGCCGACGCGGCGTCCCTCGCCCCGGTAGATTTCGGGAACGCTGAACGCGAACGGCACGCCCGCGCGCGGCTGGCCGATCGCATTGGCGACATAGAGTACGTCGAAAATATTGTTGGCCCACAGCGCCACGCTGTACCGGTCATTCTCCACCGCGATCCGCCCGCTGGTCAGCGTGCGTTCGCCGAAGAAGGCGGTGTTGGGCAGGTTGGACGGCGATGCGCCGGTATGGCTGACATCCGCGCGGGCGAACAGCTTCCAATCGGCGCCCAGTGGCACATTGACGGTGCCGTAGAGATTCCACGACAGCTTCACCGAACGGGTCGGCCGCTTGCCTTCCAGCGAGTTCACGGCGCGCGTGCCGCTAGGCGTGGTCACTAGGATGACCGGCGGGCATCCCGGTGCCGCCACCGCCGCCGCACCGGTGCCGATCACGCATTGGACGGCGAGCGACGCATCATACGCGCCTGCCTGGAACTTCGGATTCGAATAAACCAAGCTGCCGCCGAGCTTGAAATACTCTGCCAGCCGCAACTCGCTCTGTACTTCAAACCCGGTCAACTTGAGGTTGCCGGCGTTGCGCACGATGCGGGTGGGGTTCACCGCCGTCGGGTTCAGCGTGAAGGCCGAAACCTGCGCATTGGTCCAGTCGACATGATAGACGGATGCGTTCAGCAGCAGCGCGCGATTGAACAACTCGCTCTTCACGCCCGCTTCATACGTCCAGTTCTTTTCTTCCTGATAGGCGACTTCGTCGGCCAGGATGCCGGTCGGGCCGACAGGGTTGGCGGTGTTGAAGCCGCCCGAACGCACACCCTTTGCGGCGGTCGTGTAGAAGAAGATGTCCCGCGTCGCCTGATAATCGATGGTAAAGCGCGGGGTGAAGCTGTTGAAGGTGCGCGCGAAGAGGGGGCCGGCGACCGGGAACGTGCCGGGCGCGGGAACCGTGGTGCCCGAAATCGGCGCATTGATGCCGGGCACGCTCAGCGGATTGGATACCGAGAAGACCTGGGCGCGCTTGCGATCGATATTATAGCGACCTTCTGCCCCAAATCGCAGATCGCCCAGGCGATAGCCCATGGATGCGAAGATCGACATCGTCCGCGTGCTGGCGGCCGAATAATTGGCGTATAGCGAGTTTGACAGACTGCTCGACAGGAACGGGTTGGCGGTGAAATCATAGGCGCCGACACCCGTTGCGGCAGGGGGCGTCGTCTGGCTCACCTGCACCAGCCGCTCATTCGCAGCCAGGCCGGTTCGATCGCTGGCGATACCCAGCCCGGCCAGCGGGATGCGCGAATTGAAGAAGCTGCCACCGAAGATCCACTGGAACGGCGAACTGTTGTCGGATTGCAGCCGGACTTCCTGGCTGAAGGTTCGCACGCGCTCACGGTTGGAGCTGAGCAGATTGACGTTCTGCAGCCGGGTATAGGCCCCCACGGGCGAACACGCCGCGCCCAGGGTGCAGACGCCGAAAACGGTACCGCCGGCAGTGACGTCATAATCGTTATATGCGCGGTTTTCCGCTTGGGTGAAGCCGGTGATGCTGGTCACGGCGACGCCGCTGCGCCGCCAGTTGAGGTTCAATGAAACCTGGCGCGCATTGGCAACCGTGTCGGGCGCGTTGGCGGTGATCGAGCTGACGTCCTTCGCCTTCAGCTCGCCGCAATACACGGTGCGCAGGCCGGTCGCCGCGTTGACCGAACCGCAGTTGAACGATGCCAGCGGCAACGCGCTGACCGCCGACAATTCGGTTGCCGAATGCGATGCGAAGCCGGACAGACGCGCTGTCAACTCGGTCGTCGGGCGGAATTCGAGCGCGCCGGTAACGGCATATTTCTTGGTGCCGGACAAATTGTCCTGCGGGTCGCCGCTGTTCTTCCCGAAGCCATCATAGGTTACGTATCCGCCACCGAGGCGAACGGCCAGCGTATCGGTCAGCGGTGCGGAGATCGAGCCGCGAACCCGGTAATCCTCGTTCACACCGACGGTCGCCTGAACATTGCCTTCGAGCTTGTTGGACGGACGGCGCGTCGAAATCGACATGGCACCGGCGAAGGTCGAACGGCCAAACAGCGCGCTCTGCGGGCCTTTGGCGATTTCGATCTGGCCGACATCCAGCACCGACAATATGTCGATCGTGTTGCGGCTGGTCTGATAGATGTCATCGATGAAGACGCCGACATTGGCCTCGACGTTCAGATCGTTGGTGGTGTTCGCCGGCGCCTGGCCGCGAATATAGATGTTCGTCAGTGTGCCACCCGAAATCGTCGTGATCGCAACGCCCGGCGTTGCGTTGGTCAGATCGTTCAGGCTGCTGATGTTGCGTTCATTCAGGTCCTGCGCGCTGAGCGCGGTGATCGCGATCGGCACCGTCTGGACATTCTCTTCGCGGAGGCGTGCGGTGACGACGATCTCGTCTTCCACGCCGCCCTTTGCCGGACCGCTGGCGTCCTGAGCGAACGCAGCCTGCGGCATGGCAGCAGCAGCGATCAATGCGAGTGCCGATACCTTGGCACGAATCGAACCCCGATATTTCATTATATAACCCTCCCTGATCGCGCCGCCCGCAGAGGCGGTGGCCGCATCTCGCAACCCCGGATTTGCGCGGGAACTGATGGGAACGGGATCTTCTGGCACGGCTCCCCTTGTGACCGTGCCAGTCCCCGTTCCGCCCATATGCGAAATCCGGTTGCCGCAACCTTGGCATAAGCAGGTTTTTCGCGGCTTCCTCCGCATCTGTGTTCGTATAACCGCTCTACGATCAGTTAACGCAGCCACCTTGCCCCAAGCGGCGTGAATCGAGATCGAGGACAGCATGGAGAAGCCCATGGCATCGGCGCAGCCTACGCGCACCCGCCGCGGATGGACGGCATTCGCCGCCGTCGCTCTGCTGTCCATGCTGACCGCCGCCAGCGACCCGGACGACGAGGCGCTGTATCGCGAGCGATTCGCCACGCTGATGCAGAATGGCGGCGTGATCCTGAAATATGATCCGATGGAGCCTGTCGTCGGCTCACCCGCGCCGCAGCCGCTGCCCGTGGCTGCCGCGCCTTCCATCGCCCCCCAGGCGCTCGATGCCGCAGTCGAGTTTGCCGCGCGGATGAACTCGACCGCGCTGATCGTCTGGCGGAACGGGAAGATCGAACGCGAAGCCTATTTCAAGGGGCGTGATCGCAGTAGCGAACTGGTGTCCAAATCGCTGTCAAAGCCGCTGTCTGCAATCGCTGTGGGACGTGCGATCGAACTGGGCAAGATCAAGTCTCTCGACCAGAGCGTCGCCGATTTCATCCCCGAATGGCGCGGTACGCCTAAGGCGGCGATCTTGGTCCGCCACCTGCTCGACATGCGCTCCGGGTTGCTGGAACAGATGGTCAGTCCCGATCCCGATCATCCCATCAATCGCGCCTATATCTCGCCGAATCTCACCAAGGCGTTGATCGACTATCCGCTGATCCACCCGCCGGGCACGCAATATGGCTATGCCAATGCCGTCGCAGACCTGATCGCCGTGGTCATCGAACGCGCGACCGGCGAGCGATACGCGGACTTTGTCGGCAAGCGCATTCTGGCGCCGATCGGTGCGCCGGGCGGCCAGATCTGGGTCAGCAAGCCGGGCGGGCTTGCTCATGCCGGCTGTTGCATGACGTTGCCGGCGGAAAGTTTCCTGCGCCTGGCCATTCTGCTGGCCGATGACGGCGTCGCGGGCGGCAAACGGCTGCTGCCACGCGGCTATGTGGCGCAGATGGTACGCGGCACGCCCCAGAACCCGCATTACGGCCTGGGCGTGTGGATCGCTGGGCCGTACGTTCAGCGCCGTGGTTTTGCTGCCCCCGAAAAGCCGGGGCCAAAGGTTCTGCACGCCGCCCCCTATCTCGACCGCGATCTGTTCCTGTTCGACGGCAATTCGAACCAGACCGTGTACGTTTCGCGGGCAGCGCGGTTGGTCGTGCTGCGGATGGGCGACAATCCGCCAGCACAGCCCGAATGGGACAATAGCTACCTCCCCAACCTCCTCCTCGGCAACATCCGCTGGAAGGCGGGCGCGCGTCGCCCCCTGCCCCAGCCCGCCCAGTGAAAGACAAGCCATGAAAGCCTATCGCATCGGCCCGCAGACCGGCCTCGACTCGCTCACGCCCGATAGCCGGCCCGATCTGGTGCCCGGCCCCGGGGAGGCGATCGTCAAAGTGCGGCTGGTGTGCCTCAACCACCGCGACCTGCTGGTGCTGGAGGGCAAATACGGCCCGCGCCGCCCGGAGGATCGCACGCCAGTATCCGAAGGCATGGGCGAAGTGCTGGCGATCGGCGCGGGCGTCACCGGCCTGGCGATCGGCGCGCGCGTGGTCGCACCGCATTTCGTCACCTGGATCGACGGCGATTTCCAGCGCAGCGCCTTTGCGCACGATGTCGGCATCACCCATGACGGCTGGCTGGCCGAACAGGTGCGTGTGCCCGCCGCTGCATTGGTGCCGGTGCCCGACAGCCTGAGCGACGTCCAGGCCGCGCCCCTCGCCTCCTCCGCGCTGACCGCGTGGAATGCCGTGGTCGAAGTGGGCAAGGTGAAGGCCGGCGACATCGTCCTTGCGCTCGGCACCGGCGGCGTTTCGATCTGGGCGCTGCAACTCGCCAAGGCCGCCGGTGCGCGCGTCGCGATCACCTCGTCCAGCGACGACAAGCTCGCCTTTGCCCGCAGCCTGGGCGCGGACATCACGATCAACTATCGCAGCACGCCCGATTGGGAAAAGGCGCTGCTCGACGCCACCGGCGGCGCGGGCGCGGACATCATCGTCGAGACCGGCGGCCAGGCGACGCTCGCCCAGTCGATCGACGCGGCGGCCACCAACGCGCGCATCGTCATCATCGGCGCGCTGGCGGGCAAGGCGAATGAAGGGCTCGCCAATTTCGGCACGATCATCGGCAAGAATCTGGTGCTGACCGGCATCGCCGAAGGCAGCCGCGCGATGCTCGCCCGGTTGGTCCGCGTGATCGAACTGCACGGCATCCAGCCGGTGATCGATCGCGAATTCACGTTTGACGAAGCAGCGGAGGCCTATCGCTACCTCGCCAGCGGCAGCCATGTCGGCAAGGTGCTGGTGCGGCTCTAATAGGCCCAGGGGCGCCGCGCTGCATCGGCAGCGCGGAACGCCGCAATCTCGTCGCGGCGTTGCAGCGTGAGCCCGATCTCGTCCAACCCGCCGATCAGCATCGCCTTGGCCTCCGCATCAATGGCGAACGGCCAATGCCCAGAGGCACCCGTTACGGTCTGGCTCGGCAAGTCGACGGTGATGGCGCCGGCTTCGGCGGCGATGGGCGTCGGATCGAGTTCAACCGGCACGATGCCGTTGCGCACGCAATTGGCGCGGAAGATCGGGTTGAAACTCGGCGCAATCACCACGCGAAAGCCATATTCGGCCAGCGCCCAGGCCGCATGTTCGCGGCTCGACCCACAGCCAAAATTCGCCCCGCCGAGCAGGATCGAAGCCCCGGCAAGGCGCGGCTGGTTGAGCACGAAGTCCGGGTTCGGCACCCGCGCCTTTGCGTCGCTATAGCGCCACCCGGCAAACAGCCCATCTGCAAGGCCATGCTTCGATACTGAGGTCATCTCGCGCGAGGGGATGATCGCATCGGTATCCACATTGTCGCGGATCAGCGGCACGGCGAGCGAGGTAACCTGGTCAAACGGCGTCATGCGAGAGCCCTCGGATCGGCGATCGCACCGGCAATGGCGGACGCCGCCACGGTTTCCGGCGAGGCCAGATGGGTGCGCGTGCCCGGTCCCTGCCGGCTTTCGAAATTGCGGTTGGTCGAACTGATCACCCGCTGCTGCGGACCAAAGCTCTCACCGCCCGCGAAGAAGCACATCGAACACCCCGCTTCGCGCCATTCGAACCCGGCCGCCAGGAAGATGCGGTCCAGCCCCTCGGCCTCCGCCGCCGCCTTGACCTGGCTCGATCCCGGCACGCAGATCGCGCGGATGCCCGGCGCGACGTGGCGCCCCTGCAACAGCGCAGCCGCGCGGCGCAGGTCGCTCAACCGGCTGTTGGTGCACGATCCGATGAACGCCGCGTCGATCGGCAACCCGATCAGCGGCGCCCCGCTCTCCAGCCCCATATAGGCCAGCGCGCGATCATAGGCTTCGCGGGTGTCGCGCCCCGCCACCGTGTCAAGCCCCGGCACCGCGCCATCCAGCCGCGCCGCCTGTTGCGGACTGGTGCCCCAGGTGACCATCGGGCACACCTCGGCCGCATCGACGCACAGCTCGGCATCGAACACCGCGCCCTCATCGCTGGCCAGATCGCGCCAATCCGCCACCGCCGCCTCCCACGCCGCGCCGCTGGGCGCATAAGGGCGGCCCTTCAGATAGGCGAACACCGTCTCATCGGCGGCGATCAGCGCAGAGAAAGCGGAGAATTCGGTCGCCATGTTGCACAGGGTCAGCCGCCCCTCGACATCCAGCGCGCGCACCGCCTCGCCGGCATATTCGACGACATGCCCCTTCGCGCCCGTAGATCCGAACCGGCCCAGCAGATGCAGCGCCAGATCCTTCGGCGTAACACCGGGCGCCAGCCGCCCGTCGATCGTGACCCGCATCGTCTTCGGCTTCTTCACCCGCAGCGTGGAGGTGGCGAGCGCATGCTCCGCCTCGCTCGATCCGATGCCCCAGGCCAGCGCCCCCAGCGCGCCCTGGCTGCAGGTATGGCTATCCGGGCAGACGAGCGTCACACCCGGCAGCACGATGCCCTGTTCGGGCGACAGCACATGCACGATCCCCTGCCGCGGATCGCCCAGATCGAACAAAGTGATCCCCGCCGCCTGCGCCGCCTCCCGCGTCGCGACGATGAAGTCGCGGCCCGTCGGCATGATCGTGCGATCGGTGCGGCCGGGCAGCGTATCGACGACATGGTCCATGGTGGCAAAGGCATGGTCCGGCGCGTGGACGCTGCGCCCGGCATCGGCCAGGCTCTTCAGCGCGATCCCGCCGGTGCGTTCGTGGAGCAGCACCCGATCGATCAGCACCAGCCCGGTGCCTCCGCCCAGATCGGCGATCCGATGCGCGTCCCACATCTTGTCGAAAGCAGTGCGCGGCTTCATCATGGTCGCGGCGTATCCGGGCATGGCCCCATTTGCCATCCTTCTATATCAAATGCATCCGACCAGCGGAGACAGCGGATTTCAGCGCCCCCCAAGTCCAGTATCGACCGCAAGAACGCCGTGCCGCTATACCACCAGATCTTCCTGGCGCTGCGCGACGCGATCCTGAGCGGCCAGCGACCGGCCGGATCGCTGCTGCCGACCGAGCATGAGCTGGCCGAGCAATGGGGCGTATCGCGCATCACCGCCCGCCGCGCGCTCGACGAACTCGCCCAGCATGGCATGGTCGAACGCCGACGCCGCACCGGCACGCGCGTCATCTTCCACGCGCCCGCCCCACCGATGGAAGCCGATCTGGACCATGCGGTCGAGGCGCTGATCGCCTTCGGTCGCGATACGCAGGTGCGCGTGCTGTCGATCACGCAAGAGGCCGTCGATGCCGAAGGCGCCGCCGCGCTGGCGCTGGCGCCCGGCGCGTCGATCATCCGCGCGGTGCGCCTCCGCCTGCAGGGCGACGAACCGCTGGGCTTGGTGGTCAGCCAGGTACCGGCCGCCGCCGCCATGGGCCGGATCGATGCCGCCGCCCTCGCCGCCAAGCCGATGCTCGCGCTGTTGCAGGAGCTGGGCCACCACCTGCAGGGCGGGCACCAGACCATTTCCGCGCTGTCCGCCGACTACGCACTGGCGACGGCGCTGGCGATCGAACCCCGCGCACCTGTGCTACGCATCGAACGGGTCGTGACCGGCGCGGGCGGCGCGCCGATCCTGCGCACCGTCGCCGACTATCGCGCCGATCGCTACCGGTTGCGCCTGGACCTGCACGGCCGCAGCGCGCCCGATCTCACCCCCTGATCGCGGCGATCTCATCGTCCGAATAGCCGATTTCGCGCAGGATCGCGTCGCCATCGGCATCGATTTCTGGAATGTCGTGCCACAGGCCGGGCCGTGCGCCGTCGAATTCGATCGGCAGGCCGGGCAACTTGGTCGCCGCGCCACCGGGGATAGTCACGTCGAGCAACCCGCCGGTGTTCAGATGCGGATCGTCGAACAGCTCGTCCGGCCGCGCGATCGGCGCGAAGGGCAGGCCCAGCCGCTCCAGCTTCTCCACCAGCGCGCCACGCTGCATCGACTGAAACAGCGCTCGCACCCGCGGCAGAATCACATCACGCGCCAGCACCCGCTGGTTGTTCAGCGCGAACTCGGGATCGTCGCCCAGATCGGCCAGATCGAACGCCGCGCAGAAGCTTTTCCACTGCCCGTCGCTGACCACGCCGACGAACACTTGCTCGTCCGCCTGCGCGGTTTCGAACACGTCATAGATCGCCCAGGCCGACACGCGCACCGGCATCGGCGCCGCCGCCTTCCCGGTAACTGCCTTCTGCGCCATATGCTGCCCAACCAGAAACGCCGTGGTTTCGTACAGCGCGCATTTCACTTCGCCGCCCGTCCCAGTGCGGTGCCGCCGCTCCAACGCGGCCAGCACGCCGATCACCCCGAACATGCCGCCGGTAATATCCACCACCGACGATCCGGCGCGCAGCGGGCGCCCGGGCGGGCCGGTCATATAGGCTAGGCCGCCCATCATCTGCGTCACTTCGTCCAGCGCGGTGCGATGCTCATACGGCCCGGCCAGAAACCCCTTGGCCGAACAATAGATCAGCCCCGGATTGGCGGCCGCCAGCACCTCATAGCCCAGCCCCAATTTGGCCAGCGTGCCGGGCCGGAAGTTCTCGATCAAGATATCGGCCTTCGCCGCCAGCCGCGTGGCCACGCCCAGCCCCACCGCGCTCTTCAGGTCCAGACAGATGCTGCGCTTGTTGCGGTTGAACATCGGGAAATAGCCCGCGCCCGATCCCAGCAGCTTGCGCGTCTGGTCCCCGCCCAGCGGCTCCACCTTAACCACATCGGCGCCCAGATCGCCCAGGATCACGCCGATCGAGGGACCCATCACCATGTGTGAAAACTCCACCACGCGGATACCCGCCAGCGGCAATGCGTCCCGATCCATCTTCGCTCCTCGACAGCCTTTCTTCATTTGATATAGATTGCATACAAATGGACAAGGAACCGGGGATGGCTGACCGCGCATCGGACAACGACATTCTGGTCAGCGAAGTCGGCCCGCGCGACGGGCTGCAAAGCATCGCTGCCGTCATGCCCACCGCCGCCAAGAAAGCGTGGATCGCCGCCGAGGCCGCCGCGGGCGTGCGCGAGATCGAAGTGGGCAGCTTCGTCCCCGCCAAGCTCCTGCCCCAGCTCGCCGACACCGCCGAAATCGTCGCTTATGCCAAGACGATCCCCGGCCTCGCCGTCGCGGTACTGGTGCCCAATGCGCGCGGTGCCGCCGCCGCGATCGAAGCGGGCGCGGACAAGATCACCCTGCCGCTCTCCGTCTCCGAAACCCACAGCCTCGCCAATCTGCGCCGCACCCATGACCAGGTGATCGCCGAAGCGCAGGCGATCGGCACGATGATCGCCGCCCTCCCGCCCGAGCAGCGCCCGCATTTCGAGGGCAGCCTGTCCACCGTCTTCGGCTGCACGCTGGAAGGGCCGATCCCGGATGCGCAGATCGCCCGCCTCGCCGCCGCGCTGATGGATGCGGGCTGTGACGAGGTCGGGCTGTCCGACACCACCGGCTATGCCGATCCCTCGGCGGTGCGCCACATGATCCGGCTGGTGCGCGGCGTGGTCGGCGATGCGGCGCTCACCGGCATCCACCTCCACAACACCCGCGGCCTGGGCCTCGCCAACGCCCTTGCCGCGCTGGACTGCGGCCTCACCACGCTCGACGCCTCGCTGGGCGGCATCGGCGGCTGCCCGTTCGCGCCAGGCGCCAGCGGCAATATCGTGACCGAGGATCTGGTGTTCATGCTGGAGGCGATGGGCCTGCGCACCGGCATCGACATCGATGCTTTGCTCGCAGTGCGAGAGATTGTGACGGCAGCCTTGCCGGACGAGCAGATGTTCGGGTTCCTTCCCGACGCGAAACTGCCGCTGGGCTTCACCCCTGCGGCGATGCGGAGGGCAGCATGACGACGGACGCACCCACTCCCGGCACCCGGATGGTCAGCGACGGGCGCACCGCGCGCGAAATCTTCGATGCGGTGATGGGCAATCCCGCCCGCGCCAAGTTCGGCTTCGGCAACCGGTTGGCGATCGTCAATGTCGATTTCCAGAACGCCTATACCCGGATCGATCAGTTCAAGACGGCGTATGAAACCGATCCGCGCCAGATCGAATGGACCAACACCATCTCCGCGCTCGCCCGGGCAAAGGGGATGCCGGTGATCTGGACCCGCGTTTGCTATCACGCCACCGCCGCCGATGCCGGGGTGTGGGGCACGCGCACCGATACGCCGGACAGCCTGCAGAACATCAAGCACGGATCGCCCCGCCACGCGTTCGACGATCGCTGCGCCATCGATCCAACGGTCGACATGATCTATGACAAGCACATGCCGTCGGCGTTTTTCGAAACGCCGCTGCAAAGCCTGCTCGTCTGGCACAAGGTGGATACGGTGGTCGTCACCGGCGGATCGACCTCGGGCTGCGTCCGCGCCACGGCGGTGGACAGCCTCAGCCGCGGCTATCGCACCATCGTCCCGATCGAGACCTGCGCCGACAAGCATGAAAGCTATCACTTCGCCAATCTGACCGATCTTCAGCTGAAATATGCCGACGTCGAACCGGTGCAGACGGTGATCGACTGGCTGAAGGCACAGCGCGATGCGTGAGGGCGAAGCGGACCCCGGCCTCTTTGATTTCCGCCCCTATCGCGGCCGCCCGGCGCTCGCATGGCCCGATGGCAAGCGGGTGGCGGTGTGGATTTCGCCCAACATCGAATTTTACGAACTCGATCCGCCGGCCAACCCGCATCGCAAGAGCTGGGCACGGCCGCATCCCGATGTGGTCGGCTATGGCCACCGCGATTATGGCAACCGCGTCGGCCATTGGCGGATGGCGGAAATGATGAGCAAACACGGCTTTCCCGGATCGGTCAGCCTGTCGGTGGCGATGTGCCAGCACCATCCCGAAATCGTCGCGGATGCGGCGGCGCGCGGCTGGGAGTTCTTCAGCCACGGCATCTACAACACCCGCTACAGCTATGGGATGGACGAAGCGCAGGAACGCGCCATCATCGAGGATTCGATCCGCACCGTCCGCGACGCGACCGGGCAGACGATCAAGGGCTGGCTCGCCCCCGCGCTGACCCACACGCCGCGCACGCTGGATCTGATCGCCGAATATGGCCTCAGCTATACCTGCGACCTGTATCATGACGATCAGCCGGGGGAAGTGCATGTCCGCCAGGGCCGCCTGATCTCCATGCCCTACAGCCTGGAGGTCAACGACCATTACGGCTTCTTCGTCTACAACATGAGCCCGCGCGAATACGCCGATACGCTGATCCGCCAATATGATCGGCTCGCCGACGAGGGTGGCACCGTGATGTGCATCCCGCTCCACGCCTACCTGATCGGCCAACCACATCGCATGGGCGCGTTCGAGGCGGTGTTGCGGCATATCGTGGCAGATGGCCGCGCCTGGATCACCCGGTCGGGCGACATCGCCGATCATTATCGCGCGCAGGTGCCGGCATGACGCTCGATCCCAGCTATCTCGAGTATCCGCTACGCCGCCACGGCATGGACCATGATTTCTATCCCTGGTCCAACCTGTTCGAACGCCCGCCGATCGCCTGGCCATCGGGTGCGGGCGTCGCAGTTGCCGTGGTTGTCAGCCTCGAATGGTTTCCGATCCTGCCGGTAGATGCGCCGTTCCGCGCGCCGGGGCATATGGTGACGCCCTATCCCGACTATCGCCACTATACCGCGCGCGAATATGGCACCCGCGTTGGGCTGTACCGGATGCTCGATGCGCTGGATCGCGTCGGCGCGCGGGCATCCTTCGCCACCAACGCCGCCATCGCCGATCGCTATCCCAGCATCCTCGCCGATCTGCGCGCGGCCGGACATGAGATCGTCGCGCATTCGACCGACATGAACGGCACCATCGCCTCCGGTCTGGCCGAAGCGGACGAACGCGCGCTGATCGCCACCGCGCTCGACACAATCGAGCGGGTAACCGGCGAGCGCCCGACCGGCTGGATGTCGATCGCCCGGTCGCAATCGTTCAACACCGCGCGCCTGCTCGCCGAAGCCGGCCTGCGCTACATGGCGGATTGGGTGAACGACGACCTCCCCTATGGTTTCGAAACCGGGGCCGGGCCGATCGTCAGCGTTCCGGTCAACCACGAACTGTCCGATCGCCAAATCATCACCGTCCAGCAGCATTCGGCCGAATCCTATGCCGAACAGATGCTCGACGCGTTCGCGCTCCTCCAATCGGAATCGGCCGGGTTCGGCGGGCGAATGCTGCCGCTGCACGTCACCCCCTATATCCTCGGCCTCCCCTATCGGATTGGCGCGTTCGAACGACTTTTGGCGGAGCTTTCGGCACAGCCGGATGCTGCGTTTCACATGCTTACGGAAATTGCCGGCGCCCGCTGAGTCGCGAGTCGCCAAGCGGGCACTTGGCAGTGGTTTTCCAGCCTGAATCTTCGATTGTTGCGAAAAGCGGCAGTTGATCGGACCATTGCGTAAAAATCATGCACGGCCCACCCATTTTACGACATAAAGGTCGTGGTAGCGGGTAGTGCCCCATGGCATGGTGTAAGAACACCGATCCTCGGCAGGGCCAAGGATGATCAGGCTGCCAGTGCTGGCAGGCTGATGCGCGGGTTATCGCTCAACGTGCCGATCGTTTCCAGCGTCATGTAGCGGCGTGACACCGACCACTCGTCGTTCTGTTCAAGCATGAGTGCGCCGACGAGGCGGATGACCGCAGCGGTGTTGGGGAAGATGCCGATGACGTCAGCTCTACGCTTGATCTCTTTGTTGACGCGTTCGAGCGGGTTGGTGGACGAGATCTGCGGCCAGTGCTCCTTCGGGAAAGCCATGTAGGCGAGCACCTCCTCGCGCGAGCCGTCCATCATCACGGCGAGCTTCTCGTATCGCTCGCGCAGCGCATCGGCGACGTGGTGCCACTGCTCGTGGGCAGCCTCGGCGCTCTCCTGGGCGAAGATCGTCTTGAGCATGGCGACGACGGCGGGGCGCTGCTTTGCACCGACATGCGCCAGTGCGTTGCGCATCCAGTGCACCCGGCAGCGTTGTTGGGTCGCGTTGAACACCTTGCCTGCGGCGCTGCGCAGTCCTTTGTGATCGTCGGAGATGACGAGCTTGACGCCGCGCAGGCCGCGATCGGCGAGCGAGCGCAGGAAGCTTTTCCAGAAGGGTTCGGCCTCGGACGGACCGCTCGCGACGCCGAGCACCTCGCGCTTGCCGAGCGTGTTGACGCCCACCGCCACTATCACCGCGGTCGAGACGATGCGGCCGCCTTCGCGCTCCTTCAGGTAGGTGGCGTCGATCCACAGGTACGGCCACTCGCCTTCGATCGGGCGGTTGAGGAAGGCGTTCACCCGCTCGTCGATCTCGGTGATCAGCCGGCTCACCTGGCTCTTCGAGACGCCGGTTCCGCCCATCGCCTTCACCAGATCGTCGACCGAGCGCGTCGAGATACCTTCACATGAGGAGTTTGGGGTCAAGCTATTATCAAAGTGACATGGCCGCCTCCTGGTTAGAGATCCATGGTCTGAGCCCATTGTATAATACCGGCCCGGTCACCGAGC
>NZ_SGIS01000030.1 GCF_004208535.1 Sphingomonas populi
TCGCCTGGCGGCTCGGCGCAGGTCAGCGCCAGAATTTTGGCTATGACTGCGGTGGTGATCGGTGCCTTCCCAGGCGGCCGGGTTTTGTCGCGCAGCAACCCTTCCACGCCTTCCGCAGCATAGCGAGCTTGCCAGCGCCAGACCGCTGGTCGACTGGCACCGGTCCGGCGCGCAACCTCCAATACCGTCAGCCGCTCCGACGAGGCCAGCACGATCCTGGCGCGCTGGATATGCTTGAGCGAACCGTTTCGATCGGCGACCACCGACGCCAACCGCGCAGCATCTTCAGAGTTTACGATCACACATACGATCTGAGACATCCCGCCAGACTCGCACGAAACCAACCGATTGTGAATCACCCGATTGGGTCAGTGCACTAGCGAACGGTCACGAGGTTAGACTCGCCCTGCCGAACCTCGAACGTCGTGCGCCGCGCCGTGAACCGCTCGATGATGTCCGCCGCCGTCAAGCTGTGCTGGCTGAGCTTCACGGTCGTGAAACGGCCTCCGCCCGCAAGCGCGAACGGCAAGAGTAACTGGTCCGCCAGGTACGGCCCGGCAAACGCATCGGTCGCGAGGAAGCCCGCCATCCGCTGCGCCGCCGTCTTTGCCAGCGCCTCCGCCGACACACCAAGCTTGCCGAAGCCTGTGACGATCTCGCATCCATGCTCGAACTGTGCCTCAAGCAGCAGCGCGTTGCCCGGCCCCTGCTCGGCGGGAAGCTCGCGTACAGCGAATGCCGCTTCCGGCCAGTCGGGCAGGAATTTACGCGCGGTCCTGATCTCACGATCGGCGATGTCGAACGCCAGTGCAGCGAACAACGCCGTCGCCGACACCGATTGCAACGCGCCGCGATCGACACAGTCGATCGGCATCAGCTTGCCGGGGGCGATATCGACTTCGATCCGGCCACCACCGCGCGGGTAGAAGCCGTGCCGGGTAAGCCGCATTTCGATCCGCGCGCCCATGCGCCGTACAACCGGCACGAACACCTTCACCATGAATTCGAACGGCGGCGCGAGCATGTTGTGCGTGCCGCCCTCAAGCACGAGACGCGAAGGTGCGTCTGCAAGCAGAAGCGGCATCAGCAGCGTCTGGAACACCAGGCTGGTGCTGCCTGCCGTGCCAACCGAGAAACGATAGTCGCCCGGCACGACGCGCCCCGGCGTGAAGCTGATCTCCGACGATCCAACCGCAACGCCCTCGGCATGCGCGCCACCGACCGCAAGTGCCGCCTCGATCGCGGTAACATGCTGGCGCATCAGGCCAGGCTTCGAGCGCTTGCCGCGGACATTGGTGATGCGGAACGGCTGGCCGGTGACGAGCGACAGCGCGCACGCGTTGCGCACGATCTGCCCCCCGCCTTCGCCTTCCGATCCGTCGATGATGATCATGGCATTTCTCTATTGGTTGGTGGTGCGTGCCAAGGGCGCTAGCCCTTGACGCACACCACCTGCTTCAGTGTGTGGACGATCTCGACCAGGTCGGCCTGCGCGGCCATCACCGCTTCGATCGGCTTATAGGCCTTGGGCGTCTCGTCGATCACGCCCTCGTCCTTGCGGCATTCGACACCCGCCGTATCGGCGATATGTTCGTCGAGCGTCACCAGCTTCTTGGCGGCGGTCCGGCTCATCACCCGACCGGCACCATGCGAGCAACTGTCGAACGAGTCCGGGTTGCCCAGCCCGCGCACGATGAACGACTTGGCGCCCATCGAACCCGGGATGATGCCCATCACGCCCTTGGCAGCCCGCACCGCGCCCTTACGCGTGACCAGCACGTTTTCACCGAAGTGGTTTTCCCGCTGCACGTAATTGTGATGGCAGTTCACCGCCTCCAGCTCCGCATCGAACGGCTTGGCAATCTGCCCCCGCAGCGCGCGGATGACGTTGGTCATCATCATGCGCCGGTTGAGCGCGGCGAAGTCCTGCGCCCAGCCGACCGCCTCGACATAATCGTCGAAGTGATCGGTCCCTTCCGGGAAATAGGCGAGATCCTCGTCGGGCAGGTTGATGTGCCACTTGCGCATGTCCTGCTTGGCCAGTTCGATGAAGAACGTGCCGATCGCATTGCCAACGCCGCGCGATCCCGAATGCAGCATCACCCACACCCGCTGCGCCTCATCGAGACACAGCTCGATGAAGTGATTGCCGGTGCCGAGCGTGCCGAGATGCACGAGGTTATTCGTGTTCTTGAGGCGCGGATGCTTGTCGGTGAGCCACTCGAAGCGCTGGACGAGCGTCGCCCACGCCTCGACGATCGCCGGCGGAGGCGAACCCCACGAGCCGGTGTCGCGCTTGCCGCGTCCGACCGACCGGCCATGCGGGACGGCCTGCTCGATCGCGGAGCGGATGCTCTCCAGAGTGTCGGGCAGATCACTCGCCACCAGCGAGGTGCGCGCCGCCATCATGCCGCAGCCGATGTCGACACCCACCGCCGCCGGGATCACCGCGCCCTTGGTCGGGATCACCGAACCCACGGTCGCGCCGATGCCGACATGCACGTCGGGCATCGCGGCGACGTGCTTGAACACGAACGGCATCTGCGCGGCGCGCATCAACTGCGCCCGCGCGCCGTCTTCGACCGGCACGCCCCGCGTCCACATCTTGATCGGCACACCGCCTTCGACGTGCTGGTAATCGTACATCGTCTCGGTCATCGCGACCTCCTTTGCATAGTCATGGTGCCGGCGACGATGTTTGGCGAGACATCCCGGAATTGCTTCCGGTGCGGGCTTGAACCGCTCGGCCCTGGAGCCTTTCCCAATGTAGTCTCGCCAGCATTCGCCGGCTTGGATTGGTGCTGGCGACGAGGTCAGGCGGGACATCTCCGAATTGCTCCGGGGCGGATTCGAACCGCTCGGCCTTTCGGCCTTTACCGATGTAGTCCCGCCGGCATTCGCCAGCGTGATGGGTCATGGCGACAAGGTGTTTGACGGACGTTCCTGCTCTACCAACTGAGCTACGGACCCATGGAAGGCCCGGCGGGACTCGAACCCGCGACCTGGCGATTAGAAGTCGATGTAGTCCGTCAGGCATTCGCCATGTTAATCTCGTTCACGACGACGAGGGTTTAGTGAAACAGCTTCATGCTCTATCCAACTGAGCTACCCGGCTGAAAGCCGGGGGCGGATTCGAACCGCCGACCCTGAAGGCCGTGTAGTTCCACAGGCATTCGCCGTGTTGGTCGAATTGGGGTCGTGGCGACGAGGAACAGCGAGACGGCGGTCCTTAAGCTACGTTCCAGCGACGGGATTCGAACCCGCATCTCCTCGACTCCGTCGCCGAAGCCAAGGCGCTTTACTCGTCGGACCTATCGTGTGGAGGTGTAGTCCCACCTGCATTCGCCACGACCCTGCTTTATTATACTTCAACCTCCTTGATGATCTCGACCCAATCCTGCGTTTCACCAATGGCGAACCGCGCGATCGTGTCGAACACGGCGTCGGAGAAACCCCCGACGTTGAGAATGTCCGCGCCGGCTTGCGCCTGCGTGGTGCCGTATGGCTGGATGTCGATGCAGACGAGCTTCGCACCCGGATTCCGGGTCTTCAGCTTGTCCCACTCCTTCATCGTCGCCGTCGATCCGCGCCGGCTGGCATCGACCCAGGACTCATTGTCCGAGACGATGACCACCAGATCGACCTTCGCCCGTTCCGCATTCAGCATCGCCAGCGGTGCCGAGACATTGGTCCCGCCCCCACCTACACCTGCCAGCTTCGCCGCATTCACGGCGACGCGGGCATTGGCCTCAAGCTTCAACTTCACGACCGTCTGCTCGAACGGCAGCACGCGCGCTTCGCGGTTGCTCCGCAGCATCGCCGCCGCGACCAGCGCCGCGACATCGATGCACCGGACCTTCGACGAAGCACCCTTGCGGTAGCCTGTCGCTGGCGAACTCATCGACCCCGACACGTCGGGGCAGACGACGATCCGGCCCGGCACCTTCGGCACGCCCCGGAGCGAGAGCTCCAGCGCTTCCTCCAGCGCCGCCTGAACCTTGAGTGGCACGCCGTCGCCGACCTGACCCAGCGCCACCATCAACTGATAGGGCATGGGCCGGACCGCCCGCAGCGCATCACGGTCAGCGAGCCGAGCCGCCACCGCGTCAGTGACCCCCGCCACGTCGTACGCACCATTGCGCGCCAGCGTGTTGAGGTTCATCCGCAGCGCCTGCCACCCGATCCGCGTCGCAAGCTCGGCCCAATTCTCCGCAGTCAGCGGAAACGCGGTAAGCCATTCGAACGGCACCGGCGGCAGAGGGAGCGTAGCGTCTGCCTTCCAAGCTTCGAACGCAGCGATCTCGGCAGGAAGCGCGGCAACGTCATAAGGACGCCCGATCAACCAGCCGTAGAAAGCCTTACGCGTGGCATCCGCCGGCTTGGGGTGAACCATGCGAACCACGTCCGCCAGGCTCGGGTCCTTGCCCGTTGCCGCCGTCATCAACCGCGGCATAGACGCTCGCTCCAGCCAGCGCTGGACCAGCCGCTTCGGCCGCGTGCCGAGCGACGTCCGCCCGACTTGCCCGGAACGCATGATTTGCACGAAGGTGCGCAGCATCCGCCCGTTGTCGATTACCCGTCCGAACACCGGCACCGCGAGATCCGGGTCGGCGACCGTGAGGTACGCCGCCAGCAGCGCTGGCATGTCCTTCATCGCGCCCGAGGTCCGAGCATAGATAGCAGCCTGCGCCACGAAATGCGGATCGACCGCCTTGGCCGCATCCAGCACGTCGGCGAGTTGCGTCTCCGCCGCTCCGTAGAAGGTGTCCGCCAGCGTTCCCGTCGCCGCCAACTGCGCGAGCTTCGCCTCCGGCCCATAAGCATAGGCCGGTGCGCCCTCGCGGTTCACGGCGTTCGGCGCCGGTAGCAACTTTGCGATCGCCGAAGCGAAAAGTCCCTTGTTGGCCATTGTCCAACTCCTCGAATTCTGCCGTTCGGGGGCGGCTGGCTCATTCCAGCCGCCCCGTGCTCCGGTCCGCTACCGAGAAGGCCGAAATATCGCCTCGCTCGATGCAAGACACTATGCGGAAAGCGTGCCAGTTGGTTTTGGCGACCCACATAAAAATCATAAGACACTATGATTATTATGTATTTTCTTCGATTGAAAGTGTGCGACAGGAAAAGACAGTTTAATGGCCCGTCAAATATCGTATCGATTTCGATAGGGATTTATCCTATGGGATAAACATGAAGCCACTCACCGTCATCGGGTTCCTGGGATCGACGCTCGATGCGAGCAAGTTCGGCCCGTCGCGCTGGAACAAGTGGCGACCAAGCGTCGGGTTGACGATGCACGAGGACCTACGCGTCGATCGCTTTCTCCTGATCCACGGCAGCCCGCATCGCCGCCTCGCCGAATATGTCGCGGAGGACATCGCCTCGGTCTCGCCCGAGACGTCGGTCGAGCCGCGCTTGCTCGATTTCAACGACCCGTGGGATTTCGAGGAAGTGTACGGCAAACTGCTCGACTTCGCGCGCGCCGAGCCGTTCGACCCCGATACCGAGGATTATCTCGTCCACATCACGACGGGCACGCACGTCGCACAGATTTGCCTCTTCCTGCTGACCGAGGCGCGGTACTTGCCCGGGCGTCTGCTACAGACGCAGCCGGAACGTGGCTCGGCCAATCCCGCCGGTATCTGGAACACGATCGATCTCGATCTGTCGCGCTACGACAGCATCGCGACACGTTTCGCGGTCGCCAGTGCGGAAAGCACGTCCTTCCTCAAATCCGGCATCGACACGCGCAATGCCGCCTTCAACCGCATGATCGACGAGATCGAACGTGTAGCACTGCGCTCCAAGGCGCCGATCCTGCTGATGGGGCCGACGGGTGCGGGCAAGAGCCTGCTCGCGCGCCGGATTTACGAGCTCAAGAAATCGAAGCATCAAGTCGCCGGGCCGTTCGTCGAGGTGAATTGCGCGACGCTGAAGGGCGACGGCGCGATGTCAGCGCTCTTCGGCCACCGCAAGGGCGCCTTCACCGGCGCAGTTGCCGATCGACCGGGGCTGCTGCGTGCCGCCGACAAGGGCATGCTGTTCCTCGACGAGATCGGCGAACTCGGCCTCGACGAACAAGCGATGATCCTGCGCGCGATCGAGGACAAGCGCTTCCTTCCCGTTGGCTCGGACAAGGAAGCGGCGTCCGAGTTCCAACTGATCGCCGGCACCAACCGCGATCTCGGCGAAGCCGTTGCCGCCGGGGCATTCCGCGACGATCTCTATGCGCGCCTCAACCTGTGGACCTTCACGCTCCCCGGCCTCGCCGACCGCCGCGAGGATATCGAGCCCAACCTCGACTACGAACTCGACCGCTTCGCCGAACGCGAGGGCGACCGCGCGAGCTTCAACAAGGAAGCGCGCCAGCGTTATCTGTCGTTCGCAACCGCGCAGGACGCACGCTGGCCCGGAAACTTCCGCGACCTGGCCGCGAGCGTGACGCGCATGGCGACGCTGTCACCGAAAGGCCGCATCGACCTGGACTGCGTCGAGGCGGAAATCGGGCGTTTGAAACGCTTATGGTCGGGACAAGTCGATGATGGCGAAGATATGCTTTCTGAGGTGCTCGATACCGACGCGCTCACAGAGATCGATCCGTTTGATCGCGTACAACTTATCGAGACGATCCGGATTTGCCGCAGCAGCCGATCCTTGTCGGAGGCTGGCCGCACGCTCTTCGCCGCGTCTCGCGCGCGCAGGCGCAGTTCGAATGATGCCGATCGGCTGCGCAAATATCTGGCGCGGTTCGGATTGGAGTGGGCAAGCGTAACCGTTCGTTAGCCCTTGCTCTTACCCACAAGTGGTCGCGGGCGTGATTCCGTTTGTCGCTCGCCCATTGCCTGGCTGTAATCTGGAGGGTTCTGTGAGGTCGCGCGGCGGTGATCGTCGAGCTTGGCGCGGTGCGCGACCTCATTGAAGCCGGATTGAGCCAACCAGGACGCGATCTTCCATTGCAGGCGACCGGTGTCTATCGGCGTCGTTCATGATGGCGGAAGCGCGGCGGAGGCGGGCGTGAGCGAATATCAATATTATGAATTCCAGGCGATCGATCGCCCGCTCGACGACACGGATCGCAAGGCGCTCCGGGCGATATCGACACGCGCGGGGATAACCGCGACCAGCTTCACCAATTCTTACGAATGGGGCGACCTGAAGGGCGACCCCGCCGATTTCATGAAACGCTGGTTCGACCTCCATCTCTACCTGGCAAACTGGGGAACACGGCGGCTGATGATCCGATTGCCCAAAAGGCTGGTCGATCAGCGATTGCTCAAGCCGCTTTTGCTCGGGATCGACTGGGCTACGCTGCAGGCGGCTGGCGACGCTCTGATCCTCGATGTCGCGCGGGACGAAGTCGCACCGGATGAGGATTGGGATGATGGCTCTGACTGGCTCGCCGCTCTCGCACCGCTCCGGGCCGATCTCCTCGCGGGCGACCTCCGGCTCTTTTATCTATTGTGGCTCGGAGCGGTGGAGAGCGAAGGGCTGGGCGATGACGAGATCGAACCCATGGCGGGCATCGGGCCGCTGACGGGCGCGCTCGGAGCATTCGCGGAGTTTTTCGGTATCGACCCGGATCTCGTGGAAGCGGCTGCCGATCACCCCGTGACCACGACGGCGACATCGCCCGATGCCGCCGGAGAGATCATTGCGGCCATGACCGATCGTGAGAAGACGGACCTGCTCATCCGCCTGTTTGATGGTGAACCCCATATCTCGGCGGAGCTATGCGCCCTGGTTCGAAAACGGCTTGGGGTGCCCTATGCCGGCTTGTCCAGCGGAACGCGGACCGCAGGCGAGTTGCGGTCCCGCGTACACGCCATCCGTCTTGCTCGCGACCGGGCGAAGGCCGAGAAGGCTGAGGCCGCCCGCCGCCGGCAAGCGGAGGAAGCCGAGAAAGCGCGCCTCGTCCGTATCGACGCGCTTGCCGGTCGAGGCGAGAGCGTCTGGCAGGAGGTGGAAGCCGAAATCGAGCGCCGCAATGCGCCCGGCTATGACAAGGCCGCTACCCTGCTGCTCGATCTGCGCGCCATTGCCGAGACGCGAGGCACGCTGGCCGAATTCGGCCGGCGGCTTCACGAAATCCGCGAGCGGCATGCTCGGAAGCAGCGCTTCATCGAACGGCTGGCGGCAATATCCTGACGGAACGCTGGGATGAACGCGACTGGAAATGCCCCACGCGCAGGGCGCCCTTCCATCATTCGCCAAGGTTCAGGCGATACCGTGTGTGCTTCAGTTTCCCCTCCTTGCGCAAAGCGCCCAACTCGACCAGTTCGGCGAGATCGCGAGTGGCCGTCGCCGGGGCGGCATCAGTGATGGTCCGGTAGTTCGCCGCGCTCAGCCCGCCCTTGAAGCCATCCGGTCCCTCGGCGAACATGCGGAGCACGGCCTTCTCCTGTCGAGGATTGATCTGACTGCGGAGACGGTCAAGGATCTTCGTCTTGGCGAGGAGGAAATGAACGCGATCCAGCGTGCGCTGTTGGGCCGCAAGCGCGATGTCGGAAAACCAGTCGAGCCATGCGTCGATGCAGTTCGACAAACTCGCGCGTTGGAGTTGCGTGTAATAGTCCTTGCGATGGTGCTGGATGGCCTCTGCAAGCGCTGTGATCGCGGGTGCGTCAAGCCCCTGGGCCAAGACCTTTTCCGCAATCGCCCGGCCAAGGCGCCCGTTGCCATCTTCGAAGGGGTGGATGGATTCGAACCATAGATGGGCGATGCCGGCCCGCGCGAGTGCGCTCACCTGAGAAGAGGTGGCGGGTCCCTATCGTTGAACCACGCGATGAAAGCCTTCATCTCGGTCGGCACCGCTTGCGATGGCGGAGCCTCGAAATGCACCTTCGATGCGTGCAGGGCTCCCGAGACGATCTGCATGGGATCGGCATGGGTTCGATATCGGCCTATGTCGGCGAGGTCCCGCCTACCGTTCATCAGCAAGGCGTGCCAATGGAACAGCGTCGCATCGCTGACTGGCTCGCGATGGCTGCGGAAGAGATTCGCCATGAGTTCTGCAGCGCCCGCCTCGGCGGCATTGGCGCGGCGATGGTCGGCCTTGATCCCCAGATGCTTCTCCAGGGACGACTGCACGCTCGCGCGATCGAGAATCTCGCCCTCGATCGCGGAGCTGTCGACGGCTTCCTGGGCCAGGAGTTCGATGGAAAGGGTCTGGCGATCGTCAGCATCGAGATGCTGCTGCCAGTTCCAACGGATGATCGATAGCGCACTCTTCTATCGATCATATTACGGTATTATTTGATTTATAAAAGATGTTCCTATCGCTCGAAACAGCACCCGATCATATGGGTCGGCCAAGCGTTGTCATCACAAAAAGGGGCGACGAACCGGCGATGTAATATATAACAGATATTCCGAGGTGGCAGACAACGTCAAACGTTCCGAAGTCGTTATGTCTGCCGCCCGATAGAAGATGTCTGTGTTGTCGCTCCGTAGCCGAGCCGGCGTCAAAGCACCTCGACGATCGTTACGTTGGCGACGCCGCCGCCTTCGCACATCGTTTGCAGGCCATATCGGCCACCCCGCGTTTTCAGCGCATGGATCAAAGTGGACATCAATTTGGTGCCGCTGGCACCCAACGGGTGCCCCAAGGCTATCGCACCGCCGTTGACGTTGAGCCGCTCGGGATCGGCGCCGAGTGTCTGGAGCCACGCCATCGGAACAGATGCGAACGCTTCATTCACTTCGAACAGGTCGATGTCCGAAAGCTTCATGCCTGCCCGCTCGAGCGCGCGCACGGTGGCCCGGATCGGCTCCTCGAGCATGATCACAGGATCGCCCGCCGTAACCGTGAGGTTCACGATCCTCGCCATCGGCGTCAGGTTGAAGCGCTTCAGCGCCGCCTCGCTTACGATCAGCGCACCGGAGGCGCCGTCGGTCATCTGGCTCGCGTTTGCGGCGGTGACAGATCCGCCGGGAGTCAGCGGCTTCACCGTCGACATGGCGTTCAGCGACGCATCGAAGCGCACGCCCTCGTCCTCGTCAAAGTCGCCGATATCCGTTGTGACGGGCACGATCTCCGCCCGGAACGCGCCGCGCCGGGCCGCGTCCGCCGCCCGCTGGTGGCTGCGCAGGGCGTAGGCGTCCATCGCTTCCCGGCTCAGGCCATATTTGTCGGCGATCGCCTGGGCGCCGTGAAACTGGCTGAATTCCGCGACGTCATACCGATTGAGGATGCTACGCGACCACGGACCTTCGCCGAGACCGGCTTCCGCGTGGAGGCGGTAGTTGGACCCCATCGGCACACGGGTCATGCTCTCCACGCCAGCGGCGATAACGATATCCTGCGTCCCGGACATGACCGCCTGTGCCGCGAAGTGGATCGCCTGCTGCGACGAGCCGCACTGGCGATCGATCGTCACGGCAGGCACGCTGTCCGGCAAGGTCGACGCGAGCACCACGTTGCGGCCGACCGCGAACGCCTGCTCGCCGGCCTGGCTGACACAGCCGACAATAACGTCCTCTACGGCGGCCGGATCGATGCCGGTGCGCGCCACCAGCGCGTCGAGGATGGTCGCGCCGAGATCGGCCGGATGCACGCCCGCCAGCGCGCCCTTGCGGCGCCCGCCGGCGGTGCGAAGGCTTTCGACGATATATGCTTCGGCCATGATCGGTCTTTCCTTACGTTGCATAGCGGCTGCGCATGATGCGTCACGCCACGCGATCTGGTGTCGGGTCGCGACGTCTCTAGGCTGCGTGTTCGGGGTTGGCCTGCTTCCAGTCGCGCTTGATCTTCTTGGCGAGGCTCCACTTGTGGACCTCGGTCGGGCCGTCATAGATGCGGAACGCGCGGATCTCGCGGAACACCTGTTCGACGATCGTATGCCCCGTCACCCCGGTGCCGCCCATCAACTGCACGCAATTGTCGGCGATCTTCATCAGCGCTTCGCTCACCGCGACTTTCGCCATCGAGCTTTCCACCGTGCCCAGCGATCCGCCGTCCAGCACGCTTGCGCACCAGTCGATCATCACGTCGCATTGCTGGATGAGGATGCGGTTTTCGGCGAGCATGAAGCCAACGCCTTCATGGTCGATCAGCACCTTGCCGAAGGCGGTACGGCGGCAGGCGTAATCGGTCGCGATCTCCTGCGCGCGGATGCAGCAGCCGAGCCACCGCATGCAGTGCGACAGGCGCGCGGGCGACAGGCGGATCTGCGCATATTTGAAGCCTTCGCCGGGATGGCCGAGCATCTGGTCCGCAGGGACACGCAGGTCATCGAGCGTCAGCGTCGCATGGCCGCCGGGCATCGAGCTGTCGATCGTGTTGGGGATGTCATCGATGCGGATGGCATCGTCGGGCAGATCGACGAGGAACATGCATGCGCCACCCTTCGTCTCCGCGTCCGCAGACGCCGCCATGACGATACCGACTTTCGCGCCCAGCGCGCCGGTGATGAAGGTCTTGCGGCCGTTCACTACCCAGTGATTGCCGTCCTTGCGGCAGGTCGTCTTCATCATCGACGGGTCGGACCCCGCACCCTGCCAGCCGGCGGGCTCGGTCATGAAGAACGCGGAACGGGCGGTCCCCTCGACCAGCGGCTTGAGGAAGCGTTGCTTGAGATCGGGCGTGCCGACGTGCCCGATGAGGTACATATTGCCTTCGTCCGGCGCGCCTGTGTTGCACGCCAGCGGGCCGAGCGGGGAAAGGCCGGACCGGATCAGGACCACCGCCGTTTCTCGCTGCGTCAGATGCGTGCCGTCGGGCCGGATATGCGGGGTCAAAACGCCGGCCGCGCGCGCATGGACGCGCATATCCATCAGCAAAGCGTCGGTGGGGGCACCGTGATGATCTCGGCGCGTGTCCTTCTCATACGGCACCACCACGTCGCGCACGAACGCTTCGACCTTGTCCGCCATTTCGCGCGCATAGGGGGAGATGACCGACGGGTTGGTCTGAAGCACGCTCATTATTGCAATACCCGGATCGGATCGGTGCCATCCCAGTCGCGGGCGGCATCCTTCATCATCTGAAACAAGCCGACGCTGCCCGAGACCGGCTGGAGAAATTCGATGATGTGACCCGGCCCCTGACCGGGGTCGACATAGATGACTTCGCCATCCTCGCCCACCTTGCCCGCGACGATCACCTCTGCCCCGGCCTCAGCGCAGGCGGCGCGCGTCGTCGCCATGTCTTCAACGAAGATACAGATGTGGTGGAGCCGGTCGCGCACTGCATAGTCGCCGGCATAGAGCGAGGGCGCGTCGCTATCGGTCTTGATGAGTTCGATCTGGATATCACCCCAATAGCCGAGCGCCATCGTGAACACGGCATCGGTCGGCACGCCGCGATAGGTCATCTCGTCCAGCCGCACGTCGTTCAGCACGAAGAATGGCCCCACCCCGATCGTCTCGATCCAGTAGCGCAGCGCTGCATCGAAATCGGTCGGGAAATAGGCGAGCTGGATAACATCGCCGAGCGCCTTGAGCGGGCCGGGTTTCATGCGAACACGCCTTCCGGGTTTTCCACCAGCGATTTCAGCGTTTGCAGGAACTGCGCACCGGCAGCGCCGTCGATCGCGCGATGATCCACCGAGAGCGTCAGCGCGATCCGCGTTTCGAAGGCGACGCCCCCGTTTGCGGTTTCGACCGGCTGGCGCTGCGCCGCGCCGACCGCGAGGATCGCGCCTTGCGGCGGGTTGATGATCGCATCGAACCCGTCCACCCCGAACATGCCGAGGTTGGAGACGGAAAACGTCCCGCCCTCCATATCCTCCATCGCCAGCCCCTTGCCTTGCGCCTTATCGATCAAACGGCGGGTTTCGGCTGCGAGCTGATCGATCCGCATCAGGTTCGCCTGCCGGACGACCGGGGTGACCAGCCCCTTCGGGCTGGCGACCGCGATCGCGATGTCGGCATGCGGGAAGCGGTGGACCGCCCCGTCGCGCACCTGCACGTTCACGTCCGGGTGCCGCGCCAGCGCGGTGGCGCTGGCCTTCACGATCCAGTCGTTGACGCTTGCCTTGCACCCCAGCACCAGGTTCACGGTCTTGCGCATGGCCAGCATCGCATCCGCCGAGGCGGACATGCGCAGGTAGAAATGCGGAATCTCCCGCTTGGCCTGCGTCAGCCGCTGCGCGACGACCTTGCGAATGCGGTCGAACGGCACGATGTCGGGCGTGTTCTCACCCGGTACGAATGCGGGCATCGCAGTGCCGGTGGCGGCCGGTGCAGGCACGAGCGCCATCACGTCGAACTTGGAGATGCGGCCACGCGGGCCGCTCCCCTTCACGCCGACAAGCGATACGCCGTGCAACGCGGCGATCCGGCGTGCGAGCGGAGAGGCGAAGACGGCCACGTCTTCCTTTGACAATGCCGCCACGCCCTTCGGCACGGAGTCCAAGGGTCCGCGCAACGCACGAACGACATCCTGATGCGTGATACGCCCGCCGCGCCCGGAGCCTTCAATCGCCGCGATATCGACGCCCTCCTCCTCGGCGAGGCGCAGCGCCTCCGGGCTGATCGGGCGGTTCGTCTCGATCTTGATCCGCGCCGGTGCGGGCTGCGATACGGGCGCCGGCGCAGGCTCGGTGCGAGCGGCGCCGAGCGCGAGCCCCCCCTCGGCGGGACGGAAGTCGGCGACGAACGCATCGATCTCCGCATCCGAATGCGCGCCTTCGTCGAACACCGCGAGCAACGCGCCGACGGCCTGCGCCTCACCCCCTGCGGGAACGATGACGCGCCGCACCGTCGCGGCATATTCGGCTTCGACCTCGTTGGTGATCTTGGCGGTCTCGATCAGGCACAAGATCTCGCCGCGCGTGAACGAATCGCCTTCCTTGACCATCCATTCGGCGATCGTCCCTTCGGTCATTTCGATGCCCCATTTCGGCATCGTGAAGGCGCGGATACGGCTCATGTCCTTGCCTCCTTCAACGGTATGACAGGGTCTGGCGCACGGCTGCGGCGACCTTGGCCGGGCTTGGCAGATAGGCGCTCTCCAGCTCGCGGGCGAAGGGCACGGGCGTGTGCGGCGCGGTGACCATCTCGATCGGCGCCTTCAGGCTGGCAAAGGCCTTGCTGGCGACGAGTGCGGCAATGTCAGTCGCCAGCGAGCAGCGCGGCGGGGCTTCGTCGACGACGATCAAACGCCCGGTCACCTCCACCGAATCGAGGATCGTCTCCTCGTCGAGCGGCGATGTGGTGCGCAGGTCGATCACGTCGCAGCCGATACCGTCCTTTGCCAGTTCGTCAGCCGCAGCTTCGGCATAGCCGACCATCATCCCCGCAGCGACGATGGTCGCGTCCAGCCCAGCGCGCGCGAGGCGGGCATGGCCGAAGGGAATGCAGAAATCGGGATCGTCGGATACCTCGCCGCTCATCCCGTACAAGAACTTGTGTTCGAGGAAGATCACCGGATCGTCGTCACGGATCGCCTGGCGCAAGAGCCCACAGGCATCCTCCGGGGTGGATGGCATCACCACCTTCAGTCCCGGCATGTTGGTTACGAACTGGTGGATAACCTGGCTGTGCTGGGCTGCGGCATTGTAGCCCGCGCCACACGGCATGCGGATGACTGCGGGACAGATCGACTTGCCACCGAACATGTAGCGGAACTTCGCGATCTGGTTCCACAACTGGTCCATGCAGACGCCGATGAAATCCGCGAACATGATTTCCGCGACCGGGCGCTTGCCCGCCAGCGCGAGGCCGGCGGCGGCGCCGACGATCGCGCTTTCGCTGATCGGCGTGTCGATCACCCGGTCTGCTCCGAAGGCGTCATACAACCCGGTCGAAGTGGACCAGATGCCGCCGATCGCTTCGGGACCGCCCGCCGTCCCCATGCCGCCGACGACATCCTCGCCCAGCACGCACACGCGCGCATCGCGCTGCATTTCCTGGAAGATCGTGTTGCGAATGGCGTCGCGATACATCAATTTAGCCATGTGTCCGCTCCCGCCGCTCAGTAAGTGATGTAGACGTTTTCGAGCACGTTCGCGGCCGTCGGGCGTGGTGCCGCGCGCGAGGCTTTTACCGCGGTCTCGATCACGTCGAGCGTCTCGGTATCGATCGCATCGAGATCGGCATCGGGCAGCAATCCCGCCTGAGTCACGCTGTCGCGAAACTTGCTGATGCAGTCGCGGGTCGCGCGCAGCCGGTCGATCTCACCGGGGCCGCGATAGCGTTGCGGGTCCCCCTCGAAATGGCCGAAGAAGCGTTCGGTATCGAACTCCACCGCCGCAGGCCCGTTGCCCGGCGTGCGGACGTAATCGAGCACCTCGCGCATGCAATCGTGAACCGCGAAGAAATCGGTGCCGTCCGCGCGCCACACCTTCATGCCGAAGGCTTCCGCGCGGCTGGCGATGTCGTTGGCGGTGCCGACCGCATAGGAATTGCCGGTGTGTTCCGAATAATGGTTGTTCTCGAACACAAAGATGACCGGTGCCTTCGTCACCACCGCGAGGTTCATCGCCTCGAACGTCGTGCCCTGGTTGCAGGCGCCGTCACCCGAGAAGGTGATGGCCACGCCGAGCTTGCCGTCACCGTCAGGCCCGTCGATCTTCAGCGCCAGCCCCGCGCCCACCCCGATGGGTGAGCCCGCGCCGACGATGCCGTTCGCGCCCAGCATGCCCTTTTCGAGATCGGCGATATGCATCGACCCACCCTTGCCGTTGCAAAGCCCTTCCTGGCTGCCCCAGATTTCCTTCATCATGCCGGTCACGTCGCAACCTTTGGCCAGGCAATGGCCGTGGCCGCGGTGCGTGGAGACGATCTTGTCGCGCTCGCTCAGATGCTCGCACACGCCGACCGCAACGGCTTCCTGCCCGCAATAGAGGTGCGTGAAGCCAGCGATCTCGCCGGTCTGAATCTCTTCGTGGAGCCGTTCCTCGAACTCGCGGATCAGCTTCATCTGCCGATACGCGCGGGTCAGCGCTTCGCGGTTCATCTGCATCGGGGCATCCTCTTCCTTTTCGTCCGCCGTCCGGTCATAGCCCGAGCACGGATCTTGCGATGATGGTGCTTTGCACCTCGTTGGTGCCGCCGAAGATCGTCCACGCGCGGCTGTTCAGATAGCGCGGCGATGCGATCATCGCGCCCGGCGCACATACCGGCACCGGCGCGTCGCCGCCATGCAGCGGCCTGGCCTTTTCGAGCTGCAGGCCAGCGACCCCGTAAAGATCCACCGCGAGCAGGTCGATCTCCTGCCGGAGATTGGAGGCGAGCAATTTGGTCAGCGATGTTTGCGGCCCGGGCGCGTTGCCTTCGGCGATTTCGGCGATGATCCGCAATTCGATCATGTCGAGCGCCTCGACCCCCAGCCGCGCGCGCGCGACGCGTCGCTTCCAGTCCGTGTCATCGGCGAGAACCCCGCCCCTGCCATCGCTCTGCTCGTGTGACGCGGATACGATCCGGTCGAGGTCATGGATCAGCTTTGGCGCATGGCACGATCCGCCGCGTTCGTTCTCCAGCAGGAATTTGGCGATGGTCCAGCCTTGCCCCTCGTTGCCGACGAGGTTTTCGACAGGCACGGCGACATCTTCCAGGAAGACCTGATTAACCTCGTGATCGCCCGCGCTGGTGCGTATCGGCCGCACCGAAACGCCCGGACTGTCGAGGTCGATCAGCAGGAACGAGATCCCAGCCTGCTTCTTCACCTCGGTATTGGTGCGTACCAGGGTGAACATGCGGTTGGCGTGATGCGCGTGCGTCGTCCAGATCTTGGAGCCGCTGACGATGTAGTGGTCGCCCTGCCGAACCGCGCGGGTCTTGAGACTCGCCAGGTCCGATCCCGCACCGGGTTCCGAAAAGCCCTGGCACCAATAATCCTCTCCCGACAGAATGCGTGGCAGGTAGAAGCCCTTCTGCTCCTCGGTTCCAAACGTCCACAGCACAGGCGCCAGCAGTTTCAGGCCGAGCACGGTCAGGTTCGGCGCGCCCGCTGCTGCACATTCCTTCTCGAACAGATAGCGCTGGAACGGCGTCCATCCCGTGCCGCCGTGTTGCACGGGCCATTGGTAACCCAGCCAGCCTTTTGCATGCAGCACGGCGTTCCAGACCTGGCCCACCTCCGGCTCGACAAAGACCGACGGGGTGGCGGCCGCGCCGCTCTTGACCGTTTCCGGCAAATTCTCGCGAAGGAAACGCCGGACATCCTCGCGAAACGCGACGTCTTCGGGCGA
Source organism: Sphingomonas populi (assembly GCF_004208535.1). Lineage (GTDB taxonomy): Bacteria > Pseudomonadota > Alphaproteobacteria > Sphingomonadales > Sphingomonadaceae > Sphingomonas > Sphingomonas populi. Next base: position 17,130 of record NZ_SGIS01000030.1, read on the forward strand.
GAGTTCAATATCCATTATCGTTCCAGGATCGTGACGGCGGAGACGCCCGGCGCGCCATAGACGTGGCTGTACGCGGTGCGGGGGGTGTCCGGGACTTGTCTGCCGCCGCCGTCGCCGCGCAGTTGAACCACGTTTTCATAGACTTGCCGAAGCCCGGAGGCGCCGATCGGCTCGCCACAGGCTAGGCAGCCGCCATCGGTATTGACCGGCAACAGGCCCCCGATCTCGGTGCGGCCCTCGGCGATCCATTGTTCCTGCTCCCCATCGGCGCAGAAGCCGTTTTCGGCGAGATGCATCACCTCGGCACCCGCCTCGGTGTCCTGAAGCTGCGCGACATGGATATCCGCCGGCCCGATGCCGGCCGTCTGGAAAGCATGGGCGGAGGCAAGGCGCGTCGCGGTGCCGCGCATGCCGCCATCGTCCGCCACGACATCGATCGAGGGTGCAAACACCTCGAAACTGTGGGGCGGGCGCGTGCGCATCGCCGCCGCCTTCAGCCGGATGAGCGGCTTGCCCAGTTCCCGTGCCTTCTTCTCGCTCGCCAGCACAAGCGCCACGCCGCCCTCCGCAGGCGAGCAGAACATGAATTTCGAATAGGGGTCCGACACCATCGGCGCGTCCAGGATGTCATCGAGCGCGACCGGCGTCCGCCGCCACGCGTGCGGCGCGTGAACGCCGTTGCGGAATGCCTTTTCGGCCACCTTGCCCAGCGTCTGCCGGGAGATGCCGAACAAATGCATGTAGCGCATGATCTTCGCCGCGAAGAACTGCGTCGTGACCATATACCCCGCCTCGCCATACCAGTCGGGCAGATTATATTCGGCGGGAAGCGCGTTGAAGGCGCCGCGTGGATGCTTGTCGAAACCGACCGCCAGCCCCAGGTCGAACTCGCCCGACTTGATCGCCATCTGCGCGCTGAACAGCGCCGATCCGCCGGCAGCGCAGCCGTTTCGAACGTTGATGAACTGGACGCCGGTGAGGCCGAGACGATCGACCATCGTGTCCGGGTTTCCGGCGGCATCCGAACTGCCATAAGCGAACTGGATATCCTGCCACGCCACGCCAGCATCGCCCAGCGCCTGATTGACAGCGAACACGCCCTGCTCAAGGCCGGAAAGGCCATCCGTCCGGCCGAAGCGGTGGATGCCGATGCCGACGATGCAGACGTCGCTCATGCGCCCGCCCCGATCGGCGCGAAGGCGGGAATGTATGACGGGTCGGCAGCTTGCGGGTCGAGCAGGGTCGGCGCCAAACGCACGGCCATGCCGATGCGGACATCGTCCGGTGCCACGTCGACAAGCCGCGCCTGCACGATCACTTCGCCGGGCAACTCGACATAGGCGACGATCCACGGCGCGAACGCATCAGGCCCGGCGTAAGGCGGTGACTTGGGCCGGAAGCGCTGCACGGTCCACGACCAAAGCGTGCCCTCGCGCGCCAGCGGCACGGGTTCAAACGTGTCGCCGGGGGGGCAGGGAAACACGATCCTGCGCGACGCGCGCTCGCGCCCGCCGATCAGCCGTGGCGGCGTTTCCTCGGTGAACAGACCTTCGGCAATCGCGCGCATCTTTAATCCCGCCCCGGATACAGGTTCCAGCTTCTCCGGGGACGATCTAGGCGCGTCCGCGCCCGCTTCGTGACTCATCAAAACGCTAGGGTGGACAAACTGCTAGGTCATGCGACCTGTCTCGGCAGAGGATGGGACCATGCCGAACGTCTGGGATTATATCATCGTTGGCGCCGGATCAGCCGGTTGCGTGCTGGCCGAGCGGCTGAGCGCGGACGGCCGATCGCAGGTGCTGCTGCTGGAGGCGGGCGGCCGCAACGACAGCTTCTGGGTCACCCTGCCCAAGGGCGTGGCGAAGCTGGTGCAGAAGCCGGAGCATATGTGGGTGTATCCGGTGGCACAGCCGCGCGAGGACGGTGGCGCAGCGGGTGGCGAAGTGTGGATTCGCGGCAAGGGCCTGGGCGGTTCGTCCTCGATCAACGGCATGATCTGGAGCCGGGGCGAACCGGCGGATTACGATGCGTGGGAGCAGGAACACGGTGCGACCGGCTGGAACGGCGCAAGCATGACCGCAGCGTTCCTGGAACTGGAGGATCACGCGGCTGGCCCCTCCCCCGTACGTGGCGCGGGCGGCCCGGTGCGGGTCAATCCCGCGTGCTACACCTATCCGCTCGCCGACCGGATGATCGAAAGCGGCGCGGCGCTCGGGATGCGGCCGGTCGATGATCTGAACGCAACGACAGGCCCTCGCGTCGGCCTGTACAGCCACAACATCCGCAACGGGAAACGCGAGTCGTCGGCGCGCACCTACCTGAAGCGCGCGACCGGGCGACCTAACCTGACGGTGATGACGGGCGTGACGGTGCAGCGGATCATCTTCGACGGCACGCGCGCTACGGGTGTCGAGGCGACTGTCGAAAATGTCATGCGACGGCTCGAATGTGCGGGCGAGATCATCGTCAGTGCCGGCGCGATGGAAAGCCCGCTGCTGCTCCAGCGGTCCGGCATCGGCGACGCGGAGCGACTGCAAGCGGCGGGAATACCGCCGCTGTACCACGCGCCTGACGTGGGGGAACGAATGATCGAGCATCTCGCCATCTCGCTTCCGTATCGGCTGGTGCGCGGGCGGGGTACGAACCGGAGCTTCTTCGGGGTCGGCGCGGCGCTCGCGATGCTGCGCTATCTCGTCAGGCGCGACGGAATCCTGGCGACCGGCCCGTTCGAGGTGGGCGCCTTCTGCAACGTGGCGCATCCCGACGGACGCACCGACGCGCAATTCTACCTTGGCGGCTACACCTTCAAGATCGGTGACGACAACGATCCTGTGCCCCTCGACAAGATCGATCCCCGTCCGGGGATCACGATCTACGGGCAACTTCTGCGCCTGACCAGCGAAAGCGCGGTGCGGGCCACCGGCCCCACAGCGGACAGCCTGCCGAACGTGCTGCACAACTTCCTGACCACCGAGCATGATCGCCGATCCGCTGTGGCGCTCATCCGCACGATGCGCGCGTTCATGGCGGCATCCCCCCTGGGGCAAATGGTCGGGACGGAAAGTACGTTGGGGCCGGACGTCGCGACCGACCAGCAGATTCTCGCCAGCTTCCGCCGGCTATCGACGTGCGGCCTGCACGCGATCCGTTCGTGCCGCATGGGCAGCGATCCGCTTGCGGTGGTCGATCCTCGGCTGCGGGTGAACGGGGTGCAGGGCGTTCGAGTCGCGGATTGCTCGATCATGCCGGGCCATGTCACCGGCAATACCAATGCCCCGGCGATGGCGGTGGGATTGCGCGGCGCGGCCATGATCCTCGAGGACCGGGGCTGAGCGCGCCATCAATTGTGCAGCGAGATATACCCCAATTGGGCAGCCTTGAAGACTGTCTGGCTGCGGTTCACCGCGTTCAGCTTGGTCGCGGCGTTGTGGATATGGAACCGAACGGTGGCGCGGCTGCGCGACATGATCAGGCTGATCTCGATATCGGTCTTGCCGATCGCGGCCCAGCGCAGACATTCAACCTCGCGCTTGGACAGCCGCGAGCCTGACGGCAGCGCCTGCATCGCGCCCATGATCTGCACGTAGGTCGCGATGAACGTCCGCGCGTAAAGCCCGAAAGCATCGGACATGGTGTTGAAGTCATCGGTCAGATCGGTCTTGGTGCGGTCGATCGGGTTGAAGCTTACCGCGCCGATCTGCCCGAACGGCAGATGGACCGGGACCACGATCGCCGCCTTGGTCATGGCGCGCTGCTCGAAATTGGCGACGTCGATCGATCGCAGATACGGGTTGTTTTCGCGGGTACGGAAGCCTTCGGCATTGGCCCAGAATGGCTGGCTTTCGAACCGACAGGCGGTCGTGAGCGGAGAATCCAGTGCGATCCGCGAGTTCTGCCACCACACCCGATCCTCGTCGGACCATCCGAAGATCGATGTCGCCAGCATATTGCCCTCGGCATCAACAGGCGTGCGTTTGTCGGCAAGATCATGCGCGGGTGCGACTCGCATCCCGCATTCGTGCGCGATCGCGTGCAACGCCTCGGCGGCCGGTTTGATGTGTCCCGGGGAGGTGACCCGCACCGCATCGATCTTTTCTTGAGATAACAGTTGCACGTCATTCCTCTCGCCAAGGCTTGTACCTGCCCCGCGTGCGCGGAGCAATCAGGACTGGTCCCGAGATGACGGTTTGCCGCCTAACACTTTGCCCAGCGGAAAGGCGTGCCCGCAAGGTGATAGTGGAGAACGATCAATGGGAGTGGATCGTGAACTTCAACCTCACCGAAGACGAGGAGATGCTGAAGGCGCTGGTGGAGCGCTTCGTGCGCGACCATTACGATCACGAAAGCCGGCGGAGCTTTCAGGCCAGGGCTCCGGGCTTCTCGGTCGCCAACTGGCGCACACTGGGGGATATCGGGCTGCTGGCCGGCCCCCTGCCGCAGGATTGCGGCGGGCTCGATATCGGCGCGACGGGGATCGCGACGATGTTCGAAGCCTTGGGGTACGGCCTCGTCGTCGAGCCAGTGGCCGAAGCCATCGTGCTCGCCGCACGGCTGTTCCTGACCGGCGCCAACGAACCCTTGCGCGACGCATGGGCCGCGTCGTTACTGAGCGGCGACAAGCGTATCGCCCTGGCCCACGCGGAACGGGAATTTCGCGACGACGCATGCTGGGTGCGCGCGACAGCACGCTATGACGGGGACGCCGTAATCCTCGACGGAGAAAAGGCGTTTTGCGTCACCGGCAGCAGGGCCGATGCCTATATCGTCTCGGCCAGGTCGAGCGGTACGCCGGACGACCAACATGGCGTGGAGTTTTTCCTGGTCCCCGCCGATACGGTCGGGCTGACCGTTACCGAATGGCCCATGATCGACGGTATCTACGCGGCCGCGCTGCGGTTTACTGACATGGCGGTGCCGGTGTCCGCCCGGCTGAACGGCGACTTCACCGCCTTGGCCGAGGTCGAGATTCTCGCATCGCTGGCCCGCTCTGCCGAGGCGTTGGGGATCATGCGCCGCCTGTTCGCCGATACGATCGACTATCTAGGCACGCGTACCCAGTTCGACGTTCCGATCGGGTCGTTCCAGGCGATACAGCACCGTATGGTGGCGCAATATGCCGCAATCGAGCAGAGCCGCGCGCTTATCAACCTCGCACTCGTATCCGCCCAGCCGGCAGCGTTCGCGCGGGCCGTGCACGGTGCCCGCGCCTACATCGGCGAGGCATCCGTCGCGCTGGGCCATGAGATGATCCAGTTCCACGGCGGCATGGGCGTCACCGACGAGCTTGCGATCGGCACCGGGCACATGCGGATGCTGATGCTGTCGCGTTGGCCGGATGCGCCGCTGGCGGCGCTCGATCGCTTCGTGGACCTCGATAGCGCTATCGCGTGTGATCTCGCTCCTTGAGCCAGCCGATGCCGCGCAGCAGAAGGTCGCGGAACACCGGCAGATCCCACGCACACCGGTCTACCGTGGGCCACCAGTCGAGCATCGGCTGCAGATCGTAATGCCCGCGGCAATGCCCGAGGGTATTGTATAGCACGGCGCCCGCGCCGTGTTGCTTGATGTACATCACCGGGTGCTTGCCCGGCGCGTCAGCGGCCTCGGCGAAGCCGGTGCCCTCCTGCGTGCAGTCTGTTTCGAGCAGCACATGCAGGTCGCCGTGCCGCTCCATGTGGTACAGTTCGTCGGTTGTCTCGAACGGCGCGATCCCGGCCACCAGCGGGTGATCGGGATCGGCGATGGTAACGGTGTAGGGCGCAATCGGCGGGTGCGACAGGAACTGCGTGCCGAGCAGATCCATGAACAACGGCGCCCAGCGCGGCGCGTCCCACACGCCGCTTTCCAGCAGCCGCAGCACCGAATTGGTGCCGTGCAGTGCATACCAGCGACCGCCCGCCGCCAGCCAATCGCGCAACGCCTCCTGCGCGGCGAGCGAGGGGGTAACGTCGCAGGTGTAGGTGATGAGGATGTCGGCCCCGCGCAGCGCGTCGATCGTCTCGTAATTCTCGAACACGCGCGTGCGGACGGCGGGGTCGTCGGCAAGCAGCTTGAGCAGTTCCAGTCGCGCGAAATCCATGTCGTGCCAGACGCCGCCGCAGACGAGGACGCAGTTGATACGCCGCGGGTGGTTTGCGGCGGGGTCGCCTGCCGGATCAGCCATGCACGCCGCCGAGGTCGCCGTTGATGTATTTCATCATCGTGTCCTGGAACTGCCGGATGCGGATTTCCTGGTAGTTGCCAAGCTGAATCTGGCCGGTCTTCGACGCGTGCAGCCCCTGCTGGACATAGGGCAGATTGTCCATGTCCTGCTCGAACACGTCACCCAGGATGCCGAGCTCGGGTGCTTCGGTCCACTTTTGCTCCAGCGTCAGGAATTTGAGCGCCGCGCCGCGTGGCATCGGCTGCCCCTTGGGCATGCGGGCGAGCACACGCACTTCCATGATGCAGGTGTCAGGCGTCTTCCCCGGCTTCCAGTTATACACGATATTGGGCATGTATCCGCCCCACGGCGCGAAATTGGGGAAGACGTTGTAGACGAGTGCATCGAGCAATTCAGCGTCGGTCGCGTCGGCGTGGTCGTATCCGGTGTTTTCGGTATAGGCCTTGCGCATCGCCGCGCCGAGTGCGGCGCGCGCGGTCACGCCTTCCGGCACGGTGATCGCCATCGGGTTCTCGTGCGCGGCATCCTCGTAATTGTCGGCTGAGCGGCCGTTATACTTGATGAACTCGTCGACGATCCATTGCTCGCCCTGCCCGTCCCGAATGTGCGGGCTCATCACACCGAAGGGCACGAGGTTGACGTTGATATTGTCGCCCCACGTCCAGTAGGCGGCGTTGGAATCGCCGGTGAACGGCAGCAGTTGCGGGTGCGTGACGATCGTGTGCCAGGCCTCCATGAAGGCCTCCATCGTCACTTTCCAATTGGCGGGCACTTCCTTCGCGACACGCATGACCGTCGCGCATTCCTCGTGGCGCCAGCGCCGGAAATGCTCGGGGAGCGGTGCCAGAAACGCCTCCAGGCTCGGTCCGCCCTTTTCTTCGCGGATGAAGACATAGCCGGCCCAGCGCCCGACCTCGGCCTCGGGCAGCGACAGCTTCGCCGGCGACAAATGCGGGAAGTCCCACTGGCAGGGCATGGATTTGAAGCTGCCGTCCTTGTTCCAGGCGAAGCCGTGGAACGGGCAGGCGAACGTGTCGGCCGCCCCATCTTCAGTGCGCAGCTTGCGGCCGCGGTGAAGGCAGACATTGTGCATCGCCCGGATCGAGCCGTCATCCTGCCGCGTCACCAGATATGAACGGCCCACATTCTCGTAGACGACGAAATCGCCCGGCTCCGGCAAATCTTCTTCGCGCGCGGCGAACTGCCAGACATACGGCCACATCTTCTCGCGTTCTAGCGCGGCGAAGGCTTCGCTGGTGTAGCGCGCGGCGGGGACCGGGCCCGATCCGCGATAGGTGTAGCTTTCCTCGGTGAGGATCGCCGGCGGCGTCCGCGAATCCATCGCCATCAATTCGGCCCAACTAATGCCCGCGCTACGATCCGCGCCGAGATTCGGCTCGATATTGGGGTCCAGGTCGGCCATGTCAGATCATCTCCACCGCGCGCGCGTTTTCGCGCTTTTTCAGGGTTGTGGCCGACGGGCGAGCGCATGTCACCTTGCGCAAGTCATAGGTTTGCCCGCCCCCCGCGATCGGCCATGAAGAGACAAAGCAGAACCGCAAGGAGAGTGGCGTGGAACAGCGCTTGCAAGGCAAGGTCGCACTGGTCACGGGTGGAACCTCGGGCATCGGCGCGGGCACCGTCCGGCGGCTGCGCGCGGAGGGTGCGCGGGTGATCTTCACCGGATCGAACCAGTCGGCCGCCGATGGCATCGTCACGGAAACCGGCGCCGAATTCATCCGCCATGACGTGACGGACGCCGCCGCATGGGGCGGACTGATGACGGAAATCCTGGAACGCCACGGCCGGCTCGACACGGCCTTCGCCAACGCCGGCACCGAAAGCGGCGACGGTTCGATCGAGTCGATCACGATCGAGGGCTGGAACACCGTGATCGGCGTCAACCTGACGGGCGTGATGCTAACCGTGCAGCACGCCATGCGCGCGATGGCGACGAATCCCGGCGGCCCTACCGGGTCGATCATCGTCAATTCATCGATGAACGCGCACCGTGCGATGGGCAATTTCCTGGCCTATTCGGTGTCCAAGGCCGCCGTCGTCGCGCTGGTGAAATCCTCGGCGGTTCACGCCGGAAATCGCAAGTACAAGATTCGCGTCAATGCGGTGCTGCCCGGCGTCGTGGAGACGGCGTTGATCGCCAATCTCATCGACAAATCAGGCGATCCGGTCGCCACTCGCGCCGCGTACGAAGGCCTGTCGCCGATGGGCCGCATGGCCTCGGTCGAGGAGATCGCCGGAATGGTCGCCTGGCTCGCGTCGGACGAGGCGCGGTTCTGCTCGGGCAGCGAATTCACGATGGACGGCGCCAGCACCGCCGGCATGAACGGAGTTTAGGCGCATGGAGTCTCTGGGTTCGCACCGGCTGCAGGGTCGCATCGCGCTTGTCACCGGGGGCTTGCGCGGCATCGGGCTTGCCTGCGTCGAGCGCTTCCTGGCCGAAGGTGCCGAAGTCGTCCTGACCGATCTCGAAGCACCGGACGGCGACCTCGCCACCGCCACGCTGGCACGGCTGGGGCAAGCGGCAAGCTATGTTCGCGCCAACGTCACCAGCGAAGAGGATTGGGCGACGCTGCTGGCGCGTGTGGAGCAGCAGCATGGTGCGCTCCACATTCTCGTCAACAATGCCGGGATCGACCTGACCGGCCCGGTGGCGACCACCAGCCTCGAGGGCTGGCGCAGGATCATGAGCATCAACGTTGACGGCGTGTTCCTCGGCACACGGGCGTTCGTGCCGCTGATGGAGAAGAGCGGCGCGGGCGTGGCCGGCGGCGCCTCGATCATCAACGTCAGCTCGATCATGGGGCTGGTCGGGATGAGCGAAGTCTCCGGCTATAACGCGAGCAAGGGCGCCGTCCGGCTGTTCACCAAGTCGATCGCGCTGGAGTTTGCCGAAAAGCGCATGCCGATCCGCGCCAACTCCCTGCACCCCGGCTTCGTCGTCACGCCGCTGCTCTCCGCCGGGTTCCAGCGCTGGGTCGATAAGGGAATCGCGGAGAAGCCGCAGGATCTGGTCGATATGGTTGCCGCCAAGACGCCGATGGGCCGGCTTGCCGATCCGTCGGAACTCGCCAGCGCCGCCTTCTTCCTCGCCAGCAGCGACAGTTCCTACATGACCGGCGCGGAACTGGTGATCGACGGCGGCTGGACCGCGCAATGATCGCCATTCATCCCGCACCTGACAGGACAACGCCATGACCATCGCCCTTCCCGGCGTCATCGCCGTCGTGACCGGCGCCGCAGGCGGCATCGGTCGCGAAATCGTCAAGGCCATGAAGGCGGCAGGCGCGACCGTCGTCGCCACCGACCTGCGCGACACGGCGGACATCGACGGCGCCGACCAGTATCTGAAGCATGACGTGGCGAGCGAGGGCGATTGGCGCGCGGTCGAACGCCTCGTGCGCGAACGCTACGGGCGGCTCGACGTGCTGGTGAACAACGCCGGCTATTCGATCGTCACGCGCTTCGAAGATACACCGCTCGCCGAGTTTCACCGGGTCAACGCGATCAACGTCGATTCGGCGATCATCGGCACCCAGATCCTGCTCGACATGCTCAAGGCGGGGGGCAAGGCGCGCACGGGCGGCGCGTCCGTCATCAATTTCTCCAGCGTCGGCGGCCTGCGCGGCGCGGCGTTCAACAGCGCCTATTGCGTCAGCAAGGCCGCCATCAAGATGCTGTCGAAATGCCTCGGCGCCGAATTCGCGGCCTTGGGGTATAATATCCGGGTCAATTCGGTTCATCCCGGCGGCATCGACACGCCGATGCTGAATGCGATCATCGACCGCTATGTCGAGCTCGGTGGCCTTGCGTCGCGCGAGATCGCGCTGGCGGGCGTCGTGCAATCGCACCCGATCGGGCGGCTCGGCAGACCGGATGAGATGGCAGGCGGCGTGGTGTTCCTCGCGAGCGACGCGGCCAGCTTCATGACCTGCGACGAGCTGGTGATGGACGGCGGCTTCTCGCAGGTCTGAGCGGACGATGACAACGGCACTGCCTGGCGTGATCGGCATCCACCATATCGGCGTGTCGGTGCCCGATCTCGCTCTCGCGCGGCGCTTCTACATCGATCTCCTCGGCGCGGAGGAGGAGGTGCCGCCGCTCGCATGGGCGGACAATCCCTTCATCGATGCGGTCGTGGGGCTGAAAGGCAGCGCGGCGCGGCAATTCTTCTGTCGCCTCGGCACCCTGCAGATCGAAGCCTTCGAATACAGCGCGCCGAAGCAGGCTCCGCTCGACCCGTGGCGGGGCGTGAACGAATATGGCTACACGCATGTCGCGCTGCAGGTGGAAGATCTCGCCACCGTCCACGCGCGCATCATGGCGGAAGGCCTGCCGGTCCACGCCCCGCCCGCTATGGAGGCGATCACCACCGATGCGAATGGCGTGATGCACGGGTACGCGGGCATCTATTGCCGGGACTATTTCGGCAATGTCTTCGAAATTCTGGAAATCCACGCATGCCCGGATATTCGCGGGATCGGGGCCTAAGCTACAGCCCCAAACTACTGGGACGAAGAGTGGGCCGACGAACGGGTGTTGCTGCGCCATTTTGGCGACCCGTCCTATCACGCGATGCGCGCGCATCTTGAGACGCACACGCTGACCGGCTTCAGCGTGATGCTCTACGCTGCGGACAAGGTAGAGCCGGTCTATGACGAACAGGGCCGCGCGATGCTATCTTCGGCGTGTGTCTCGACGGAAGGGCGCCGCTCAGGCGTCAGGCGGAATCAGGAAGTCCATCGTGAAGCGCGTGGCCTTCCAGCCCGACCCGGTCCGCACCGCGTCGTAATAATAGCGCCCATGGATCGTGATACCGCCGCCAGCCTTGTACCGGCCCATGCCCGTCACGTAGCTGCGGATCGAGGCGGTATCGCCGCCATAGGCGGTGACGGCGAAGTTCGACACGTAATGCGCCTGCGCCGCCATCGCCTCGAACGCTGCCGCGTAAAAGCTGCGGATGCCGGCGTGCCCGCTCACGCTCGGGAAGCCGATGCCCGACAGATCGAACACCGCATCGGGCGTGAAGACCGCGCAGATGCCGTCCAGATCGTGCAGGCTGTCCACGCCCTGCGCGTGTGCGACGACCAGATCCTGTAGCGCCAGACGATCCTCGACCGGGCAGGCGCTCATGCCGGCTCCGTCCCCTTGACGTAATCGTTGAGCAGTTCGTGGAAGCGCTGGACCCGCTTTTCCTGGTTCGGCAGGATGCAGCCCTTGAAGCCGCGCGAATTGAGCCCCTGCTGCTGGGTGGTGCCGATCGACAGATCCTGATCGGCGACGAACCCCACGCTTACGCCGTCGCCATAGGTCGAATGGCGCACCAACGCATCGTGCCGCAGCGGCAGTTCGCCGACCGGCCCCATCACCGTCTTCATGCCTTCCACTGGCGGATACAGGCACCAATGCTGGAAGACGCACTTTTCCGGGTCGGTGGGGTGCGGCTCGGTGCGCAGCACCTGCAACTGCTCCGGGCTCATCGTCAGCGTGAGATTTGGGAACAGCGTGCAGTGGAAATAGTCGACGAGCTGCTGGTCGGTCATGCTTTCGTAATTGGTGAAACCCCGGCCCGGACCAAGCCGGCGCTTCGCCGCGATGATCGCCTGACGAAGATCGCCGGTGCGGCCGTTATACGCCTCGGGATCGATATCCCATGCGCGCGCAACGTCGTCGAGCGGAGCAGGAACTTCGGTGGTGTGATAATCGACGCGCGTCGTTGCCTGATGGCCCTTCATCCACATCGAATTGTGCCCCGTGGGGTACATTTCGAACACGGTATCCGGCAGCCCATCGTTGATGAAGGTCGCGAGTTCCGGGTGGATCGTCGGCAGGTGATAGCTTTCGTTGAAATTGTCGCGGATGATCTTCCAGTTGAAGTCGCAATCCACCGACAGCTTCAGCACGCGGACCCAGGTGTCGATGCCGTAGCCCTTCAGGCGTTCGGGGAACGGGGCCAGCCATTCGTGCAGCGGCGCGACGTCGTCGTCCATGCACCAGAAAACGAACGGCCCCCATGTGTCGCAGCGCAATTCCGCGAGATGCACCTTGCCGCATGGGCTGCCACCGGCGAAATCGTCGGGGTCCTGCACTTTCACAAGCGTACCGTCGATATCGAAGGTCCAGTTGTGATAGCCGCAGACGATACGCGGAACGCTTGCCGCTTCGCCGACGATCAGACGATTTCCGCGATGCGGGCAGGTGTTGTAGAAGGCGCGGATCGCCCCGTCCTCCTGCCGCACCATCAGGACCGATTCCTTGCCGAAATTGTGACGGACGATGTCGCCCGCATCCTCGAATTCGGCAAGCACCCCGCCGAGATGCCACACCTTCGGCCACAGGTTGCGAGTCTCGAGATCCATCCAGTCCTTCGAAATGTAGCGATCGGCGGTGATGGTATCGCCGCGCACCGGCAGATCGAAATCCTGCGAATAGCGCGATACGCTCGCTTGTACATTCATCGGTCGATTCCCTGTCGAAAGGTCTGGCTGAAATCGGCGCCGTGGCGGGCGCCGCGCACGAGCGCCGGATTGGCGGTAAAGAAGTCCGCCCCACCCGGTTCGTCGCGAACCCAATCGGTCACCAGCGTGCGCGAAACGATGCCCCAGCGCCTATCCCGGCAGGCAAGCGCATCCACATACCGTCCGGCGATGAACAGGTCGCGCAGGCCGCCGTCGTCTGTTGCGACGCCCTGCCACGCCTGGAAATAGGATTCGGCAATCGCCCGGTTCCCGTCGAGCTCGATCCGCACCTGGCCGAGGAGATGGTGGGTCGCCGTCATCCCGCCCAGCACGGTCTGCGTGAACGCGACATACGCGTCCGCGCCGCCCTGCATCAGACCGACATCGATCCGCGCGTCGGCATGGAAGGCACTTCGCACCAGCGCGGGATCGAGCCGGTCCAGCCCGCGCATATAGCGCTGCAGTACATCGGTAATGTCGCGACGCGCGGCAAGGTCGCGGATTTCCGCTTCGAGATCGAATTCCGCCGTTGCGATCCTGTCCATGCGCTGTCGTCCATCTCCTGCCGCCAGCACCTCGTACGCGGGTTGCGGCATGTCATCGGGTCGGCGCAGTAGCGGCCGACTCCCATCCGGTTTATGCGGGTTGGAGGCGATCCGGCCCACCTCTCCCTTTGGTCAGTGCGAAAGCGTCTCACACAAATGGCAGGTGCTACGGCATCGTGGCGCGTCCAAGTTCGCGCAAACACGCATAAAAAACGCAGGAGAGATGTCATGGCGAACGTCGCAATCACCGGAGCCGGGCGCGGCATCGCTCTGGAACTCGTGAAACAGCATCTCGCCGCCGGCGACCGCGTCTATGCGCTCGTTCGCAATCCCGCCTCGGCAAGCACCGTCAATGCCCTTGCGGAACGTGCCGGCGGAAACCTGACGGTACACGGGATGGATGTCACCAGCGACGAGAGCGTGACAGCGGGCGCGGCGTCCACCGGCCACGACCCGATCGACCTTCTGTATAACGTAGCCGGCGTCCTCGGTGCCGTCCCCGCCCAACTCGATCGGGTCGACTGGCAGGATTTCGACGAAACGATCGAGATCATGCTCAAAGGCCCGTTGCGTGTTCTGGTCGCTTTCCTGCCCCGTATGCACACCGGCGCCAAAGTGATGAATTTGACGAGTCAGCTTGCCGCATCGACCTGGCCTTATGGCGGCTATTATCCCTATGTCGCGGCCAAGGCCGGGCTGAACCGCCTTATGCGGTCGATCGCCATCGACGTGAAGGATCGCGGCATTGTGGTCGGCCTGATTCACCCCGGTTACGTGCAGACCGACCTCGGCGGCGCAGATGCCGACATCACGCCGGAGGAAAGCGCGCGTGGCATCAAGGCGCTGGCGGAAGGCTGGACGCTCGACCGATCGGGCGACTTCTACAAATGGAACGGCGAGCCGCACGCCTGGTAAGCGCCGGACGCGGTCAGCCGGCGCCCTGCGCGTCGAACCACGCGCGGGTCGCCGCAGCGACCGCACAGGCGCGCACGACCGGATCGGGATGGGCCTCGCGCAAGGCCTTGCTCCGTAGCTCGATCGACAGTGGCACGCCTGCGGGCAGCGCGGCCAGCATCGCCGCGAGCGGCAGGCTTCCCGCGCCGCAGTGTTCGCGCAGGTCGATGGCATCGGTGATGACAGCGTCGAAGTCCGCAGGGTCCGGCCGGGTCGCGCGCGCGTCGCAGAATTGCGCATAGGGCAGCAGCCTCGGGTCGAGCGCTGCGATCTGCGCCAGGCTCGTCCCCGATCGGTCGACGTGGATCGGATCGATCAGGATCGCCGCCAGCGGGTGTGCCACGGCGGCGACGATGGCGCTGGCCTGCGCGAGATCCTTCACTGCGGTGAAGATGCCGAATTCCAGCGCGACGCGCATCCCGCTGCCCTCGGCGTGACGGCACAGCGCCGCAAGCTTCGCAGCCGTGGCGTCCGGGTCTGGATCGGACGAGACGCACAGCACGTTCGCGGCGCCGAGGTCTGCGCCCACGTCGATCACCTTGCGATGATCGTCGATCCGGCTATCCGGCTTGATCCAGATCACCTCGACATCCAGCAGCGGCAGCCCCGTGGCGGCAAGCGCGGCGCGCGCCTCGCGGGTATCCCCCGCGCTCCATTCGCCGGGCTCCACCCAGATGCCGGCGGCATCGAACCCCGCCGCCCGCGCCGCGGCTATGACGGTCGCGGCGCCGAATTCCGGGAGCACCCCCGATGCCAGCGAGAGCGGATTGGCGGTGCGCGGCGCGGCAACGCCCGTCACATCACCGGCTCTGGCTGCGACGGGTCATCCTCCAGATACCAGTTCAGCCATTCGTGGAAGAATTGGTTGCCACGCTCGTTGCGCCCGAACACGAGATTGTCGTGCGCGCCCGATTCCAGGCCCTTCTGGATTTGCAGGCCGATGACGTAATCCTCCTGATAGGTCACATCACGGAAGAAGTTCATCGCCGCCTCCACGGCTTCGCGGTCGGCATCGTCACGGATCGGATGGCGCCGGAGGTAATTCAGCACGGTGCGGTTCCTGTCCGGCGTCGGGCCGGGGAAGAGCTGTGCGACCTGCGTGATCTCGGGCGCGATGAAGATCGAGACGTTGGGAAAAAAGATGCGGACGAAATCATAGCCGTAGTTCTCGCGCGTGCCCCATGCCTCGCGCGGGACCGTGCGCAGTTGATCCGCGATCGAATGCTGGGGGAATCCGATCCGCATGTTCGGGCCGAAGCCTTCGTAATGCGTCGTGTTGGACGGCGTGCGCGGATAGATCGTCTCGGGGTGAAGCGATTTGAAATGATAGCCTTCGAGATACCCGTCGAAGGCGATTTTCCAGTTCGCGCCTTCGATTGTCCGGTTGCCCAGATACGTCCAGTCCGCGAAATCGAGCGCCTCGAAATCCTCCAGAAAGCCGCGGAAGTGCCGGTCGAGTTCCAGCGGCGCATGGGGCGTGAGGCAGACGAAGATCATCCCCGCACGCTCCTCGCACGGCAATGCGCGCAGGCCGAGCTGCGCCTTGTCCATCTCTCCGAACGTCGATGGTTCGGCGATTCCGATCAGCCTGCCGTCCGTGCCGTATGTCCACGCATGGTATTTGCAGGTGAAGCGGGCGCAATTGCCCTTGCCCTCCGCCACCGGCGCGCCGCGATGCGAGCACACGTTCAGGAAGGCATGGACCTGACCGGCTTTATCGCGGTTGATCAGCACCGGCAGGCCCACGGCATCCATCGCCTTGTAGTCGCCGGGGTTGGGCAATTCCGCCGTGAACGCCAGCATCAGCGGCACGCGCTTGAACACCAGTTCGATTTCGGCCTTGAACTGATCTTTGTCGACATAGCTCGCGGTGGGCACGGTGCGCGGTCCGGCGCCCTGATGGGTTTTCCCCTGCTCCACATAGCCAAGCATGATTTCGGCGACGTCACCGATTTGCTGCACCCGCTCCACTGGCTTCTCCTCGTTGTCGCATTCTGGCGTCTTGGGCGGAGACGCTGGACGCTCGCAGGTGTGCCCGCAAGCTGCGCAAGGTGCTAGGATGCGCAGGGGCCGCGAAGCCTTGATACTTTTGTCAGTTGGATGCGCGCGCCGACACGGGCAATCAGCCGACATGACGGAGAGGACAATGCCGCCCTGGGCATGGCTGAAGACACCGCCCGCGCATCTGGCAGGCTATGCCGATGCCGGCGTGTGGGACGCGCGCACGCTTGCCACGCAGGCAGCGGCACTGGCGCAGGTCGATCCCGATTTTATCGCGCTGATCGACGGCGATGTCGCGGTGACCCGGATGCAGGCCCTGACGGATGCGCGCGCGCTGGCGGTGTCCCTGCACGACCGGGGGCTTCGCGCTGGCGATGTCGTCGCCTTCCAGATGCCCAATTGGCACGAGGCGATGATCATCAACCTTGCCGCCGCGCTCTCCGGCCTGGTCGTCAATCCGATCGTGCCGATCTACCGCGATCACGAAGTGTCGATGATGCTGGGGGACTGCGGCGCGCGCGCGGTCTTCGCCGCATCCGCTTTTCGTGGCGGCGAGCTGGCGGCGATGGCCGAGCGCATCCGCAGCAGCTTGCCAGGGCTGGACCAGATCCTCACCGTACGCGGCAGCGGTGACGACGATTACGCCGCCCTGGTTTCCGCCGGTCGCGGGCGCCCCTTCGTCGCGCCGAACGTCGATCCGCTGGGCGTGAAGATGGTGCTGTATACCTCCGGCACCACCGGGCGCCCCAAGGGCGTATTGCACAGCCATGTTTCGATCGCGCGAGTCCTGCGCGCGAGCGCGGCGCACTGGCGGCTGATGCCCGGCGAAGCGACGCTGATGCCCTCGCCCGTCACGCACATCTCAGGCTATGCGAACGGGCTGGAAGCGCCGTTCGTGTGCGGCACCCGGACGATCCTGATGGAAAGCTGGAACGCGGCGGAGGCGATTGCGCTGATCGAGCGTCACGGCGCCGTGGGCACCGTCGCAGCGACTCCGTTCCTCGTAGAGCTGGCGGCGGCAGCGCGTGCGCGGGGATGCGAGCTGGCCGGTTTCCGCTTCTTCGCCTGTGGCGGGGCGGCGGTGCCGCATGACCTGATCCCCGCCGCCAACGCGGCGTTTGCGGACTGCCGCGCCTTCCGGGTGTTCGGCGCGTCCGAAGTGCCGCTGGTGACGTTCGGCTGGCCCGACGACCGCGTGCTTGCAGCGACGACCGATGGCGAGATCGTCGATTACGCGGTTCGCATCGTCGATGGCGACGATCGCGACGTGGCCGACGGGCAGGAAGGCGAGATCCTCGCGCGCGGGCCGGCGATGCTGCTGGGGTATGCGGATGCGGCGCAAACGCGCGAGGCGCTGACCGCCGACGGCTATTTCCGCACGGGCGATCTTGGCGTCCGTTCAGCCGAAGGCGCGCTGACCATCACCGGGCGCAAGAAGGATCTCATCATCCGCGGCGGCGAAAACATCTCCGCCAAGGAAATCGAGGACGTGCTCCATACCCACCCCGGCGTGCGCGAAGCGGCGGTGGTCGCGATGCCACATGCGCGGCTTGGCGAGGGTGTCTGCGCCTATATCATCGCGCGCGGCGCGCTACCGGACAGGCAGGCGCTCGCGGATCACGTTCTCGCGAGCGGCCTCGCCCGCCAGAAGACGCCGGAGCGTTGGGAGTTCCGCGAGGATTTCCCCCGCACCGCCTCAGGAAAGGTCCGCAAGGACCAGCTCCGCGCCGATGTTCGCGCCCTGATGGAAGCGGCTCAGGTCTGAGCGGCGGCGGCCACGGCGGCGGCGATCTCGGCATTGGTGGGATTGCGACGCAACGTCAGCCCGCCGTTCACCTGCAAATTCTCGCCCGTCATGAAGCATTCGTCGCTGGCGAGAAACACGGCGGCGGCGGCGATATCGTCGCTCGTGCCGATCCGTCCGAGCGGATAGCCCGCCAGAAACGCTTCGGACAGCCCCGGCACCGACATCGCCTCGGCGGTCATCGGTGTTTCGGTGAGGCCCGGCGAAATCGAATTGGCCCGCACGCCTTCGGCGCCGAATTCATGCGCGATGCAGCGGATGACATGGTCGGCCCCGGCCTTGGTGCCCATATACGCCGCATGATCGTTGAGCATGATCGTCGCGGTCGCCGAACTGATCTGGAGGATCGATCCGCCGCGCCCGCCCGCCGACCGCACCATCCGCCGCACCATCGCCTGATAGAAATGGAACGGCCCGGCAAACTGCAGCATCGTAATGGCCATCAGCTCGTCATGCGTGGTGTCGAGAAACGGCTTCAACAGCCCCCAGCCGGTCGCATTCACCGCAATGTCGATACCGCCCAGCTCCGCAACGGCAGCATCGCCCAACGCATCGACGCTTTGCTCGTCGGTCAGGTCGCACGTCGTCCACGCGCATCCGTGCGCCCCGGCGAAATCGGCGAGCACATCGCCTTTGCGCCCCGATACCAGCACCTGCGCGCCCTCCGCGAGGAACCGCGTCGCGATGTGCTGGCCCATATTGTCCGGGCTGCTCGCGCCGAGAATCACGGCCCGCTTTCCATCCAGCCTCGCCATGTCCGCCTCTCCTATCTATCGGCAATGCGCTATCATGGCGCCCGCCATCGCCGTCCTGATCAAAACGTCAGTGGTGCGGCCGAGGCGCTCGGGCAAAAGCGGCACGCGGCTGCCTTGCGCGCCAAGGACGCCACAAGAACACACGCCGCGACACGGCCAGCGATGAGGATTGCGGAATGGATCTCGGACTGAAGGGCAAGAAGGTCATTCTCACCGGCGGTAGCCGCGGCATCGGCCGCGCGGCGCTGGAAATCTTCGCGGCGGAAGGGTGCGACATCGCCTTTTTCTCGCGGAATGCCGATCAGGTCGCCGAAACCGTCGCGTCGCTCTCCGCGCACGGCGGCACGGTGATCGGCGAGGCGCTCGATATGCTCGACCACGCCGCCTATGTCGCGTGGCTGAAATCGGCGGCGGAACGGCTCGGCGGCTGCGACATCTTCGTGCCGGGCGCGAGCGCATCCGGCTCCGGCGCGACCGGCGATTGGGAGGCCTGCTTCGCCGCAGACATCAAGGGCACGGTGCTGGGGTGTGAAACCCTGCAACCGTGGCTCGAAAAATCGAGCGCGGGCGCGATCGTCATCATGGCATCCACTGCAGCCACCGAGACGTTCATCGTCCCGCAGGCCTTCAACGCGATGAAAGCCGCGCTGATCGCCTACTCTGGGCAATATGGCCAGGCGGTCGGGCATCTCGGCATCCGTGTGAACTGCGTGTCGCCGGGGCCGATCAAATTTCCCGGCGGCAATTGGGAAGCGATCGGCAAGGCCATGCCGGACTTGTACCAGGCCACCGAAGCGACCTTTGCGCTGGGCAGATGGGGCGGCCCCGAGGAAGTGGCGCGCAGCATCGTCTTTCTCGCAAGCCCGGCCTCGTCCTACACCACCGGCACCAATCTGGTGGTGGACGGCGGCTACACCAAGCGCGTTCAATTCTGACGGCATCCCAATCGCGAGGCGGCTCGGTTGGAGCCGCCTCGCCCATCAGTGCCGCGCCATCGCGCCGCCATCCACCCAAAGGCCGTGGCCCGAGACGAAGCGCGCATCGTCGCTGCACAGAAACGCAACGACATCGGCAATGTCCTCAGCGCGGCCGAGCCTGCGTAACGGCGCCTTGTTTTCCCAGAAGTCGCGGTACGCCGGCGTTTCGGTAAAGGCGGGCGCGGTCATCGGCGTGTCGATGGCGCCGGGCTGGACGCATGTCGCGGTTACCCCGAACGGTCCCAGTTCCGCTGCGATCGACTTCGTGAGGCCCAGTACCGCGTGCTTCGATGCCGCATACGCGCACAGCCCTTCGTCGCCGAACGTCGATGTGGTCGATCCGATCGTCACGATCCGGCCCGCCCCATGTGCTTTCAGATGCGGCACCGCCGCGCGCACCAGCCGGAACACGGCGAGCAGATTGATGTCCAGCACGCGCTGAAAATACGCGTCCTCATGCCCTTCCAGCGGATGAAACGCGCTGATCCCGGCGCACGGCACCACGATGTCGACACCGCCCATCGCCGCCACGGCCGCCGCGACGAGGTTCTGGTTGGCATCCGCCCCGGTCAGGTCCGCGACGAAATCGACAGCCCCCTTCACGTCCGCCGTGAACACCCGCGCGCCATCCGCCGCCAGCCGTGCGGCGACAGCGGCGCCGATGCCGGAGGCTGCGCCGGTGACGATCGCGCGCCGTCCCGCCAACCGCGCGCTCATGCGATCTTCAGGATCAGCTTGCCGGTATTCTCACCGGTAAACAGACGCATGAACGCCGGATATGCGTTCTCCAGGCCGTGCTGGACATCCTCATCGACGCGCAAGCGGCCATCCGCCATCCACCCCGCCATCTGCGTCGCACCCTGCGGGAAGCGATCGGCATAGTCGGCGATCAGATAGCCGTGGATCGTCGCGCGTCGCGCGATGATCTGCCACAGGTTCCGCAAGCCGACCTTCTCCGGGGCGTTATACTCGCTGATCAGCCCGCACAGCACGATGCGCGCGCGCAGGGCGAGATTGAAGACGGTCGCTTCCATCACCGGGCCGCCGACATTCTCGAAGACGATGTCCACACCCGCCGGCGCCGCTTGCGCAATCGCTGCGACGAGCGCGGCGTGATCCTTGCCCTTGTAATCGATCGCGACGTCGAAGCCGTAATCCGCCAGCAGGCGACGACATTTGTCCTCGCCCCCGGCGATGCCGATGACGCGACAGCCGAGGATCTTGCCGATCTGCCCGACGGCCGAACCGACCGCACCGGCGGCACCGGAGACCAGCAGCGTCTCTCCCGGCTTGGGACGCGCCACATCGGCAAGCCCGAAATAGGCGGTAAGCCCCACCGCGCCCAGCGCGGACAGATAGTGCGACGGCGACGCCACCGCCGACACGTCGATGCATCGCGTGAACCCGCCAGGCGTGGCGACGGAATAGTCCTCCAGCGCGTTCAGACCAAGCACCCATTGCCCGACCGGAAAGGCCGGATTGTCGCTCTCCTGCACGACGCCCACCGTCGTCGCACGCACCGCATCGCCGAGCGGAATCGGCGGCAGATAGCTTTCGGCATCGTCCATCCAGCCGCGTTGCGCCGGGTCCAGCGACGCGAAATGATTGCGGACGACGAAGCCGTTCTGCGGCACTTTCGGCATATCGCTGGAAACGAGCGCGAAGTCTTCGGGAACGGGAACACCGCTCGGCCTGCGTAGAAGTACGAAGCGTCGATTTCCGGGCATGGCATCCATCTCCTGTGAACAGACTGTTTTCACCGCACGGGATAACAAGCACCTGTGCAATTCGACAGGTCCGCTTTCTCCGAAAAGCGTTCCATAAGGTTATTGTTAGGGCGGCCGGTGAGTGAGCACGCCTCTGGGGAGGATCAATGAGGAAATCCGCACGCTTGCGCGGGGCGCTTCTGCTCGCGCTCTCGACAACCGCTTTCACGGAAATGGCGTCCCCTGCCTTCGCGCAGGCCCCGGCCACCACCGCCGATGGCACCGCCGCGCAAGCCGCCGATCCGGCCGACATCATCGTCTCGGCGCGTCGCCGCTCGGAAACCTTGCAGGAAACGCCGGTCGCGATCACTGCGGTCAACACCGCGATGCTGGAAGCCAAGGCGGCCGTGAACATCGGCGACCTCCAGGGTGCTGCCCCCGGCCTGCTGATCACGCAGCAAAACTCCGGCGCACAGGCCGCCAACATCTCGATCCGCGGCCTCACCTATGCCGACGTCGAGAAGTCGCAGACGCCCACCGTCGGCGTGGTCGTCGATGGCGTCACCATCGGCACCAACACGGGCCAGTTGCAGGATGCCTTCGACGTCGCCCAGATCGAAGTGCTGCGCGGCCCGCAAGGTACGCTGTTCGGTGCCAACACGATCGGCGGCGTCGTCAGCATCACCCGGTCGAAGCCGACGATGGAGCCGGGCGGCAAGGTGGAATTCACCTATGGCCGCTTCAACACCTGGTCCGGCAAGGCAATCCTCAACTACGGCGACGGTGAAACCTGGGGGGTTAAGGGCTTCTACTTCCACAACCAGACCGACGGTTACTACCACAACGTCACCCGCAACACCTCTGACGGCTGGAGCAAGGGCGACTCGTACGGCGCAACCGTGCTGTTTCGTCCGGCGGGCTCGACCTTCGATGCGCAGCTCACCGTCGAAAACGTGGTGCAAAGCTTCAACCCGGTGGTGAGCAACATCGCCAAAACGGGCGAAGTCTTCTGCGCGTTCGAGCCGGCGGTGGAATGCAACCGCAACACCACGACCGACCTGTACACCACTTACGGCCAGGCGGCCGACAGCCATTATCACGCGCCAGACGCCACGCTCGAAATGAACTACGACATCGGCGGCATCAAGCTGACCGCGATTACCGGCTGGCGCCACACCCGTGAGGAGCAGGAGCAGGATTTCGACGGCTCCAGCGTTGATCTGTATTACGTGGACCGTCGCCAGCACTATACCCAGTGGAGCCAGGAACTGCGTGCTTCTGGAAAACTGTTCGACGGGTTTGACTATGTCGTCGGCGGCTATTTCTTCGATTCGAAATATGACCTGACACAATGGTCTCGCGTCTTGGCCTTCGCGCCGACCACGCCGCCGACACAGTTCGATACGAACGCCCAGCATGTCGAGGGCAAGACCCGCAGCTATGCCGCGTTCGGCGATTTCAACTGGGCCTTCGCAAGCAAGTTCCGCCTGTCGTTCGGTGGTCGTTTCAGCCACGACAACAAGAAGCTGTTCAATGGCTTTGCCGGCGGCAAGCTGGTCGATCCGGCCAACGCCACCGCCAGCCAGTTCGTGCCGGTCGGCACCGGTGACGCGAGCTTCAACAAGTTCACGCCGAAGGTCGGTGTCGACTACCGTCCCGACAGCAACACGATGTTCTATGCATCCTGGTCGCGCGGCTACCGGTCCGGCGGCTTCAGCCCCCGCGCCGCCACGGCGGACACGGCGAGCACGCCATTCCAGCCGGAGACGGTCGACTCCTACGAAATCGGCACGAAAATCGCGCTGTTCCGCCGCAAGGTGGAAATCAACCTCGCGGGCTATGTTTCCGACTACAAGAACATGCAGCAGAACCTGACCCTGCCCGGCGGCCCGACGGGCAACCAGACGATCACCGGCAACGTCCCCGGTGGCGCCATCATCAAAGGCATCGAGATGGACGGCACGTTCCGCGTGACCCCGCAGTTTCGGATCATGACCTCGGCCGCCTATATGGAATCGCACTTCCGCAATTTCATCGCGAACGGCGTGCTGCCGGCGGGGCTGGCATATCCGGGCGGCGTGCTGGCACCGGCGAGCGGCATCGGACCGTATGACTATTCCACCAACAACCTGATCTACGCGCCGAAGTTCACCAGCTCGGTGGCGGCGGAATATGAAATCCCGACGAGCTTCGGCAAGGTGCAAACCTCGCTGAGCTGGCGCCACATCAGCCCTTATGACGAGCAGCTTTCGGCCGCGTCCACCACCCCCGCCAATATCGGCGGCAAGGCGGGCGTCATCGTCAACGGGAATGACCCGCGCGTACGCACCACCACGCAGGATCTGATCGACGCCAGCCTGACCGTGAACTTCAAGCTGTCGTCCACCGATGCGTATGTCCGTGTCTTCGGTCGCAACCTGGCCGATCAGAAGACCACGACCCACGCCTTCACGGTCGCCGGCCTGTGGTCGTTCGGCATGGCGCTGGAGCCGCGCACCTACGGCGCGACGATCGGCGTGAAATTCTGATGTGACCCGCCCCTCGGGGCAATCGGGGGTGCCGGGCGGTTCGCTGCGGGCACCCCCTTGTTTTTAAGGAGCAGGAATGATGGCACGTCTCGACGGCAAGATCGCATTGGTGACGGGCGCGGGCAATGCACGCGGCCTTGGTGCCGCAACCGCGAAACGCTTCGCGGAGGAAGGCGCCCATGTCCACCTCACCGATCTTGACGAGGCCGGCGCGCACGCCGTCGCGCAGGAGATTCGCGCGGCCGGCGGAACGGCGCAGGCCCATGCCCATGACGTGACCAGCGAAGCCGGCTGGGATGCGATTTTCACGGCGATCGTGCAGCAGCACGGTCGGCTCGACGTGCTGGTAAACAACGCCGGTATCGCGATCCTGAAGCCACTCGATATGCTCTCGGCCGCCGACTGGGCGATGCAGAACAGCGTCAACCTGGACAGCGTGTTCTACGGCACGCAGCGCGCGGTCGCGCTGATGCGCAAGGTCGGCCAGGGCGGATCGATCGTGAACCTGTCGTCGATCGCCGGGCTCGTCGGCGTATCGATGTGCGGCGCCTATGCAGCGGCGAAAGGCGGCGTGCGGATGTTCAGCAAGGTCGTCGCCCTCGAATGCGCGGCGGATAACATCCGCTGCAATTCGGTCCACCCCGGCATGATCGAGACGTCGATGCAGGATGTGGCACGACGCGACAATCCAGCGGGGTTCCAGCAGATCGTGGCGGCCATTCCGATGCAGCGCATGGGTACGCCGATAGACATCGCCAACATGAACCTGTTCCTCGCAAGCGACGAATCCGCCTATATCACGGGCGCGGAATTCACCGTCGATGGCGGCGTCACGGCGATGTGACGCCGCTCAGGCCCGAAGCGCGGTCCAGCGGATCGCGTGCCGGTAGTGCGGGCTGTCGTAGGCGGACGGCCCGTCGCTCGCGGTGACGGGGTGATCGGTATCAGAGCCTGACCACGACCTTGCCGAGACTGCCGCCGGTCAACATCCGCCGATAAGCGGTGAGCACGTTCTCGATCCCCACCGTCTCATCGATGTGGAGCGCCAGCGTGCCACCATCATGCCACGCCCGCAAACGCGACAGGAAACTGCTCGCGCGGTCGAGGAAATCGGGAATGAAGAAACCTTCCACCCGCAGGCGGCGCATCAGGATCTGGTCGAAATGGCGTGGTCCCGCCATCGGCATGTCACTGGCGTACGCGGAGATCAGCCCGCAAATCGCGATGCGGCCATAATGCGCCATGTTCGGCAGCACCGCATCGAGGATCGCGCCACCGACATTGTCGAAGAAGGCGTGTACCCCGCCTGGCACACGCGCCAGTTCGGCAGCGACATCCTGACTGCGGTAATCGATCGCGATCTCCGCGCCCAGCGCCTCGCGCAGATACGCGCATTTGGCCGGGCCACCGGCGATGCCGATCACGCGCGCACCCAGGTTGCGGCCGATCTGGCACGCAAGACTGCCGGTCGCGCCCGCTGCTGCGGAAACGGCGAGCCACTCCCCCGCCCGCACGCCCAGCACTTCGGCCACGCCCGCATATGCGGTCGAAGCGTTCAGGCCGAGCGCACCGAAATGCTGGCGCGGGTCGGCGATACTGTCATCGACCGCTTCCAGTGCCGCAAGCGCGGGCGTGACCACCGATTGCTCCGCCCACTGCCCGAAGCCACGCACCATCGTGCCGACCGGAAACGCCGGATCGCGGCTCTCGCTGACCCGGCCCAGCACCAGCCCGGTCATCTTGCTGCCGAGCGGCAGCGGCGGCTGATACCCGTCCGTGCGCGGGCTCATCCACATGCGGGTGCCAGCGTCCATGGAAAGCCACTGCGCCGCGATCCGCACCTCGCCTTCGGCCAGCGGCGCGATTTCCTCGCTGCACAGGCTCAGCGACTCGACGAACGCATCGTTACCGACCGGGTGCCGGTCGAGCCGCCAGAAGCGATTCATCACGCTTCGACCGCCCCTCGCGCTCAGCATCCCTTCGGCGCGTGCTGGCGGTGGATGTTGCGGAACGAACGGGACGCGAAGTACCAGCGGCCCGCGATCCGCACGCAGACGTCCTCATACACGCCGCGATCGCGCATGGTGGTGCCGTTCTGGTCGTAGACTTCGGACGTGTAGCTGCGCATCGTCGCGCGATCGCCCTCGATCTCGATGGAGCCGGGCCACGCCTCGAACATGATGCCGGGATAGGCTTTCATCGCCTCGACCCACATCGCGACGATCGCGGCGCGGCCCGAGATCGTGCCGATTTCGGGATAATCGGGCAGCGACCATTCGGCCTCCTCCGCCCAGGTGGCGCCCCAGTCGGCGGCGTCGCACCGGGTCACGGCGTCGGCATAGGTCTCCAGCAGTTCCCGGATTGCCAGACGGTCTTCGAACCCGCCGGTAAACGTCATGATCGCCTCTCCCTATGCTTTGGGACAGAGGCTAACCTGCCGGAGCCCCCCGCGAACCTGCGACAGGTGAGAGGGGTGTCGCGCCGGTTTCAGCTTGGCGGAGCCGGACGCTCGTTCGGGCCGGGGGGCGATGCGGGCACCGCCACTTCGATGATGCCGTCGGTGATGCGGATGTCGAAACGGCGCAGATCGGGGTAGGTGCCGCCGATGCACCGTCCGCTCCCCGCCTCGAACCGCGCGCCGTGCAGCGGGCACATGATCGCGCCGCGACGGACCTTGCCGGGCGAGAGCATCGCCGCCTGATGCGTGCAGCGATCGTTTACTGCGTGGAAGCCATCATCGCTGTGTACGACAAGTACGCTCCAGCCGCCCAACTGCGCGGCAAGTTTCCCTGCCTCTGGGAAATCGGCCGCAGGGCAAAGCGGCTGCCAGATCGGATCGGAATCGGTCATGGCAGCACGAATAGCGACCGGATCATGCGCGCGGCAAGCCAAGGATAGGGCTATGAGATTCGCTAGGTTCGGCATTCCGCGCGGGTCGCCACACTGCGGCGAACGAGAGGAGCCGACAGCATCATGAGCATGTCCCGCGAGGAAACCATCGCCTTTGTCGAACGCCTGTATACCGTGACCGGCGCGGGCGATTGGGCAGCCGCCGCCGACATGCTGACCGAGGATTTCGTCGCTTATGAGGCCGACAGCATGCCGATGGCCGGCGCCTACCGGGGCAAGACCGGCTTGTACGATCTGTTCGTCAAGGTGATGACCATGGTCGACGTGGTCGGGCTCGATCGCTCCAGCGTGATGGCCGAGGCGGACTGCGCCATCGCGGTCATCACGATGCGGTTTGCCGATCCGTCGCTCGCGCCCGCCGAACTGTGCGAAATGTTCCGCTTCCGGGATACGAAGTGCTGCGAGATCAAGCCCTTTTACTACGACCCCGCCCAATTCGCAGCCGCGTGCGACGCCAAACGGGCTTCGGCCTGACCATCTGGACGACAGCGCCATGAAAGCCGTGCATTACAGCCACAATGGCGGACCCGAGGTGATGGAATACGGCGAGGTTCCCGACCCGGTCGTGACGCCGCAGTCGGTGCTGATCGCCGTCGCGTGGATTTCGCTCGAAGGCGGCGATCTCCTCAACCGGCTGGTGACGCCGCCCAGCAGCATTCCGTTCGTGCCCGGGTATCAGGCCGCCGGGACCGTGATCGCGACCGGCGAGTCCGTCACGCGCTTTCGACCCGGCGACCGGGTGATCGGCTTCAACTGGAACGGGAGCCACGCCGAGTTGTTCGCGGTGCCCGAACATCATGCCTACCCCGTGCCCGACGACATGGATTTGCGCGGGGCCGCGACCATCCCGATCGCGTTCGGCACCGCGCACGATGCGCTGTTCGAATATGGTGGAACGAAGGCGGGCGACACCGTGCTGGTTCAAGGTGCGGCGGGTGGGGTCGGGCTGGCGGCGGTTCAGCTTGCGGCACGCGCGGGCGCGACGGTGATCGGCACCGCCGCCGGTGCGGAGCGGCTCGCACGGATTGCGCCCTTCGGGATGCACCACGGCATCGATTACACGCGCGAGGACATCGGCGAACGCTGCCTTGCGCTCACCGGCGGGCGTGGCGTCGATCTGGTGCTCGATCTGGCCGGCGGCAAAGGCAAGGACGCGCTGATGCGGGCCGTCCGCGCGCATGGGCGGTATGCCGTGATCGGCGCAGCAGCGGGCGATCTACCCAGTTTCGGCTTCTTCGAGCTGATCCGTAAGGCGCTCCACGTCGTCGGCATTTCGTTCGGCCGTGACATGCATACGCCGCGCGTTCATGCCCTGCTCGCCGATATCGTCGCGCAGGTCCATCGCGGCGCGCTGACCATGCCCGTTGCCGCAGAATTCGCCTTGTCAGACGCGGTTGCCGCCCACCGCTTCGTCGCGCAGAGCCATCCCTTCGGGCGCGTGCTGATGCGACCCGGCAGCTAGCCCGCGCGCTGCCAGTCCGCCAGGGTCGAGACCGAGTCGTCGAGGCGGACCAGCGTCTTGCCCGTGGTATCGCCGGACATCAGGCGGATGAAAGCGTCGACCGACGCCTCGAGCCCGGTCGAGACGTTTTCGGTGGCGATCAGCTCGCCCGAACGGACCCAGCCGGCCAGCGCATCCTCCGCTTCGTGGATCATATCGCCTGCCTCATAGGCAAGAAAACCGCGCATGGTGATGCGATTGACCAGCACCTGCCAGATATTGCGCAGGCGGTACGGATCGGTCTGATGGTTGTAATTGGCAATCATCCCGCACACCGGAATCCTGCCGAACGCCTTCATCCGGGGCAGCACCGTATCGAGCGTGACGCCACCAACGTTGTCGAAATAGAGATCGATGCCGTTCGGAAACTGCCGCGCGATTTCCGCATCCAGGCTGTCGCAGTCGCGGTAATTGATCGCGCCGTGGAAGCCCAGCACATCGGTGACGATCCGCGCCTTCGCATCGGTGCCGACCGTGCCGACCACCCGGCACCCGGAAAGCCGCGCCACCTGCCCCGCCACCGAGCCGACCGCGCCCGCCGCAGCGCTCACCAGCACGTCGTCGCCTGCGCGCATCTCGCCATAGAGCTTGAGGCCAACGTAGGCCGTGATCCCGGACCAGCCGCACGCCCCCATATAGGCCGTCAGCGGCAGATCATCGGCAATACGCACGTTCTCGATCCCGACCGCGCCGGGCGAAACGACGGAATGGGTTTCCCAGCCGACGAACGCCCGCCCATAATCGCCCTCGCGAAAATCCGGGTTGCGCGACTGGATCACCCGTCCCAGCACCATCGTGGGGATCAGGCCGCCGATCGGCACCGCCGGCAGGTAGCTCTTGACGTCGTCGAGCATGCCGCGAACCGCCGGGTCGATCGCGAAGACGCGATTCTGGAGCAGGACCTGGCCGTCTTCAAGCTCAGGAACCGACACCTCCTCGACCCGGAATGTGTCGGGATCGGGTATGCCCGTCGGGCGCGAGCGGAGCACGATGCGGCGGTTCAACATTGTCTTCTCTCCGGTATGTCGTCTTTTCGCAAACGTCGGCGGCACATGCCGCGAGCCTAGGGCAAGCCGTCGAACTCGGGCTTTCGTTTCGCGAGAAAGGCGCTGACGCCCTCGCGACCCTCCCGCCCAGCGCTGGCTACGGCAATGCCGCGCGCTTCCTGTTCGAGTTGCCCTTCCAGCGATTCGCCATAACTGGAAAGCAGCAGCGCCCGCGTCGCGCCAATCGCTTGCGTCGCGGCACCGGCGAGAAGCGCGGCCTGCGCCGAGCCCTCGGCCGCCAGCGCCGTGTCGTCGACCACGCGGGTCACCAGACCGATCGCAGCCGCGTCCGCTGCGCCGATCCGGCGGTTCGAAAGGAGGATGTCCTGCGCGCGGCGCATTCCGACAAGGCGAGGCAGCAGCCACGACATGCCGCCATCCGGGCTGAGCCCGACCGCGCCGTAAGCCGGCGTGAAATGCGCCGACGTCGCGGCGATCACGATGTCGCCGGCGATCGCGAGGCTGTAACCCGCGCCCGCCGCCGGCCCGTTCACCAGCACCAGTAGCGGCTTGCGCATCCGCATCAGGCGGCTCACCGCCATATGGAGAATGCCGGCAAGCTCGCTGACGAACGCCGCGACACCATCGCCCGCCGCCGCGATCGATCCGATATCACCACCCGCGCAGAACAATCTGCCGTTGCCGGTCAACACCACGCAGCGGATATTCGGATCGGTGTCGCATCGTATCGCCGCCGACAGCAACGCACGGGCCAGTCGCAGGTCGATCGCATTGCCCTCACCCGGACGATTGAGCGTGACGGTCGCAATCGCGTGGTCGATCGCAAGCAGAACGGGGTCATCGCTCATCCGCACCGCTCCATCGCGGCCCGCGCCAGTTGCGCCAGCCTGGGGAAATTCGCTGCACGGTCCTTGGCATGGGCGGATGCCGCAGTGCCACGGATGACGCGCCCGGCGATGCCGTGAAAGATCGCCGCGAGCCGGAAGATGTTGAACGCGATGTAGAATTCCCAGTCTGGAATCCCGCTGCGCCCGGTTCGGCGGCAATAGGCCGCGACATACGCCTGTTCGCTGGGAATATTCCCCGCAGCGAGATCAGCACCGGCGAGGCCGGCAACGATATCGGGCGGCATCTGGTACATCATCGCATGATAGGCGAAGTCAGCCAGGGGATGCCCCAGTGTCGACAGCTCCCAGTCGAGCACCGCGATCACGCGCGGTTCGGTCGGGTGGAAGATCATATTGTCGCAGCGGAAATCGCCGTGGACGATCGTCGTCTTGTCGCCCGGCGGAATGTGCGCGGGCAGCCATTCCACCAGCGCATCCATATCCGCATTCCGCCCCGCGTCCGCATCCTCCAGATACTGGCGGGACCAGCGGCCGATCTGGCGGGCGAAATAATTCCCCGGCTTGCCGTAATCCTCCAGCCCGAGCGCGCGGTAATCGATCTGGTGCAACCGCGCGATCGTATCGTTCATCGCGTCGAAGAACGCGGGGCGTTCCTGCGCGGCCACGCCGGGGAAGCTCGCATCCCAGAAAATGCGTCCCTCCACCATCTCCATCACGTAGAATCCGCTGCCGATCACGCTGTCGTCTTCGCACAGGCCGTACACCGTCGGCACCGGGAAGCCGACGCTGCCGAGCGCCGTTAGGATACGCGCCTCGCGTTCCACCGCGTGAGCGCCTTTCAGCAACGGGCCGGGCGGTTTGCGGCGCAGCACATAGGATCGGCCGGGCGTCACCAGCTTGTAGGTCGGGTTGGATTGCCCGCCCTTGAATTGCTCGACGGCGACGGGGCCGTCGAACCCCGCAACATGCGCGCCCATCCAACGGATCAGCGCCGCTTCGTCGAACCGGTGCGCCTCGCGGATCGGCGTGGTGCCGACATTGGCGTCAGCCGCAGCGGCGCTCATCTGGGCGCCATGCGGATCGCGCCGTCCAGCCGGATCGTTTCCCCGTTCAGCATCGGGTTGGCGATGATGCTTTCGACCAGGCGTGCATATTCCTCCGGTTTGCCGAGGCGGCTGGGGAATGGCACCTGCTGGCCGAGCGACTCTTGCGCCTCCTGCGGCAGCCCTGCGAGCATCGGCGTCCAGAAGATGCCCGGCGCGATCGTCATCACGCGAATGCCGTACCGGGCGAGTTCGCGCGCGACCGGCAAGGCCATGCTGGCCACCCCGCCCTTCGACGCGGCATAGGCCGCCTGCCCGATCTGCCCCTCGAACGCAGCGACGCTGGCGGTGTTGATGATGACGCCACGCTCTTCGCCGATCGCGTCTGCGTCATGGATGCGCGCGGCGAATTTCGACAGGACGTTGAACGTCCCGATCAGGTTGATCGTGACGACCTTGGTGAAATCCGCGAGCGGGGCGGCCTCCCCGTCGCGGCCGATCACTTTTGCCGGCGGGGCGATCCCTGCGCAATTGACGAGAATGCGCGCCTTGCCGTGCGCGTGTTCCGCATCGGCGAGCCCCGCTGCGACGGACGCCTCGTCCGTCACGTCGACCTTGACGAAATGCCCGCCGATCGCCTCCGCATGGGCGCTGCCCACAGCGACATTCACGTCGAAGATCGTGACCTTGGCGCCGGCCCCGGCCAGCAGCGTGGCGGTCGCACCCCCAAGGCCGGACGCCCCGCCGGTCACGATTGCCGCCATTCCCTTGATGTCCATGCTGTCCTCTCTCGTCGCGATCGTGTTGATGCCGTTGCCCCCGCACCGGGGCTCGGCCGCAGTATCGTCACCTGTTCAGATGATCCCGCCCAAGCCGACCGGCTTCGCTGCGGCGGTAGTGCGCGTCACGTCACCGCCGCGATCGCCCGATCGGCGGGCGCGCCGGTGTTGCGCCCGGCGATGTGTTTGCCTGCGAGATATCCGAACACCATGCCGGGGCCGAGCGTTCCGCCGCCACCGCCATAGGTCATCCCCATCATGCTCGCCATCGCGTTGCCGGCGGCATACAGGCCGGGGATCGGCCGCATATCGAGATCGAGTACGCGTCCCAATGTATCCGTTTGCGCGCCGCCCTTGGTGCCGAGCGCGCCGCTTTTCACTTCCGCCGCATAATATGGGCCGCCGTCGATCCGGCCGAGCGTGGCTTCCTTGCGGCCCTTGTGCGCGGGATCGCCCCAATACAGATCGTAATAGCTGTCACCGCGCCCGAAATCCTCGTCCACGCCGCTGTCCACGCTGGCGTTCCAGCGCGCCACCGTAGCCTCCAGTGTATCGCCGGGAATGCCGAGCGCGCGCGCCAGATCGGCGAGGGTCGCGCCGCGTGCGATCCAGTCCGCCGGCGTCTTGCCGTGGCTGCCCGCCGTGCCGATCAACTGCGCGTCGAGGAAGCCCCATCTGTCGTAAAAGGCCTGATTGAACACACACCAGCACGGCAGGTTGAGGTAGCTGCTGCTGTTCTGGTCGATCTCATGGAACGCGCTTCCGAAGGCATTGTAATTGGCGGCTTCGTTGCAGAACCTCTTCCCCTCGCGGTTGACCATGATGGTGCCCGGAAGCGTGCGCTCGCCCGTGAACAGCATCATGCCCTTCGCGTTGAGCGGTGCCTCGACGATCGGCATCCACCACGCCTCGCGCATCGACCCCATCATCGCGCCGACGCGCATCGCCATCTTCTGTCCGTCGCCGGTGTTGGTGTCGATCGACGCGGCATTTTGCAGCGGGCCGCGCAGATAGGCCTTTTTGAACGCCTCGTTGTGTTCGAAACCGCCGGTCGCCAACAGGACGTTCGCCGCGCGCAACACCTGCCCGTCGGCGAGCCGGACGCCGGCAATCGCCCCCTCTTCCATCACCAGATCGCTGCCGCCGGTGCCGAGCAGGAACGCCACGCCGCGATCGAGGCAGCCCTTCAGCAGCCGCCCGACCAGCGCGTGGCCAAGCCCGCGCTCGTCATTGGCGGCGCGGCGCGCCGCTTCCTCGCGCGGCAGCGGATCGGGCACCGCCTGCGCCAACGATGTCTCGCCGACCGTGAAATAGATATTGGGCCAGTAATAGGGTGACGTCTCGACCTTGTCGCGCCACGCGCCCAGTTCGCCATAGGGATAGACCGGGCACTCCAGCGTGCGCCCCCCGCGCGAGGCCGCGCCGGGCTGCTCGGGATGATAATCGGGGAAATGCGGAACCACGGAAAAGTGGACCGGGGTGCGATCCTCCAGGAAGGCCACCATCTCCAGCCCGCCATCGATATACGCCTCGGCCATCGCGGGATCGATCAGGCCGTTCGACATGCTGGCCAGATAGGTCAGCGCCTTTTCGCGGCTGTCTTCCTTGCCGAACGCCTTCATGTGCGGATTGCACGGTATCCAGATCTGCCCGCCCGACCATGCCGACGTGCCGCCAACCTTCTCGCCCTTTTCCACGACGAGGACGTGCGCGCCGTATTCGGCAGCAGTGAGCCCGGCGGTCAATCCGGCGGCGCCAGAGCCGAGCACGATCAGATCGTAGGAGTCGCCCGTCATCATCGCTCTCCGCAAAGGGCCCGCCGTTCGTCGGCGGCGCAGTCCAGGCGCCAGCCTCGCCGATACGCACCCTAAGCGAGCGGAGAGGCAATGCGGACTGATCTTTGGGACAGGCGCGGATACACGGGCGAACCGTCGCAGAGATGCTGGTGATCATCGTACGCTCCTTGGTTGAAAGGCGTCGCGATAATCCGCCTATGCAGCAGCAGGCTCAACCAAAGCGCAGATATCCGTGGGTCAACGGCACTTCAAATCTGGGCACCCATCCGGCGCCAGCGGGTTCGTACATGTCCCACGAGCTTCCGGCGACAGGCGACCAGAGCCGTGCCCGACCAATCCACGTTGTTCTAAATTAAGCGGGTGCAAGTCCGTTACTGACATAAGCAGACGCAGGCGTCAAAACGCCGCAGTTCTGATAATTCAGTGCTATATGACCTTTCCGCTGTCATCATGCGAACGGGCGCGTCGCGGTAATGCCAGTCGCGTCCGGTTTCTCGATGATCGAGCATTCCCATGCACCCGGAGCCTCACGTCTCCGCCTCTGGTGTCGATCGCTAACGCGGGCTTGAGGGCCGGCGCAGAAGTGCATTGAAGGTTTCGGCCCGACTTTATACCAGCACCGGCTTGGTTACTTCAATCGCCTCGCGCTCGGCACCCGCGCCCGGCAGCACGGATACGGTAGATCCTCAGGGTTTTGAATCGCAATGAATTATCGCCATTCCTTCCATGCTGGCAATAGCGCCGATGTCGTGAAGCACAGCCTATTGATCGCCCTCGTGCGGGCCTTGCAGCAAAAACCGGGCGCGCTGACCCTGATCGACACCCATGCCGGCTGCGGGCTGTACGACCTTGACGGCGAGGACGCCCAACGCACCGGCGAGTCCATGCAGGGCGTGCTGCGGGCCTTTGTCGACCCGAACCCCTTGCTGAACGACTACCGCGCCGCCGTACAGGCGGTGAATGTCGGGGCCGAGCCACACGTCTACCCCGGGTCGCCGCGAATTCTGGCGCAGCTTCTTCGCCCGCAGGATTTCCTGATCCTGAACGAAAAGCACCCCGATGACGCCTATACCTTGCGCGGCGTGATGCGCGACACATCCGCTGCCGTGCATGAGCGCGACGCCTACGAGCTTTGGCTGGCGTTGCTGCCGACCCGAACCGCGCGGGGCGTGGTGGTGGTCGACCCGCCGTACGAGCAACCGGACGAACGCGCACGTATCACAGCCACCCTCGCCGCCGCTTACCGCAAATGGGCGCATGGCGTGACGGTGATCTGGTATCCGCTGAAAGACCGCGCCACGCATTGGCGGTGGAAGGAGCAGTTACGCAAGCTCGGCATCCCGAAATTTCTGACGGTGGAGCATTGGTTGTACGATGACGATCAGCCCGACATCTATAACGGCGCGGGCCTTTATATCTTCAACCCGCCCTACGCCTTCACGCAGGCGCTGCCGCCTCTGCTGGAAGCGCTGCGCGCCGTGCTGGCGCCGGAGGGGCATAAAGGCGAGATTACAGCCGATTGGTTGGGCAATTAACAGCCAGATGCCGAAGTGGTGATGTGGGGTTTGGATTGGTCAGGCTGCCCCGGATGTGAAGGCGAGCAGCATGGCGCCGGTTTGGCCATCTCCCCCGTCCGATGAACAGGCAGGCGTCGCGATAGTGACGAACGCAGCCCTGATCCATCCGATCCGGGGCTTGTGCTTTGGCACGGCCTCTCAACGTCGACCCGGCGCAGGCTCGATTGGTAGCCGTGCAAGCTCTGCGAGCCGCGGTCGCGCATCCTGAACCTCGACGATCACGCCGCGATGGCCGGCATGTTGGGCCAGAATCGCGGTTCGAATCGGCATGCAGCCCGGATTGATCGACGGCAAAGGCGCGGCTGCCGCCCCGGGTGTGCCGCTTTGCTCGATCGCGGCGGACAGCAGCATGGCACCGCCTGCGCAAAGATCGGCCTTCGCCTTGGATGTGCCCGGCCGTAGCCATGTCAGGCCGCCGGCAGGATTTACGCCCGTCGGTTTGCCATATCGGGCAACAAGCGCCGCTCGCGTATCCTCGATCGGGAGTGGAGTGTCGGTGAAATCATACGAGGCGCGGAGCTTCCATACCGTTCCGGCAGCGGTGAAATCGACCGTGAGAGTGTGCAGGCCGCATTCAAGAACAAGCAGCTTGGGATCATCGGACGGAGACGTGGTACAGCGGCTCCCCAGGATTGCCGCTGCCGGCGTATGGGCCAGCAACGCGGCCCGGTTCATGCCAATGCGAGCACCGAAGAAATCGACCGTGGCGATGAGCCGCGTCGAGGGTGGCACCTGCGCCAGCGCCGGGGCACTGGAAGCAACAACAGCGATCAGGAACCCGGCAACGATCTTTGATCCGTTCATCATACAGGTCGAACCAAATAGCTACATGCATGTTCCGGCGCGCTCACGGCGCCCCGGCCCGACGGCTGTCCCGCAGGCAGCGTCATCAAGGCCTCCGTCCATCATTCAGGCGTTGAGCTGAGGATGCCAGTGATCCGCACAGCAGGAAGCGCGGCCGGTTTCGACATACGCAGCCGTTTCCCAATACTGGTGCGAATGCCCGTCGCGTGCCGGAAGTTCGTGATTGCGCACGGTAGAATGTGCTGGCGCGGCAAACGGCGCCATCAGCGATTCGGGCGTATGGATATAGCCATTGGCGATCACCTTGCGGACCTCGGCGGCATCCTCGATCCGTCCGAGTGGATCGCCATCGACGAGGATCATATCCGCGAGCATTCCGGGAGCGATGCGGCCGAGCGGCTCGTTGAGGAACGCCCCGGCGTTGCTCGTCGCGGTCTTCAGCGCATCGACGGGTGCGATCCCGAACTTCACCATGCCGCGCAGGTTCAGATGCAGACTGATCGCGACCAGATCGATCGGCGCGTCGGTGCCCGAGATCACCTTGCCACCCAGCGCCATCGTCTGCTGGATTTGCGCGACCTGACGGCGAAGCGAGGTTAGGAATGTGTCCCGATCGCCATCCCGCATTGCCGCGACACGCTGCATCAGCTTGGCATATTCCCAGGGCGGGAACAGCGTCTTGATACGACGGTCGCGCGCGAGGCCATCGTCCTCACCGAGCAACACGCTCGCCACGAACAGCGTCGGCGTGCGGCCGGCGTGCGCGGCGGCGAACAGGCCGTTGACGTCCTGATAGCCGCCGCCGCCGCTGGTGATGGTGCGCGAATAGCCGTAGCGGTTGGTCGCGCCGAGATGCTCCATGCAATCCATGCCGCTGAGCAAGGCCGGATAGTGATAATGAGAACTCAGGTGCATGCCCATCGCATGCGCCTGTTCGATGACCTCCTTCTGGATGTCGTGGCGCATGCGGACATAGGTTTTCACCATGTCGTAATCGAGTGCCTTGGCGCGCGCCATTTCCAACGCCATCTGACCGGGCTCGGTGACCGGCCGCATGAAATTGTAGTAGATACGGGAGCCATCCACAGCCTCGCCGGTGGCGAAGTGGCGCGCGGCGATGCGTTTGCCGCTCTGGATCGCCTCGCGGTCCTCCACCATATGATAGGCAGGCGCCCCCGGGCTCCGCGTCGCGGTAACGCCCATTGCCAGCCAGATCCGGCCCATGCGATCGCCGTAATTATAGCCCTGCATCTGCCGGTGCGTGTGCATGTCGACAAGGCCGGGCATGAGCGTGAGCGCGCCCGCATCCTCGATCTTCGCGTTGGCGTCGCTTGCGCTACCCGCCCCGGTTATCGCGACGATCCGATTGCCATCGATCACGATGTCGGCCGGTCCGGCATAACCGGCGCTGGTGCCGTCCCAATGGTGCGCGGTGCGCAGGATCGTGCGGTCCTTGGGCTTGGCGTTGGCCCAAGCGAGCCGGCACGGCACGATGACGGGCGTGCCTCCAGTCGCCGGCACGATCTGCAATCTGCCGTTGCTCAGATACAGCAGATGCCGTGAATCGCCGCTCCAGCTCGGCGCGTCGGTAACGTCGCTGGAAATGCGCTTCGGTGCGCCCACGAAGCTGCCGTTCGGATTGACCGCGACCGTCCATAAGGTGCTGGCGAAGACATAAGCCAGCGTCTTGCCGTCCGGCGACCACACCGGGCCGTCGAGGCCACGTACGCCCAGCGACTTGCCCGGTGCGATCGCCGTGTACGTGCCCTTGCCGGTCGCGACATCGACGGTGAGAATCTCGGAATGGCCTTCGCGGTATCGCGCGCTGACCGGCTTGAAGGCGGCATAGGCGATCGTCTTGCCATCCGGCCCGAAACTCGGCCGGCCCGGTTCCCACAAAGCACCGAACACCTTGCGCACCGCACCGCTCGCTACATCGACCGTATGAAGCGCGCCGTCCTGATCGAGGAACGCGATCGTCTTGCCGTCCTGCGACCAGCTCGGCGAAACCGCGCCCTGATCGGGAAGGTTGGTGAGTTGCCGCTCCACGCCGCGCGCCATGTCGCGCAGCCAGATGTCGAGCGTGCCGCCGCGATCGCAGGCATAGGCCAGCCACATACCGTCCGGCGACCAAGCGGGATCGACCTTGTACCAGCGATCGGCGACGAGCGGCTTCGGCACCCCCCCGATCGTCAGCAGGTACAGGTCGTTAAGCGCGCCGAACACGATCTGCCGCCCATCCGGCGACAGTTGCGGCCCAACGATACCGACGACCGGCTTGGGCTTGACGCTGTAGAAATCCCGCGTCTTCTTGACGTAGCGCGGCGTCGAGACCGGAACCGCGCATTTGATCGCGACCACACTCTTGTCGCCAGCCGACCAGCGCCGGATCTTGCCGCCCGACCCGTAGAGGAAGTCCGCGCCAATCCAGGCGGGGCGAAACGGGTAGAGATCCTCGCCGACGATTACGTCCTTGCCCTCGACGACGAGCGTCGCGCCCTTGCCGTCGATGCGGGTGAAGGCGAGCCTGCCATCGGGCGCAAAGCTCGGCGCGTGCAGTTCGGAGGCGTGGAAGCGATCGGTCGAGACCGGCACCGACGCGACCATTTGCGCCGCGCCGCCGCCTATGTCCGCCATCATCAGCCGGGTGGCATCGGCGACATACGCGAGCCGCTTGCCATCGGGCGACCAGCAGGGTTCCGAATCCTGCGATTTTCCAGTTGAGAACGGCGTTACCGTACCGCTCGCCACGTCGAGCAGGTAGATAGCGTAGCGGCCACCGGCACGGTCGCTTGAGAAGGCGATGGTCTTCCCATCGGGGGACCAGCGCGGTTCGCGATCGTCGCAACTGCCATCGGTATGCTGGACGAGCGCGCCGCCGGTGCCGGGTACGGTCCAGATGTGAAAATTGCCGGTGCGATAGGACTGGAATGCGATGCGCTTGCCATCGGGTGACCAGTCAGGCTGACCGAGATCGTCATAGGCGCCGGTCAGCTTGGTCGGGACGCCGCCCGCGGCCGGCACGGTCCACAGGATGCCAAGCAGATCGAAAGCGACATGCCCACCGTCCGGCGACATGGTGAGCGCGACGTTGGTCACGTCCTCGACGATCACCGTCTTCGCAGCCGGCGGTGCAGCCCTGCCTGCGCCGCCTGCACCGCTTGCGGCGGCACTCGCGATCAGCGCGCCGGCGCTGCCAGCCGCCAGTGTTTCGCGGCGCGTCAGTCCATTGCGCGAATGCCGATCCGTCATGTTCTTACTCCGCGCGTCAGAAGCTGAGGTTGATCTTTCCGTAGTAGAAGCCGCCGCTGAACCCGTAGGGCGAATAGGAATTGTACAGCGCGAAGCCGGTATTGCCCTGGTTCACCGCCGACAGCTTGTTCGGGTAGATGTTGAACAGGTTGTTCGCACCGGCGGAGAGCTTGATTCCCTGGGTCAATTGGTAGCCGAGTTCCAGATCGAACAACACCTTCGGCTTGATCGTATCGTCATGGTAGATGCCGTCAGCCGCGCGGACGGCGGCAACCTGGGTGACCTCGCCGTAGCGCGTCGCGCGCACGTTTGCGGAGACGGCGCCGAGCGTCCAGTAGAGGTTGACGATCTGCTTGTTGCGCGGCGTACCCCTGGTGAAATCGCCTTGTCGCGCGCGATCGATAAGGGACAGTCCCTGCGCGGCCAGTACAGCCGGTACGTCGAGCCGGGTGAACTTGGTCTTGTTGATGTTCCCCGACACGGTCAGCACCGCCTTGCCGAAATCACCGAGACCGGCACGGTAGGTCGCGACCACATCGAGCCCTCGGGTGCGCGTGCTCGCCGCGTTCGAGAAGAAGAAACCGCTCTGCACGGGGTTGAGACCGGCCGCACTGAGAATTGTCGCGACCGGGTTGAGCGTGCCGTTCGCGGCGATCGCGCCGGTCAGCGTGCCCGACAGCAGAATGCGGTTATCGATCTCGATCTGATAGGCGTCGATCGTGACGTTGAGGTTATTGATCGGCGTCAGCACGAGGCCGGCCGAATAGTTGGTCGACTTCTCCGGTCGAAGAGACTGCGAGCCAAGCGCACGGGCTACCGGATCATCGACCGGCAACGCACGCACCGGCGCCAGCACCGTGGTGGTCGCCCCCGGCAGCAGCACGCCGATCGTCGAGGATGAGGCATAATGTTCCTGCTGCAACGTCGGCGCGCGGAACCCGGTGCTGATCGTGCCGCGCACGGCGATGCCGCGAATCGGCTCGATCCGCGCCGACACCTTGTAATTGTTGGTGGTTCCGAAGTCCGAATACGCCTCGTGCCGGCCCGATGCCGACACTTCCAGCCATCGCGCGACTTTCTGGCTGAGGTCGATGTAGATGCTCTTGTTATTGCGCCCGAACGTGCCAGCCGCAGAAGGCGGAAAGCCCGTCACGCCTTGCGAGCCCGCTTGGCGGATGACCCCGGCATTGGGCTGGCCGGCCGGGGTCCGATATCCGCCATCCACATAAGACGGCACGTCACCCGCGCCGATCTCATAGGTGTCCTCCCGATACTCGGCGCCGACCGCGATTTGCAGCGGCTCGACGAAACCGAGCTCGACATGCTTGGTGAGGTCGAGGTTGCTCGTCCATTCGGTGCCGATCACCTTGCCGATATAGAAGGTGCTCGGACTCGCCGGCCCGAGCGACGCGTTGAGTGCGGTGGTCTCGACGTAGCGGACCTTGTTGTAGCCGTAGCTGGTACTCAGGTCGAAATGCACACCAAGCGGCCCCTCGCCGCGCACGCCACCGGAGACCTGATAATCCTCGTCGTGGACGTGCAGGTGCGGAATGTAGCCGTTGGGATAGATTTGCGGAATGTTGTTGGTCGCGGCGGGATTGCGGAAGGTAAGAAAGGCATCGGCCTCGCGCTTGGAGCCGGTGCCGAACACATAGGCCTCGATGTCGCTCGTGCCGAGCGTCTGCGCGACATCGACCGAGCCGTTGACGCCGACCACCTGCGGCTGGCCGGGCTTGTTGACGCGGCGATCGGCGGTCGCCTCGCGCGGATCGCCGGCGAAGTAAAGCTGCGAGAGGTTCGGCCCACCGCGAATGGTGCGGCCCTGCATATAGCCATCGACCGAGAGGTGGATATGGCCGCCCGGTGTCGTGATCCCCTTGTCGATCTGGAACCGCCCGGTCTCGCCGCCGCCGTCGCCGTTCGCGCCGCCGATCACCGTCGCAGAACCCGACGCGTCCTTCTTCAAGATGATGTTGACGACGCCCGCGATCGCGTCCGAGCCATATTGCGCCGACGCCCCGTCGCGCAGCACTTCGATATGGTCGATCGCGTTGGCGGGAATGAGATCGAGGTCGGGCGGTGATTGGCCGTTCTGGGTGGTGCCGTTGATGAACAGCGTCGCAGTGTTGTGACGGCGCTTGCCGTTGACGAGGACCAGTACCTGATCGCCCGAAAGCCCGCGCAGCGACAGGGTCTTGACTGCGAAGCTCGCGCCAGACCCGCTGCTCGACACGCTGATCGAGGGAACGAGCGTACCAAGCAGGTCGCGCACCGATTGCTTGCCCGAGGTCTGGAGATCGGCTTTGCTCACAACATCGATCGGCGCGAGGCTCTGCGCGACGGTGCGGTTGGTCTGCCGGGTGCCCGTGACGATGACGTCGGTCGGCGCCTCCTGCTGCGGCGAGGGCTCGGCCGCCGGCGCGGGGGCTGGCGCCGCCACCGCATCAGAGGTGAAGCCAGCCGGTCGCAGCCCGGCCTTGCTCCGCGCCGCAATCGTAAAGGTACGGTCCCGCGCATAGGCGAGTTGTAACGGCGTCCCCTCGATCATCCGGGAAAGCGCCTCACTGGTGGAAAGCCAGCCGCGCACCGACCGTACTTCGTACCGGCTCGCCTCCTCGTAAGGAAACAGGATTCGCATCGACGATTGCCGCGACAGCGACAGTAATGCTGCATTCAGGCCCTGCGCCGGGATGTCGAAATGATGTTTTTCCGAAAGCGCCTTGGAAGGCTCGACGACGGCAAGCGCCGGTGGTGCCGCAAGCGCCAGGCACGCGACGGAGGCATAGAGCATGGGCAGCATCAAACGCATTGGCAATTCCCCCTTAGCCACAGCGGACGATCTTCGTCTCCCGAGGTAAAACGGAACTGGCCGGGCAAACCCGCCATAGAAATGTAACGAAAAGTTCAGATTCGCCTTCGAGCGGATGCGTGCCGCTCGGACCTACGTCGTCTGGTCCGCGTACATCAGCAGGACGGAGCCATTGTCTTCGTTGGCCGAATGAACTGGCAGCGTTTGCTCGAGCGCGCGCAAGAAGTCCGAAGACTCATCGGTGCGGAAACGGCCGCCGATACGCAGCCCGGCGATGCGTTGATCGCCGATCAGAATCGGCGCGGCGCGATAGCGATTGAACTCGGCGACAGCCTCACCGACCGTCTCCCCGTTCAACAGGATCATGCGCTCGCGCCATGCCACGCGCTTCGCGATCGCACCTTCGTCCATGTGGCCGACCGCGACCGTCCTCGGCTGGATCACCGCGGATTCGCCCATCGGCACCCGCCGCATCACGCCCCCCGCCGTCCGCACGCCGACGATGCCGTGCGTCACCGTGAGCTCAACCACCGCACCGCGCAGCCGGATGTTGAACGCGGTTCCGATCGCCCGCACGACGCCGCCCGGCACCGCGACATCGAATGGTCGCGCGGGATCATGCGCAACATCGAAATATGCCTCTCCGCGCACCAGCGAAAGCTGCCGCCGATCGGCCGACAGCGCGACCTGGACCTGCGTGTCCGTGTTGAGATGCACGCGCGATCCGTCTGCCAGCGCCACGTCCCGCGCCTCGCCGATCGCGGTGCTGTAACGCGTCGCCCGGCTGAGCCAAACGCCGAGCGGAACGATGGCGGCCGCAGCCGCGGCGACCGAGGCACCAGCAATCACCTTGCGGCGGGTGAAACCGTGCGCCGCCGATGCTGCGCTTACGGGATGAGGCGCCGAGAAATCCTGTCCCTTCAGCCGTTGCCCGGCGTCCCACGCCACTTCCGCCTGCGCATAGGCGACGGCATGTCGCGGATCGCGCTCGATCCAGTCGGTGATCGTCAGGCGCGTCGCAGGATCGGGGTCATTTAAGGATGCCGCGAGATAGGCTGCTGCCTGCGCCTCGATGGCGTCCCGGGTCTGCCCTGCGCTCCTGCTCAATCGGGCCATTCCCTTGCTGTGCCAGCGCCGCCATAAACAACCGGATCGCCCTGCCCAAATGCTTTTCGACCGTAGAAACGGACAGACCCATCTGACCCGCTATCTCGGCCATGGATTTTTCGTGAATGCGACGCGCGATGAAGACACGGCGGCATTGATCCGGCAGATCATCGAGAACGCGTTGCACGCGCCGCAGTTCGTCACGCGCGCAGAGCTGAGCTTCGCTGTCGAGGCTTGAGCGAAGCAGTTC
This sequence comes from Sphingomonas populi, assembly GCF_004208535.1. Classification (GTDB taxonomy): domain Bacteria; phylum Pseudomonadota; class Alphaproteobacteria; order Sphingomonadales; family Sphingomonadaceae; genus Sphingomonas; species Sphingomonas populi. The sequence continues at coordinate 60,722 of NZ_SGIS01000030.1, forward strand.
CACTTCGCTGATCGTCTCGAAAGACACCACCTTCTCACGGCGCGCCTGATCGATGACAAGATTGCGCGCAATAGTGAAAAGATAGGCCCGCCCGTGTGTCACCTCACGCCAGTTCGGATTGGCATAAGCGCGCGCCAGGATTTCCGCGATGAGATCCTGATGCTCATGATCGCCGGGGGATAGCCGGCGCACGCGAGCACTCAGCGCGGCCTGGTGCGGCAGGATGATCGTCTTGAACCAGTCGAGCTTCGCACGAAGATGTTCCATTAGCGACCCCGTTGTTGTCGCGTTCCCGACATCTCTCTCCATTCTTTCCTCTGAGGAAACTTTCACGAAACTCAGGATTTGTCCACCGTGGATCTGGCCGGGTCGGTCGGGCATCGTGCTCCTACCCGGCCGCGTTTGCCGCCCCGCACTGAATAGCGGACACTGGTTCGCGCGCTGCCGGTTTGGCATGGGCGTGGGAGCGTTCGCTCCAGCGTGCCGCTAAAGCAGGACGCGCGGCGCTGAGATCGCGCCGCTGATCGCGGGCCTCCCGGCGCGATGCTCGCGCTGGTAAAGCTGGAAGCGCCGCACATCCTCGGCGGTCGTCGTATCTGGCGAGCGTCTGAGAAAGCCCGAAAGGCGCGAACGTGACGGACTGCGCTTCACAGCCATCTCATGGACCCGGCGCTCTTTGCGGCATTCTGTGACGATTTCACGCGCGAGTTGAACCGGGTCAGCATGGAGGGTGGTGCCGCAATCACACCGGCGCGCGCGGAGATCGACAAACTCGAGCGCGATATCGACGCTACGATAGAGATGATGATCCGCCTGGGGCCGGGCCCATCGACCGATCGCCTTAACGGCAAGGTGGTAAGGCTGGAGGCAAGGCAGAAAACGCTAAAGGACTTCGTGGCCGAGGCGAAGGAGCCGCCTGCTCTGCTCCACCCGGAGATGGCGGGCTATTGCCGCCAACAGGTGACCGCGCTGCACGAGCTTCTCGAGCATGGCCCTGAGACAGAGCGGATGAGAGCATCGGAAATCCTGCGCTCTCTGGTGTCCGCCATCGTACTGACGCCCGGCGATGACGGCCTTTCGATCGACGTGCAGTAACCGACCGATTGAGGCCGCCTGCCGAAAGGTGGTGTGAGCGCGTAAGAGACGTCCATAAGGACGTCTTTATGGACGTCCTGAGCCAGAGCGAGGGACGGCGATG